>JAAYUV010000062.1 GCA_012517475.1 Peptococcaceae bacterium | reverse complement strand
GTTTATTAAGTCATGCAAAGAATCAGTCATTTAGAAAAAACCAGATTTAAATCTTACGATTTAAGCTGGTTTATATTTTCTTTATAAAATAAAGAAGGTATCGCTCACTACCTTTTAAGTAGTTTTGCGACACCCTCTTTTTTCTTATTTATTCAGCTCCATAAGAATACACTTTTGATAAATGCATTCTATTCCTTGTTGTGTACAAAAATCAACTGCTTCCATGGATTCTGCCCCGGGCTGCATCCAGATATGACGGATTCCCCCTTTTATGGCCTCCCTTACAATAACTTCCGTAACTGCTGGCGGAACAACAAGAACAATTCCATCCACTTCCTCCGGCAAGTCCGGTAATGCACGGTAACAAGGCTGGCCCTCAACTGATAAAGCGTTCGGATTTACCGGGAAAACCTTGTATCCTGATTGATTTAGCTTTCTAAAAACAATATTTCCATACTTGGATCGGTCATTTGAAGCTCCCACAACCGCTATTTTCTGTTGTCTCAGGAACGCAGCAATATTCTCTTTCATTTCGGCAGCCTGCCTATTACCTTCCAGATAAACCGGTGAATACGATGTACTCCTGCCGGATGCGCAAACATCATAATACATTCTCCGTGAATACAGTTCATTCCATTCTCCCTGCAGAATTCTATCGCCTCTTCGGATTCTGCTCCCTGCTGCATCCACACGTGTTTAATTCCCAGCCTTGATGCTTCCTTCACGATCTGAAGAGTTTTAGACGGTGAAACCGCAATTAGGACCGCATCTACAGGGTAAGGAAGTTCACTGAGGGAAGAATATACAGGTTCGTCCACAAATTTCTCAAGAGTGGGATTCACGGCGGTAAGCTTTATCCCCTTTGTTTTTAACTCCCGGTAAGCAAAACCACCGAATTTTTTCTTGTTTTCCGAAGCACCTACAAAGGCCCAACTTTTCTGTTTTAAAAAATCCTCAACTGATTTTTTTGTTGCAATCTTTAATCCCTCCACGTAATCATTCATTTCTTTTCAGTACGACTTAAATTTGAAGTCTCTTCCCGGTCTTCCTGCCACCATAAAAAAAGCTTACGATTGGTCTTAAGATCTTCGTCCATTGTTTCTGAAGTTTCCGAAAGAGGGCACAGCTGTTTTGCAGTGTCTACAATACCCCCCGTGTCCTCCGGCAAATTCTCAAAGAAAAGTTCAACCCAGTCCTGCCCCGCTCCGGAAATCTTAAAAGGATATTTTTTGTCTAACGTCCTAAGCTCGCTGATTAATTTGCTGTTGCTCATATTATTTTTGGGGCTTTGTGTCTGCATGGTTTTGACAATGGCGAATTTATCAGCGCTTTTAATAATTCCAACATGCTGTTTCTTTTTGTCAAATTCGGTAATAAAGGCTAAGTAATCGGCGGGTAATCCCTCTTTTATCTGTCCCAGAACCGTATCCTTTATTCCTAAGGCTTCTAACCCTGCTCCAGAGATTTCCTCTCCCTTTTTGTTATATGTAAGAAGCTGACGGACTTTGCCGCCCGATATCTTCCAAAGAAAAGAGCCAACTTCTTCTGAAAAATTAACATCGGCGACCGTTTTCATGAAATCTTTACGCTTAAACCATCTGTTATTGATGAAATCATAAATATTGTAGCATACCAGGGCTAAGACGGCTGATAATAGTCCTACTAACATGGTTTTCATGATATTCCACTCCATCATTGTTTTTCATTCCACATTGAATTAGGTTTTTTTCCTTATGAAAATAATGGCACTTATGATACTTATTTTATCGTTTTCTTACCTGAAGTCAATTTTATCAAAAAGCAGATACCCGGCAGCTTAACTGCCGGGTATCATTTCTCCGCTACAGGGCGGATTGCCTTTGAGAAGGGTTATTTGCCTTTCGGCATTTCCCCATTCTCCTATTATTATTTTTATCTTATGGGCTGAAAATATTCCTAAATTCCTCCAGTTAAGTTTTGGAATTCAGGCAAGATTTCCTGAATAATTATGTAACGAAAAACCCGTATTTGAAGAGATCGCAGAGTAAAATAAGGAGGAAGACATATGAAGAATTATCCTGCAGATAAGATTACCGAAAAACTCATTGAGCTAACCAGGAATAATATTCTTATTTGGGAAAGAATAACGCATGATGTGCTTCATGAAAACAAATACAGAGTTACATTTTTCAGAGAACTGTTTGAAGGATACGCAATGGATTTCAAAATGAGTTATTATGCCGGTTTTGAGAGCGGTTTTCTTTATCTTTTTTTAATTACAAATAAAATGAACGAGGACTTCTTTACACTAGCTGTTCAAAGCAATAGTAAAGCCTTTGTTACCCCCCTGAATAAGGAAACGGAATTTCAGAAAGAGCTTATTCGATTACATGAAATCATTACCAAAAAATCAGAAAACATAGAAGAGTTTATTTCCAGCATTTTAAATTTTGAATAGTTCGCAATTTCCTATCTATTTTCCCC
This sequence comes from Peptococcaceae bacterium, assembly GCA_012517475.1. Lineage (GTDB taxonomy): Bacteria > Bacillota > Desulfitobacteriia > Desulfitobacteriales > Syntrophobotulaceae > Dichloromethanomonas. Next base: position 131,777 of record JAAYUV010000062.1, on the reverse strand, counting down.
TTGTCAACCAATAATTAATCCTGTATAATTTCAATATACCCCTATGGGGTATATTGAATAAAGGAGATGTTATTGATGATGAAAAAAATAGCTTATGTAAATCCAAATCTTTGTGATCGTTCACCCGGCTGTCCCGCTATAAAGGTATGTCCTTCCCAGGCATTATCCCATAAACGAGCCGGCATGTTCAGCTATGACGCAACGATGGCAGATCCGGAAAAATGTACGGGATGTGCCAAATGTTTAAATAATTGTCCCGGAGGCGCGATAAAAATGATTCCAGCTAATAAGGTTCAAGTCAGATAGGCCATTAAAAAATTTATTGCTAAACCACGTCAAATCGTTTACAATGTTTTAATGATAAGCAATTTACGGCAAAGATGCCTTGTTCTTCCAAGGCATCTTTTACTTTTTTGGGGAATAGGGAGAATGTAATATGTATCCCTTATCAAAAGAGGATGATACTCTTGCCCATCTTATTCAAAACAAAAAAATCTCAACTTTTTTTCAACCTATTGTTTCGGTTGTCAAAAAGTCGGTGATTGGCCTTGAGGGCTTAAGCAGGGGCAAAAACAGTCTTACGGGAGAATTCATCCCTCCCGACATTCTATTTAAAAAAGCAATCGACAGCACCCAAAGGGTGGCGTTGGATCGTCTTTGCCGGGAAAAAGCCTTGAATGCTTATCAGGAAATCGTCCAGCATGATCCCGATCTGTTATTGTTCTTAAATATTGATGCTTCGATCTTGGACAAGGTAGTTGGTTCTAAGCATCTTCTTCGTGAAACCTTTAAACGCAATTTACAGGTTGATCATATCGTCATAGAAATCAACGAAACGAAGGTCAATGACCTGAGGTCCCTGAAAAACTTTATTGACAATTACCGCGAGTATGGATTCCTCATTGCTTTGGATGATGTCGGTTCCGGTTTTTCAAATCTTGATCGGATTCCCCTCACCAAGCCTGATATTATTAAAATAGACAGAGGACTTCTTCAAGACCTGGATAAACAATACTACAAACAGGAGGTTTTTAAGTCCTTAGTCGGTTTATCAAAGAATATTGGCGCGTTGGTTGTTGCAGAAGGGATTGAAACCGTGGAAGAAGCGTTTATCTCTTTGGAATTAGGCGCTGATTTACTTCAAGGATACTATTTTTCAAGACCCGTAGAAGCTGCTCCCCGGCAAATTTACCGGCATGAAGATAAAATTAACCTGGTTGCATCGAGATTTAGTACATATGTTAATACAAAAAATAAAAATGAGCGCCTGAAACTGGCTAAATACGATATTATGATCCAGGATGTCCGCGCTTTCCTGATGAACGTCTCCAGATCCGAATTAGACGGCAAGATGAAAGAAATACTCAATAAACTGGTTTCCGTAGATTGTATGTATGTCCTGGATAGTTCCGGATTTCAAATAAGCGAAACCGCCTGCCGCCCCAATCTTAAAACCCATCGGAGTTCAATTTTTCAACCTGCCCAGAAAGGTGAGAACCACTCCCTAAAAAGTTATTATTATTCTTTGGTAAATTTCGGCCTTGCAAAATATGTTACCAGCCCGTACATTTCTATGGCCACGGGTAAGCTTTGTATCACAATTTCCGCTACCTGCCATGATTGCGACAATGAAAATATTATCTTCTGCATGGATTTCGATCCGGATTATTTCTGTTATGATCCATGGTATCCCTCTTTTGATATTTAGGAAAAAGAGGCGTATAATTACATTAATAAACTATTGAGGAGGAAACATATGGCTTTATGGCAAAAGGGGATTGATGATCCCGAAATAAAGATAAGACGTTATCGATGCCCTCAATGCGGAAATTACTCTCTTCATATTAAATATGAGTCTTTTGCAGAATGTGAAGAGGGTTGTTTTATTACAGATTCGGCTGTTATAGATAAACTGATTGATGACAAATCCTATGAGGGTATATTTCAAGAAGAAGAGTTAAAGTATAATTTCATTTGATTTGTTGATATTCATAGAAGGAAAAAATGGGGCTGTCGCAAAACTCCCTGAGAAGTTTCCATAACGTATAGACGCTTTCGGCAGATTGCGCCCTCCGTGGCGCAAACAGCCGCGCTCCGCATCCTGCTTTGCTTGACGCTGTCTATACGTTATGGAAACGAGTCGTTTTGCGACAGCCCCCTCTTATTTTCATTATTCTTATTTGAAGTTTTTTGTTTTCTTTTTCCCGCGTCCATTTTTAGAATGATTTTTTTCCGTTTGATCTAATTTATCGATATTTGCCTGATTTCTCATAATCCCTGCACGAACGATCTTACGGCATTTTGGGCATCGCGCAATTTTTCGGTACATAATCTGCGGAAAGAAGAATTCCTGGATTGGTTTAAGGGTAAATTCACTGCCACATCTTGGACAAACATAAACCGAAAAAAGAGTGCGCATCCGCACTAACATTGCAATGATTACAATAAGCAAAATCCCCCAGATAACATAAACCCACATTTTTCATTGCCTCCTCTGGTAACCAATTTATCTTAATCGGTTTCTAAAGTCAACTCGAACTCTTCTTTTAGGTTTAGCTAAAAACATCAGTCATTTTTTTAATCTTTTTTATTAATTCGTCTTAACTACTGTATAAATTTAAAAATATAAAACGGCAAAATTCGTGGAATCTCAAATGCAGAAAAGAATTTTTCAGTTTATCCTTAAAAATAAAACATATAAATTAATAATTTCAAATACATGGTTAATAATGGAGCGACTTCCTTTAAGTTATATTTGATTTTTGCTGTTTAAAATTATATTATAATAGTATCTTCGTTTTACTCATTCAGTTTAATTTTTTAACCCTTTCCGTTAGGAAAGGTCTTTTTTAGTTTCATCATTGCCGTTTTTCCTAGTAGGTCTCCGTAATAACAAAAAGAGAGCATCACAAACTACTTCATAGTTTTGCAACACCCTCTTCAATAATTAAATGTTTCCCTATACATTATTCATTCTAATAATCATAGAGTACGGAGCGCAGGATTTTTCCCGACTTCGTCATGGGAAGTTTCTCCCGGATCAATACGCTGATCGGTATTTGAAAAGAGAATTTTTGACGGATATACTGTTCTACTTCGGAACAGTATCTTTCTTTTTCCGCTTCGTTCTGAAAGGTTTCCTCTAAAGCAAGGTAAACTTTAAGTATTTCATTTTCCCCTTTATTACATTTAACGATTACACCGGCTTCAAGTACTTTAGGGTAGCAATGAAGGACTGATTCTACCTGAAAATAACTAATAAACTGATTATTAATTATTATCCCTTGCCTTTCCCGTCCATCAAGCACACCCATTTGCTGCAGTGTTGCATAACTTCCCATCCTTGGTGACCCCCTGATTTTCCTCAATATTTTCCCTCATGTAACTGGTTTATACCAGTTTTATCTATTTTAGAAAGCATCTTAACGGAGACTTTACATGCATTCTACTTATGTTTGTATTATAATATAAACATTGGCCAAAAGTAACGATTCTCCTGTTAAATGCAGTTATTCATGGTTCAAATGTTTGAATGGTCTTGTTAGCCGCTTGACGGGAATCCAGCTAAAAATTTCCTATTCAGGGGATGATACCTTTTTTAGGATATTTGGGTATAATGTAAGATAGAATAATTACCGGAAGGAAAGATGTAAGTTGCAATTACATATTCATTTCGTTGGAATAAAGGGAACCGGGATGAGCGCATTGGCTCAGATCGCATCCATGATAGAAGATGCCTTGATTACAGGTTCTGATGTGCCTCAAAGATTTTTTACCGACGCGATTCTGGAGAGAGCCGGTATTACCGTATTGGGATTTGATCCTGAAAATGTTGTTCACGCGGATCTTGTCGTCGCTTCCGCGGCCTATGACGATAATCATCCCGAAATTCAACGGGCAAAAGAGCTGAATATCCCTCTTTTTACATATCCGCAATTTCTGGGTAAATTAATGTCCAAGAAAAAAGGAATCTGTATTGCTGGTACTCATGGAAAAACCACAACTACAGCCATGGTTGGAAAGGTTCTCCTGGATACTCATCATGATCCTACTATTGTGGTAGGGAGTGATGTCCCTTGTATCGGCGGAAATTCCCATGTCGGACAAGGAGATTATTTTGTAGCGGAATCATGCGAATATCGGAGACATTTTTTGAATTATTCACCCGAACATTTGATCATTACAAATATGGAACTCGACCATCCCGATTATTTTAAAGATTTAAACGATGTTGTCTCAGCCTTTCAAGAGCTGGCAAATAAGCTTCCCGCTCACGGTAACCTGATTATTTGGAATGAAGACCCCAATAAAGAAAAAATTCAAACCCAAGCGAACATCATTACCTTCGGATTGTCTCCGGATGCTGACGTAAGGGCTGATCATGTGGTTTTTAATAATGAGGGCAGCAGTTTTGACGTAATGATCAGCGGAAAGCACATTGGACGCCTTCAACTGGCTGTTTCCGGTAAGCATAATATTCTTGACGCCCTGGCTTCGATCGCCTTAACTTCCCGTTTAGGTATCCCCTCAGAAGGGATACTCAAGGCCTTGAGCGGTTTCAACGGAACCAAGCGGAGATTTGAACGCCTCGGAACACGTAATGGAGCCGTCATCGTTGATGATTATGCCCATCATCCTACAGAAATCCAAACAACATTGGATGGTGCAAGACGGTCCTATCCGGGCAGGAGAATCAGAGCGGTATTCCAGCCTCATACCTTTAGCCGCACCGAGAAACTATTTTATGAGTTTTCTCAAGCCTTTCAAGAAGCAGATGAGGTCGTTCTGGCTGAAATCTTTTCTTCTGCGCGTGAAAAGAAACAGGGAACAAATCCTATATCCTCGGCAAAGCTTGCCGATCTCATTCAAGAGAAGGGTATTACTACCCGGTATTTTCCAACTTTAGAAGAGATCAGCTCATACTTGGATGAAACCCTGAAGGAAGATGATCTGGTAATTACTTTAGGGGCTGGGGATGTATACAAAGTTGGTCAGAATCTGGTCTCCTGAACACAATCATTTATACTCCGGACTTAGGGGAATAAACTATGAGAAAAAGATTTTTAATCCTTTTTGTTTTATTTTTCACAATCGGCTGTTCTTCCGTTCCCTCAACAGGCGCTGCCAATCCCCCGGCAGAGAATCTCCGGCAAAACAGCAATACTGAAGATAATCTCATGCCAAACCAGGGGAAAGAAGCGGAGGATGCCATCGCTTACCACGATACATCAAGTGTCAGAGTTTTGGTTAACAAACAGAATGAACTCCCCTCATCTTACGTTCCGCCTGATCTGGCGGAAGTAAATATTCCGTTTACTTTTAGTGAAAAAGCTGAAAAAAGAATGCTGCGTCAGGAGGCCGCGCTAAAACTTGCAGAGCTATTTGAAGCAGCGAAAAAGGAAAGCATTATTCTCTACGGTGTTTCGGGTTACCGTTCTTACAAAACCCAAAAAGATCTTTTTGCCATTTTCACTTCCAGATATGGAAGCGAGGAAAAAGCTAATCAAATCAGTGCAAGACCGGGTCAGAGCGAACATCAGACCGGTTTGGCCATGGATGTCACCTGCCGGAGTGTCAATTTTGGATTGGAAGAATCGTTTGGGGATACAAAAGAATATGCCTGGCTTAAGGAAAATGCTCACCGTTACGGTTTTATTATTCGTTATCCAAAAGGAAAAGAGCTTATAACGGAATATACCTATGAACCCTGGCATTTACGATATGTCGGCCCGGAACTGGCAACAAAACTTTATGAAAAAAAGGTTACTTACGAAGAGTACTTGTTCTTCAAAGTATAAAGATAAGAAGGTGTCGCAAAACTATAAGCCACATCGTTTTCATCGTATAAGAATTCACAGGCAAAGACCTCATTAAAATTCTTATAAATACTGGAACCTTCGATGATTTCATGAAGGCCGGAGGAAATGATAAAGTGCTCTACTTTTCTCCCAAATCATCGCCAATCAGATTTATTCGTTGAAACCATTCTTCTACTCCTGGAAAAAATTCGAGATTTTTGCCCAGTTTTACAAATTCCTCTCGACGTATGCTTTGTTTAGCTGCATGAGCTTTGTCGAGCATAACATACATATATGCAAGAATTTTATCCATCTTTTTATTTTTTGCGAGCAAATTAGATTCGGACCAAAAATCTTTAGCTTTCATACCAATATTGGGGATAAATGTATATTCCTGCATGTCTTTTGTACAGAGTGTTTTGTCAAAATCATACATTAGCGCTATTACAGGTCTCCTTTTTCGCATAACTTTCACCACCTGCTACTTCTGATCTTTCGGAGGGCACGGATCCTTGCCATGGCTGTCGGCCCTTTGTATTTTCCCGTCTTTTCCATGAATAATTAATTCACTGCCCGAACGCTGGCTGATAACTCGCCCCATCTTTATAGCATCTGATTTTGTCTCTGTATGTACGCTCGCCCGCTGTGCGCCACCTTTTTTTACGCTCCATCCGCCTTGGTTATTGTTAGGAATAACGTGTACACTTTTTCGTGGCATACTTTTCCCTCCCATCATTGATATGGATAATTAATACTTAACTTTCCATTATTGCTATAACAGCAAGTCTACCGAACTACCGATTATTAGCCTAACTGGTATATGGATAATCCTGCGAAGATAATAACCGTTTAGCTATACTAATACCTTGTATTCTCATTTTATACTACTCAAGTAATTGTCAATGCCTCGATAAATTTTCCAACTTCATTATTTTGATCATAAATTACCCAAGGCATATCCGCTTTTGGCATTCTAACTCTACCCATTTCTATTGAGCATGAAACGGCCATTGTAGGGAAGATTGATAACGGTGTACCAAATCCATGTTGTTCTTTAATTAGGACCATAAGTTCCCGAATATTAGTTCTGAATAATGACAATTGAGCCTGCGACCTAATATTGTCATTCCCGATAAACTTATCTTCAACTGTTAGTTCCCAAATTGAAACATCTTCACCTAGGACACTAAATATTCGATCATAAGAAATTTTATCACTGAGTGATATAACTAGTGCTGGAACACCTTTGATGGTATTTGGCCTTTTTACGACAAAGTCAAAGCCATCGGGGAACTGCTGCCATTTCCAAGTTTTTGGCTCCCTAATTGGTTGATAAACATCAACATCAATTTTGTCAGTAAACAGGGTTCCTAATTGAATTAAAAGCGGCATGGGAGCAAATGCAAATACAGAAAAATGAGCGGGGTTTTGTTCTTCAATTCGATATTCCAGTAACAGTAACAATTCTTCGCTCATGATCACTTTTCCATTGTTGTAACAAAGTTGCCGAATATTTTATTCCTTGTTTATCTTGATCAATTGTTTTATGGCAGTCATGACACATAAGCATAAGGTTTTCTATATTATTCAAATTCTTGGGGTTTCGTTTAAATGGTCCCCAGCCACGGGGACCATCTTCGGAAAACGAATATATATGTGCCTTTTCTGAAATATTCACCGTCTCTTGGGTTACTGGGGATTTATAAAGGAGACGATTGCATCCAGCAAATTGACATCGGCCAGCAGCTCTAGCCCATAATTCCATTTCAACATTTCTATTAATATTTCTAGTAACTTCTTTTATCATTTTACTGCTCTTCCACGAGAATATTTCTCGTTCCTTTCACTAGATGTATGCCTTCACCATTCCACTCACCTGTTACCTGCCAGACTTCATAAAAATATAACCATTCAGAAGTCCAAGGGATTATAGTTTCGGCAATTAAATCTTGTCTTGTCCATTCTTTTTTAGGGGGATAGAAGAGACAAAGTTCCTTCTGATGATACATGTGGGGAATTGGTTGATTATTAAATGTTTTGAGACTCGGACTTAATACTTTGACCTTTGGGGGTATCTCCAGAGAGTAAAAAATACAAATTTTATACGAATCACTAATTGGTGTGGGCCTTATTTCTCCAATCCATGAAATATTATTTTTATCCCAAGTACACTTAAATTCCGGATATGCATTCAACATAGCTTCCCTTTGGCCAGCAATGGTTACAACCTTCTTTTTGTAATTAGGGAATTCTTTTTTCTTCATAAATTAAACCCCATAGAAATTATGCTTTCGTATAGGTTGTACTGACTCCTTATCAAAGCTACCTGGCGAAATTATTGTAAGAGCTGCTGCAGGTTTAACAATTCCTAAGCTTTGATTATTTCTGCTTTTATTAACATAAAATGCTTGTTCATTAATTGCTTCCTCGGATAATGTTTCTCCAAGTAGTTGTTTCAAAATTTGATTTACCTGTGCAATACCCCTTGCATTTTTTAGATTAATGAATTGTTCTTTAAGATACTGCATAAAATCTTTAAAAGCCTTATAAAGAAAATTATTATTATCCCATTTTTCACTAAATTTCTCGTTTTCGTTAATGGGATTATAGACTTCCATCACCCCAACCGTTTTCTGGATTTCACAATTGATTTGCTCGACTATGTTACATACAGCTTCAAAAGCTGTTGACTCGCCATCATAGTATTTTGCTGCTAAGGTAGTCAAAATAATACTAATTGGGCTAAAATCTGGTTTATCTTCAAAAAATATATCCCGACTTCGCTTAATTATCTGAACAGCTCTTTGCAGTGGTTCTTTAAATTCATATGGCATTTCCTGTGGAAGCGGTTCTATTTTTGCCATTTTTTCAAGGGCAATGTGTTTTCTTTGCAAACACCTAAGTTCGAACCACTTTGCGTAGCCCTTGGGACAGCTATCTTTCCAATCTTTCAATTTTTTATCAGGGACTTTCACACTTAAATTTTGAATATATCTTTCAGGGAAAGCTGGAAGAATATCCATATGATAATCTGTATAGTTTATTCTAACGCATCTTTTTAAAATTTCGGTTTTGTTTTCATACTCCTTTGATAAAACAATTCTTGATTGAACATGTTTCAAGACTTCTAAAGGGTTAAGTCCCTCTCTCCAAAGCATTTGAGGCTGTAATACAAAGTCTAAGTCATATTCATTTTGGTGTATTGGCCTTACAGTGGTCCCTATTCTATACGAACCTTGGGGGTAGATATCTACGGCAACTCCTTTGAATAAACCATCGTCATTGTCAAATAATCTTGCAATTGTAGAGTAACTTTTCTCAATGGTTTCTCTTCTAGTTTTATTTAACTGGAGCTTGTCTCCAATTCGATTGAGCAAATCCTCAATTTGAATAACTTGATTTGATAGGATATCAATCATGTAAAAATTCCTCTCTTTTCTATAAAATTAACATTGAAATGGCAGGAATTTTTAAGATATTGTCTAATTATCTTTTTGATTTCTTATTTTACAGGGTAAGGACGGCAATCCTTCTCTGGCAATGGTTCGGTAGTCCTGCCATTTTTACATATCTACCGATACCACTTTTTAGTTAATCCCACACACTATCTGTGGGATTAATTTTTTATTTAATCACCCCTTTTAAAAATAAATACCGGCAAGATTCTTACAAATCAAGCCGGATTATAACCAGACATCCAATTTTAAAGAACCTTATGAATCTCTCTGGATTCATTTAAAGGCACCCATTTTTTGCTAAGTCTATTTTAATATATTCTATGTCCAAAGTAAAAAGGCTAAAAAGCTCAATAATAGCTTTTTAGCCCAAATATCTCTTCAATACTTTATTATTCTTAATAATTCGGATGAAAAATATAAATATTTTTACATTTATCATTATATAGAAGCACTGGTGTCAATGTCAATACTTTTATGTCTTTAAATACAACAATTTTATAATTTTATCACACTAATTCGCCAAAATATTTTTTAGTTGAAAAATGTTACTCCTGTAGAGAAAACTGTTTCTTCATTAAATGGAATACTCATATTTTGTTTGTTACTTCCCATTATAGACATTAGCCTCATTTCTATCTCTTAAAAACAGTAAAACAATTTCTTAATATTTGCTGCTCATCAGGATATTCTACATTTCTCCATAATTTTCCTTTAAAAAATTCTTTTAGTATATAAGATAGGCAATACTCTCCATATACTAACTTATCATCGGATAAAGCTTGAGACTAGGCTATGTAATGTATAGACAGCGTCAAGCGCGTTACGCATGCGTAACGGGATGCGGAGTGCGGCTGTTTCAACGGCCAAGGATGGCCTAGTGCCGCGATGCCATGGATGGCAAGGAGCGGCTCGCCATGGAGGGTCGTAAAGGCCTGCCATGCCTTTACGCTGCCGAAAGCGTCTATACATTACGTAGCCCTGCCCTGGGCTGGTTTATTCAGTCATGCAAAGAACAGCCATTAAGGAAAAAAGTATCGCTCACTACTTTTCAGTAGTTTTGCGATACCTTCCTTTGTTGGATCTCTTCTATCAATTCTTTAATTTCTCTCCAGTTATAGCACCGTGTTACCCCTTTTGGGGTTTTCCCTTGGTTATAGGGAGTATCAAGAAGCAGTACCGGAACACCGATCGAAGCAATTTCCAATGCATTGGACATAAAGTCCTCTACAAAAACATTTATGCCGAGTTCGCGTACGGCGAATGTTTTACTTGCCCCCCCGGCGAAAATTGCCTTATCCCGGGGAATTCCGTGCCGTTCAAACCAATCCAGTGTCACTCTTTCCTCTCCCCCGCACCTGCGAGCAGTAACGAAAAAAATCTCATTCCCTTTATCCTGAAAATAGCGGATGGTTTCTAATGCCCCCGCCATAGGTTCCGGGGTGGAAAAAAGATACTCCATGTTTTCATTGAAGAAAGAATCCATATCATCCCAGGGAACACCATAAACCTTGGCTATATCATAATCATCTATTTCAGTGACGTTTTTACCGTAATGCTTATTGAGCTCAGCAATAAAAACAGGGAAACTGTCCGCTACAACTCCATCAATGTCTAATCCGATTTTAAATCCCATCTAATCCAGCCTTTCCGGTTTGGGTAAATCAATGGTCGGCGGCATTAGGCGCTTATGCTCGCTGACAGCATGCAATCTTTCAATCTTCTCGATGGCTTCCTCGGATATTTTTTCTCCCAGCAAATACCTGTCAATCATATCGTAGGTCAGTCCCATTTCCTCTTCGTCGGTCTGACCCATCCACAGTCCTGCGGTAGGAGTTCTGGAAGCAATAAGCTCAGGAAGACCTAATGCCCTGGCCCAAGCTCGTACTTCCGATTTGGTTAACGAACTAATGGGCAGGAGATCAACACCGCCGTCACCATATTTGGTAAAATATCCTGTATAACTTTCGGGGGCGTTATCCGTTCCAACCACAAGATAATTTTTGAGATTGGCAATCGTATACAGCGTGGCCATCCGTAAACGGGCCTTGAGGTTCCCCTGACCGACCTGTCCCGCTTTAGGTGAACAAGACTCTTTGCCCACTGCAGCTTCAACTCTCCCGTAAATCGAAGTATGCGCTTCTTCCAAATCAATTTCCAGCACATCAATCCCGAGTGTCTTTGCTACTAATAAGGCGTCCTCCCTGTCAGCCGGGTTTGACTTGCAGGGCATAATTACACCCACAGAATTTTTGGGGAAAGCCTTTTTACATAAACCGGCAACTACCGCCGAATCAACTCCCCCTGATATTCCGCAAACCAAACCGTCTGTTTTTGCCTCCTGATTCTTTTGCCGCAGCCATTCTACAACTTTATTTTGCCTTTTTGCAATTTCCTCCATATTCCACATAATCATTCGCTCCTTTGATGATGTAAATTATCATTCGTTTATTTGCTAAGTTAGAAGATATCAATCATTCTTTTTTACAAAATCATAACTTAATTCTTTAAATTTAATCCACAATATCCACAGTTTTATCCACAAAATTTCCTTATGTCCGTCTAAATCTGCCAGGACTCACTGTTTTCTTTCCATTCTCTGTTTTTTGCAAGAAGTTGTATTTTAAACATTTATCTTTAAAATCCAGTCCAAAATTATTAAATTTTCTTTATTAAGTCATCATATCCTTTCAATTTACAAATTACGCTATTTTAAACCATTTAGTGTTTGCCGGCTGACTGCAATAGCCTTTTGTACGGCCTGGGCAGCGGGACCTCCCGTAATATTCCGCTTATCAACACATGTTTCAAGCGAAATTGCTTCATAAAGATCCTCTTCAAAAACAGGAGATACTTTTTTCAGTTCAACAAGATTCAAATCCTCCAAGGCACACCCTCTTTGGGTACATTCCAGGACCAACCTGCCTACGATAGCATGCGCTTCCCGAAATGGAACATTCTTTTTAGCAAGATAATCTGCCAGATCCGTTGCATTGGTAAAGCCCTTTTTTGCCTCTTCTTCCATAACCCGATGGTTCACCTTCATGGTGGCGAGCATGGGTTCCATCACCAACAGGGATTTTTGAACCGTATCCACCGCATCAAATACACACTCTTTATCTTCCTGCATATCTTTGTTATACGCCAGAGGTAATCCTTTCATGACAGTTAACAGCGCCATCAAATCACCGTACACTCGGCCTGTCTTCCCTCTAACCAATTCGGCAACATCCGGATTTTTCTTCTGGGGCATGATGCTGGAGCCGGTAGCATAGGCATCATCTATGGTAATAAAAGAAAACTCCCCGCTGGACCATATAATTAGCTCTTCGCACATCCGGCTAAGGTGCATCATCAAAATCGATGCTCCAGCCAAAAACTCCAAAGCAAAATCTCTGTCGCTGACCCCATCCAGACTATTCCATGTAACCCCGTCAAACCCAAGTTCCCGAGCCACTTCCTCTCTTTGCAGAGGGAATGTGGTTCCCGCTAAGGCTCCCGAACCGAGTGGGGATACATTTAACCTCTTTCGGGCATCGTTCAGACGTCCTAGGTCCCGTAAGAACATCTGTACATAAGCCATTAAATGATGGCTTAGCGTAATAGGCTGAGCTTTTTGCAGATGGGTATAACCGGGCATCCAGGTATATAAATGCTTGTCACATAATTCCAATAAAGTTTCAATTGTCTTTATCAAAAGAATCTTGGTCTGATCAATTTCCGCCCTGAGGAAAAGACGAAAGTCCAGGGCTACCTGATCATTCCTGCTGCGGCCGGTATGCAGTTTTTTGCCAATGTCTCCGATTCTCTCTGTCAGAAGCTTTTCAATGTTCATATGGATATCTTCTGCACCAACTTCAAACTGAACATCTCCCGCTTCAATATCTTTTAAAATATCAGTCAAACCGCTAATAATTTTAGAGGCCTCTGATTCTGTTAAAACACCGATCCTGCCTAACATCCCGGCATGGGCGATACTGCCCTGGATATCGTGCTTATATAAACGCTGGTCAAAGGAAATAGATGAATGAAAATCTTCAACCAGAGAATCGGTATCTTTCTCAAAACGTCCTCCCCAAAGTTTCATAATCAGACTCCTTTCGAATCTTATCTGTTTTATTTCACGCAAATATAGTATACTCCAATTCCTGGATTAATTACATCAGCAATATTCCTGTATCCGGAACTTTGAAACGAAAAGAATACAAGAATGAGGGGCTGACAACCCCAACATTCTTGTTAGAAATTCGTTTATTCAAGTTTGCATAAATAGACAAATCTATCTATCTTAATCCGGATTTTCTTTCCATTAACGCACGTACTTTAAGAGGCAGCCCAAAAAGATTGATGAAGCCTTCGGCATCTTTCTGGTTATAGACTGCATCTTCTCCAAAAGTGGCAAATTCCTGGTTGTACAAGGAGTAAGGAGATTTTATCCCTGCCGGGGTACAGTTCCCTTTATAAAGCTTGATCCTGACAGTACCGGTAACATTCCGCTGCGTTACTTTAACAAACGCATCCAAAGCTTCCCTGAGAGGAGAATACCATACTCCGTCATACACTAACTCAGCATAGCGAAGAGCGATTTGCTCCTTATAATGTAAGGTAATACGGTCAAGCGTCAATAATTCCAGATATTCATGGGCAGTGTAGAGGATGGTTCCTCCAGGGGTTTCATATACGCCCCGGGACTTCATCCCCACCAATCTGTTTTCGACCATGTCAACGATTCCTACGCCGTTCATACCGCCAAGTTCATTCAGTTTTTCCAGAAGTTTGATTGGGGGAAGTTTCTCGCCATTGACAGCGACCGGAATTCCCTGTTCAAAATCAATCTGTACATAGGTTGGCTTGTCAGGGGCTTTTTGAGGGGACACTCCCAAAAGGTAAAGATCTTCCAGGGGTTCGTTCCAGGGATCCTCCAGATCACCGCCCTCATGGCTGAGATGCCAAAGGTTGCGGTCCATGCTGTACGGCCTGTCCTTGGTTACAGGAACAGGTATGCCGCGTTCCGTGGCATAATCAATAGCATCCTCTCTGGATTTGATATTCCACTCTCTCCAGGGGGCAATAATCTTTAAATCAGGATTCAGCGCTTTAACCGTTAATTCAAAGCGCACCTGGTCGTTCCCTTTTCCGGTTGCGCCATGGGCTACTGCCACTGCCCCTTCTTTTTGTGCGACCTCAACTAATTTTTTGGCAATAAGCGGGCGGGCAAAAGAAGTGCCTAAAAGGTATTTTCCTTCATACACAGCACCGGCCTGCAGTGTGGGATAAATAAAATCCGTAATAAATTCTTCTTTCAGGTCTTCAATATATATTTTGGATGCACCGCTCTTGATGGATTTTTCCCTGAGCGGCTCCAATTCTTCCCCTTGTCCCAAATCTGCGGCCATTGCGATGACCTCATAACCGTAATTTTCTTTGAGCCAGGGAATAATAATAGATGTATCCAGACCACCGGAATACGCAAGTACTACTTTAGCCATAAACCTTTCTCCTTTTGTTTAGTCCTGAATATATTTTATACAATATTTTCTACATTACAAGTGCCATAATGGCTTTATGGGCATGGAGCCTGTTTTCCGCTTCGTCAAATACCACTGACTGGGGACCTTCCAGAACTTCTTCCGTAATCTCTTCCCCTCTGTGTGCAGGCAGGCAATGCATAACAATAGCGTCAGGATGCGCGGATTCAAGAATTTTTTGATTGATTTGATAAGAAGCAAAGACTTTCTTTCTTATTTCGCTTTCTTCCTCCTGGCCCATACTGGCCCAGACATCCGTATAAAGGACATCGGCCTGAACGGCTGCCTCCGCAGGATCAAGAAGTACCTGGGCGGAGCCGCCGCTAATCCTGGCGTTCTGCTTGGCCAGCTCCATGATCTCAGGCACCGGCTGATAACCTTCGGGTGAAGCAATGACGATGTGCATCCCCATCTTCGTGCCTCCGAGAAGCAGAGAATTCGCCATATTATTGCTGTCTCCGATATAGGTCAATTTCAGCCCTTCAATCCTGCCCTTATACTCTTTAATCGTCATCAAGTCGGCGAGCACCTGGGTAGGGTGAAGGAAATCGCTCAATCCGTTGATTACCGGGACTGTTGCATACTCGGCAAGATCCAGAACTTCCTGATGGCTGTATGTCCGGATCATAATCCCATCCACCATCCTCGACAAAACCCTGGCGGTATCCTGAACCGGTTCACCCCTTCCAATCTGTATATCCCTGCTGCTCAAGAAAAGACCGGTCCCTCCTAACTGATAAATACCCACTTCAAAGGCAACCCTTGTTCTGGTCGATGATTTTGTAAAGATCATACCCAGTGTTTTTCCTTGAAGAACGGGATGGGGAATTCCTGCTTTTTTTTCAGCCTTTAATTCAATTCCGACATCAATCATATGGGATATTTCCGCTGCTGTAAAATGATTCAGCGAGATAAAGTCCCTGCCCTGAAAAGCTTGTTTATTCAATGTTACCATTTATGTATCCCCTTTAACTATACAGAATATCCTGCAATCCGGTACGAATGATAGAAACGACTGTATTATTATACTATTGTATGCATAATTATTCAATATGGTTTTATTCTTTTCTTTCTGCATATAAAAAAAGCAACGAATTTAAAAACTTGTTAGCTCACCAAAAACCCGCAAGGCAAAACTATCTGTCATACCTGTAATAAAGTCGATAACCGCCTGGTTGTAATCCTTAGGATTCCCTATTTTATAAATAGATGCATTCGTGCATCTTTTTGATTTCGCTGAGCCTTGTAAATCAGAAAATTTAAGAATCCACTCTGCAAAATACTCTGTTAGAAGAGGATATTTATTTCTATGTTTCCTCCGCAACCATTCTACGGTATCCTCTGCCCTGTAAAAGTCCTTCAGGGTTGCATAAATCGATTCAATGATGAGCTTCGCATATTCCTGATACACTTCCAAACGCTTATGTACGTATACATTCGTTCGCATAAACTCTCTGAAAGCACTCATCAAAGCGAGATAATCATCTGAAAACCCTATTCCTTTTTCGGGACTGCTGTTCTGACAAAGGTCTGAAATAAAGCAATTGATCAGTACTGTGTTATTAATCCTCGGTAACGTAACACCGCTATGATTCTTAATGATCGCTGTTAGTTCCCGCAGTTGGCCAAACGTCAAAATGTTCAGTGTCAAGGCATCCTCAATATCTCTGCCAATATAAGCAATTTTGTCTGAAAATTTTACCACACAACCCTCCCAGGTATACGGAGCATACTGGCCCGGCTTGACGATGTCATAAAGGTTAATCTTATGGTTTCTGGGGATTAATTGGTTTTCGTCGTATTCCCCGCAATGGAGAATAATACCGTCTCTAACCGCATACGTCAGGTTGAGATTTGTTTCATTCCCATTCGGATCAGGTAAAGTTTCAAAAAAATCAGCAAATCGGAGACTGTTTTGTTCGTGCCAAAACCTGCATCCTGTTTCTCCCGAGGCAATCCCGCTAAGAATTGCCTCCCCCGTATGTCCAAACGGAGCATGGCCGATATCATGTCCAATCGCAATTGCTGCCGCCAATTCCGTGTTCAGTCCTAAAGATGCCGAAATAGTATGACTTACAGAGGCTACATGATTGACGTGTTCTATCCGTGTACAAATATGATCATTGAGAGGTGCAAAAAATACCTGAGTCTTATGTTTAAGTCTCCGGTAAGCCGTACAATGTAAAAGCCGGGTATAATCCCTGGCGAAAGGACTTCGGACTTCGTCCTGTCTTTCGTAAATTTCTTCCTGGCGGGTTATGCATTCTTTCCAATGGAAATGATTTTCATCCATTTTATGGCTTGAGAATTGGTCCCTTTTCATCTTCCTCTTCTACTCCTGGTTTTTCTAACGTATTCTATTAAAAAAAGCTGCCCCTCTTACCAATGAAAATATTCTTATCTTCTTGTTTTTCCAAAACGGATAAAAGCGTAAAACCAAAAAGAATTCCGCAGATAGTTGTCCCCTGTACTCCCCAAACAGGGACCCAGGAAAATAGTTTTACAAGCTGACCACCGTTGCTGAAGTAAAAAAAGAGCAGACCCATATTGCCAATTAAAGAGGGAATACCAATGATTATAAATTTAGGAAGGTTAAAAGTCCATATTCCTGGTTTATTCCAATTTGCCAAAAGACCTGGTAAAGAAAAAAATATTCCGGCAAGAATCGGAAACAGGGCTTCAAATAAAACCCTCTTATAGGGTTGAGAAGTCTGTCCCATATCAATTTGAAGATAAACCCCGACTTTACTTCCATAATGTATAAACAGAATGGCCAAAATAATATAGCCCATATACATAATAATTTTTTTCATTACTCTCCCCCTTACGTTTTCAAAATATATAGAATTGACTGACAATATATTCATTTTATCGAATTTAAGTCAAAAAAAACAGTGCGTCAACCGCACTGGGAAAAAATATCTGATTATAATTTGGAGATTATTTTTTTGTTATATCCTTTTTCCCCATAAGGCTGGATTTTATCCAGCCACAGTTCCATCAATGCCTTCACATCGTCAGCATAATCTTTTTGGGGATCCGCATCGACAGGTTTCAACTCGTCCAGAATTTCAAAGACAAAACTGTCGGCCCCATATTCTTTCCAATCTTTTTGGAGTTCCCGGTTCATGTAAGCCCCTTGCTCCAATATAAAATACAGGCGGCTGTAAGCCTGATGGAGACTTAAGCTGGATCCTATAAAGACCTTGTTATTCTTTTTATTCTTTAAACAATATACCCCCATAGGCCTGATTGTTTGTTTGTATTCGCTTTTGATTTTTGATCTTTTTTCCTTATCCATTTGACTTGTGTCCTCCTGAGCATTTCCTATTGCGTCCTATAATAGTACAAAATCAAATTATGTCAGGACCCAATATGTACTCCCGTCAGGAATCCTATCCAAGAATCCGTATTCCACCAAATGACGTCTTAGTATTGCATAATCGGGATATACGGTTTTAAGAATCTCATTGACTTCTTTTTCCGTATATGTTTTACCCCGTTCAAATCGTTCTATGATTTTAGTAAGAATGATCACCCGTCTTTTTTCCTTTAGGGGATATTCGCTTAAATTTCCATCCGGTCCCTCAGTGAAATACTTTTTTAAGGTATTCTCATATTCCTCACGGGTAAAAGCAAACCTTTCATCTACCATTTTCGCAGAGCGGGGAAAATCGACAAACTGATCAAGACTTGAACCTGTTCCATTTTTTTTTGTTTTTACGCCTTCTTTTAAAAGTTCGGCGATAGCCAGAAAAATCCTGGCCTGCTTCTCTTTTTCCCGGAAATTAAACCTGTGATTCCGGACGGTTGAAGCACTGCTTCCGCTTTGCAAAGCAATTTCCTTATCGCTTAATCCTTGATAAAACAATTTAAGAAGTTCCCTCTGATGATCCGTGAGTGAGGTGTATTGCTTATCCATGGACAGCAGGAAAGTAAAGACGGAATCATGTTCTTCCTTTATATGAACTGCTATGGCTTTTCTGGCCTCATACAATGAATCCTTCATGTGATAGACCTGACCGTCATGATATTTTTTTCCGCAAATCAGGCAAATAAATTGTTCTTCCGTTTGATCAAATACATATCCGTTCTTCAGTTCGTCCAAGGAAGAATTCCAAAATAGTTCAGTCAGATCCTTCATGCTATATATCACCTATCTGTCTAGAATTTATGTAGACATTATAGTTCATCGTTTATATTCTGTCAACAATGCAAATAACAAAAGGGGCTGTTGCAAAACGACTAGTTTCCGTAATGTATAGACAGCGTCAAGCGCGTTACGCATGCGTAACGCGATGCGTAGCGCGGCTGTTTCGAAGGCCAAGGATGGCCTAGTGCCGCGATGCCATGGATGGCAATGAGCGGCTCTCCACGGATGCGTGAAGGCTGGTAGCCTTCACGATCTGCCGAGAGCGGCTATACATTACGGAAACCTTCTTAGGAGTTTTGCAACAACCCCTTCTCAGACTCAACTTTTGCCGTCCTTGAATTCCATATGAACCTTATCATCCTGATTATGAAAAGCTCTTTCCAGCATGAGCTTTACCCTGTTGATCTGATTTACTTCACTGGCTCCGGGGTCATAATCTATGGTTACCACATTGGTCTCCGGGTAGATTTCCTTCAGGGGCTTAATCATTCCTTTGCCGGTTATGTGATTGGGAAGACAGGCAAATGGCTGCATACAAATAATATTGTTTGCCCCTTCCTCAATAAGCTCAACCATCTCAGCGGTAAGAAGCCAGCCTTCTCCGGTATGGTTGCACAGAGACAAAATCGATTCGACACTGTCAGCCATTTCTTTTATGGTTGGCGGAGATTTAAACCGCTTGCTGTTTTTTAACGCGGTACGCATGTCATCCCGGTAATGCTCCACATATTTGATAAAAAGGTTCCCGAGCAGTCTTGAAGTATTTCCCCCTGCAAGATATTGATGTTCCAGCTCCCGGTCATAAGCACAGTATAGAAAGAATTCCGTCAGCCCGGGTATCACCATTTCAGCCCCGGATTTTTCTATAAATTCCGCCATATTGTTATTTGCTGCGGGATGATATTTAACAAGGATTTCTCCGACCAAACCAACCCGTGGTTTTCTTTCTTCCCGGATCTCGATGTTTTCAAACTCTTCAACAATGTGTTTGAGGTTATCCCGGAATATTTTGCGGTTGCCCGTCCGGACATTTTTCTTGCCGATCTCGATCCACTTGTTCAAGAGTTGATCGGCAGTCCCGGAAATCACCTCATATGGCCTGACCCGGTAAAATACTTTCATAAGAAGATCACCGTAAACCATAGCCATGACTGCCTTGGTAAACAGGGAGGGGGTTATCTTGAAACCGGGGTTCTTTTCTAAGCCGGAGACATTGAGGGAAATAATCGGGATTTTCTCATAGCCGTTTACCCGCAAGGCCTTTTTGAGAAGTCCCAGGTAATTGCTGGCTCTGCAGGGGCCTCCGGTTTGGCTCATAATAATCGAGGTATTGTCCAAATCATATTTGCCGGATTTCAAAGCTCTCAGCAGCTGCCCGATAATAATAATGGAAGGGTAACAAGAATCATTATTAACATATTTCAGTCCCTCTTCGATATCCTCTCTCTCTACCTTGGGTAAAATTTCAAAGTAATACCCTTCCGAGCGTGCTACTTCCTGGGCAAATTCAAAATGTAAAGGAGCCATCTGGGGAGCCAAAATGGTATGCGTAGCACGCATCTCTTTGGTAAAGAGAGGTCTGGCTGCGGTATCGTGTTTACCCGATTCCGGAATGATATTCCGAGCCTTTCTGGCTTCCATTGCCGCCTTCAGTGATCTTAGCCTGATCCGGACTGCCCCCAGATTGCTTACTTCATCGATTTTAATCAGGGTATAAATCTTTCCCGTTTTCTGCAGTATTTCCTGAGCCTGTTCTGCTGCGATCGAATCGGGGCCACAACCAAAAGAATTAAGCTGAACCAATTCCAGGTCGTCTTGACCTGAAACAAAGTCTGCAGCTTCATATAATCTGGAATGATACATCCATTGATCAAGGACCCTTAGCGGTCTTTTGACTTTCCCCAGATGAGCCACGGAATCTTCTGTTAAAACGGCCATGCCAAGAGAAGTAATAATATTGGGTATCCCATGATTAACTTCCTGATCCAAGTGATAAGGACGCCCGGATAGAACAATTCCTTTACCCCCGTTTTTTTTCAGCCATTCAATGACTTCCTCTCCCTTTTTGCGGATATCCTCTTTGACCTTGAGGTCTTCCTTCCAGGCTGCTTCCACTGCTTCTTTGATTTGAGATAACGGAATGGAGAATTCCTTAAATTCCTCATATAGTCTTTTGATTAATCCTTTTTTATTATGGTAAGGCAAAAAGGGATTATGAAACCGGACCTCATTTTCTTTTAAGATATCCATGTTGGCTTTTAACACTTCGGCGTAGGAAATCACAATCGGGCAGTTATAGGTATTATCAGCCTCTTTAAATTCTCTCCTTTCCCACGGAATACAAGGATAGAAGATATGTCTTACCCCTTGGTTTACGAGAGATACAATATGCCCGTGAGCAATCTTGGCCGGGTAGCAGGCCGTATCGGAAGAAATGGTATCCATCCCCGACTCGTATATTTTCTTCGTAGAAACAGGAGACAGTTCTACCCGAAAACCGAGATATGTAAAAAAAGTAAACCAGAAGGGATAATTTTCGTACATATTTAAGACTCTGGGAATGCCTATTATCCCCCGATAAGCGTTTTCCTTTGCCAAAGGTGTATACCCAAAAAGTCTTTGAAACTTATATTCATACAGGTTAGGAATCTCCTCTGATTTTTCCAGCCCCGCCCCCCTTTCACACCGGTTACCCGTTATAAGCTTTCGCCCGTCACCAAAGTGGTTGACCGTTAACAAACAGGCATTCGGGCATTTGCCGCACCGGGTGATTACCGGTTTCACAAAAAAACCGGCAATGTGTGCTGAGTCTGTAAGTGAAGTGGTCATCCCTTCCCGCCAGGCTTTTTTGGCAAGGAGCGCGGCACCGAATGCACCCATCAGACCTGCAATATCCGGACGGACTACTTCTCTTCCCGTGATCAGTTCCAGGCTTCTGACAATGGCATCATTCAAAAACGTACCTCCCTGGACAATGATCTTCTCTCCCAACTCTTCAGCACCTTTTAGTTTGATTACTTTATATAAGGCATTTTTAATAACCGAATAAGAAAGTCCGGCAGAAATATCCCCGACAGATACCCCTTCTTTTTGAGCCTGTTTCACTTTGGAATTCATAAATACCGTACATCTTGATCCCAGGTCAGCAGGGGCTGCCGCGTTGATTGCTTCCCAGGCAAAATCCCGGACGTTCATCTCCAGAGATTGGGCAAAGGTTTCAATAAATGACCCGCAGCCTGATGAACAAGCCTCATTCAACATAATATTTTCAATAATTCCGTCCCGGACTTTCAGACATTTCATATCCTGTCCGCCAATATCCAGAATGAAATTTACTCCGGGAAGAAAATGTTCAGCTGCTGTATAATGCGCCACGGTCTCAACCTCTCCCAAATCAAACCCGAGCGCCGTTTTAACGAGGTTTTCTCCGTATCCTGTTACTGCCGAATAGGTAATGCTGACTCCGGCCGGAAGATGGTGATAAATATCCTTCAGCATCATGACTGCGGACGCCAGAGGATTTCCTTCGTTATTCGCATATGCCGAGAATAAGAGTTCCCCCTCTTGCGTAATCAAAGCAGCCTTCGTGGTTGTGGATCCGACATCCATCCCCAGGAAACATTGCCCAAGGTGTTCCTGCAGCTCTTTTCTTTTTACTTTTTGTCTGGTATGCCTTTGCAGAAAATCCTGATATGTTTTTGGGTCTGCAAACAAAGGATCAAGCTTGGCTGTTTCATACATGAAAAGCCTGCGATCCACATGGAATCTTTGTAATAAGTCGGACAGACCTATCTCTTTTTGTTTTTTGGAAGCGATCGCTGCTCCAATGGCAACATAAACCTGCGAATTGTCAGGCACAACCATTTCCTCGTCTTTCAGACCCAATGTCTCTTGAAACCGCCGCCGTAGTTGCGGCAGGAAATGCAAAGGACCTCCCAAAAAACCTACTTTACCTCTGATCTTTCTTCCGCACGCCAATCCGCTGATGGTTTGATTAACCACTGCCTGAAATATAGAAGCCGCAATATCCTCTTTGCTTGCACCCTCGTTTAATAAGGGCTGAATGTCCGTTTTGGCGAAAACCCCGCAGCGTGCAGCGATAGGATAAATCACCCTGTAATTCTCAGCTAACGAATTTAGACCGGCTGCATCTGTTTTAAGAAGAGCAGCCATCTGGTCAATAAAAGCCCCTGTCCCTCCCGCACAGATTCCATTCATTCTTTGATCTACGCCATTTTGGAAAAAGGTGATCTTGGCGTCTTCTCCCCCTAATTCGATAATCACATCGGTATCCGGTATATACGTTTCTATCGCCTTACTGCCGGCGATAACCTCTTGAACAAAACTTAACCCCAGGACTTCAGAGACAGAAAATCCCCCGGACCCGGTCACCGCCGCTGTCAGATAATCCTCCGGGTATTTTTGATATACCTCCCGAATCAGTTCCTGGAGTGCTTTCCAAATATCTGAATAATGCCGTTGATATTTACTTAAAAGCAAATGATCCTCATCATCTAAAACTGCGATTTTAACAGTCGTGGAACCAATATCAATCCCCAAATGGAATTTAGCCAGAATTCTCTCCCCCTTACACATTTCTAAAGCCAGCCATCAGAAGTGGTTTCCTGGCTAACAAAATTATTTTTCCATTTAAGAGGGATATTATTCGTCTCCATTTTTTTCCAGAGCCAGTTAAATAAATATGTGCCATAATGGAATCAGGCTACTATTGGTACTGCGATAGAGAATATATATCTTAAAAAAGGGAAAAGGGGATGAAGCTTCTTGAAAAACAAGAAAGCAGGTTTTTTACTCGTACTGATTTGCATCCTGATCATTACTTCCTGTTCAACTGGTCCAAAGGACTTAACCGCAGGTAAAACCGCGCAGAAAATTGTTGAGGAATCCTTCGATAAATGGTATCAGTTAAACAATTACGACATGGACATGACTACCAGGATGAAATTTTCAACGGGCCAAGACGCTATGGATATGTCCATGTCAGGAAAAATTACCGCTTTTCAGAAACCTATGAAGATGAAGATGGCCATGGAAGCTGCCATCCCTGGTATGGCTGATAAAATGAAGATTGAGCAATATATGATGGAACAGGATCAGAAAGTGATTCTCTATCAGCTGCTCAATGGTCAATGGCAAAAACTCGTAATCAATGATCCGGCTATGTCCAAGATGATGACCATGGACCCCAGAGATAACCTCAAGCTTTTTATGGATAACTTATCTAAAGCGGAGCTTTTAGGAGAAGAGGTAATCGGCGAAAGAAAAACTGTGAAAATTGACTTGGTGGCTTCGGGAAAGATCTTCGAACAAATTCTTAAAGGGACAGCCGGGAACTCTCTGGGACTGGGTACTGATTTTCTCAGCTCGGATATCCTTTCCAAAATTGGAGATATGAAATACATCATTTGGATTGACAAAACCACGCTGGAAACCGTCAAATGTCAGATGGACCTGAGTGAAAACATGAGAAATCTTGGGAATGCCCTGGCGGAAAGCCAGAATACCCCTAAAGAAATGAAAGAAATCTTTAAAAATATGGAGATGACGGTTGAATATACCGTATCCAACCAAAATAAGGCCCAAGACTTTACGATCCCTGAAGAAGCAAAAAATGCCAAGGAAGTTCCCTACGGAAAATCCTGATTCCGCAAATCAATTCCCTCTGATTTATTTTTCAGGGGGAATTGAAATTTAATTTGTATCCAGTATAATGAATCCGAAAACCGCATTAATATAATCATAGAGGTCTTCTTGTAAAGGAGGATGAACCATGAATAAACCGTTATATCGTTCCAACCGGAATAAAGTTCTGGCAGGTGTTTGTTCAGGGATTGCAGAATATTTTGAAATGGACCCGACCATTATACGAATTATCTGGGTTCTTTCCATCTTTGCCGGGGTTGGAATCATTGCCTATATTGTCTGTTGGTTAATCATGCCGGAAAGCTATGAGACTTTTAGCAGTTCCGGGGATGAATCCACGACAAAAGACAGCTCTCATTTTGATAAAGAAAAGAGCAAGCATTTCCTGGGAATAGCCCTGATCGTTATCGGCTGCCTCTTTATGTTCGATAAGTTCTTCCGCTGGTTTAACATAGATGTCATCATGCCCCTAGGAATCATCGCTATTGGAGCTTATATATTATGGAATGCAAAGGGAGAAAAAGAATGAGGAAAAATGCAAGTGTAGGTATTATCATCATTTTTATCGGAGTCATTTGGCTGCTTAGCAATTTGAATGTCTTTTCCTTCTCCATCATAGACGTATTTTTTCGTTCTCTAGGTAAACTCTGGCCTTTAATCCTGATCGGATTCGGCTTTAACATTTTGCTAAAAGAAAAGGCTGCTCTACGCATTTTGGTCTGGCTGGTTATTTTCGTGACCATAATGCTATATGGAATACTCGGTTCTTATTATCTCTACTAAGCGAATTTTTCGGGATGAAAAAGGGTTGTTGACTACGAACTTTTTTTGTTCGTTTGTACGACAGCCCTTTTCTTATAAGAAAACCAGATTTTGGCAATAAAGATTCGGCTTTTTTATTCGATATTAATTATAGAAGGCAGAGTAAAACAAAACCCTATACTTTTTATCTTTGAAAAAGGAGAATTTCTATGAAGTCAGATCTGGAGCCGAGCCAAGGAGAAGTTTTTATTCGTTCTCTCCTTGCGCCCCTTCTCGAAAGGATGTACTATAAACCTTTCGTAACTAAGATGGGATTAAAAGGCAATGAAAAGGTTATCGATTTCGGTTCCGGCCCGGGGATTTGTGCAAAATGCATAGCAAACGTGCTGCATCACGGAGGACAGCTGTCTTGTGTCGATATTTCCAGCCGCTGGTTAGAAGCAGCAAGAAGACGCTTGTCCGGTTATAGGAATGCAACTTTTTATCAAGGGAAAATAGGAGATCTTAATTTAAAGCCCTCGGGGTATGATCTCATTGTCATCCACTTTGTCATCCATGATATTCCTAAACCTGAAAGAAAGGAAATTCTGGATCATCTCAAGCAGGCGCTTCGGTCAGGCGGTAGAATCATCATCAGAGAACCCTTAGACGAAAAACATGGGATACAGACAGAGGAGCTCCATGCCCTGTTTACAGGCTGCGATTTGAGAAAGATCTCTCTTACCACGGAAAAATTGCGTTTTGCAGGCCATATAGCGGAAGGGATTTTCCAAAAGCCATAATAAAAAACGAAACCCCTTTGGTCAGTTATTTTTAACTTCCAAAGGGGTTTTTCATGGACTAAAGTTGGCCAAATTCATTCAATATAAAGAGTAAATAAGGGCATTACAAATAGCAGCAGCAACATTACTCCCGCCTTTTCTGCCTCTCGCCACAATATAAGGCACTCCGGCATTCATGATTAGTTCCTTGGACTCCACAACATTGACAAAGCCTACCGGAACACCGATGATAAGCTCGGGGTTTAACCTATTGTCCAGAATCAACTCATACAGTTTGATTAAAGCGGTAGGGGCATTTCCTATAGCGAATATCAGCGGTTCTTGTATCGTCAAGGCTTTTTCCATACAGGCCGAGGCTCTGGTTGTACCTTCCTTTTTCGCCTTTTGTGCAATATCTTCATCGGCCATAAAGCAGTACACTTTTCCGCCAAACTGTTCCAATCTCCCGGCATTTATCCCGACGCTTGCCATTTTGGTATCTGTGACAATGGAAGCACCATTTTTGATCGCCTGCCGGGCCTTCGCCACAACCCCCTCCGAAAAGCAGAGGTTCGTTACATAGTCAAAGTCTGCCGTGGTATGAATTACCCTTTTGATAATATCGGCCTTTTCTTCATCCAGCCGGGTGTCCCCGAGTTCTTTCGTGATAATTTCAAAACTTTTTTTTTCGATATCCTCCGGCAGAATATAATTAAATTGATCACTCATATTGTTACCTCTCAATGCCAATCCTGGATTGTATTCCTTTATCATAAGGATGTTTTATTTTTTTTATCTCAGACACGTAATCAGCAAGCTCCGTCAGCTCATGGTCCGGTTCCCTTCCGTTCAGGACAATCTCAAGCTTTAAAGGTTTATTCTTAAGAAAATCAAGCAAAAGATGCCGATCTACCATATCGTGATTAAAGGCGGCGATAACCTCATCCAATATAAGCAGATCGATCTGACCGGCGTTGCCAAGGGCTATTCCCTGCGCCAAGTTGTTATCGTGTTCAATCCGGCACTGTTTTTTTTGTTCTTCTGTCATCTTGTTCAAAAAACCATAGTTCCCTTTACTCCTGAGAATGGTTATTTCCGGTATTCTTTCCAGGGAATGAAGCTCTCCGGTATCCTGGTTCTTTAGGAACTGAATAATCAATACCTTAAAACCCCTTCCCGCACACCGGACAGCAAGTCCAAGCGAAGCAGTGGTTTTACCTTTGCCATCACCGCAGTAAATATGAATTAGACCCTGATACATCAATTTACACCTTCTTCGATAATTCTGTAGACCGCATTCATATCTACCGATCTCCTAATGGAATCGGCCAGCAAATCATACTGTTGTTCTTTATGCTCTTTAAAGCTGATTGGTTTGATGCCGACAATATCAAGCCCTTTTCGCTGCAATAAACATTCTGCAATAATACTTGCTACGGCCCCCTCATCAAAAATCCCATGAATATAACTTCCTAAAACATTCCCTTCTATGCATCCGTCTGCTTTTGCAGATCCTTGTCCGGCAACAGTCTCTATCCTGGTTAACGGTTCGGCTGTTCCGGTGTCGGTAACACCCATATGGATTTCATAACCGCAAAATGATACGTCCGTAAGTTTAGCCAGGACTCCGCTGATCTTATTAAACTTTCCTTTGACCTGTGTCCTTGTCTTTTCCCTGGCGAAAACTGTTTCCACATTCAGCAGCCCCATCCCGTCAAGACTTCCCCCATGTTCAACCTGATCCGGGTCATGAAGTACTTTCCCCAGCATCTGATATCCCCCGCATACTCCGAAAACAATCGTACCCTGAGCGGCATGTTTCTTGATTTCGCTCTCGAGACCGCATTGACGAAGCCACAAAAGATCCCCCATGGTATTTTTGGTTCCGGGAAGAATGATCATATCCGGCTGATGAAGTTCTGCTGTAGATTTAACATACCTTAAGGATACCCCGGGGATCAGCTCGAATACATTGAAATCTGTGAAATTTGACATCCTTGGCAAACGGATGACCGCAATATCGATGAGGTCAGCCGTCTTTCCTGTAACGATTCTCTCCGATAAACTGTCCTCGTCTTCAATATCAACATGCAAATACGGCACTACCCCGATGACAGGAATATTGGTTTTCTCTTCAATCATGTTAAGACCCGGTCTTAAAATATCCACATCCCCGCGAAACTTATTGATTACCGTTCCTTTGATCAGCCTCTTCTCGTCTTCTTCCAGCAGCATAACCGTTCCGTAAATAGAGGCAAAAACCCCGCCCCTGTCGATATCTGCAACCAAGAGAACCGGTGCTTTGGCCATTTTGGCCATCCCCATATTGACAATATCCTCGCTTTTGAGGTTAATCTCTGCGGGACTGCCGGCTCCTTCGATCACGATAATATCATTTTCCCGGGACAGAGTGTCAAAGGCTTTCATAATATCCGGTATGAGTTTTGATTTATATTGAAAATACTCGCCGGCATCCATATTTCCCAGGACTTCACCGTTAACGATGACTTGTGCCCCCTTATCGCTTGTAGGCTTTAAGAGGATTGGGTTCATCAGGACGCTTGGCTCGATTCCTGCAGCCTCTGCCTGAACTGCCTGCGCCCTTCCCATCTCATATCCCTCTTTGGTGATATAAGAATTTAAAGCCATATTCTGTGATTTAAACGGCGCTACCCTATAGCCATCCTGCTTGAAAATCCTGCAAAGTCCGGCAGTAAAAAGACTTTTACCCGCATTGGACATGGTGCCCTGAATCATAATCACCTTCGCCATTCTATTCACCTGCTTTCTTATTGCGCAAGGAAGTATTGAAACACTTCCGGAGCATGTAGTTCTTTTGCAGCTCCCGTTTTATTTGGAAAGTCATTCACATTATTTTTCAAAGGCGGTACCTTTCCGCCTCTCATGATAAAAGGCACAGCGATCCCCGAATGTTTACCCATTACAGGACTTGTGGCATGATCGGAACAAATCATTATTCTGGTGTCACTGTGAAGACGAGTAATTAAATAACCTATTAATTCCCGGTCAATTCTCTCGATAAATTTTATTTTTTCCCGGTAATCACATCTGTGGGAAGCTTCGTCTGCCCCATTAATATGTATCAATACAAAATCATAATCATCCAGCAGATCACATGCAGTTTGAGCTTTTCGTATCAGGTTTGTATCTATATCTGCTGTTGCTCCTTCTATGTCAGGAACAAACATCCCTAAGGACAGGGCGATTCCCGTGGCGATTTCCGCTCCGCAAACAGCAGCCGCTCTGATCTTGTACAAGTCCTTAAACGAAGGCAAATTAATTTTTTCAGATATTCCCCACGGATAAAAAATATATCTAAGCCTTCCATCGCCTATATCCTTCATCATCTCTGCACTCTGTAAGATAAATTTTCTGATCACCTGTGATGAACTGAAAAGGTCCGCCAGCAATTGTTCCATCTTTTCTCCTATAAATTCATGGGGCGGATATGTCCTGCACTCCACATGGTTCAGATGATGTCTTTTCAGAACAATGAGATTCCGGTATCCGGATAAGTGCAATAAACGAATATTTGGATCTGTTTTTTCAACTTTCCTGAAAGCTTCTGTCATTTCCCGGTCTGTTAGCTGTCCTCCGTTAAACGAGACCATTCTCCCGCTTTCATCGACAGCTGCAAGGTTACATCTCAAAACAACTTCGTCCTGCCTTAAAGAACAGCCGTGTGCCAATAGCTCAAGGGAAGCTCTGCTTTTCGGGAATATCTCTTTTGGGACCCCCAGGAGATTCAGGATACAGGGCATGCTTTCCGGCAGCCACCCTGCCGGACAAGTATTCATATAACCGGAAATGCTTTGAGCAGCAAGACTGTCAAGGTTATGATGAACTGCGTATTCATAAGTTGTTTTGAAGCCCAGACTTTCAACTTTTTCGTCGGCCATCCCGTCAATGATGACCATCACTGCCTTCAAATGATCACATCCTTGATCGTAGCAATAAGCTTACAATTATCCTCATGATTCTTCACAGCAATCCGGAAATATCCGCTCTTTAAATTGACGTAATTTGAACAGGAGCGTATTAAAATTCCTTTCCCCAATAACCGTTGATGAAGGTCTAGGTACTTTGCAGATTCGAAGAAAACGTAGTTGGCCTTGGAGCCAAATACCTTAAATCCCAGCTGTGATAACTCTTTAATCAAAAACTTTCTTTCAGCACGAATGAGTAATTTCGTCTTTTCCAGATATTCGATTTGTGTCAAAGCAGCTTTTCCTGCCGCTTGGGCAACCAACGATACACTCCAGTCCTGACCGGCCAGTCTGGTTTGATCTAAGATGGTCGGATTCGAAGTGAGGACATAGCCCAGTCTGATACCGGGCATAGCAAAAATTTTGGTAAATGCCTTCAGGATAAGCAAGTTTGAATATTTACACAGATAGGATTGAGCCGAGTAATTCTCCGGATCATCAACAAAATCCATAAAACATTCATCAACCAGGACAATTGTGTCTGTTTCCAGACATTTGTCAAATACCTTTTTAAGAAAAGGGTTTGTACACAATTGCCCTGTAGGATTATTGGGATTGCAGATAAACACCATATCCAATTCGGCTGTGATTTGGTCCAAAAAATCATGTTGAACGGAGAAATCGTTTTGGGCCTTTAAGTTATAATAGTTTATTTCGCAATGGACAGTGTTCAAAGCTTTTTCATAATCTGCAAAAGTAGGAGCCAAAAGCAAAGCCTTTTTCGGTCTTAAAGCCAGGACCAGCCTGAAAATAATATCTGAGGCGCCATTCCCGCAAAGAATGTGTTCTTCTTGTGTATTCTCATATTCAGCCAGTACAGTGACCAGTTCCCTGCAAAAAGGATCCGGATACCCGGTGCATTCATCCAATTGATGAATGACAGCGTCTTTTACTGCCGGGGGTAAGCCTAAAGGGTTGATATTTGCAGAGAAGTCGAGAATCTCCCCTGAATTGATTAACTTTTTGGCTGAATAAATGTCGCCGCCGTGAACATATTGATACATTTGCCTTCCCCTGTCTATCTCTTACTTAATTACTTCTTTTTACCTTTTAATAAGTTTTGTCCATCACCGTGTCAAGTTGTACATCAGTAATCTGATTCCCGACCCCAGAACTAATCCTAAAAAAGACGTTGCATAAAGAAGCTTATTGGCTCTTTTGATATCCTCTGCTTCTATTGGTCGTGTATCATCACCAATGGTCGGCTTTTCAACAAGTTTGCCAAAATAATAATTGTTTCCCGCAAGCTGAATATGTAAGGCCCCGGCACATACAGCTTCAGCATGTGCTGAATTGGGACTGGTATGGTTATGACGATCCCGCCGATAGATTCTTAAAGCACCTTTCAGATCATATCCTGTGAAAAATACCGCGAGAATCATTAAATAAGCCGATATTCTTGCCGGAATATAATTCACAATATCATCAAGCCTTGCGGCAAATTTTCCAAAATAGAGGTATTGGTCATTTTTATAACCTGTCATTGAGTCCAGCGTATTAATCGCTTTGTATAGGAAACCTAACGGTGCGCCGCCAATCAATATAAAAGTCATTGGGGCTATTACACCATCGGAGATGTTTTCCGCCACCGTCTCAACCGCGCCTTTTGTGACCTGTGCAGTGCTAAGATTTGCAGTATCCCTGCTTACAATCCAGGAAAGACGCTTCCTTGCTTCAGGCAAATTCCCCTTTTGCAATTCCATATAGACTTTCATACTTTCCGTCTTCAGTGATTTTGTTGCGAGGATTTGATAACACATCAAAGCTTCAAAGACAAAACCTAACATGGTATTTATTCCGTATGCCCAATCAAGGAGCAGAAAAGGAATAACAAATGAGATGCCTGCAACACAAAAAGTCAGGATCATTCCACAAAGGAATTGACTTGGGTTGGTTTTACAGCTAATTTTACGCAAAACCCTTTCACCAACGGAAATCAATCGACCAATGAAACGGATTGGGTGAGGAAGCCACAACGGGTCTCCGATTAGCAGATCCAGGATAAAACCGGTAATTAACGAGTAAAGCGTCATCTTTATTTCCCCAATTTGTGTGAATGATTTATTTGCCCGTTATAATTTAATGATTTCTTTAATCTTTTTTCTTTCCGCCCAAAGACATGGATCCATCATGAGCTCATAACCTTCGCAATTCTTTACCTTCCAATAAAAGAAATCCAATTTCTCCCGGGAGTATTCTTCCAGAACAGCCATGATTGTACCGCCATGAATAATCAATGCACTGGTTGCTATATTCCATTCCAATATTTTGTTCATAACCCGCTCAAAGCCTGAACAGCAGCGAGCCTTAAAAGACAGAACATCTTCCCCATCAGGTATTACTCCTTTTCCCCCGCCGTCAACCCAGCTTTGATATTCAGCCGTGTCTTTTAGTTCTTCATATGTTTTGTTCTCAAAAAAGCCGAAATTGCATTCTGCAAATTCAGGGACGATGGTATTGGGTATCTCCGGATAAATCATCCCCATTGTCTGAGAACAACGAAGCATAGGACTCACAAAAACATGTTGAACTTCCGGATATCTTCCGGTCTGAACCAATGTTCTCAGTTTCTGAATTCCATGATCGGATAAAGGTTCGTCAGTGATTCCAATGTATTTGCCGGATAAATTCCCTTCGGTTTCAGCATGCCTTAATAAATATACTTTATGCTCCATTTTCAATACCCTTGATCAAAACAGGCAGTGAGCAGTAAACTCTGTAAACTTTCTCAGCCTTTTTGGCGATACTGCACTGTATACGCCCAACCTGTTCCTGGATCTCCCTGTCCGCTTGGTTGACAGGTACTACACCGGAACCTAATTCATCACAAATCACGGTAATTGACGGATTTCTTTCAATACCGGCCATGACAAATTCCATAGGATCGATATCTTCGGCCAGTACTCTTTTGATAAGCATATGAAGCTTATTTAGAACCGGTTTATCAAAAGCATGATGAAAGCTGCATTCTTCGCCGTCCGCAATGCTTCCATCCTGAAGACCCAATAAACCCTTGGCAAATTCCAGTTTCCCCTGACTGTTTCCGCCTATAATAAAAATCATTACATGATCCCCCCCATAACAGCCGCTGTGAATAACACTCCTGTCTCACAGACGACGATATAGAAACCGGCTAAATCTCCGGTAATGCCGCCGAATTGTTTTTTGACCATAAAATGAAACCAGGCATAGGTCAGGAAAACCACAGCAATGATGATCCCCCCGGCCAAAATTTGCACATAGAGCATAATGAGTAAACAAAGAACTATATAAATGATAAAAACAGCTTTTACAGCCCTTTGGGATGAATACCCGGCAAAAGTTGAAGCCAGTCCCGTATTTCGGGCACGAGGAAAAGATAAAACAGCGAAACCGGCAAGAGAACGGGACAAGATAAACACGACCAGGATAAAAGCAATATTGTGAGCGTTCATGAATATTTGATACCAAGCCCCGCACTGAAGTAATAAAATTGCTGTGGTATAAATGACTGCAAAAGCCCCTACGTGAGGATCTTTCAGGATGCGCAGTTTTTCTTCCCGATCCTTATGGGAGCTTAAGGCGTCGGTCGTGTCGCAATAACCATCCAGATGAATTCCCCCTGTTAAAAACACCGTTGTAAAAACGGCAGTTGCGGCAAAGAAGGCAGGGCTTAATAAGTAATTGCGAAACACAAAGTACAAAAACCAGAGAATCGCGGCAATGACCGCCCCGACAAGGGGAAAAAACACAAAGGAAAACCGCATGTTTTTTTCGCTCCAATTAATCTGGGGCATGGGTATTTTAGAATACATTGAAAAGGCTGCCACGATTGATTCAAAAAAGGTCCTCATATTGTGAAATCTCCCTTTTCCCTTTATGAATAACAGGAACAGAACAAACGGATTCAATAACGACATCAGCAAATGCTGCAATATCACAGTTTATTTTTCCAATGACCTCAATGTAATTTTGGGTAAATTGGTCATATCCCTTAAAGTCAGTGAAAACCGTGCTGGAAACGATAATTACGTTTTTTACCGTTTGACTCAGCCTCCTGATATCTGCCGCTACCGCTTTGATCGTTTCGTGAGGATTCCGGCCGCCGATAAACATCTCATTGGCAATGAGCGTGGACATGCATTCCAGCAAAACAGTTTCATAAGGAAGCAACTGATCAAGATAAGCCTCTATATTATGCGGGAATTCAAAAGTCTCAAAGCCTTTACCCCGGCGCATTTGACGATGCCTTTCTATTCGTTTTCCGCATTCATCGTCATGTGGAGATAATGTAGCAAGATAGGCCAGTTTCCCTTTATTCACGGCTACAGCAAGGCTTTCCGCAATTTCCGATTTTCCGCTGGATACTCCCCCGCAGATTAAGGCTATCAATCAATTCACCTCCTCAGATAAACGATTTGTAAATGTAAGCAATTTTAAATAACTACACATTTAAAACTTATCACTTCATAGCTAGGTCTGCGTGCTACAGTCCAGCGTAAGAGGAGCATGGATGCGGAGCGCGGCTGTTAGCGCCATGGAGGGCGCTATCTGCCGAAAGCGGATTGTGGCGCGCAGACCGACCCCAAATGAATTATATTTGTCAAAGTTATTTAAAGATCAAAGTACTAGTCTGTAGTTTTGAAATCACCCGTGAGATTTCTTATATTGCTGACATTTATCCAAAAAAGCATAAGCGAAGTTTACGTTTCCCCAAAGATGAAGATGGGGATAGCCGGCAAAAAGGTTTACCCCGGCATTGACACATTCCCATTGTCTTCCGCTCGTGGGTTTTACTGCTTTGAAAGCACTGCCGTTAGCCGTTGAATTCGAATAGTGAAACTCATGCGCATTTATTTTTTCACCCGCCCGACATAGCAGATTATCTTCTTGAGCATGTAAGGTGATATAACCAAAACGATTGAGCTTGTCCGTCATAAAGGCTTCGCCGTCTATGCAGCCGGCCATCTCGTACTGATGGCCTTCTTTGTCGGTAATGCTTCGCAGAAGAACCATGAATCCGCCGCACTCCGCAATACAAGGAAGATTATTTTCTACCGCATTCTTAATCCCGCTAAGCATTTGAGTATTTGCCGACAATTCTTTTGCGTAGATTTCCGGATATCCGCCGCCTAAAATCAGTCCATGGCATTCCGGGAGAGCACCATCCTGAAGAGGACTAAAATAGCGAATCTTTGCCCCCATGCTCTCCAGGAGGTCAAGACTGTCCTGATAATAAAAGCAAAAGGCTTTATCCCTGGCGACCGCTACACTAACATCAAAGCTTTTGGCAATCGGAAATTCCTGATAATCAATCTCTCCCGCACTTTCAGCAATCTTAAGCAAAGCATTTAAATCAATTGACTTTCGGGCTTCAGCAGCAAGGAGGGTCATTTTATTTTGAAGGTCTGAAACCTCTGAAGCAGTGATCAGTCCCAGATGCCTGCTTTCCAGAGATGCTCCTTTGGTTTCGGGAAAATAACCCATTACGGCAATCCCTGTTTCTGCTTCGATCATTTCTTTATAGGTGGGATACATTGAAGCAGACAAATGATTAAGAATGATTCCTTTTATCCCGCTGTCCGGTTTAAACCGGGCAAAACCTTTGATCAAAGCGGCCAGGGAAAGTGAGCTTCCCTTGCAGTCAACGATCAGAATGACCGGTGTTTTCGTTACAGAGGCCAGATGGTAAGAGCTTGCTGCCGTACTGACAGCGCCGATCCCGTCATAGTATCCCATGACCCCTTCCAAAACGGCGATTTGGCTTCCTTTGGAATTGTTCACCAGAAGATACTTGCAGACATCCTCGGAAAGCATAAATAAATCAAGGTTACGGGATTTTACCCCGATCACTTCGGAATGAAACATGGGATCAATATAATCCGGACCACATTTAAAGGCCGCCGGGGTAACCCCGTCTTCCAACAAAGCTTTTAAGACCGCACATGTAATTGTTGTTTTGCCGCTTCCGCTATGAAACGCGGCAAACATGAACCGGGGAATTTTTGCTTTCATAAGTTTCTCCATAAATTTTTTACATCTGCTTTTGTATTGTAATAACATATACCGGATTTTGCCCGGTCATCAGATTATATCCCCCAATTTTTTTTGATTTGGATACGGTCATATTGATGATCTCCGCTTCCAGGTCAGGTTTTTGTTTGCAGTAACCGACCGCTTCATTGAGAGTTTCTAAAGTGATCGCGTTAACTACAATCCGGACGTCAGGATTTTTATCAAACAATATATCGAGAATCCCGGACAAATTACCGCCGCTTCCCCCAATGAAAACCTTGTCCGGTTTAGGCAGGTTTTGTAACCCGTCCGGCGCGTCGGCTGAAATGACAGAGAGATTATCCACCGAGAATTTTTGTCGATTCTTTTCGATTAGCTCCAAGGCCTCCGGGTCTTTTTCAACAGCGTAAACAAATCCATCTTTCAGTTGCCTGGCTATTTCCACAGAGACAGAACCTGTTCCGGCTCCGATATCATAGACGATATCCTTTGCACAAAGCTGCAATTTAGATATGGTTACTGCCCGTATCTCCTGTTTGGTCATCGGTACATTCCCGCGAATAAACAAATCATCCGGAAGACCATGGGTAACGATATGTTTGGCTGTAGGATTAGGATTAAAAATCATCATCACATTTAAAGAACTGAAAGACATCTCCGCAATCCTGAAGGCAAGAGCGGTAGTAATCCGTTCATCCTGGTAGGATAAATCTTCACCGACACTCACCTCAAGCGAACCCAACCCATAATCACAAAGAGATTTGCATATTTCCGCCGGTGTATTTTTACCGCCGGTGAGTACGAAAACTTTATGATTGCTTATAACCTTATCGATAAGGCCGTTATTCCTTCCGTGAAGGCTTACCGTTACTACATCATCCCAAGATACTCTGAGTTTGGAACAAAAATATTGTAAAGAGCTGATGCCGCAGATCAAGTTAATTTTGCTGTTATCCTTACTTTGTTCGGTTAGGGCTTTAGCCAAACTGTAAAAACCCACATCCCCGGAAACCAGGATCGATACCTCCTCATTCTCCGGAAAAGTATTCAGATAATCGGTTATTTCCTTGATACTGCTGGAATAAAAAACAGTTTTACCCGACTTCTCAAAAGGAGCCATGACTCTTTTATCCCCGAGAAGAGAACTGCTATTTTTTATAGCATTTTCAGCTTCTTTGGTCATCAATCTTTCGTTCCCCGGTCCGATTCCGATCACGTTAACTTTTGGCATATTTATCCCCATTCTGCGGAATAGCATAACTTATCACCGGCATAGATATCCGTTTTTGCGGTTATATAAGTTCTTTGACCCTATCAGCCAAGATATCTGCGAGTCGATCATCTGCCCCGAGTGTTTTTCCCAAGGTGATTTTAATATCAGGATAAATCTTATTAAATTCCCTAATCTCATGAGGAATATCCTCTTTAATATGGACTCCTTCAAAAAGAAAGTAAGGTATAATCTTAATGTCCGTGGCCCCCCGGTTAATTAGCTTCACCAATCCCTGCTGGAGATTGATTGCTGAGAACTGCAAAAAAGCTTCTTCAATATTTTCTAACTGTAACCGCTGCTCCAGCATAGACATGATTTG
Organism: Peptococcaceae bacterium; assembly: GCA_012517475.1. Classification (GTDB taxonomy): domain Bacteria; phylum Bacillota; class Desulfitobacteriia; order Desulfitobacteriales; family Syntrophobotulaceae; genus Dichloromethanomonas. The sequence continues at coordinate 94,063 of JAAYUV010000062.1, read as the reverse complement.
ATCCAGTGTTGTTTCTGTTTCTTTCTCTCTGCTTCCATGGGCCAAAATTAAAACACCTATCATCTCTTTTTCCCCTTTATTTCATGGATTTAAAAGCATCTTCAGCACATTGAAGGGTATAATCGATATCCTCTTGTGAATGGGCATAAGACATAAAGATTGCCTCAAACTGGGATGGGGCAAGGTAGATCCCTTTGTTGATCATGATTTGAAAATACCTGGCAAACAGTCCCGTATCACTTGATTTAACCTGATCGTAATTTGTTACTTCTTTTTCGGTAAAAAACAGGCAGGAAAGAGAACCAATCTGATTAACCCTGGCATTGAGGCCATAGATATTGATTAAGCTGTTAAGCCCTTCGCTCAGTTTCAAACTAAGATGATTGATCTGGGAATAGACCTCCGGCTTGCTTTTGAGGATAGACAATTGCGCAATTCCCGCCGCAGTGGCTAAAGGATTTCCGCTTAAAGTCCCCGCCTGATAAACCCCACCGCAGGGAGCAACCATTTGCATAATTTCTTTGCGTCCTCCATAGGCTCCCACGGGCATTCCGGCGCCGATTATTTTGCCAAAGGTGGTCAGGTCCGCCTTGATATTAAAGAACGCCTGAGCTCCCCCCGGCCCTAATCGAAAGCCTGTTATAACTTCGTCCGCTATGAGCAGCGCTCCATTTTCCTCGCACATCTTTTTAAGATCATGTAAGAATCCTTCTTGCGGTAAGATCACTCCCATATTGGCCGGAACAAGTTCCAAAATGACGGCAGCTATTTCATTCTTGTTTTCCTCAAAGAGCTTTTGCACACTATCCAGATCATTATATACCGCTGTCAGGGTATCGCCGGCACAACCTGCCGGCACGCCCAGGCTATCCGGAATCCCAGCCGTCATCACTCCGGAACCTGCTTTGACCAGCATAGAATCCCCATGTCCATGATAACAGCCCTCAAACTTAATGATTTTAGGTCTTCCGGTGTAGCCCCTGGCCACCCGAAGTGCGCTCATTACGGCTTCCGTCCCGGAATTCACCAGGCGGACCATTTCTACAGACGGCACCATTTCACAAATCAGTTCGGCCATGGTGATTTCCGCTTCTGTCGCTGCCCCAAAGCTTAATCCAAATTGGGCTGCGGCCGTTACCGCCTCCACAATATCGGGGTACGCATGACCAAGGATCATCGGGCCCCAGGATCCCACAAAGTCGATATACTCATTCCCGTCAACATCATGAATCCTTGAGCCTTTCGCACTTTTAATAAATCTTGGGACATCCCCTACAGACCTGAAAGCTCTAACCGGGCTGTTCACTCCCCCGGGGATTACTTCTTGCGCTTTCTGAAATAATACCTGTGATCTTGTCATTTAACCGATCCTTCCTTCATCAATCCATTTTGCAAGCTCTAACGCACTATAAGTGATCAGAATATCAGCTCCTGCCCGGAAAATACCGACCGCAATTTCGCAGAAAGCCTCTGTTTCATCAATAAGGCCCGCTTGATGAGCTTGTTTGACCAAAGCGTATTCTCCGCTGACACTATAGGCGGCAATAGGAACATTAAACCGGCTTCTGACTTTTGTTACGATATCCAGGTACGCCAGCGCGGGTTTAACCATCAGAATATCGGCGCCTTCCAGCAAATCAAGCTCCGCTTCTTTCAAAGCTTCTCTGCTGTTGTGATAATCCATCTGATAGCTCTTTCTATCTCCAAACGATGGGGAAGAGCCGGCTGCTTCCCTGAATGGACCATAAAAAGAAGAGGAGTATTTGACCGCATAGGACATGATCGCATTCTCTGTGAAACCGCTTAGATCCAAGGCCTCTCTTATCGCTTTTACCCTTCCGTCCATCATATCGGAAGGAGCAACGATATCCGCTCCTGCCTGAACGTGAGATAACGCTGTCCGGGCTATAAGCGGCAATGTCTTATCGTTATCCACCCTGTTGTCATTCAGCATCCCACAATGACCATGGCTGGTATATTCACAAAGACAAACATCGGTAATGATTTGGATATCAGGGAAATGCTCTTTGGCTATCCGGACAGCCTGCTGGACAACACCGTTTTCGTCATACGCTCCACTCCCCTGTTCATCCTTGTAAAGAGGAATCCCAAAAAGCAGCACACTCTTGATTCCGGCTTTCTGCACAGTTTCCAAAAAATAAGGAAGCATATCCGGGCTATAACGGCTGTGCCCGCTCAGGGCAGCAATTTCTTCCACTATTTTTTTGCCTTCCCTGATAAAGATCGGTAAAACCAGTGAGCTTTTTGATACCCGGGTTTCCCTCACAAGCTCTCTTCTTACTCTGTCTGTCCTCAGTCTTCTGGGCCGTACGATTAAATCCATAGTACCCTCCCATAAACAATATTCTTGATTTCGCATATAAGATATCGCTTAATGATTTAGTTTGATCAAGGTCTCTACCATACTGTCGATGGTCGCCTGGGGCGATATGGTTACTTGCATTCCGCAGCCCCTTGCTTCTTTTGCTGTTTGTTCTCCGATACATAAAGCATTGATTTGGGTATAATCCAGATGCGGCATGGCATTAATAAAACCTTTCACTGTGGAAGCACTGGTAAATAAGGCGAAATCAAATTGTCCGCCGGTGATGACGGCTCCGGAGAATTCACACCCTTCCGTATTATAAATTGTTTCATAAACCGGAACATCCAGGTACTTTACTCCGGCTTGTTCCAATGCATGGTTGAGGTCTTGGGAACCTTCTTTAGCCCTGAGGATCAGTACTTTCTCATCCTCTTTTACCAATGCTGCCAGGCCGGCGCCCAGGCTTTGGGCGTTATATGTATCCGGAATATAATCTACTTGTATTCCTCGTTTTTTTAATAATTCTTCTGTCCCGCTCCCGATCACGGCAATTTTCAGACCAAATAGTTCCCGGATATCTTTGCCAACCCGGTAAAGCTTTTCGAACACCGCCTCCACCCCGGCAGCACTGGTAAAAACAACCCAATTATATTGCCTGATGTTTTTTACCGCTTTACTCAAAAGAGTCCCTTCGAAATCAGGAACTGTCTTGATACAGGGGAACTCGATCGATTCTCCTCCCAGGTTTCTGATCTTTTCACTGAGTATGGAACCCAATTTTTCCGGTCTGGTGACAACCACCCGTATTCCATGCAAAGGTCTCCTCTCCGCCCACGAAAAGTCTTCCGCCAGAGTACAGACTTCGCCTACTACAATCACGGACGGGGCTTTGATTTCGTTTCGCGCCGCGTCTTCAACAAGGTTTTTCAGGGTGGAAATTACCTTGCGTTGTCTGGCTGTTGTGCCTCTTTCGATGATGGCCGCCGGTTGGTCCGGGGACATCCCCGCATGCAAAAGTCCCCTGCAGATCGTGTCAAGTGCTGCAACACCCATTAGAAATACCATGGTTCCGTTTAGTTTAACCAGTGCGTCAAAGTTAATATCAGGTTCTTCGCCGCTTTTTGTATGCCCTGTAATGATATGCAGCGAGGAGCAGTAATCCCGGTGTGTTACAGGAATCCCTGCATAGGCCGGAACTGAAATTGCGGAGGTAATACCCGGTACGATCTCAAAAGGAATTTGATGACGAACAATCAGTTCAAGCTCCTCTCCCCCGCGCCCGAATAAGAACGGATCTCCGCCTTTCAGCCGAACAACCCGGTTCCCTGAAAGTGCCTCGTTTAAAAGTATCTGATTAATCTGCTCCTGAGGGACCAAATGGTTGTTGGAACTTTTTCCTACATCTATTTTTTTGCTTGTTTCCGGAATCAGGTTCAGTATTTCCACTCCCACCAGCTTGTCGTAAACCACAACATCCGCGTTCTTCAACACATTCAGTCCCTTGACGGTGATCAGCCCGGCATCGGACGGACCAGCTCCCACAAGCCAGACTTTACCTGTCTTCATCGTCACAGCATTTCACCTCACTGAATAACCTTTGGGCTAATTGGGCTCCTAACCTTTGGGCCTGGGATCTGCTCCCGTTTATACTGCCTTTTACTTTAACTCCCGTCTGTTCATCCACATAAAGACCGGTCAACTGAAGCTCGTTTCCGGAAACTGATGCCAGCGCGGCAATAGGCGTACTGCATCCTCCCTGTAAGGTTTTGACAAACTCCCTTTCTGCCTTGGCAGCATCTGCAGCATCTTGATCATCGATGCAGTGTAAAAAGCTCAGATCATCATCCAGTCTTCCCTGCACAGCCAGTATTCCCTGGCCTGCGGCGGGCAGGATCTCCTGAACGGAAAAAACATTACTGATCCGGTGTTGAAGCCCCAGTCTTTTCAAACCGGCAAATGCCAGCACCAGACCGCTGAACTGCCCTTCATCCAGTTTGCTTATTCTTGTCAGCACATTCCCTCTAACCGGTTCTATCCGGATATTTTTTATTAATTCAGTAAGCTGAATGTTTCTTCTGGCACTGGAACAGCCGACCGGTTTGTTTGGATCCAGATGATCTATCCCTTCCGGCAAAACCAAAACATCCCTGGGGTCTTCCCTTTTAGAAAAGGCCACCAATGGCAATTCCGGAGGTATATCCGCCGCCATGTCTTTCAGACTGTGCACGGCAAGGTCAATCACCCCTTGCTGCAGCCCTGTCTCCAGTTCTTTGACAAATAGCCCTTTACCGCCAATCTTATCCAAGGTCTGGTCAAGGATCTTGTCGCCGGTCGTTTTCATGGTGACAAGCTCAAAGTCAATTTCAGGATAATGGCTCTTGATTTGTTCCATCATCATTCGAGCTTGAATTACTGCTAATTTGCTCTCCCGACTGCCGATTTTAAGTTTTTGTCTGACCATGCGGACACTCCTAACCCAAAATTTCGTCTAAGCCCAGCCTTATTCTCGCGGCAGCTTTTTTCACTTGGGAATGGTCTCTCCCCGATGAAGTGATCCCAATCACAAAATCATTCTCTTTCACCACTGCAGGAAAATAGAAGGAACACAATTCTTTATTGTCCGCAACACTTACCGGGATATGGTATTGATTGCATTCCAGAGCAATGTTCCTGTTCACGGAACTGTCATCGGTAGCGGCTATAACCAGATCGGCAGAAGCACAATCATTTTCCTGATAAGGCCTTTGACTGATTGTTAATTCCTGTAACTGCCATAGCTCCGGATTAATCCGGGGCGCGATTACTTCAACAAGCGCCCCGAACTGGAGCAAACATTTCACTCTTCTTGCGGCAATTACACCTGCTCCGAACACCTTTACTTTTTTCCCTTTCAGTGATACAAACATCGGAAAGTACGGATGATTTTCATTCTCCGGAACCTGGTAAAATTCCAGACCGTAATCATGAATGAGCTTTTCCAGGACATCCTGATAGGTTAACCCTTGCTCTTCGACCGGGCGGCCAATCACAATGACCTTCATGCCAAGCATGTCGGCAGCTTCGATTTTTTCTGTAAAACCACCCGTATCGCCGGAATCTTTTGTAACCAGGATCTCTGCGCCGATTGATCTCATCATCGCGACATTCAGCTCTTTGGAAAAAGGACCCTGCATACAAATGATATTTGGGGCTTTAAAACCAAGGTGAACACACTTTTCTATCACGTCCGGGATGGGCAGTACCCGCAAATAGATCCTGTTTTGGAAATCCGGGATCGAAGTAAACACTTCAATTTCCTTACTTCCAGTAGTTAAAAAGATCCTGCCGGACGTACCACGCAAAATTTCCGCGGCTTGAAGGGAGTCTTTGGCGTAAATGAATTCTCCCTTTTCACTTTGCGGTCTTAACAGCCGGAGTAACTTCGTGCCCGTTTCGCCGCAAGCCTGAACAATATTTTTTGTCACTTCCCGGGCATAGGGATGAGTGGCATCAATCACGCAATCGATCTTTTTTTCGTTGATAAACGAAGCCATCTCATCTTTGTCCAGCCTCTCGGCCGTAACAAATAGATTCTCCTTTTGTTGAATAAACCACCTGCCGTACTCCGTCGCCAGGGATACGCAGACAAAGGCATCACTGTCACTTATTTTTTCTGCCAGCTTTCTCCCTTCCGCGGTTCCGGCGATAATCCAAAAAACAGGTTTCTTATTCATAGTTTGTATACCCTCTCGGAGTAACCATTTTGTTGTTGATGATTTTTGTCTGGGAATTCCCAATAAAGACGGTAGTGAACATATCAACTTTTTGTTTTTTTAATTCAGCAAGAGTCATTACATGATATTCCTCTCCATGCCTGCCAATATTTTTTACGATGCCCGCCGGCAAGTCTGCTTTTTGGTAGCGCATGATGATTTCACAAGCTTTCATCAGATAATCCGATCTTTTTTTACTGGACGGATTATATAAACAGATGACAAAATCAGCCTGAGCGGCTGCAGCCAATCTTCTCTCTATCTTTTCCCAGGGCGTCAGAAGATCACTTAAAGAAATTACAGCAAAATCATGGGTAAGCGGAGCCCCCAGAACCGCACCCCCACTGCATGCAGCGGTGATCCCCGGAATCACCTCAATTACTATTTCCGGGTGAGCCTGAGCCATTTCAAGCATAATTCCTGCCATTCCATAAACCCCTGCATCTCCGCTCGAAACCATGGCCACTGTAAATCCTTCCAGGGCCCTATCAATAGCCAGCCGGCAGCGTTCAGCCTCTTTTTTCATTGGGGTGGACAAAAACTTTTTCTCAGGGAATATGTCTTTAATCAGGTCAATATAGACGGTATATCCTGCAATTACATCGCACTCTTTAAGAACACGGAGTGCTTTTGGCGTTATTTGTTCCGCCCCGCCCGGCCCCAGGCCAACTACATAGACTTTCATTGTTCTCTCCTATCCGCCGCCAGATTACTGAAGCATTCTTCCCATTGCTTATCATCCATCACGTCTTTCATCTTATACAAAATGCTCCTTACGGTTTTGGCCGTAACTCCTGCCAGTTTCTGTTCAAACAAAATTCTGCGCTCATCGTCCATGCTTAACTCTACAATATCTTTACTTAAATACCCTTTAATTTTTTCAGAGGCTGACTGGGCAATGCCGTTGATGAGCGGGATCAATTCCCTGGCTTTGACCCATTTTATATACTCCTCCATGTATTCATCCAAAATCTGATGAGTGCGGACAAGCGAATCCCGCTGTACGTCTTCCGGGAAGGAACACCCAAGACGATCGCTGTCCAGAAGGGTCACATTCGGCCAACCCCCAAGAGCGGGATCGAGGTCTCTGGGAACAGCCAGGTCAACAAACAGTCTCTTCTTACCATCTTTTAAAATTTCTTCTGCATCGCCCATTTTTATGGTGTAATGGGGACTGGATGTGGCACTTACGATAATATCGGACCTTTTTATCATTTCAATCCGCTTTTCGTACTCGATGGAAGCACAGCCGTTTGGAACAGGACTTGCACCGTTTTTATATTTTCTCCTTGTAACGGTGACCTTGGCCGAGCTTTTGGCCAGCATGGCCGAAACCATTCTTCCCATTTCCCCGTTTCCGATTACCAGACACTCCAGTCCACTTAAATCAGGAAAATGCTCTTTCATCACCTCAATTGCTCTGGTCGCCACGGAGACGTCTGCGGACGTAAGTCTTACTTCTGTTTTAATTCTTTTAGCAGCGGTAATGGCAGTCTGAAATAGCTTTTCCAATATTTGGTCTGTCGTACCTGCCGTCCTGGCACATTCTATGGAGGACTTAATCTGGGCCAAAATCTGGTCTTCACCCCAGATTTGGGATTTAAGCCCGGAAGCCGTCTCGAAAAGATGACGAACAGCTTCCAGCCCTTTTCTTACTTTCAGCAGGGCGATATATTCCTCAGGACACACTTGCTTTAATTGGCATAGAATTTCTGTCAGGTCTATCTCGTTATCGTCTTTTTTACTAACCCATAATTCTGTTCTGTTACAAGTCGATACAATTACACTGCCACTTACTCCAAAGTTTTGAACCATGCTTTGCATAGCTAAATGCGCCTGGGTTGAGGTAAATGCAAATACTTCACGTTGGGCAAGCGATGCCGTGCTATGGTCAATTCCAATCATTTCAATCTTCAAAATTCACCCTCCACCCATTCAGAGCCAGCGCTGCTGTAACACCGTTTTTTACCGTCTTTCTGCATATTAATCTGCCCTCATTGCTCAGCAGAATGGCGGCTCTTTCACATACGTTGTCTGTACCCGTAACCTGTTTAACAAAACCTGAACCTGAATAATTGCCTTCTGCCCGACCCAACTCGTCACCAGAAAAAAAGGTTAAGGGTAATGAATACTTATCGGCAAATTGCAAGACGCCGCGTTCATTTCGTTTTAAATCTATTGTCGCTGCTCCGGCAACCGCCTTCAGGGAAATGTCATTCGTTTCTAATATTTCCAAAAACAATTCTTCTATCGCTTCTGTACTTGTATTTCTTTTGCAGCCTAACCCCAAATACACAACTTTCGGGATTAGATTGAGCGTTGTCTTGAATGGTTTTTTTGTGTCATTTAGTGAAATGCATATTCCGGCTTCTAAACTTTCATCCGGCAACACGTTTTCAGGTATTTCTCCTATCATCTCGAAATCTGAGTGCAGCCCTACATACTGGCCATCCAACAATAAAGCAGAAATTTTTTTCGCAGCAAGAATATCACAAATATGCAAATTATTTTGTGCTGCCCATTCATCGACTGCCAACAGTCCACGAATATCTGTTGCTGTCGTGATCACAGGTTGAGCTGCTATTTCAGCAGCAATAGCTCTTGCAATCCGGTTGGCTCCCCCTAAATGTCCGGAAAGCAAAGGAATTACAAAGTTTCCTTTGTCATCCAGGCAGATCACAGCGGGATCTGTTCTTTTATCCCTGATGAACGGCGCTATGCTCCTGACAGCTATCCCGCTGGCGCCGACGAAAACGATCAATGAACATTGCTCAAATAAATTTCCTGTTACTGTTTTCAAATCTGGCTCATAGGAGCGCCAGTCATTATTTTCTGTTATGAACTCTTTAAGAGTGTAACTTTCAACCTGGTATCCCTGACGCTGCAATATGTTTTTTAACTTCAAACTGAGTTTTGATCCGTTACGGGTAAAAGAAAGTATGCCGGCTTTCATTGGCGGTTACCGTCACCGCTCCTTGCCATCCGTGGCATCGCGGTGTTAGGCCCTCCGTGGCCGTCACCGCTCCTTGCCATCCGTGGCATCGCGGCATTAGGCCCTCCGTGGCCGTCACGGAATTCATGGGTAAAGGCCGGGTCATAAAGTTTGGACCGCTGATAGCCGGAGCCAAGAAAACCTCCTATCAGGATAAGGGCAGTTTTTTGAATATCATGGTCCTTTGCTGTTTTTGCAAGAGTGGCTACCGAACAGCGAAAAACTTGTTGATCATCCCAGGAAGCCTTATACACAATGGCGGCGGGAGTATTTTCCGAATACCCCCCAGCCAAAAGACGCTCTGTCAGCTTATCCAGCATACCTGCACTCAGGAAAACAACCATGGTGGCCTTATGGGAGGCCAAAAGCGAGATTTCCTCCTGAGGAGGTACCGGAGTTCTGCCCTCCATGCGGGTGATGATTACACTTTGACTGACATCGGGCAAAGTATATTCTGCTTTTAAAGCCGCTGCGGCTGCACAAAAAGAACTTACCCCCGGAACAACCTCATATTCCAACCCGTAGGCATCCAGCAGATCCATCTGTTCCCTGATTGCGCCATAAAGGCTGGGGTCCCCCGTATGCAGCCTGACTATTGTCTGGCCTTGCTTCGCTGCTTCTACCATGGCTGCTATGACCTGCTCAAGGGTTAAAACCGCGCTGTTTAAAATTTGACAGTCTGGTTTTGCAGCTTTTAATAATTCGGGATTTACCAATGAACCGGCATAAATAATCAGATCCGCTTTTTCAAGGAGACTTTTTCCCCTGACCGTAATTAAATCAACCGCTCCCGGTCCGGCTCCCACAAAATGTATCATGACTTGCACTCCTTATCCTTAACCACTATGGTTGAAAAGTAGCTTGTACTACCTTGGACCTCCGATAGCTTTACATATACTTTTTCACCATCCATACCGCACCGCTCCACCAGGGATGAATATTCAAGAAGCCCTTTTTCCCGTAAGGCTTTTATAACTTTTCCCAAAGCTTTTCCGGATTTCATCAGTACCTTCGTGCCCTTCCAATCAAGATAGTCTTCATTATCCTCATAGGATGCCGGAATAATATGCAGCGGTTCGTCTCCTTTACAGAGTGAATCATTCAGTTTGGCTGCAACTGCGCAGAAAGAAGGCACACCGGGTATGATTTGGGCTTGGAAACCGGCTTGCAGCATCCATTGATGCAGATAAATATAGGTGGAATAGATGGCCGGGTCACCGAGGGTTAAAAAGGCGATGTTTTTCCCGTCAATTAATATTTCCGCCAGCTGATACGCTGCTTTCTGATGGCTGATACTCAGGACATCTTCATCCCTCGTCATCGGCATATACAGCTCAATAATTTCTTTTTGGGATATATCCACAACAGCTTTTACAATCTCAAGAGAAGTGATATTTTTTTCATCGGTCCTGGGTAATGCGATCACTTCCGCTTCTTTGATTATCTTAACCGCCTTGAGTGTCAGTAGTTCCGGGTCGCCAGGTCCCACCCCAACCCCATATAACTTCCCCAACATGTTTTCACTTACTTTCTGCTTATTTATCTTTCAGTTTCACTTGTTGCCCTTATCCCTGATGCAGTTTGATCAGTTCATCCGCATATCCGGTTTTGCCCAAAACACCCAATTCATTAGAGAACAACACGACTGCGGTTTTTACCTTCTTATGAACTCGCTTTTGTATATAAAAATCAATTTTGTTCATAACGCTGTCAAACACTTCCTGACAAATCCCCGCTGCTCTTAAGAAAGAGGCAGCTTCTTCCGTCGTATTACAATCCATAATCCCGCGTAGTTGTTCAACAGAAGCCCCGCACAACGCAGCATGAAATGCTAAAACCTCCATACGGGAATCGGCAATTCTGGAATGGGTATTCATGATCCCAAAACCAAGCTTTACAAGCTTTCCGGCGTGGCCGATCAATAAAAGACTGTCAAGTTCTAACTCCTGTGCAAAATCAACGACCTCGCCAATGAAATTGCTGCATTTTACAATACGATCTGCATGAATCTTCAAGGAGTTTTTGATAAAAGTTTCACCGTAATTGCCCGGACATACCAACAGATTTTTGTTTCCAAGTACGGTCTGCTGCTTCATCTCCAAATAAATTGAATCAATCCAGGCTTTCTCGCTCATTGGCTCCACAATTCCTGTCGTACCCAGGATGGATATTCCTCCGATAATACCCAGGCGCGGGTTAAAGGTCTTTCCGGCAACTGCCTCTCCCCCGGGAACTGAAATCACAATGGACAAACCGCCTGTGTAATGAAATTGGCTGCAAACTTTTTTGACCTCATTGATAATCATTTCCCTGGGTACAGGGTTAATTGCCGCTTCTCCTACCTTGCATGCAAGCCCGGGTTTGGTCACCCTTCCTATTCCTTCTCCTCCGCTAATAGTAATGGATTTTTGCGGTATTTTACTTACTGAGGCATATATAAACAGCCCATTGGTAATGTCCGGATCATCGCCGCCGTCTTTTTTTACAGCGCAGGATACCTGCCCTTCCACTATCCGAATATCTAATATAGATAAGGTTAGCTGTGACCCACCGGGTGTAGAAATGGTGACAGCGCTTCGTTCCTGCCCGCCTAGCAGCATCCATGTACTTGCCTTCGCTGCCGCCGCTGCGCAGGACCCGGTTGTATATCCTGACCTGAGGTTATTCTTATATTTTAAATGCTTTTGCATTTTCTCACCCCACCGTGGTCTTTTCCAATTAATGCTGGTGTCGATGGTGAATATCCGGAGCATGTTCATGCCTTACTCTATTGCCATGTGAAGATGCAAATGAGCATGTTCCGGTTGTTCGCCTTCCCTATGCAGATGCTTTCCCTAATCCTGCCTCTCCCCTGGGATATACATGTTGTTTGTTACACCAAACATGTGCCAGCATTCCAAATCATATCCTTGAATTTTTCCAATCTTTTAGTACTTTTCGTGCTTCTGAAATAGTGACAGCCGTTTCTCTGAATTCAAAATCATCTTTATCTTTCAAAATCTCCATAAGATGTGCAATGCGGGGAAGTCTCAGGTGAACGCTGCGAATCGCTTTCTTTTCCGAAAAGACCTCTTTTGGCGAACCTTTCAGAATAATTTCACCTTTATCCATCACATAAGCATAATCACAATACAACGGTACAAGATCAATATCATGGGTAGAAATAACCACTGAGAGACCAAGCTCCTGCTGTGTTTCTTTGAGGAGCTTCATGATCTCACTCACTCCCATGGGATCAAGTCCGGCCGTGGGTTCGTCCAGCACCAGCACCTCCGGCTTCATAGCAAGAACCCCGGCTATGGCCACTCTTTTTTTTTGCCCAAAGCTTAAGTTATGGGTCGCTTTATTTTTAAGATCGGATATTCCAGTTCTCTCCATGGCTTCGGCCACTCTGATCCGGACCTCCTTTTCAGGCAGTTTCATATTGACCGGCCCAAAAGAAATATCCTGGTAAACACTGGCCGAAAACAGCTGGGTATCAGGATCCTGAAATACAATTCCAACTTTTCTGCGCAGTTCCTGCAAGCTTCTATGTGAATACTCCAAAGGCTTGCCATGAAAAAATACCTGACCTGAGGAAGGCTTGAGAATTCCGTTAAAGTTCAGGAACAGCGTCGACTTTCCGGCGCCATTGCCTCCCAGAACGGCCGTGATTTCCCCGGTTTTTATGTTCAGGTTTACCTGCCGGAGAGCGTTGGTACCGTCGGCATAAGTATAACTCAGGCCCTGTGTCTCCAGAATGTCATCCTTCACCAAAATACGACGCCCCCTCCATATTCTTTCATCCACAAAACGAAGATAACCAGTAAACCGTTCAGTCCAACCGTTTGCAAAAATCCTGTCCATTTATAAGGAGGGGAAGTTTCCTCAACGACATTGAGTTCCCCGTCGTACCCCCGGGCCTCCAACGCCGTATACAATTCATCAGCCCGTTTATAGGCCCGAATAAAAAGGGTAGACATAAGTGCCGCCAAAGAACGATACCCTGCAGACAATCCGGAATAGCCCAGACGGGAGTTCTGTGCCGTTACCATGTTATCCGCCGTCTCCAGGAAAACAAATATGAACCTGTAAATAAGCCCCATCATCTCAACCAGGAGTTTAGGCATTTTCAAACGGCGAAAAACTGCCAGCACATCAATCATAGGGGTGCTGAGAGATAAATAATATAAGCAGGCCACAGCCCCTAGCGCTTTGAAAAACAAATGCAAGGCATTTTGGAGACCGGCCTGGGTTACCCCCAAATACATTTTATCCAGTGCTACAGAATAAATAAATATAAGTTCATTTCCGGAAAAATCCACTGCAACGGCAACCACGCCAAGAATCAGGAATGACATCGGGACCATCAGCAGTTTGCAAAAGAGTGAGAAACGGGTACCGCCTTGACAGACGGTAGCCCATCCCATAATGAGTAATACAAGAATCGATACCACCACCGAGTCTGCCCAGAGACAAACCCCCATAGTGAGTAAAGCAAACAGCATTTTTTGTCTCGGATCTGTATTTTTTAATTTTGATGTATAAGCAAGATGATCAATATTAATCATTTTTTTCGCTTTCTCTCTTGCTTCTTCCCCGGACAAAACCCAGGTAATAACCGATGAATCCCGCTCCCAGCGCAGCTTGCAAGGCAAAAAGAAGGCTTTCAATTTCTCCGCTGGGTGGTTCCCAGATTGAGGAGAACCATGGCTGGTAATCCGGATTGATTTCCGTGATAGCCGCTTCCGCCTTGGCATCAGCTCCAGCAAACTCAGCATCTTTTACCACAAATACCGGGATACCCGCCAGGGCAATAACCAAGGCTATCAATAAAATATTGTATTTAAGGGTAAAACTTTTATTTTCCCTTTTCATTGCTTCTGTACTCATTTTAAGCCTCCTTGGCAAAAATTTTAAGGCTTTTTAATTCTTTCCGGCTGTATGTAGTAATAGCATTAAATACCAGTACCGTTAGAATCCCCTCACTGATGGCAAGCGGAATCTGCGTAACGGCAAATATACCTGAAAACTTAACCAGCGAGGCCATAAAGCCGCCTGTTTCCGCCGGAAAAGCCAGAGCCAGCTGAATGGATGTTGTAACGTAGGTAAGAAGATCCCCAAGGGCGGATGCCAGGAAAACCGCCAGCCATCTAGGTCCTTTGGCCTTCTCAATAATTCTGAAGGTTGCGAAAGCAACAAGGGGGCCGATTACCGCCATGGAGAAGGTATTGGCTCCCAGAGTTGTCAGCCCTCCATGAGCCAGCAGAATGGCCTGGAACAACAGGACAATCACTCCCAGTACGGTCATGGCGGTTGGTCCGAAAATAATTGCTCCGAGACCTACTCCTGTAGGATGAGAGCAGCTTCCGGTAACGGAAGGAATTTTCAGGGCAGAAAGCAAGAATGTGAAAGCCCCCACCATAGCCAAAAGCATCTTAAGCCTTGGATTTTCCTTAACGGTTTTTTGTATGGAGAAGAGTCCCATAACTAAAAACGGAATTACAATTGCGCCCCAGGAAATGCACCAAACGGGGGGAAGAAACCCTTCCATAATGTGCATTCCAAATGCAGCCTGTGGAATTAGAACAAACATCAATGTCAGGCCCAGCAAAAGTTGATATCTTTTGGACATAATCTCACCTCATTTGTTTTTTCCTCAGTCAAATGACTAGCTCGAGTTTTTTTCCAGCCTGGCAGGTTTGGGTCACACAAAGCCGCAAAAGTACGTTACACACATAAAATCACCTCTTTATCCTTCGTAAAGCTTTTATGGTGATAAAACAGGCAGGTTTTCTGGCTCATGCATCATCACCCTCCCAACCTTCCCGGGCTACCAGTGGTATTTTCAGGAGGACTCCACATTTACAGCGGCGGGACCGCGCGGGCTTTTTACCCAACTTCCCTTTTTACGATAAGGAAATAATCTATCCTTATCGTCACCTATTTTATTGCTTAAATTTAGTGTATATCCCTTAATTTTTTAAAATTCAAACTGACCGATTTGTTCACCTCAAAAAAAATAGTGGAAGGGTACAAAAACAAACCATCCACGAAAGATAATTCCATACTGTTTGATAAAAATAACCTCTTTTAACCGGCGGTTAGAAGAGGTTACACATCAAAATCCAAGAATAACCAGTTAAGGCCACTCTTCAAAATTCATGTATGTAACACCTTTCATACTCCGTGAAAACAGTGTGGATTGGACTTAGGCAGGTCTTCCGACTTGGTTTCATCGCGAATTCAGCCTTCCCATTGCGAACAGTGGCATGTTTGAATTCTGCTCCACCTTACAGCGGCGGGACCGTACAGGATTCTCACCTGTTTCCCTATTAATGCAAAGCAACCTAAGTATTTACATTATAACACAAAGACCATTCTTAGTCACTAATTAGTCACTAAACAGTTGACTATTATCATACCCAACAGCAATTTTTCTTACGCCCCCCCTTTTATAACAAAGCATACCAATATATAAGTAGATTTTCGTTAGCTCATGCTACATTTTCAAAAAATCTTTTTCGGCAAAGTTACAATTTCTAAAGTTCATGTTTGATCGAAACCCATGTACCTGATAAACATTTCATAAAAATCCTGGCGTCCTGATAACTCGATATGCTTTACGTTCTTCGAAATGACGGAAGCACTTCTTAAAAGCGGATCAGAAATCAAAGCCATTCGGGCTCCGGTTCCGGCAGCATTTCCTATTGACTTGATACGCTCGGATGGGATGTCAGGTATCAAACCGAGAAAGACAGCACTTTCCTTATCAAGGTAATTCCCAAAAGCACCTGCCAGCAGTACCTGATTAACGTCACTTGCAGTTATTCCCGCTTCCTTAAATAAAACTTCAATTCCGGTACGAATTGCGCCCTTGGCAAGTTGCAGTTCCCGAACATCATTTTGAGTAATTACTACAGCCTCCCGGTTGTTTTCAGGATACGAGAGAATAAAATAGTTCCCGTTTTTATCCGACCCAAGACGTTCAAGAACAGATGGAGAAAGACACATGTTCTCCCCTTCTTTCCTGGTTATGAGTTTTCCGCTTGGTGTCACGACTCCGATTAACAGCATAACCTGAACAGCCTGGAGAAGCCCTGAACCACAAATCCCGGAAGGGGAAATGTTTCCGATAACCTTTAAAAAGATATCCCCATTAAATACTACACCCTCGATGGCTCCCGGCGCGGCTCTCATGCCATGCTTAATGTGAGCACCTTCAAAAGCCGGTCCTGCAGCAGTAGAACAAGCATGCATTTTCCCGTCCACCGACAGGACCACCTCACCATTGGTTCCAATGTCGATTACCAGATAAATTCCCGGTTTATCATAAACTTGCGTTGCCAGTATAACTGAGGTAGTATCCCCTCCAACGTATCCGGCAATATTAGGAATTAAGTGGATCCTGCCGTGAGAATTGATTTGCAGCCCTATTTCACGCGCTTCGAGTTCAATCGGATGTGTCATTACCGGAATGAAAGGCGCCGGGGCAAGGTTCCGGGGATCAATCCCCAGAAAAAGATGTTCCATGGTTGTATTTCCTGCTATGGTCACCCTATAAATGTTAACGGGTAAAATATCAGCTTTACTGCATAGCTCATCAATCAAAGTGTTTACAACTTGAACAGAACGCCACTGCAACTGCTCAAGACCCTGCGGGTTATTGATTACATGTTCGATACGGGAAACTACATCCGATCCAAAAATATTTTGAGAGTTTGTGGTTGAAGCTACCCCCAGAACATTTCCGGTTATCAGATCCATTAAAGCTGCAACAACTGTAGTTGTTCCAATATCTACGGCTAATCCGAATAATTGGTTCTCGGTATTTCCTTCTTCCAGGGAAAGAATCTGGTCGTCTGTATAAACTGCCGTAACAGGATTCCTACCTGGACGAAGTACCTGCGGTAAGCTTTTCAGTGCAGTATAGGTGAGAGGAAGAACTTGACCGAATGCCTCATATAAACGGGTCAGATCCGATTTTTGAGTGCGAAGTTCCGGTTCGGCGACTGTTAAGGATTTTTTCCAAATTCCAGGCATGATACGAATGCCCAAATCATGGGTATCATTCTCACCTTTGCGAAGAAGGGTAACTTCACTGAGCGGAATAATTACAGTCATATCTTCTTGAACAAGGGTTTTGCAGGCAAGAACAGGTTTTTCGGTTTTTTCCTCCTTGATCAATACGCGGCATTTGCCGCATGTTCCTTTGCCACCGCAAGGACCTTCCATTTGAATGCCTGCGTCAGCTGCCGCCTGCATCAGACTGGTACCTTCCGGTATATTTGCTTCTATCCCTTCAGGAAGAAAAGTTACCTTATACTTACTTACCATAAATCTTTCAATCACCCTTTTGCCCTTTCGGTGGAATCGGCACAAATCAATACAAAAGTATAGCAGGTTTATTCCTCTTTTGATTATATAAAGCAAATTTGATGCCAACAAAAAAATTGTTGCTTTTGGGTATGTTCATACACCACCTGATTCTTTTTCGAATCTTTATATTTTCTTTGAAACTTTTATCTCGTTAATAAATCTATTCCTATTGATTGATTCTATATACAATCACATGATTTGAATTAGAATCAAATATATCCCAACTTGAATCAAACAAAAGAGTAAATTAGCCCGCTTAACTTCATTCAAACAAGATACCCCTGGGATTCCAGGGGTATCTATATATAAAATAATTGAGGGGAGGTTAAGATTAAGTATTTTTTTCCACTTAGACAGAAATATCTTCCAGTACTTTTCCTTTGGTTTCAACACCAAGAATTCCTACGGTGATTGCCGCAACGATAAAGCAGCCTGCTCCCAGAGCAAATACGCCTGAGTTTCCTGCCGTAGGCAAAACCAGAGCTACGATATACGGCCCTAACAATGATCCAAAACGTCCCAGGGAAGAGGCAAATCCGGAACCGGTTGCCCTGGACCTTGTCGGATAAAGTTCAGGGGTATAGGCATACATTGTTGACCACATACCGAAGAGGAAGTACTGCATACATAAGCCGAATCCAATGAGGGAAGTCAAACTCCAGGCGGTGCCATAGAAATAAGTGGAAATCGCGCATCCGATCAATACAATTATTACTGAAGGTTTACGCCCTATTTTTTCAACCAGATAAGCGGCCGTAAAGAATCCCGGCACACCAGCCAGCGAGATAAGCAAAGTATAGAATACAGATTTGGTTACGGAATAACCGGCTTGCTGCAGGAATGCTCCGAGCCATGTTGTCAGTCCATAATAGCCGAGCAGAGCAAAAAACCACCAGATCCAAACCATTGTTGTACGTTTTTTATACCCGGGAGCCCAGAGATCAAGAAAAGCCGATACAAATGTCCGTTTTTCATGGCTGGGAGCAATAATATTGTCTTTTACGGGCGGCAATTCCTTGCCATAAGCTTTTTGTACATTTTCTTCAAACATTGTCATAACACGGTTTGCTTCTTCATGTTTGCCAACGTCATCCAACCAGCGTGGGGACTCGGGAACAATTCTACGGATAATTAAAACGAAAATTGCAGGGATGCCTTCGCAAATGAAGACCATGCGCCAACCGCCGATAGGAAGAATAAGATAAGACAAGAGGCCTGCTCCGATAAATCCTAACGGGAAAAATCCCTCCAGAAGCGCAATATAGCGTCCGCGATGCTGAGCAGGAATAAATTCCGATACCAGAGACTGACCGATTGGGAATTCCATGCCCATGCCAAAACCTAAGATAATACGGAAGATCGCCAACATTTCGACCGAGGTGGCAAAAGAGCAAAGGATACTAGCTGCTCCCCAAAGAATCATACTTGTCTGGAAGACAATCTTCCGGCCAAATCGATCTGCCAACATCCCTGCTGTCCCGGCGCCAAAAAACATTCCCAAGAAACTGGCACTGGACAATAATCCGGCTTGCACATTGGTGAGATGGAAATCCGTTTTAATTGAACCAAGTACAAATGTGAGCATTCCAAGATCCATCGAATCAAAAAACCATGCAGTAGCAATGATGAAAAATATTTTTCGTTGGAAAGATGTCAAAGGCAGTCTTTCCAACCTGGCTGGAATGTTATAAGTTGCAGACACTTCAAGTTCCCCTTTCTAAATAAGAATCTTGAGTAAATTCTCTTTCTTTGCTTCTAAAAATACTGTTCGATGAAATTCCAATGATCTAACTTTTTGCATGGAATACATTTTGCCATAGTAATCAGCATGGGCTCTGTGGAGGAGGTGGCTCCAATAGGAAAATAAAATCAAATGGCAACGCTTGATTTAATACCGGGGTTGATTGTATTGATTAAACAAGCTTTATGCACCCTACAAAAAAGTAGTCTTTTTCTCCCCCTTTTCAATAAATTTGTCGTACCCCAAAACTTATCTCCAATATATATATATATATATATACATCTATACATTACAGCAATTTCCATGCCAACTATTAAAGTCTGAATATTTGTGCTTTTCAGTAAAACATTGATTCTTCTTTGAATCTTTTATGATCTCTTGAATCTCGCCACTTTCGAAAAAAAATAGATTCTACCTTATTTTTTTATTTGATTCAAATCGTGTTCACCAGATTCAATTCTTAATCTGTACAATGAACATACCCCCAGGCAAAGACTTGGGGGTATTTCTTAAAATAGGTTTGATTTTATTTAACCGTTTATTTCAATACCATATTTCTTCATTTTTTTCACGAGGCTCGATTGGCTCATTTTTAACATTGCAGCCGCCTTCCTTGTGCTTCCCATGGTCCTGTACGCTTCTTCCAGCAAACGGCTTTCTTCGTTTTCCAAATACGACTTGAGTGATGCCAGTTCACTTTTATTCGAGTTACACGGCAATGCGGCAATCTCCGTAATTGCATCCGACGTTATACAATCATCCTTACTGGTAACGACCATTCTTTCTATCGTATTTTCAAGTTCCCTTACGTTTCCAGGCCAATCATACTTCAGGAAAGATTCCATTACTTCAGGATGAATCCATTTTTGGTATCCATATGAAGTGTTAAACTTAGCCAGAAATTCTATTGTCATCGGAATGATATCCTCCTTACGTTTTCGTAATGGAGGAATAACAATCGGAACTACATTCAGCCGGTAATAGAGATCCTCTCTGAAAGTTTTATTATGAACCATTTCTTCTAAATCCCTGTTTGTTGCTGCGATAATCCGAACGTCCAGGCTAATCGCCTTTTTCCCCCCAACCCGAAGGATTTCTTTATCCTGGATTGCGCGTAACACTTTAACCTGATGTTCAAGCGGCAGTTCTCCCACCTCATCAAGAAGCAAAGTTCCCCCGTCTGCGAGTTCGAATAACCCTTTTTTTCCTTCCCGAAGAGCACCTGTAAATGACCCCGGTTCATAACCAAACATCTCAGACTCCAGAAGGTTAGCCGGAATTGCTCCGCAGTTTATTTTAATAAAGGGCTTATCGGAGCGATGGCTTGCCCTGTGGATAAGCTGTGCAATCAGCTCCTTACCTACCCCTGACTCCCCTAAAATAAGGACATTGGAATCGACACGGGCTACATGAAAAGCCATTTCAATTTTTTTCTGCATATCCAGGTTTTTGGTGATAATTTTTTTAAAGGAATTTTGGGAACGAAAATGTTCCAGCTCATTTAAATAGCGGTCTTTGGCAACCTCAGCCTGTTTGAGCTTCTTCTTAAGCTCTGTAAGCTCCGTTACATCCCGAATCACAGTAACGACTCTGACAACTTCTCCTGCTTCATTAAATAACGGGGTTCCCGTCATAAGGAGTTCTTTTCCGTTTCGGATATCTACGACATTCACCCGCGATCTCCGTTCAACAACCATTTCTGTAACTGACTTGTTCATATATCCCTGTTTTAAAAGTTCCCTGACGTGTTTTCCCACAAATTCCCTTTCGACAATGCCCGTCATCCGTTGGTAAGCGCCGTTGGCCCTTAAGATAATTCCGCTTGAATTTGCCACTACAATACCATCGGCAACGGATTCAATGACCGCATCCAGGTTGTGGTTAATTTCTTTAACGGTACCCAGTTCGTGAGATAAAGCTTCAAAATCGGATATGTCCTGAAAAATTCCCACAGCCCCTACGATCCCACCGTCTTTGAAGATAGGACTGCGGTTAGAAATAACCACACGGTTCCCAAAAAGCATTTTTTGGTTGTTCTCCTTTTTTCCCGTTCTCATGACCTCCAGAAGTCCGGTGGTAGGAATTACTTCTTCAACCTTCCGACCGATGGTTTCTTCTTGATTAACGCCCATCATCTCGGCCGCCGCTTTGTTAAAGAGTATAATGATACCTTGAGAATCAATTGCCACAATTCCATTATACATTGAATCAAAAATATCAAATTTGAACTCTATATTTATACCAGTCATACCACTACCCCCCATAGTAGAATTTCGGCCATTTTAGAGATTCCAAATTTTCAGTTAATTTTAAAAGAGAAATACTTTCTGTATTGTAAAAACTCTTTGAGCAATTGTAAAATTAAATATAGTTATATAATACAGTTTTTCCGGACAGTTGTTAATAAAGCTGTAGATTTATATTTTTTTATTCTTTTGGTCAATACGCATATACGCACGGTTAAGGACTGATTTTTTTGCAATGAAGGAGTGTTTCAAAGTGATTGACTTGAAAAAATTGACGGACGCGATAGGAGAATTAGATGAAGACAAGTTACTGGAATTACTGAACCAATTTGTGGCAAAAAAGCCTACGAACGAAGAGGCGCAAGCAGTCGTTAACGCCTGTCAGGAAGGAATGACTATTGTAGGGAACTTATTTCAAAGCGGTGAATACTTTGTTGGTGATTTGATATTTGCCGGAGAATTACTGACTGAATCTATCGAGATTCTCAAGCCGATTATTGGTGGGGGTAACCCGAACAAAGTTGCCAAAATAGTACTGGGGACTGTTGAAGGGGATTTACATGACATTGGCAAGAATATTTTCCGAAGCATGGCTGAGGCGGCCGGATTCGCAGTCTATGACTTGGGTATCGATCAAAATCCAAATGCCTTTGTTGCAAAAGTGAGGGAAATAAGACCTGAAATTGTGGGAATGAGCGGTCTTTTATCCATTGCCTTGGAATCTATGAAAAAAACGGTTGACTCACTTCGTAATGCAGGATTACGCGAAAATCTTAAAATAATCATAGGGGGAAATCCAGTCTCTGCCGAAGCCTGCGCATATATTGGAGCCGATGCCTTTACAACCAATGCTTCTGATGGTATTACAATTTGTCAACAATGGGTGAAATAAGTTTGCGAAGGCAGCCGATTGAAATGTCACCAACTACAGCCAAATCTTCAGCATCAAAATAATATGGTACATTCTCGTCAAACAAGATATTTGCGCTGGGGGGAAATTCATCGTCTCCCTTCCAGAGAATGAAAGTAATATAAATGTTATTCAGGAATTGAAACCGGTAACTAATATCTCCATAACCGTTTTTGGTTCCATTTAATTTTTCCATGGCCTCTTCAAAAGCAGGAATGTTTCCCCCGAACGTCCTGGCCAGCCTCATAATACACCTGCCATGAAAGTTCCTGTAATAAACCTGTCCACCCGGAACATCTTTATAATTAATCTCTTTTCCGGTAGCGGGCATCCCCTTCGCATTAATCAAGTACCTGAGTATCAATGTTTTCATGACGAACTGATCCACTTCCGAGTAATCCTCATGATATACGTATCCGGAAGGGTACTGGACAATATACCTTTTTCCCATTAACTTTACATAAAGTTCCTGTTTTTCTCCGTCATAGCAGGCACCTGATTTATTGGATATGTTTACGGGATTACAATCCTTCAACTTTGATCGGATGTATTCATATGGAACGGATGTATTCGTCACAACTTTTTTCTCCCCTGGATTTTATGCATTTTCTTTAATTATTATTTTATGGTCTATCAGAATTATTTCCTCAACTTCTCCGTTTACTGTTTTTTCATCTCCTAAAAGACCAACCAGATGCACTTTTCCTGGTTCTACCTTTAAATTAATTACGTTTTCCATGATCCGCTTTTCCCCGTTTAGAGTTTTTACAAAAGCTGCGGATTCGCACATATTAATCACCTTTCTTTTAAAAATTTCTCCATGACTTTTGGAAACCGGTTGACGTCGGTATGGGGCAAAAAACAAGCCGAGACAAATTCATTCATGTAAGAAGGATGTGTGCTGAGTTCCACATACGTCATATTTGAGGCAATTTCCTCAGCCTTTTTCCTTGCATCCTGACTGATTAATGTCAGGTAACTGCCCATCAGGGAGCTATTCCCGATATACTCGTATTTATCCAGCGGAATATCAGGGAATAGTCCTATGGTAATGGAGTTTAAAATATCAATATTGGTTCCTATTCCTCCGGCGACCAGTATTCTGTCTATCTCAACGAAATCCATTCCGATACTATTTAGTAGAGTTGATACTGCCGAATACACTGCTCCCTTGGCCCTAATGAAGTTGTCCAGGTCAATATCCGTAATGGTAATGTCTTTTTCAATGCCTGATTCCTCAGCAAATGCCAGAACATATTCACCGATCTGATATTCGTCAAAACGTATTCTTTTTGAGTTGATTTTTCTGCTGATTCTTCCTTTGCTGTCAATAAGACCGGCTTTGAACAATTCGGCAACCGTATCGATAATTCCCGAACCGCAAATCCCTTGAGGTTTTTTATTCAATATGGTTTTTAGTTCAGGCTCAAAATCAAATCTGTTGATTTTTACCTTTTCAATGGCCCCTTCAGAAGCCCTCATTCCACAACTGATTTCTCCGCCCTCAAAAGCGGGACCGGCAGAACAAGCACAAGTCAACATGAAATCCTTATTTCCCAGGACAATTTCACCGTTCGTTCCTAAATCCAATAACAATACCTTTTCATCTGACGACCATAAGCCTGAAGACAAAACACCTCCGGTAATATCCCCCCCAACGTAACTGGAAACAGAAGGAAGAATATATACCGGTGTTTCCGAATTTATTTCCATTCCCAGTTCCCGCGCTTTCATCTCAGGGGATGTTACGAAGGCCGGAATATATGGTTCTCTTCTTAAAAAATCTGGATAGACTCCTAATAATAGATGCATCATCGTCGTATTTCCGGCGGCAACAAAGGCGCATACCTCATCCTTTTCGATTTGTGCTTCCAGGCATAATTTACGAAGAAGGGGATTAAGCGTCTCCTGAATGATTGCCCTGTTCAATTCCCGCAGCCCGTCCCCCTTCGTTGCATAAACAATCCTGTTGATAATATCCGCTCCATGTTTGATCTGGGCATTTCCGGCTGATGCTTTAGCAATTATATTTCCATTGGGGAGATCTACCAGAAAAGCAGCTATTGATGTAGTTCCTACATCAATAGCTACTCCATAAAGCTTAGAGGTGGTATTTTCCCCCTCAACATTAATTACGGTCGTTTTGTCAGTTCCTTCCGGCAGATGGGTTATGGTTATTCTAAAGCTGCTGTCTCTTAAAAGCCGGGGGATCTTTCTGAGAATGCTCAAGCCGCAGAATACCCGGGTATAACCCTTGGTTTTCTGCAAATGACTCTGAACCCTCTCCCAATCAGGAAGGCTATTATCCAGGGTCGGTACATCTAATTCCAAATAATCTTTTCTGACGCAGCTTCCTGAAAGCAACCCTTTCTTCCTGATAAGCTCCATGGTTTTGGCAAAAACAGCTTCGTCCTTTGTTGCGGTTAACCCTTCAATTTTCATATGATTCAGGCTTTCAGCCCGGGAACTGGGTACCTCAACAGTGATATTTTCTTTAATTTTGGAACTACAGGCTAAAATAAATCCTTTTCGAGTTTCTGCATCAGTCAGGTGATAGTTTTTTTGCATGTCAACACTGCCCTGAATTAATCTCAGCTTGCACTTGCCGCATGTTCCATGCCCATTACAGGGGACATCAAGAAAAATATTAGCGCTTTGGGCAGCTTCCATTAGTGTTTTACCTGCCTCAACGGATACGCAAATATTTGAGGGGACAAATTTTACTTGAAACATGTAATCGTTCACCCCTTAGTAAGGACACCCCGTTTGATCTACATGAGCGGATCCATTGTTAGTGCCGGATGACCTTTTTCCGCTAAGAACTCCAAAACAGCTTCGGACTCAACGGCAATGGTTTCGTCACAGACCATATCGGTAAAATTATCAATTCCATACATTTCTTTCGCAGTTGCATTCAGTCTTTCGGCAACGTATTCTTTCAATTCCTTGGGCATCCAGACAATCCTGCCAGGGCCGCCTTCAGCAGAAATGAATTTTTTAGACGATATAAATTGTCTGCCATGCCCCATAAATCCAGGAGATTGGACCCCTCCGCCTGTCATTGAAGCAAGTTCGCCAAAGGTCATTCCTACGGGGGAGATTCCTGAATACTCCCTGTTAACGATGACTACACCGTTTGCTTCGGGCATAATCCCTGCAATACATTCAAAACATCCGCAAGAAGTCATTGGATCTTCCAATAGGCTGTAAAGAGTAATTCTGCTGAGTTTTCCCTGGGTAAATCCATAAACAGCCTCATTCACAGTTTTCCAGGAACCTTTGACACTGTCTTCAACGCCTTCTTTAGGAATAGGCTGGCATGGACCGGTGGGATCCAATTCCTTGGTGGCTTTGGAATCCAACCAGCTTACTGCGCCGCAAAGCCCCAGCCTTTCCGGTGTAACGATGCAGACATGAGATGGAGCGAAAGACTGGCAAAGGATACAGGAATAAAAAGTATCCACACTTTCATCCGTTAAACTTGCAATTCTTTCATCCCTGGCTTTATACCTAGGAACAGCATAATTTGCTTTATATTCTTTCGCCTTGGTGTCATCAGTGATGATTGTGATTTGGCACTTATCTACAACTGCGCCAAATTCGTCCAGCATTTTGGCATATAGTACTTCTCCGAAATGCTTCAGTTTAAATCCTTTTTGTACTGCGTCCTTACTGATTCGTATCCAGGTTGTATCCCTTTGACCGACATGCATGACGCCTTCAATGTAGTTCATAAAATAGTGAATCCGTCTTTCGAGTACCGGTTCAAAGTCCGAGTGCATGTTCTTGCCGGCCACATCAACCATAACGGCAAGAGGCATTCTTCCCGGGACCTCTTTAATCGTATCCAGATCGTTGCCGATAATTTCAATTTTGTGATCTTCAATTTCGCCAGGATCTCTTTGAGATACAAGCTCCCAGGATTCTGTTTTGCCACCGCCAAATTCAACGTACATATCGTCTTTTCTGATTCTTTCCCCTTCAAAGGCAGCCGCAAAGGCAACCGGGATAGGGATTTCCGTAATTTTAATCTTAATATTTCTCATTTCCAGGGAGGTAGCGACCATTTTATCATAGTCTTTTTGAACAAGAAGTTTACAGGGAACCTGAGAAACGTTGTCCAGATCAGTTACAACCGGGAATCCAAGGGATATTGCACCCGCTCCACAGGCAGTAACAAAGTTGCTTAAAGGTCCTACTGCATTGACAAAAGCTTTAACCCTTTTGTAGGTGTAGCGTTTAAACTCAGCCCAATCCCCGGGTTTGAGCGCGCCAAAGATTAATGCGGCTCTGATGGCTACTGTGACAACATGAATTACGGAAGTCATGTTATACCCAAGCGGCATGACCCTAAACTCCAAACCGACTTTTACACCGCCATCCACTGCCTGGTCAATAACTTTTCCTACAAGAAACGTCAGAAGACCTTTAGCCTGATAGTCTTTTATTATTTTAGCTGCGGATTCATTGTCAGGACACTCACCGATGATGACGGCAACTCCGGGGATATCATCGGTAACCAGACCGACTCCCCAGCCCCGAATCATCGCATCTGTAATAAATCCAAGACATGGAGCCTCGTAAGGTTTCTCCAGCATCAAATATTTTAGCGCTTCAATGATTTCGGCTGCTACCGCCGTGCCAATTCCCGCATCCTCAGCCTGACGAAGCTGTTCTTTTTCAACGATGAGACTTTTGACAAGATCCAAGGCTCCTTTCAATTCTTCCAAAGTCCCAACTTTATTTCCGGTAATCGCATAGATCATAGGCAAAGAATAAGCAGTATCAGGAAACGCAATTTTTTGATCCGGGCCTTTTTGTTCTATAGCCTTATCAACATATTGAACCGCGGTTTTCAACGCCTGTTTAGAGCCTGCAAACACAGTCTGGTATAAATTCATTTCTATTCCCCTTTCAGTATAAATACACAGGCTGCCTTTTTATAATTCTAAATAGGAATCGGCATACAAAATATTGCCTTTGATCATGTCGCATGTCTTAATTGTCTCCATCAATCTCTGATCACAAGGATTGACAATTGCAGCGGTAAGACCGCATTGGATGGCCATTGCAGCGAAAACGGAGTCAATAATCGGCCGAACGTGTTTCGGGGCTCCGTTGGATACATTGCTTAAGCCCGCGTTTGTCTTTAATCCCATTTCTGAGATTAAGCGGATGGTTTCCATGACTTCAGGAGCTTTCTCCTGCATGCCCTTTACCACTAAAAACAATGGGTCAAATAATATATCATTGGGATCAATCCCTAATGCCATTCCTCTTTCCAGCATTTCTGTGCAATAGGTCAGGCGTTCTTCCGTATCTCTGGGGATTCCTTCTTTGGCGCATAAAGCAATAACCATGGCATCGTTTGCCGCAGCCAAATCCAACATGTCGATTCTCGGGCCGGCATCGGCAGAGTTGATGATCGGTTTTCCTCTATCCCTGTTATACACTTTTATTCCCGCTTCAATTGCTTTTTTATTGGCGGTATCCAGACAAAGAGGAATATTATTAAATTCATTTTGCAGAAGCTGTACTGCCCACATCATCACTTCTTCGCCGTCTCTTTCGGCGGGACCAATGTTAAGGTCTAAGTACGCTGCTCCTGCATCAATCTGTTCCTTTGCCCTTTGAAGAATGGGAGCCGCATCTCTTTCGGCAAACGCTTTGCGAATAACAGGAGAAATACAATGGATTCTCTCTCCAATAATCATAAATCTTTCCATAGTAAACACCTCCGAAATTGTTTGATTTATAAATTTTTATATCTTTGGCATTGCGGCGTTAGTCATCCCGTGAAGGCTGTCTTAAGCCTTCACGCGTTTACCGCTCCTGGCCATCCTTGGCCCCGGCTGCTCATTGTCATCCATGACATCGCAGCACTAGATCATCCATGATCGTCGCGGTTAGTCCATCCGTGGACGTTACATTTCTCTCAGGAATTTGGGGATATGCATCGCTTCATCCGGACCTACGACAACTTCCCAACCCGGAAGGCTATCTTCAATATCACCCTTAAGAACAGCTACTTTACCGGGAATAATCAGCTTTCTGCACTTCGTCTTATTCTCAATGCCACTTTCCTTAATAAACTTGGAAATCACAGAGCCGCTAAACTTCCCTGCAGCCCAGGCCGTAAGAACCGAATAACCCCCTGCGTCAGGTATAACCAACCACGCCGGGATTTTTGATCTTTCAATTTCTCCGGATACCACAAAATAGGATAGAGCAAAGTCAACCGTAACAAGAACCGGGGAATTCTCATTCGCGTTATTGATCGAATATATTTTAGGTTCAACCCGCATCGGCTTTTGCGGATCTGTAAAGATATTCTGCCTCAATCCAAAAAGCGGCAGGGCACGGGCATAATCCATGTCACTCAGGACGATAACCGAGCCATACTTTATCGTAAATACCGAGGATAAGGCGACTTCCATATATTTATCCCCATTTGCCATTTCGTTCACAAAAAGGATTGAAGGATATCCAAAGGTTCTGTCTTGTTCTTTCAAGGCTGTCCTGCGAATCTGCAGCGTATTAACGTAAGCCTCTTTGATTGATTTGCATCCCGGGTCTAAGAACAATTCTTTATAGTCCATTTTTTGAACATTCTCCGTCAGTGCATACAGCTCTTCAAGGTTATCCGCCCTCAGCCCCAGAGGCAGTTTTTTATCACGAACCAGCTGAACCATCTCGGAATAATTGTTCTTATTTGCGCCATGAACAATCGGGACCTCTTCTTTTACTAATTCCAAAGCTTCCTTCAGAACTTCTACATCTTCACAGATCAGCATGAAAGCTACTTTTAGTCCAGATTCTTTTACTTTTTTAATCAGGGCCAGAAAGGCGTCTTTATCTCCGGAATACTTAAGAGCTGCGATTTCAACTTTCATCTCTTCGCCGATTCGAACATAGCAAACCTCTTTCATGCCGGCAATCTTGGCATCGACTTCTTCGGGAGACATTTTATCGGTAAAAAGAACCGCAAAACGATTTTTATTAACAAAGGTTTTTTCATGGCGGAACAATACTGTTTCACCGCCTAGTTTATACTCAGTTTCCCCCTTACCGAAGACTACTGTTTTCATGAGCGGTGCGGTTGATTCAGAAAGCTTGGCGAGGGCCTCTTCGCTCATATGTGAACACTTTTGTATTTCAGCTCCTCCCGCAGCCACCTTCATCGAAAATGCCATACAGGTTGGGAAGCCGCACTCCTTACAATTTGTTTTAGGTGTCAGCTTATAGATGTCCAATCCGGTCATAGCCATCTCTTATATCCTCCTTGCGAAATCAATAATTTACATTTCTAATTATTTATGAGAGCATCTGCTAATTTTCTGACCGTTTCTGCAGAACCGGGATGACGAAGAATCACTGCGTTTGCACCCGCGGCGATAACACTGGCTGCAGTTGAAACTTCCATTGCAATCCCTCTTTCCACCTGGCTTCCCCACTCCGGGGCGTCTTCTACTGATGCTACAGACTCCTTAACACTCCACGTATCGAAAGAAACCGGGGTAATAATCGGCATCTGTAAGGATTTGTCATTTTGTCCCAGAGCCGCAAGTCTGATCCTATCCATGGTGGAAGCAACATACTCGAAACCGTATCCAACTGCCGCACAGCCTACATTCATGACAATATCCTCATTTTTTACACCCAGCTGGTTCAGGAGTATATTAAGTTGTTTTGCCAGGTTGATGTCGACGGAAGACTCTGCGGCAACTTTATGCCTGTAAGCAAGAACTCCGGCAGCTCCAATTTTTTTATAATTATCTTCGACCGCTGAAAGCAAAATAACATTGCATCCTTCTAATACTTCAGCGACTTTTTCGAATAATTTTGTATCTTTATCATGGTTTTGTGTTCCTGCAACCACAAGCGGAACCTTAATGGCTTGGGCAACCTCTTTAGCCAAGGCCGCGGCTTCTTCCGGAGATTTGTTCAATCCGTTGGGATCTGCCCCTTCTAATCTTAAACAGATAAAGTCGGGTGAAAACTTTTCTTCCACAAACCTGGCCCATTGAACGGCATTATTCGCTGCATCTCCATAAATCTGCTGCAGTTCATCCAGCCATTTTTCGGGATAGACATCCAGGATTTCCAGCCCAATTAATGGTTTACCCCCGATATTTCCGTCAAAAGTATAAAATGGTAAGACATTTTCGCCGCCAAGCGCTTTAGAATTTTCACCTGAACCGAACTCCAACTTATTAATGCTGCCAGTGTACTTTTGAACTGAAGTTTTAAAAGCCACTTAAATCTCCTCCTTTAAAATCCCATTTTCCCGCATAACTCTTTCACAGTTTTTTTGGAAATACTTTCTTCGGGCAAAGAAACCAAAGCCTTTCCTTTTGCATCATATTCATAAACCCAATCATCGAGAGGAACAACCCCAAAAAGGTTTAATCCAAGGCTTGAAACTTCGTCGAAAATTCCTTCTTCAAGTTTCCCTTCCGGTGCTCTGTTGATAATTAGGAACTGTTGGGATACCTTTAGCTCCAATTCTTTTACAAGGGTGCTTATTCTTCCGACGGCTTGAATTCCCCGACGAGAACAATCGCTTACCAGCAGCAGGGTATCAATTTGCTTCGAAGTCCCCCTGCTTAAATGCTCCATTCCAGCTTCGTTGTCAATAACAAGATACTTATATTTGTCCGATAATTTATCCAATTGTTCCCGCAGGATACCATTAACGTAACAGTAACAACCTGTGCCTTCAGATCTTCCCATCACCAGGAGGTCGTACCCCTTCCCCTCGGTAATTGCTGTATTAAGCCGGTACTGAAGATACTGTGCCTTCGTCATCCCACCCGGGAAGGAACCTCCGTTTGATTCTCGCTTGTTGATTTCTTCTCTTATTTCTCCAAGTGTGTTTTCAATTTTTTCACCAAGGACTTCATTCAAATTGGAATTGGCATCCGCATCGACGGCAAGAATAGGTCCTTTTCCCTGTTTGACCAAGGTATCTATCAGAAGTCCGGTAATTGTGGTTTTTCCTGTTCCTCCTTTTCCGGCAACTGCAATTGTGTGTCCCATCTTATTACCCCCTTCGACGGTGTCCTTTTGTTTGTTCCACCTTGAATACCATAATGCCGATTCTCTTTATGTCACCAGACTAAGCTGCTGTTTTATCACTTTGACTTCTTCAACCGTCTTGGCATTCGTAAAAGGAGATTGATCCGGCCGGTCGGAGTTAACCACCTCTTCGCTGTATGAAATAAATCCCAAACAGGTATTGGCGTCTAAATATTTGAGTATATACTCCCTATCCGATTGATTTTTCACCTTATTGCCCACGGCGAAAACCTTTGGAACGCCTAAATCCTGAGCAAGTTTTTTCACTTTGTCGTAAGTCTGAAGGCTCCTGGCCCCTGGTTCTACGACTACAATAAAGGCATTAACCCCTTGGGCGGTTCCTCTTCCCAGATGCTCAATCCCAGCTTCCATGTCCATGATGACAACATCCTTATTTTGCAGTACCAGATGTGAGGTGAGCTTTTTTAACAGCACATGTTCCGGACAAACACAACCGCTGCCGCCGGTCTCGACCGTTCCCATGGTTAAAAGTTTTACACCGTTATACTCTGTACAGTACTTTTCCGGAATATCATCAACCTGGGGATTCAGCTTAAACATTTTTCCAAAGGAATCTGACGGCGTATTGGTTCTTTCGGCAATCATCTCCTTCATCTCAGCAATCGGGATTATTTTAGCAATGATTTCTTCCGGAAAACCCAAAGCCAAGGCGAGATTTGCGTCAGGATCCGCATCTACTGCCAATACCCTGTAACCTTCAGCCGCATACAACCTACTTAAGATGGCAGCAAAAGTTGTCTTGCCAACGCCGCCTTTACCCGTAATTGCTATTTTCATGACATCACCCTAACTTGATTATTCATTTTATACCTCTATATTTTGAGTAATTACTTAAATATCTCTTAAAAGCCCGGGCTTAGATCATCGTACTTTGTAATGTTCATCCGTTGTAAGGCAATCTCTTCTACCTTCGCTCGCTTTTCTTCGATCCTGGCCAACATTTTCTCAGCAGCGACAACCGGGTCAGTCTCAAAATAGAACTTACCGCCAACCCAGTTTTCAATTCTATTGGTCAGAATATCTGTGACTTCGAGACTACCCGTGACCGGAGGCACTACACCGAGAAAAGCATCAAGACCTGAGCTTACAACATAGGTTCCAATAGCTACCGCTTTTTCCGACATCCATTCGGGAGCCGCTCCAATAACAGGCAATTCACTCATATCCAAATGAAGTATTTTGGCTACTTCTCCAACGAGTTCCAGAATACGGCTGATATCCACACAGGAACCCATATGGAGAACAGGCGGAATATCCGCGAGCTCACATACCTTACGCAGACCTTCTCCACAGTACTTCGTTGCCGCATCTTTGCTTAAGAGTCCTGCTTTGGCGGCTGCCTGAGCGGCACAGCCCGTAACGACGACAATGACATCATTCGCTATCATTCTCTTTATAATCTCAAGGTGCCCGTAGTCACTCTTTACTTTAGGATTATTGCAACCTACAACCCCGACAGCTCCCCTTAAAACTCCGGATACCAAACAATCGGCGAGCGGCTTAAATGTTCCCGGCTTATCCGTATAGGAATTTACTACTCTGTCCAACTGCCCAATAATCGCACGATTGCTATAACCCACAGTACCTTGAGATTTATATTGAGGAATTTGAACTCTATCCTGTTTCCTGTTTTTGAAGTTCTCAACTGCTTCCCTGATTATACTTTTCGCACTCTCATAAGCATGTTCTTCATTAAATTCTATATGCGTAGCCCCAGTTATCTTTGCCAAAGGGGAAGTCGTTATAAATTTCGTATGAAAACACCGGGTTAAATTGGCTAAGGCAGGGAATATACATTGGACATCAACAATTACGGCTTCGATCGCCCCGGTTAAAACTGCAAGTTCCTGCTGGTGAAAATTGCCGGCAATCTTTACGCCATGTCTCATGGTGACTTCATTTCCGGTACAGCATATACCCACCAGGTTAATGCCTTCCGCACCGGCTTTAGTCGCTAAAGTTTTTATTTCAGGATCTTCGGATGCCAGTACTACCATTTCGGAAAGACTGGGTTCATGTCCATGTAAGACAATATTGACCATATTTTTTTGGATAACGCCCAGATTGGCTTCGATTTCACGCGGAACCGGTGTACCGAATAAAATATCGCTAAACTCCGTGCCGATATATGACCCGCCCCAACCGTCCGTCATGGATGTCCTCATGGCTAAATTGATCATGCTGTCGGCATCGGCGGTACAACCCATGGTGGTTGCATGCATGATCGAGACAACTTCTCTGTCTATGGCTCTGGGAACAATCTTATTTTCTTCCCATACTTTTTTTCTTTGTTCAGGCACGCTCGGCGGTAAAGTCATACTTCCAAAAGGTTTTCCAAATTCATTTAAAGCTGCCTCGGCAACTTCATGCGCCAGAGAATCGATGCTCTTTCCTTCAGTAGAAATACCCCACCTACCTGCTACTTCCAATAGTTTCTTTTCATCGCGAACCTTATAATTTCCATTCTCTCCGGCCATATGCAAAATATGGGCGATATTCCTGCCATGGTCAGAGTGGGCAGATGCCCCTCCCGCAACCATTCTGGCAAAATGCCTGGAAGCAATAACATCTGCAGTCGCGCCGCAGATTCCGCGCTGAACGCCTTTTCCCGGGACCGGACTAACCCTGCATGGTCCCATATTACAAATTCGGCAGCAAACTCCCTGTTCCCCAAAACCACATTGCGTTTTCAAAGCAGCTTTTCTATCCCAGAGCGTTTCGATATTATCCTCGCTTGCTTTTTGAAAAAGTTCTTGCGCCGCTAAATCTACAGATCTTAAGTTTTCATCCATCCCTGTTTCCTCCTCCAAAGTATTTATGTAAATGTGCTATATAATAATATACCTGTATATACTAACGAGGTTAAAAAAATATATTCTTTACTTAACCGGAGGACATAAAAGCTGTCATTGGTACGGTCTCTCCTTTTTTTATTATGATAAAGTCTTTTTCGAATAATCCCTGAACCAGTGCTTTCAGCAGCCAATAACCACCTTTTTCTACCATCAGTTCCAAATTAGCCGCCGCTGCAAACTGTTCTGAAGTCTTCAGCAGTCGATCAAGTTCAGCCTTATCCGATACGCCGGAATCAATAAACATCAAAGAATAGTATTGGTTCAGCATAATTTTTAATATATTTTTTGCTTTTACTTCCCCATATCGTTCCACTAAACGTTTATGTTCCTGGATAATCCCTTTGTCACTCTGAAGCCATCCCTTACTCAAGAAATAGGTACTCGCCCTGCGTTTAAACTTTTTATTCCTCCGGCTTAATAAAATTTCAATGCAATCGTGCGCTTTGGGGATAACCAAATCCGCCGTTGTTGCTGTTAAGCCAATAACGGAATTCCCGCAACACCCAAAACCTAACAAAATCTTTTCAAAATCTTGAAGCTGGTCAATTTCTTGTTGCAGCTTTTCTCTTAACCTGTCGGAATTAATGTGATAATCGGATGAAATCCAGATCACAGGAATAGAACTTCCTGATTTTTTTAAGGTTTTGATTAATTCATATTTTAGGTTCTCGCAGCAGATAATGGCTGTTTTCATTACATTCCCTCTAAACCCGGATTTATTACATTATTAACGTCCTTGAAACAACAATCCAATTCATCTTTCCTAAGGCCTAAGGCCTGAATCCCGTTAACAAATGAGTCCTTTAACACTTCTTCTTTTTTTAGTCCCGCTTGAGTAAGATAAAAAACTTCATCCCAAAAACCCTGACCGTGATTCACACACCGGGAACCGGCATCACTGCCGACTGCTATTTTTACGCCAATTTGATTTGCTCTTATTACTTTTTCTGTTTGGGACTCATATATCTTTAAGATATTATCCATTTGACTTTGATGTCTGGAATCGTTATAAGCAATTAGGTTTCCGATTGGCGCTAATGTCGGTATCCAGATTGTTCCTTGTTCAGCCATTTGATATAATTCTTCTTCACCAAGGTAATATCCATGTTCAATTGTATCTGCACCTGCCCTGACGGCCATTTGAACTGCTTTTGCAGAGTTGGCATGAACCATTACCGGTAAATCTTTGTCTTTTGCGCTTTGTACCATATGGTAAAGCTGTTGATCATGAAAAGCTATCCCATCAATCTTTCCGAAGGAATTGAAATCTGCCAAACCCGTTAATATAATTTTTAAGTGATCAGGCTGAAAACGAAGTAAATTTTTGAATTCCTGATCAAACTCATCAAGATCCGTAATTGGTTTACCCAGAAAGCTCCCGTAAGTTCCCCGTTTGTAAATAGCATAAACCGGGGTTCTCAGGATCATCCCCTCTTCACGGGCAATCTCTCTGGCCCGGAAAGATATGTTTAAATTATCGCCCCCATCCCGCAGCAGGTATATTCCTAACTTTTTGTATTCATTTAATTGATTTTTGATGATGTCGTTGTTACTTGTCTGATGCATCTTACGGGATGCTGCAAAATCCCTGCCATTCAGGGATATATGAATATGAGCATCAATTAACATCTTTGATCGGTATACCCCTGTATATACTTGTTTCAATTATTACCATAGCATTTTTCATTTTTTCAGTCAATATGGTCACAGCAAGGATTGAGAGATAACAGTAAGTCTTTCCGCCAGTTCTATTAATCGTTGACTTCCTGACGCAAACTCTTGAGTATGGGCAGCCTGCGCCTGGCTTATATTACCGAAGTTTGAAATAAGCGCAAATACTTCAGTGATTTCCTTTTTTATTTCCGCTAATGTCCCATTAATCTCCCTGGAAGAAGTACCATAATCATATCTCCTTAGAACTGAAAACATTTCTATTTAAACAGTATCAGTGATACATAAGAAACTGTATTTTTACCATTATTATAAGGAATCCCGCATTCTTTGACCAAGGCCATTACGTCAATTCCGTTGGCTTCAACAGAGGATACTGCTTTCTGGGGAAACCGGCACTTTTCTCCAACAAGATAGAAGCATTTGGGACAATAAGTACAGGGGCCTGCATTAAATGGAAGAATTTTATTGAAGTTGTAGTTATTCTCCATCATCTCAAGGATCTCCCGGAATATCTCGGTATGCTTATTCTTTCCTTCTTGCATCCCTTCCCAATCAAGAGAATCTTCTAAGAGATGTACAGTCTGGAACAACAGGCCTTGTTTAAATTCCGTGAATCGCTCACGCAAATCGTTGATGGAACCCACTGCCGGAGGACACATCCAATTCTTATTGTAAGATCCGCATGAATTCTGTTCACATAGCTTTCTTAAGTCTTCATTAAACTGTATTTTTGCTACTTCAACGATTGTTGCACGTGATGTATTCAATGCAAGGGCATCCTTGACCAGATTGCTTACTATTGTTTCCATCTCCATAGCCCCTTTGCTTCTCATGCCTTCAGAAAAAGCCATTAGGTGGGTTTAAAACCGAGGAAGCCGTTGCTTCCCCCGGTTTTGAACAGTTCACCCACTTATCATCAGTACTTACAGTTATCTTGGAAAGTTTCCCACATAGCAATAAAATTCTCAATTGGAACATCATCCTGTACATTGTGGACAGTAGAGAATACAAATCCGCCATCTTTAGCGAAAATATCAATGTTTCTCTTGGTTTCTTCCCTAACCTGTTCAGGCGTCCCATTGGGGAGAGTAGCCTGCGTATTGATCCCGCCGCCCCAGAATACGATGTCGTTGCCGTATGTTTTCTTCAAGTGTTCGGGACTCATATTCGCCGCAGATATTTGTACCGGATTCAGACAATCGAAACCTGCTTCAATGATATCCGGTATTATCGCTTCAACAGAGCCGCAGGTGTGCAGCGTCATATGGCTGGCTCCCTTGGACTTGATATAGTCATTTAGTTTCTTATGATAAGGAAGTATCATCTCTTTAATGAGTTTTGGAGAAATAAATGTTCCGCGCTGGGTGCCAAAATCATCCGCTTCACAGCATACATCAACAAGTCCGCCGTACGTATCAAAAATGTTATCATAGTATTCTATTTTCTTTTCAAGTAATTTATCCATAAACGGAGTACAGCGTTCCGGCTCGGTCACCAGCATTGCAAACCAGTTTTCAAAGCCCCACATCAGCGGTCCTTGTTGAAGAAATCCATTACCAAACTGCTCTGAAATCGTGGTGGCAAATCCTGCGGCGCGGTAGTCTTCCAGCTGCTTGCGATCCGCTTTAGGGAATTTTTCGGGTATAGGCCATATAAACTTCTTGTCGTCTTCCTCGTCTTCGGCATCTTCTAAAACACCTCCGACTAAGTCGTAATACAGACCCTGATGCTTGGGCATTCTATACTGAGTTCCCCAATTATTGGTATAATAATAGCTATTTTCGTCTTCCCATTTCTTAGCGTAAGGATTCTCGCCCTGGGGGATGGGATGGAGTGTGGCGGAACGCACATCACATTTTAAAAGATCCAATACTTTGTCCGATGCAGAGACAAGCTGGTAAGGAATGTGATTCATAACGATATCTTCTTTAAGTCCAAAATAATCTAAAAGCTTGACATAAAAATACTTTGTAAATTTACATGAACACCCTGCTCCTAGATCGAGCGGGATACGGTCCGGTTCTTTATGATTCAAAGCACACAATAATCTTTCGCGACTGTTCATCTTATCTGCCTCCCGATTATTTTAATAGTTAAGAAGCAACTAATTCTTTTGCTATAGATGCGGCCGATGCGGCATCCGCTGCAAAACCATCAGCGCCGATCTTATCTGCAAATTCTTGAGAAATAGGGGCGCCACCGACCATTATCTTAACTTGGCTCTTTAAACCGGCTTCAATAATTGCAGCTACTGCTTTATTTAAAGCTGGCATGGTTGTTGTTAATAATGCGGAAAGACCTACAAGGCGACAATCCGGATTCGCTTTAATTGCTTCGATAAATTTTTCCGGTGCAACGTCTACGCCTAAATCGATGACCGTAAATCCTGCACTTTCAATCATCATCGCAACAAGGTTTTTACCGATATCGTGCAAGTCACCTTCAACCGTACCGATAATGAATTTACCGGCGACAGTATTCTGGTCGCTTAATAAATGCGGTTTTATGATTTCAACGCCTTCTTTCATGGCACGGGCTGCTACCAGCATCTCAGGAACATAAATCTCGCCGGCTTTAAATTTTTCACCCACAATACTCATTGCTTCAATCATACCTTGGTTTAAAATATCGATTGCCTGGCAACCTTCCGCTAATGCTTCCTCTATAAGACCTTTGATAATTTTTTTCTTACCGAATTCAACTGCTTGTTGGATTTCTTGAATTTTAGACATGGTCAAACCTCCTACTTTTATATTTAGTACTTGTTATCTTTCTCATTAAATAATTTGAGCGTAAATTAAGCTTTTGGCAAAGGTCCAATGATCCCTTCCCTAAATGCCGAGATATATTCTAAACAATATTCATCTTGTTCCAATAAAGCTTTTGTGGCATAAATCAAGCCTAACAGGTCTCTGTTTGTGGGGTCAACGATCGCGCTGTCCATACCGGCATTCATGGCCAAAACCATAAATGCTTGATTGATAAGCTTCCGAGCAGGCAATCCAAATGAAATATTACTTAAGCCGCTTGTTACATGAATGGTTGGATACCGTTTTCTTATTTCTCTTGCACATTCTGCAAACATAGTTAGGGTGGCTTCATTGGTAGATAAAGTTTCCACCAATGGATCTATATACAAGCGGGATGGAGCAATATTGTACTCTTTTGCCTTTTTCATAATATTTTCAAACACTTCTAAGCGTTTTTCCACCGAATGAGGGACCCCTTTGTCGTCGCATAGGAGCGCTACACATTCCCATTTCGTATCAGCGATAACCGGGAATATTACATCTATTTTTTCACCTTCCATAGAAACGGAATTAACCAAACCTGTTTTTTTGCAGAAGGGTAATGCTGCTACAATGGAATACGGGCTTGGACTATCGACACAAATAGGTGTATCGGTAACTTCCTGAACTAAGCCGATTAACCATTTCAATGTTTCAACTTCAAACTCTTCCGGTACCGATGCACAAACGTCAAGATAGGTAGCTCCTGCATCGGCCTGCTTTTTAGCGCAATCACGAATATATGCTTCATCCTTTTCCCGAATGGCTTTTCCCATTGATGGAATGGAGCCATTAATTTTTTCGCCTATAATAATCATTAATTATTGGTTTCTCCTCCTTCTTATCGTTCTAAAATCTTCATTGAATTGTTCCGCCCTTGTAATTCCAAATTACAATTACAAATTTTATGGCTTTGGTATGAATTCTTTATCTCCACCTCTTTTCCGGCTAAGCTGCGTTGAAATATCACACGATTTCTCTGATTTGCTTATGTTCCCGGATATTTCTCCTTTCACTTTGTTCCCGTAAAATTGTTTATTTTATCTATATAAAGTAATGCAATTCTCATGCCAAAAAAAAATCAGCAAATTAAAGACTTTGCTGAATATTCTGATGATAAAAGTAATCACTCTTATCTGAATGTATATTCGGAAATATGACTACCGCCTCATCCAAAAAAAGTTTTTAGTTCTGATTCAAACTGCGTTCGTGCGATTCTAAACTTCATCACTTTCATTTCGATTGTTCTTTAGTATTTCCCCGTTGAATCCCCAGCCGTTCCGCCGAATGATCCTTACCCGTATAGTAATTTATCCATGAAGATGTATGCTGGAGTTTCCAATTATAAGGACTTACCGGATAGGAATTTAATTGCTTTTCTTCATGATAATTTTTCAGGCGTTGATAAGCCTTTACCCATACGCACTGCCTTTTTCCCGGGTATACCTCGCACCAGCCGTAGTAACTTCCTTCGCAAGGCCCGTTCCGCTGGTTTTTAGGACAATCACCCATTGGACATACATATGCTACATCGGTAAGGGCACAATCCCCACAGTCCTGACAGTTATACATAAACTCCTTGGAAATACGTTCTATCCCGTGAAAGTATTTTTCCAGTTTTCTGCCTTCAAGTCGGGAAGACAGTTTCTGCATAACCGGAAAGAATTTTTTACCGGGAACAAAAAACAGCTTATGAAAGCCCCTGGAAATTTTATAATTTATATCCGTTTTCTTTTGTGCATTTTCCGGCGAATCAGACATCTTTTCCTGGTTTAAGCCGGTTTCATTATTTTTCTCAAAAATATAAAATCCCTGGTCCTGAGGATAATCAAATTCGGAAACATACTCCTTCCAGTTCGGAAGCAATTCTTCCCCTCTGGATATCACATATTCAATTTGTTCATACGTAACGTTCAGCCCTCCAAGATGTACCCCCTGATAGCCCATACCTTTAAGCACCGCAAAAAGCTTTGCGGCTCTTTCCATCCTTACGGCGATACCCTTGTCGCAGGATTGGTTTTCTTGTTCCAACTGAGCCAACAACTTATCTGTTACAACACATCCGGGAATATTATTTTTGTTCATGATCCTGGCCGCAGGATAGTCAACCATAAATATATTTCCTATAAGAGGTACCTTCCACTTCATGGTGTTTACATATAAAAGAAGTTCATGATATTTCCTGGCATCGTAGCCTATTTGGGTAATAATATATTGGGCACCGTTTTCTATTTTCTTTTTTAACTTAGAATACTGAAGCATTTGCTCTGCTTCGGTTGCTTTAAACGGAGATACTGCCGCGCCGGGGAAAAAATTGCTGGGTTTGATTCGGGTTTTTCCCCGGGGCGTAGAAAATTCTATTCCGCTGTTCATTTCAGTAATTAACTTTAAGAGGTGCGTAGAATCAATATCAAAAACAGGTTTCGGGCAGCCAAGGATACTTTCAGTGGCATAATCACCGCTAATTACAAGCAAATTATTTAATTTTAACCGTTCCAAAGCATACAGGTGACTTTCCAATTGACTGCGGTTCTTATCTTTGCAGGTGATATGAATAATTGATTCCATACCTAATTCCGCAATCTCCCTGCCAATGACTTCCGGCTGTATACCAGTTTTTCCTCCGGGATTTTCCGTCAGGCTTACAGCATGAACCTTTTTTCCAATAGCTGCCTGATCAGCAAGCTTCAGTACGTTACGATGAGTATCTTCCCAAGATCCACGCCCGGGCACCAACTCCCAGGTAATAATAAATTCTTTCTCTTGGATAAGTTGCCGGAATGTTTTTTTCATCATTATCACCTTAATTCTTTGGGTATAAGTCTAAATTGATATATTCATGTATATACTAGTTATAATATACTATCATTTCGTTTCTTAAGTCAATACCGGCATGCCAGGTACTATCTTGTTGTATATCCAGTATTATTCTATAGATTTACGGATGGTATTAAGTCTTCTTTGTTATGAAACAAATTTTAGGAGAGAATAGATGTTTAATTCTTTTTTTTGTATAATATGGACAAGTAATCATTTTTCAAGGAGTTATCCATTATGGAGCTACCCATATATTTGCAAATTGTTGAAGATATTAAAGACAAAATCAAGAGCGCTGCTCTAAAACCCGGTGATGCAATTCCTTCTGAGAATGCTTTATGTGAAACCTACAAAGTAAGCCGGATGACTGTCAGGAAAGGACTGGCTATATTAATCAGCGAGGGATATATTACATCTATTCCGGGTAAGGGAAGCTTTGTGAACGAACCTGATTCTGAAAAATACACGTTGTATTATAATGAAATGTCTAATTTGATTAATAGTATAGATCAAACGAAATTAATTGAGGTAAATATTGTCCTTCCTACTGCCAAGTTAATCAACAGCTTGAATTTATCAAGCAACCGAAAAATCATTCTTGTTAAAAGACTTTTTTATAGTAATGGAGAGAAAGTAGCCTTCGACCAAAAATACCTGATATATTATAAAGGGATGCCCGTGGTGGAAAAGGAGATAAAATACGGAACATTTCCCGATATGGTTTCCAAATACACATCTTTATTCGCCATAAAAAAAGAGTTGACCATTTCGGCTGAATTGCCTGATGAGGAAGTCGCCAAACATTTATCCCTATATAATACAATCCCTCTATTAGTAGTCGAACAAAAACTATTTAACACCCAAAATAAACCCATTGGGCTCGGTATCACTTACTTCCGGGGAGATTACTGCAAATTATCTGCAAGTTCCTCTTTCTCAAATTCCGGTTGATCAATCAGTTTCAGCCATTAACAGAAAGCCAAAAGGAAAAGCCGCTGACAGCTGTCGGCGGTTCTATCATGTTCTACTTTTTTTGTTATCCTGCTGTGCGCTTGAATTATACGGATTTGATCATCCCGCCATCAATTTGGATAACACTTCCTGTCATATACGTGCATGCACCGGAAACAAGAAATGCGACTACCTTGGCAAGCTCTTCCGGTTCGCCATATCTGCCCAGGGGAATGGTCTTACGGGATTGCGCTGCAACTTCTTCAGGTGTGATTCCCATTTTTTCCGCCTTCAATTTATCCAGAAAAGCAACCCTGTCCGTAGCGATACGACCGGGCGCCACGGTATGGACAAGAATGTTAAAGGGAGCAAGTTCTTCAGCGAGGGATTTAGAAAGCCCCAAAACCCCCATCCTGAAGGTGTTGGAAAGAATCAGGTTAGGAATAGGTTGTCTCACAGAGGAGGACGTCATGTTCACAATACGCCCGCCGCTAACCTTAAGATCCGGGAGCACTTCACGGATAATTCGGATATAGCTGAGAAGATTCAGCTCATAAGCCTTTTGCCAGTCCTCATCCTTGAAGTTATCGAAACTTCCGCCCGGAGGGCCGCCTGCGTTATTAACCAGAATATCTATCTTACCAAAGGTATCCCTGGTAAATTGAACGAGTGAACGAATATCTTCAGCCTTGGTGATATCTGCTTCATATTGGGCAACTTTCCCTTTGCCCAAAGCCTGAAGTTCCTCCTGAACTATTTTTAGCATCGGTCCGTCAATACTGGTTATCATGACGTTGGCGCCTTCCAAGACCAATTCCGTAGCAATCGCTTTACCAAGACCCTGGCTGGAAGCAATCACCAATGCAACTTTCCCTTGTAAATTTAGATCCACAATATTTTCCTCCTTAGAATTCTACATCAACTATTTCTGTATTTTCAGATCCCGAACCGGATTTACCAAAGGAGTAAATCCTTCGATGTGACATTCCACAACGTCACCTTCACTGATGGCTACTGCTCCGGGTGTACCGGTAGAAATGATATCGCCCGGCAGCAACGTCATGACTTGAGAATGGAAAGCCACTAAAGTCTCGGGTCTGAAAGTCATATTTCCGATTATGTTCTCGCGGTGAACTCTGCCGTTAATGACTGTAGCAACTTTTAAATTGAACAAATCATCTATTTCATCCGGTGTTACAAAATGCGGACCAAAACTGAAAAACGTATTAAAGCTCTTGGAACGGGTAAGGTAACGCGGATT
This sequence comes from Peptococcaceae bacterium, assembly GCA_012517475.1. Lineage (GTDB taxonomy): Bacteria > Bacillota > Desulfitobacteriia > Desulfitobacteriales > Syntrophobotulaceae > Dichloromethanomonas. The sequence continues at coordinate 50,292 of JAAYUV010000062.1, read as the reverse complement.
CTGCATCAAAATGTCTTCAGCAGTCATATCGATAATCGTAGTATACCCGGCAATATATTCCCCTACTTCTTTTTCGCCAATTCCATAACAGCGTTTTTTTATGATTACACCTAATTCCGCTTCTGCCGTTGTACGCTGTGATTGAATAGGAATTTCAATGAAATCTCCGTGTCCGATAATAGAAGTGTCCGGCTTCATAAAGCTGGCCGGTTCTGTTTTGGGAGTGTTTTCATGAAGATCCTTGGCATGTTCCATATAATTTAGCCCAATACCCCAAATTTTTCTTGGGTGCCGGTATAAGGGCGCATAAACTACTTTATCAAATGGTACTATATATCGTGTCCAATAGCTAAAATTATCACGGCTTTCGGCTTCCCACCAGCCCTGCAATTCTTCTAATTGTTCAGTGGAAATCAGTGAAAACAAATTTTCTGCAAAATTCATCCCTGAATCTTTAAATGCGCGAACCGGTAATAAACCTTCTTTTGTTATTATTGCCGCAACTTCGCCCCCATACTTTATTGAGGCCAGACGCATAGCTATCACTTCCTTAAAATTATCTTGCATAAAAGGCTAATAATTGATAATAATAAATCATTTTGAGATGTATAGAATATTTTATAATAAAACATGGAAAGTATCAATGGTTTAATTATTCAGGATCGTGAAACTTAATACAATTATAAAATATACTATTACATAATTCTATATTATAGTATTAATTTCAGATAAGTATTAAGTATACATCGTCCCCACCTGTGTTGTTCTCAGATTGATTGGAGTATAAAATAACCAGGAAATATTTATTTTTTACTTGCAAAAAAAGCTAAAATATGAGAATTTTTAAATAACAAATATCATAAGAAGAAATATGGGAAAAGAATGCTATGCAGTGAGCCAAAAGAATTTTATACAATGATCAAAAAACATGATAATATATATATAAAGGAGGACTGATTACATGTTAAATCTGCTAGATAAATTGACGGATGATTTTATGGATTCCCATAAAGTGAAAAAAACCAATCCCATGGTGGAAGAAGAAGTTTATATTTTTTTACGCAATGCAATTCTATCCGGAGTATTTCCTCCGGATTATCGAATTTCCGAAGCTGAAGTTAAGGATTTGGAGGAAAGAATAGGCGCCACCGAATCCATGATCCGCAATGCTCTTTTCCGCCTGACAGCAGATCATCTTGTTAATTATCAAGCCGATGAAGGCTTTACCGTATCAGTTTTGGAATTGGACGATCTTAGGGAAATATATTTTATAAGAAGTGTTTTGGAGGGCGCTGCTGCCCGCCTGGCATGCAGAAATATATCTGAAGAGCAGCTGCGGGAGCTGGAAAAATTATGTGAACAGATGGAGAAAAGCCTCAAAAATAACGAGCTTGTACAGCTTTCGTTATTGAATACTGATTTTCACCAAATCATCGATTCTGCAGCAAAATCTCCCCGTCTTTATAACCTCATCGTAGAGTTATGGAACGGATTCTTCAATTCCGGTTTGAGTTTCTACAGTCATCGTGCCTCAGTTTCCGTCAGCGAACATAAAACGATTTATGAAGTCCTTAAAAACCGTGATGAGGACAAAGCTGAGACCATTGTAAGAGACCATTTCCTAAAGGCTTTGGATGACCTGGAAGAATATTGGATTAAACGCTTATAAGCAAATTTTTCATGATACTCGTATTTTCCTTATGATTAATGAATTTTTAAGGGGCTGTAACTAAACACAGGAATAAAGATGTCTCAAAGTAATATTTGGGGCATCTTTTTATTTTGGGTAGTGTAGCCTCGCCCAGATGCTCCGCTCGCACGGTATCGTAGCTACAAACAGAAATTCTCGCTAACATGCCAAAACCTCCGGGCTTACTGCAAGTGAACCGTTGGCATGTCTTAACGCTGCGAATTCCTGTTTGCTAAACGCTACTAGCCCTTGACGCTCGCTTCCGCATTCTGTGCAAGTCTACAATATTTGAAGTAATCAGTAGAAATATGAAGTATTATGCAGATAAATATGGTATAATTAGAAATAAATGTATTCCTTAAGGGAGGGTTTACGATGTCAAAGAAAGGGCAAAAAGTACATACCAAAAAAGTATTCATTCCCTACACACAGGATCAACTAACGCTTCCCTTAAGTATAGACAGCCTGATTCCCGAAAATCATGTGGTACGAGTAGTAAATAGAGCTATTGACCAAATGAACCTGGAACCCCTGTTTGCAAAATATTCGGGAGGCGGCCGTTCTAGTTTCCACCCGGTTATGATGACAAAACTCCTGATTTACGCCTATACAGATAAGATATTTTCATGCCGGAGAATTGCAAAAGCAGCACGTGAAAACATCATGTACATGTGGCTTTGCGGTGGCAATCAGCCTGATTTTATGGCGGTCAATCGCTTCCGGGGTGAACGGATGAAAGATATTATCCATTGATTCAGGAGCCATTGAGGAAACGGTAAGAAAAATTGATGAAAGACTCGCTAAGAAACCAGAGGAAGAGAAACCAGAAGAAGAGAAACCAGATGCTGAAACCAAGAAGTTAAGAAAAGTTAGGAAAACACTGACTAAGGATTACCTGCCGAGATGCAAAAATATGAACATCAGCAGGAAATTCTCGAAAACATGTTAAACGGAAAACAGGAAAACTGCCTAAGAATATTATTGCTGATGCCGGTTATGGTAGCGAAGAGAACTATGAATATCTACAAGATAAAGAACTCAGGCATTATGTAAAATACAACACCTTCCACAAGGAAGTTTAGAAAAGGTCAAATTAGAGTGGGGTTTGCATTGCATAGCACATAATATGAGGAAGATGGCAGTAATTACAGAGTAAAGCCTTATAATTTTTTTGGAATTATAATCATAAAGCAAAAGGGGCGCAGCGAAACTAAAGTTTCGTTACGTCCTCTTTTGGTATTTCAAAAAATAAAGGGGCTGATGCAAAACGGCTAGTTTCCGTAATGTATAGACAGCGTCAAGCGAAGCACGATGCGGAGCGCGGCAGATTGCGCCACGGATGGCGCAATCTGCCGAGAGCGGCTATACATTATGCAAACCTTCTTAAGTAGTTTTGCAACAACCCCTTCTCAAATATCTGTTAACCTATGTTAGAAAATCGGGTATATAAATATGTTTCAACCTTCCCTTAAGCAGGTTTTTTGGCTTTTTCGAGAATATCTCTAAGCAGCTTTTTATCCTGATCACTTAGGGGCAGAAGCGGACGCCGCGGGATTCCTCCAAAGAGTCCCAGCATTTCCATCGCCGCTTTCAGACCGGAAATTCCCCAGCGCGCGGTTACGGAGTGGTTAATTTCAAGCAGTCTGAGTTGAAGCAATCGTGCTTCATTGTGCTTATTTGCATCAACTAATTCTTGTATTTCTGCACATTCATCCGGTAAAATGTTCGCTAATGCACAGGTTCCTCCTACTGCACCAAGAACATAACTCGGGTAAAGGAAATTGGCTGAACCGGCGTGCACAACAAAATTGGGATCTGAATTATTAATGATCTCAGCGATTTGAACAATATTTCCCCCGGCATCTTTAATGCCAATAATATTGGGATGATAAGAAAGGTCGGCTACCAATTTCGAAGACAGGTTAATACCGGTGTTTGCGGGATTATTGTACAATAGAACAGGTATTGGACTGGCATTAGCCACATCGATATAATAAGTTTTAATTACTTCATCGGACAAGGCTCTTTTGTAATAATTGGGATTAATCATTATTGCCGCGTCTGCTCCAACCTTGGCGGCAAACTCGGTTAATTCAATGGTATCTCTCGTTGATTCACATGCTGTTCCGGCGATTACAGGCTTTTTGCCTTTTGACATTTCGCAAACGGCACGAATTAATTCCTTTTTTTCCTCTGGTTTCATAACTACGAACTCTCCGTTAGAGCCCATTACCATAAAGCCTGATAATTTGGAATTAAGCCAGAAGTTCATGTTCTCTTCAAGTCTGTCATAAGCAATTTCGTCATTCTCAAACGGGGTTGCTATAGGGGCATACATTCCGCGAAGATTAAACATTCTTTTTCCTCCTTTTTTCTTAAAATTCATCTATCTTTGTAAATAAATATGATGCAATGTCAGCTGTTAGTGACTTTTTTCATAGGGTGAATTATAAGTATAACATATCCTGTGCGTTTCAGGAAGCGATGTTTTTTCCCATTTTTATACAATTTTTTGAAGGAAACGTTTTAATCGTTTCATTCCTTCTTCAATAACTTCCGTAGAGCTTGCATAGGATACTCTCAGATACCCTGGTGCCAGGAATGCACTCCCCGGAACAACGGCGACAAGTTCAGCCTCTAAAAGAATACTGCAGAAAGAAAGGTCATCTTCTATTACTTTTCCTTCATATTGTTTGCCGATGCACTGCTGAACATTGACAAATACATAGAAAGCTCCATCCGGTTCGGGGAAAGTAATGTGCGGCATATCCCTCAAAAGACCGCAAATCAAATCTCTTCTTTGAGAAAAGATGTCCTTCATTTTAATCGCGTCGTCGTTGCTATGTCTCAAAACGCCTACGGCCGCCCATTGGGCAATGGAAGTTGGGTTAGATGTAAGGTGACTTTGCAGGGCGTTGATCTTGGAAGCCAGTTCTTTCGGCGCGATCACATAGCCGATACGCCAGCCGGTCATTGCATAGGCTTTACTGAATCCATTAATAATCATCGTCCTGGACATCAATTCCGGAACAACTTGAACTGCGTTTACATGCTTAGCCTGACCATAGACAAGACGTTCATATATTTCATCCCAGATAAGCCAGAGATTATTTTTTATAATAATTTGACCGATTCCCTTTATCGTGTCTTCGGGCAGCATGACCCCGGTTGGATTGGAGGGAGAATTTAAAAGGATTGCAACGGTTTTGTCGGTAATTGCTGCCTCTATATCCTCCAACGCCGGAATAAAATCATTGTTTTGAGTCTCAACAACAACTACTTTTCCCTCTAGCAACTGAATTTGTTCAATATAACTAACCCAAGTCGGGGCTAAAACAATCACTTCGTCTCCCGGATCGATAATCCCGGCCAAAGCTTCATAAATACAAGGTTTTGCTCCGCAGCCTACTATGACCTGATCAGGAGTATACTTCAGGTCAAAACGATTCTGATAATAATTGCATATTTCTTGCCGGAGTTCTATAATTCCCGGAGTCGGCGTGTAATGTGTTTTGCCTTTTTTCATAGCCGTTTCTGCATATTCGAACGCTGCAGGAGGAGATATAAAATCGGGTTCTCCCGCACCGAAAGAAATAACGTCTTTTCCCTGATTTAAGAGTTCCTTTGCTTTTGCATCTACCGCAAAAGTAGCTGAGGGCTTAATCCCTAAAATACGCTGTGATAACTTCATTTTTCCAGATCCTTTCAACTATTTGGTTATTAAATAATAATAAGTGCATTAATGGTTCGAATACATAGTATTCTAATGTTATCAAAAAATGATAAACGTCTTAAGTCTAATGAAATTGAGTCATTATTATCATACAGGAAACCTTTAAAAAATTCATTAATTATAATGTATTCATTTCCCTTTTATCGTTCCATATTCTTCCAACGGCAAATTGTATTCCGGTAACAGCTTTAAGAATACAGGAAAGAGGAATACCCAAGTTCATAATCGGGCATTCCTCTTTGTTATAAGCATATTCTTTTTATCTTTTGTATTTTTTCGGAATTCTATTATAGACTACGGATTGTGTCTATAATATAATCCGTAAATTCTTCCGCCGAAGCGCCATCCCTGTCACTGGTGACGCAGATCTTTTTCTCTTTTTTTGTACAGATATCCAACGCTTCTTCCAGTTTCGCTGACTTATTAATATAACCGATATGTCTTAACAGCATTACCAGGGCCCTTAATACACTGCTCGGGTCAGCATACTTTGCTCTTCCGTTTTTCACTAAAAATGGCGCTGTTCCATGAATAGCCTCAAACAGGCCGTACCTATTGCCAACATTTGCACTGCCTGCAGTTCCTAATCCGCCCTGATACTCCGCCGCAATATCGGAGATAATATCCCCATAAAGGTTTGGCAAGACAAAAACCTCGAGTCCTTGGTTAAACTCTTTGTCGGCAAGTTTTGCCGCAACCACGTCAACCAAACGCTCCTGCAATTCTATCCCCGGATACTCCAGGGCTACTTTTTTACAGGCCTTAAGGAAATTTCCATCTGTCAACTTGACAATGTTTGCTTTGGTAACTGCAGTGACATTGGTTTTTCCGTTATTTCGGGCATATTCAAAAGCAGCTCTCGCAATTCGTTCCGAACCTATTGATGTTGTGACCACAAAATCAATAGCCAAATCTTCATCTACCTCTATCCCTTTGCTGCCTAGAATGTATGCTCCTTCAATATTCTCCCTGAAGAATACCCAATCAATCCCTTCTTCCGGGACGCGCACAGGCCTGATATTGGCAAAAAGATCCAACTCCCTGCGCAAAGTGGCATTGGCGCTGGGGAGATTTGGCCAAGGGTCACCGGCTCTGGGGGTAGTAGTGGGTCCTTTCAGTATGACATGGCATTTTTTTAATTGGTCGAGAACCTCATCCGGAACTGACTTCATTTGTTGGGATCTGTTTTCGATGGTTAGACCTTCAATGATTCGGACCTCCACGATGCCCCTTTTGATTTCGATATTTAGGAGCAAATCGATGATCCTTTTAGCCTGTTCCATGATAATTGGCCCGATACCATCTCCATCTACAACCCCGATAATCACCTTGTCCAGTTGACAAAAATCCAATAATTCTTTTTGTTCCTTCATTTTGGCAATTCTAGCCAGCTCGGATTTTACGTTTTCTTCAAACTTTTCCTTGGCAACTGTAAGCTTATCCATATAATTTCTCCCTGCATTTATTAATATTAAACCGGAATCAATCCTAAAACGATCCCAGTTAATATGTAAATTGTCATAATCCCTAAAGCCAAAGGGAAAGCATATTTCTGAAGATCCCTTAAACTAACCTCCGTCATTCCAAGAAGCAGCCAAATTGATCCGATCAGAGGCGACAAAAAATGTACCGAATGTCCCATCAGAGATACCCTGGCAATCTGAGCATGTTCAATACCGTAATTCGCCGCTATTTTCGCAAAGATAGGAACAATGGCAAAATAATACGTATCATTCGTTACTAAGAATGTTATCGGAGCGCTGATCAAGGCAGTTATTAATATCATATAATGGCTTAAAGAAGCCGGTATCATATTGATTAGACTTAAAGCGATCGCGTCAGACATCTTTGTTCCGGAAAAAATACCCATAAATATCCCTGCTGAGAAAATAATGGTAGCGATATTTATCGCATTAGGGGCATGCTGAGCAATACGACTGCGCTGTTCATTAAGCGACGGATAATTGATGATCAGCGCCAAAGCCACCCCCATTTCGAACAATACAGCCAAAGGCGCAACTTCAAAAACCAACCCTGACATCAAACCCAATGTCAAAATAAGATTTACCCAGAATAAGTCCGGTCTCTTGAGATGGGTGTTTCGCTGCTGAACAGAGGCAGCAATTTCCTGAAGCAATTCTTCATTCATTGTTGTATAACCCAGTTTGGACCGTTCCCGTTTTCCGACAATGCAGGCAACAACTAACATAAAAGTTAGTGCTAATCCCATTCCAGGCATGATTTTGAGAATGACATCAGAAACCTCAACATTTAAAGCTATAAGCACGCGGGAAGTCGCTCCACCCCAGGGTACTAAATTGAATATGCTCGTTGTCATAAGCGTCATGACCGACAGAATAACCGTACTTATGCCAATCCGTTTGTACAAGGGCAGCATGGTCGTAACGACCACCATAAAAGTGGTTGATCCGTCTCCGCCCAAAGCCATAAAAGCGCTTAATACGACTGTCCCCGCTATGATCTTTAACGGATCCCCTTTCACAACTTCGAGTATTTTCAGGATCAACGGGTCAAACAGACCCGCATCAATCATAATTCCAAAATACAAAATCGAGAACATCAGCATTGTAGCCGTTCCGACTACTCCCTTGACCCCGTCCATCATCATTTTTCCTATTCCAGGCCCTGCACCTGCAATCAAACCAAAAATGATCGGAATAATAATCATAGCGGAAAAAGGGGACATACGCTCAGACATAACCAAATACATAAAGGAAATAATCATGATAAATCCCAGAACTGCCAAAAAATCCACTCTAACTCCCCCTGATGCTAATCCATGTTAACGATTATTCTATATAGCAAACTAAAAATGTTTTCTGACTACATCCATTACCGTTTAACCCAAATATTCAAAGGTATTATTAATTATGTTGTATCACAAAACTACAAATTGGTCTAATACTATAAGTATTATAAATATTATAGTTCTTAAACTATATACGGAGTATTTCTAAGCTGATTCTGAGAGGGGTCTGAATTAATTCTATTTCGAGTAATAGTTAATTAAACATCCCGCCTGAATAATATCCCTATCTTCCTTTGAGAGATTTTCCAGTTTGAGAACAAGTTCGGTTTCTCCATTTTGATTTATAATCCGAGCTTGGACATGTACCGAACCCTCCGTGATACTCCTGCGAATTCCGGGGATAAAGATAAAATCCTCAATAGCTAATTTCCCGATATCATTTTCATTTATCGTAAAAGGAATCATTCCCCAGTTGATTACATTGCTGCGATAACGTTTGGTTGCATATTCAACCGCGATATTGGCATCTCCGCCTAAAACCCGCTGGCAGGAAGCAGCCTGCTCTCTGGCCGATCCATCCCCGGGTTTCACAGCAAAAATCACACTTCCCAATCCGGTATTCTTTATCAGCTCCCTGACATACTGAGGATCAGAATTTTCACCAACAAGGGGTTTGAAAATACCGAAAAGTTCCTGCGAGAGCTCTCCCGATGTCAGAAATTCCTTCCTGATTTTCTCAAATTCCTGGATAGATTTAGCCCGTTTAACATATTGAGGATCTTTTCGGGAAAGAGTAAATTCCGCGAGTTTAAAGGGATTAGATCTGAAAGCCGATGCTTCTCCCGATGGGATCAATTCATCGGTGGTTGTTACCGGATCATGAATAACCGAGGATATTTTCAGCAGCAAATTTTCCGGAAGCTCCCTGATCTCCGGCCAATTGGCAATACCAGGACCCAGTCGGAGGCTCGCTTCAGGCTGAGCTTTGCCAAACCCCTGGTAAACCCGATTCAGATAAGGTTGATTATTAAAGCGGTAGGGAATAGACTCATCGTTATAATCTACTTCTGTAGCAGGGGTAAGAATTCCCCCATTCATGGCGGTTGCAGCTATGGAACGGGCATCCATCAAGGCTACAGATGCAATTTGGCCGTTTGTCGGTTTCGATCCTTCCCTATTCGGGAAATTACGGGTTACATGTCGGATACTCAGCGAGTTATTGGCAGGGGTATCTCCAGCTCCAAAACATCCACCGCAGAACGCAGTTCTGATGGTTGCTCCCGAATTAACAAGGGTTTCCATTGACTTATTGGCCATGAGCCCTGCAAAAACCGGCTGACTTGAAGGATAAACGCTTAAGGCAAATTCCCCGCTTCCTATGGAGCGGCCTTTAAGAATCTGGGCCATGGCGGTAATGTTTTCAAAGGTTCCGCCCGAACAACCTACAACTACGCCTTGTTCCACCCTTAGTCGTCCATTAACCAGCTTATCCCTTAAGGTAAATGTAATATCCCGATTTTCCAACTGTCTTTGCCCTTGGATTTCTATCTCCCGGAGGATATCCTCAGCATTGCGGTTAAGTTCTGCAATGGGGTAGGTATTGCTGGGGTGGAAAGGAAGGGCGATCATCGTAACGATCTTACTTAAGTCAACTTTGATTGCCCCGCTATAATAGCAGGTTTCCGCCGGTTGGAGTCTCTTATAAGCCTCCGGCCTGCCATGAGTACTGTAATATTCCTCAACCTTTTCGTCGGTACACCAGATTGAGGATAAACAATTTGTCTCCGTCGTCATCACATCGATTCCGTTCCTGAAATCGACGCTGAGGCTGCTAATTCCAGGCCCGACAAATTCCAAGATCTTGTTCTTAGCAAAACCATCTTTATAAGCTGTTCCGATAATCGCCAGTGCAACATCCTGCGGTCCTACTCCCTTAACCGGTTGCCCCTCAAGATAAACCGCGATCACTTCCGGATAGGCCACATCATATGTTCTTTGCAAGAGCTGTTTAACAATTTCGGGCCCCCCTTCGCCAATACCCATGGTACCAAGCGCGCCGTAGCGGGTATGGCTGTCTGAGCCCAAAATCATTTGGCCACAGCCGGTATGCATCTCTCTGATGTATTGATGAATCACCGCCAAATGAGCAGGAACATAGATACCTCCATATTTGTGAGCGGCAGAAAGGCCAAAGAGATGATCATCTTCATTAATTGTTCCGCCTACGGCACACAGGCTGTTATGACAGTTTGTAAGAATATAAGGAACCGGAAACTTCTTCAGCTCACAGGCTCTTGCAGTTTGAATGATTCCAACATAGTTTATATCAGGAGAAGTTAGCGCATCAAATTTTAACTTTAGCTTTCCTGGGTCTCCGCTGGTATTATGCTTATTCATTATGTTATAGGCAATGGTGCCGGTTTGCGCTTTTTCCCGGCTAATCTCTTCTTCTGACAGGGGGGAGAGGTTTTCGCCAAGCAAACGTTTGTTTGCCTCTTCCAGCTGGAGTTGATCTGCCTCTTCCATCATTACCCGGCCTTTTAACAGATAAACTCCTTTTTTAATTAATTCAATCATCATATTCCCCCTTAATTTTTTCCAAATTGGAATAAAAGTAATTTACATAGATAAAGCAGTATTGATTTAAAAACAAATTGGTTGTCTTCAAAATACAAATTAGTCAAATAATATAAGTATTGTAAGCGACATAGGCTTTTAGTTATATTTGGTTTCTGACATAATTATATTGGGTGTCCGATATCATCCCAGGAGGTCGACTAATATGGAATTCCGTCATCTGGTTTATATGCTAAAAGTAGCAGAGGAACGAAGCTTCTCTAAGGCCGCTCAAAAACTCTATATTACTCAGCCAAGTCTTAGCCAGTATATTTTAAATCTGGAGCACCAGCTGAATGTTCAGTTATTTGATCGAACAACAAATCCTATCAAACTAACCTACGCGGGAGAAATATTTGCAGAAAAGGCCCGAAACATCTTATCGATGCAGAAAGAATTAACTCACCAGATGGAGGATATCGCTGAAACACGGCGGGGACGACTCAACCTGGGGATTACACCGCACCGGGGCACTTTTCTTCTGCCTAAAGTACTTCCTATTTTTTACAGACTATTTCCGCAAGTAGAAATAAAACTGATGGAAGGAACTTCTGCAGAATTGGAAGATTGGCTGGTTAAAGGGATAATTGACCTTGCAGTTATGGCTCTTCCCATTCAGTCTGAAGATATTGCCTACGAAGTCATCCTCAGTGAGGAACTTCTGCTTACCCTTCCGAGTGGCCACCCCGTTCAGGCCAGAGCTAAGTATAATAAAAATAGTTTATACCCTTCCATTTCGCTGAACTGGTTAAAGGATGAACCCTTTATATTATTGCACCATGGCCAGGGACTCCGGCAAATTGCCAATGAAGTATTCAGAAAAATGGGATTCACACCCAGAATCCTGCTGGAAACAAAGAGTTTAGATACAGCAAACGCTTTGGTTGCAGCCGGTCTGGGTGTAACGTTTTCCCTGGCCTCAATCAGTAAGTTCAGCAGCTTCCCGGAGCCGCCCATGCTTTTTTCTTTAGATGATCCGGTACCTCCCAGGATCCTCGCCATTGCCTTCAAACAAGGAACCTATCTGCCCCGGATAGCAGTTGATTTTATTAAGATAACAAAAGATGTGTTCCAAGTTATTTAGAAGCATAATAGTTTATTAAACATCCCGCCTGAATGATGTCCCGATCATCCTTAGACAAATTTTCAAGACGCAAATTCAGTTTGAATCTCTTTTCCTGATTGATTATCACCGCTTGAACACTTTCCGATCCATCCGAAATGACCTTCCGAATTCCAGGGATAAAGATGTAATCATCAACAGCTAATTTCTTAATATCTTCCTGGTTAATGGTAAACGGAATCATTCCCCAGTTGATTACATTGCTGCGATAACGTTTGGTTGCATATTCAACCGCGATATTGGCATCTCCGCCTAAAACCCGCTGGCAGGAAGCAGCCTGTTCCCTGGCCGATCCATCCCCTGGTTTAACAGCAAAAATCACACTGCCTAATCCGGTATTCTTTATCAGTCCCGAGGGTACTTCCGTGCCGGTATGCTGTTCATCCATAAGAGGCTTGAAAACATGAAGCACTTCTTCGGAAAGTTCACCTGTTAACACAAATTCCTGCCTCATCTTTTCCAATTGTTGAATTGATTTTGCCCGTTTAACGTATAGGGGATCTTTCCGGGAAAGGGTAAATTCCGCGAGTTTAAAAGGATTAGATCTAAAAGATGATGTTTCCCCCGAGGGAATTAATTCATCCGTAGTTGTTACCGGATCATGAATAACCGAGGATATTTTCAGCAGTAAATTTTCCGGGAGCTCCCTGATTTCCGGCCAATTGGCAATCCCAGGCCCCAGTCGGAGGCTCGCTTCGGGCTGAGCTTTGCCATACCCCTGGTAAACCCTGTTCAGATAGGGCTGATTATTAAAGCGGTAGGGAATAGACTCGTCGTTATAATCTACTTCTGTAGCCGGAGTAAGAATTCCGCCATTCATCGCAGTTGCAGCGATGGAACGGGCATCCATCAAGGCTACTGATGCGATTTGGCCGTTTGTCGGCTTCGATCCCTCCCTATTCGGGAAATTACGGGTTGCGTGCCTGATACTAAGCGAATTATTTGCAGGGGTATCTCCGGCGCCAAAACATGGGCCGCAGAAAGCAGTTCTGATTGTGGCTCCCGAATTAACAAGGGTTTCCATTGACTTATTGGCCATGAGTTCTGCAAAGACCGGCTGGCTTGAAGGATAAACACTTAAAGCGAATTCTCCGCTTCCTATGGAGCGGCCTTTAAGAATCTGGGCCATGGCGGTAATGTTTTCATAGGTTCCGCCTGAACAGCCTACAACTACACCTTGTTCCACCTTCAGTCGTCCATTGACCAGCTTATCCCTTAAAGTAAATGTGATATCCGGATTTTCCAACTGTTTTTGCCCTTGGATCTCTATCTCCCGAAGGATATCCTCAGCATTGCGGTTAAGTTCTGCAATAGGGTAAGCATTGCTCGGATGGAAGGGAAGGGCAATCATGGGGACTACCTTGCTTAAATTCACTTTAACAGCCCCGTCATAGTAGCTTACTTCACCCGGATCAAGTTTCTTAAACGCCTGAGGCCTTCCATGGACTCGATAATACTCTTCTACCTTTTCATCAGTACGCCAGATTGAGGACAAACAAGTTGTCTCGGTGGTCATTACATCAATACCATTCCGGAAATCAACGCTGAGATTGCCAACTCCGGGCCCGACAAATTCAAGTATCTTATTGGTAACAAATCCAATCTTATATACAGCGCCGATAATCGCCAGTGCAACATCCTGCGGCCCTACCCCCTTAACCGGCTGTCCCTCAAGATAAACAGCAATAACCTCCGGATAGGCCACATCATATGTTTTTTGCAGGAGCTGTTTAGCAATCTCAGGTCCCCCTTCGCCAATCCCCATGGTTCCAAGCGCCCCGTAGCGGGTGTGGCTGTCCGAGCCAAGAATCATCTGACCACAGCCGGTATGCATCTCTCTGATATATTGATGAATCACCGCCAAATGAGCGGGAACATAAATGCCTCCATATTTGCGAACAGCCGACAGGCCGAAAAGATGATCATCTTCATTAATTGTTCCGCCTACGGCACACAGACTGTTATGGCAGTTTGTAAGAATATAGGGAACCGGGAATTCCTTTAGTCCGCTGGCTCTTGCAGTCTGAATGATACCAACATAGGTAATATCATGAGAAGTAAGTGCATCAAATTTTAACCTTAGCTTTCTTGGGTCTCCGCTGGAATTATGGTCTTTTAATATGTTATAGGCAATGGTACCGGTTTGCGCTTTTTCCCGGCTAATCTCTTTTTCTGACAGAGGAGAGAGGTTTTCACTGAGCAGACGTTTGTTTGCCTCTTCCAGCGGGAGTTGATCCGCCCCTTCCATGATTACCCGGTCTTTTAACAAGTAAACTCCTTTTTTAATTAGTTCAATCATGCTTTTCCCTCCATAACAATTTTCCATATTTAACGAGTATTAAGCCGCAGAAACTTTTTATTTAACACTTTTGAGCAGTTCTCTCTGGGCGTTGTCTATATGAATACACACCAACTCCTCCGCAAGCTGGGTATCTCTTTTTATGATGGCCTGCAAAATACTTTTATGCTCTTTGACTGCATCAGATCTTCTGGTCAGTTTCGAAAGGTTCAGCCTTCGATAGCGCTGCAGGGATTCATTAAGAGTTTTGATAAAACCTTTAAGAATTGGCATATCGGCCGTATCAATAATGACCTCGTCAAATTCAAATAAGAGTTCTTCAACAGACGGTAATGTTGAATCCTCCTCTTTTACCATTTCTAAACGCCTAACGATATGTTCCAGCGCTGAAATTTTCTCACTGGTCATGTTTTGTATGGCTTTTTGAATTGCGAGACATTCCAAGGCTTTCCGGATCTTAAAAATCTCCTGAACTTCCCCGATGTTGAAACCGCGAACCACAACTCCCTTTCTTGGCAAGTATTCAATCAGCCCTTCCGTTTCCAGCTTTCTAACCGCCTCACGCACCGGAGTACGGCTGGTATTGAATTTTGCCGCAATATCCCTTTCGATTAATTTATCCCCCGGCTTAAGAATTCCGTCTAAAATGAAACTCTTAAGCTGTTGGTAAATGATTTCTCGGATAGGCTGGATATCTGTCAGTCCTTTGGGAATAAACAATTCATTCATGATAACCTCCAAAGTATTAGCCTTTTAGATATACGGTATACCAATTGAACTATTAATGGTACACGGTATACCAAATACACCATAAATTTTTTATCCAGTAGTGCCTTTGGCTCCTTGGCTTAAAAGGTATACGGTATACCAAAAAGTATAGCATACTTTTTGACTTCCGTAAATCATCACTCACATCTCGGCGAAATACCAGTCCCGGACCAGAGACAAAAAAACAGTGATCCCCAGCAGGTCGGCACTTCCTCCAGGACTTATATTTTCCAGAATAAATTCGTTTTGAAGATCCTCAATCATCTTTCTTCCCTTTTCGGTTTTCATCCCCCCAGCCATCATAATTTCTTTAGCTCTGGCTTGAACGGTCTTTAACGTTAAAAGCGAATGCCGATGTACAATATTTGTGTCTTCACAGATTTGCATGATCCCCAATAGTGTATGCACAAGCCTGTCATTAATACTGAGTTCTGAGCATTCGGTATATAGTTTCAATGAATAATCAAAGACGGTCGGTATTCCTTTTTCTACTTCGCCCCTGATACCCTCGATTTTATATTGCGAATATAGTTTTTCACCATAGGAAAGTTTTTCTTTCTTTTGCAGACGGACCAATTCTTTATCAACTAATCCTGCCGTCATCTCTCTGATAATCTTGGGGGTATCTTCAAATCTTCTTTTTTCTCCAATACATTTTCCAACTGCAGCGCAGCAAATCCCCAACAAAAACAGCATTCCTTTATGGGTATTGACCCCTTTTGTTTTCCTGAACATCTCTTCCTCAGCAATAAGGCCGACGGTTCTAATTCGTTCAAATAACTGAACACCGGAGATCCCGCTTAAACCAAGCCGGGCAAACTCAATAAAGTATCTGATCAGGGCACAGGTGCTGTCAATAAACGTATAATAGTTCATATCTTTATGTGCACCATTAGAAACAGGAGAAACCAATCCTGGGGTAGGAAAACAGGAAACTTCGTAGATCATGGCCTGAATAGCAAAGCTGCCTATCTGATATGCCTGATCCTCTCTGTTTATCGAAACTAATCTGTTTCTCATTTGTTTTCCTCACATATTCTATGGCAAATATATAATGATATCATGATGTTCGTTATAGTTACATGATTCTCATCTTAGTTACATAATAATAACTATATTTTAAAAAATACAATATCAAATTTTAATTGACTACGATAAGCCACACCAATAGTATAAACGCTTATACTCAATCTCATCAGAAATACTTCTTCATGAGTTGGTTTACCCAATCCGGAACCACTGGATTTTCTATCCTATCAAACTGCGGATAATACGGTTTCACATCAATAACCGGTGTCCCGTCAATCGCATCCAGTCCCTTCACCACTAAAACACTGCCGGAAGACCTTATTAATTCTACTGCAGTGATGCCAATAGGATTAGGACGATGTTTCGCTCTCTGGCTGAATATACCTGCTTCGGGCATATCTTCCCGCCCCTGGGGTCTGCGAATAAGATCCGACTGTGGTTTAAAAGTAGCTTTATCCATATAGAATACGACAATAATGTGACTAAATTGATCAATTCCCAATAACCCTGAAGCTAGTTTCGGTTCCAGGTGGATTTCCGAGATTACCTTACCCCAATTCTCATCTATCCCTTCTTTCACAGGTGATTTGACAACCCCGATCGCTTCAAAGATCATACCCGTTCCTCCTTCGTTTTTTAGTTTATGTCTTCGAATCAATAGCTATATACACCTACATTCTGGATTAAAATTGTTATAGCCAGCCATACCAATAAAACAGCCGTTCCTATGCTGTCTCTTTTTTCCCATTCTTTTATTCCCAGAACCCTGTAACCCCCTGAAACATATCCGCGTGTCAGCAGATTGTCCGCCAGTTCCTCTGCTCTTCTTAGGGTAATGGATAAAAGGGGGAGCAATAGATTGGCAAGCTCGATGATTCTTTTGCCGGTGTTTTGAGGTATGTTGCCTTTAGCCAGCCTGGCTTTATACAGCATGCCTGCTTCTTCTATCAATAGCGGCAAGAACCGGAGTGTTAACGTAATGAGCAGGGAAAAATCCGCCGCTTTGGGTGTAATCCTGGTTAGGGGGGTAAAAAAATAGGCTATCCCAAGACCTTGATCCGAGGGAGATGTGACAGCCATATATAGTCTGGTTAAGATAAAAATGATGCCGATCCGCAGCATAATGATTCCTGCCTGGATTAAGCCCTCAGTTGACCAATAGCCCCGCCAAAAATGCCAGGATTCATCCCAATACCAGCCTAAGGCAACGGCATAAAATAACCCCAATATGGCAACGGCTAAGAATAAAGACCGGATTCTCCTGAAAGAAAGGCCGCTCAAGAAGAATAGGACCAGGATTCCCACACTTAAACTAAACAGCCCCAGACCATGGGCCATCGTTGTCAGGAAGCTTACTGCAACCAAACTACCCGTTTTTAAACGCGAATCCAATTTGTGTAATATACTTTCACCTGGCAAATATAATCCTGCATCCAATCTCTTATTCCCCTTACGTCCAGATAAGCTCAATTTGTTATGTTTTCCTGTTCCGGTTGCTGATTGGCCTTGGGGCAGTGTATACCGGCCCTCTGCAATTGTTCCCTATGTTTAAACCAGTCTTCCATAAGGCAATCAAGTTTTAACCGGCCGTTTTCTATCAACCATAACCGGTCTGCTATATCCGTAATTTCCGACAGGTCATGGGTAACGTATAAAATGCTAATTTTCCCTTTCATTTCCCTGAGAAAAGACTGTATATAGAGACGACCATTAAGGTCAAGTCCGATAAGAGGTTCATCCAGCAAAAGCACTTCCGGAAGACTTTCCAAGGCTGCAGCAATTGCAGCCTTTTGTCTTTCCCCGCCGCTTAGGTTTTCAAGCGGCCGGTTTGCGAGGTTTTCCGGGATTCCAAAGGCTTTAAGGTATTCCATATTCTCATTGAATCGTTCTTTTTTTATTCTGCGGCTTTGAAGATAGAAAACCTCATGGTATGCGTTTCTACCGATCTGGTATTCTCCGGGTTCCTGCAAAAGAAGTCTTACTTTTTGCCTTAAATCATTTTTCGTCTTCGTTATTTCCTGGCCAAAAGCATAATATGTTCCGGTATCTGGTTTTATCAGGGCAGCTGCACTTTCTAATAAGGTTGATTTTCCTGAACCGGAAGGGCCTACTATTCCAATGAATTCAAACGCCTTCACTTTTTGGGAAATTTCCAATCTGGAGGAATATTGGGTTTTTTCCCACTCCAGAATATTCTTCTGTGTTATTTTCTTCTTTTTTGTGTCCGGTTTTTTTCCGTTTTCATCAAAAGTACTGTCCGGGAACAGCGACCGGATGGAATACTCCCGACAAACCCGGGTATTGTTCAGAACTCCGGATGGTTCCCCCAAGTCTTGCATCCTGCCATCCCTCATGATGAGCAAACGGTCAGCTTTGACAGCCAGTTCGGGATCATGAGTGATCCAGATCTGACCCATATCCGCCGCCCTGGTATTAAGAAGTCGAAGACAGCGCTCCTGGGATCTGGAATCCAGCATTGTCAAAGATTCATCCAATATAAGAAAACTTGGCTTTAAGGCTAGTACGGCGGCAAAGACCAGTCTCTGTCTTTCTCCGCCCGATAGGCTTGACGGTGATTGATTCAGCTGCTTTTCCAACCCGATTTCATGAGCCAACTGCTGAACACGAAGCCGGACTTCACTGACTTTGTGCCCCTGATTAAGGAGCCCAAACCCCAGCTCCTCCGCAACAGTTGCTCCAATCGTCTGTCTTCGCGGATGCTGTCCTATGAATCCAATAGTTTGCCATCTCTCGATGTTCTGCCAGGATAATTTTTTACCATGGTCTAATGGAATAACCTCTCCCGAGGCCGGCAGCGTTAATCCGGCAATAATCCTGGCCAGGGTGGATTTTCCTGAGCCGTTGGGGCCCATCAAAGCCAGGACCTCTCCTCGTTTCAGGCTAAAGTGTATATTGTGTAATAATCTATACTCTATATCGATTCCTTGCAGCTCATCTACCGGCATTTTTATGCTCCATAACTACTTTCATTATTCCTGGCGGCGCTTTATTACTTCGTTTCCTACCCACGCGGCAATGCCCGCTTTTACCAGATCCATCGCTATGAAGGGGAGAAAACCGGTGGCCAATACTACCCCTACGGTTGTAGGACGCCCGAGGATATAATTCATGACCACATAAAGATAACCGAGGCCAAAAGTATAAAGTACGGTTAGACCGGCCAAAACGGCAATAATCGCACTCCACAGTTGTTTTTTCTTATAAATTATTCCCACGGTAAAAGCTGCCCCGATATATCCTAACAAATATCCGAAAGTAGGCTTAAATATATAACCTATTCCACCAAACGGCGCACTGGAGAAAACGGGCAGTCCCAGTAATCCTAGAAAAATATATACGATCATGGCCAATGCGCCGTATCGTGCCCCCAGGATGAGTCCCGACAGCAGCATTAAGACAGGAAGGATACTGAAGGGGACAAGGGCGGGAGAGACCCAGCGGAAGAGTATTCCGGCCAGGCACATCAATGCAGCCATTGCTGCAGTTAAGGCGAGATTTCTTGTGTTCATAAAACCTCCGACTGTTTAATGATTTGATTAATGCAGTTCATTAACTCATCTAAAGTATGTTTTTTACTTCTCCGGCAGATGTCGGTTTTTTCTCCGCACAGCAAACAGGTTCTCCCGCGAAGGCCCAGCAACTCCCTGTTAACCTGTTTAGCCCCGCAGTCGAATACATCATAGTCAAAGATTCTTCCTAACGGCTGTTGTTCTTCAATATTAACCGTTAGTTCTTTTAATTGTCTCGGGTCAGCGTCTACAACCAGGAAAGCCTGATGTCCCGCCGGATTAACACTTTGTTCTTTCCACACCACCGCGTAGTTATGGTTCTTCAGCTCCTTTTCCAGGATTTCAACCCCTACGGAATGGACCTTATCTAATGGGGACGAAATCTTATCAGGGCCGGGAATATTTAAGGTCAAAGAGACCAACGGTTTTTGATAGGTTTCTATCAATTGGCGCTGACGTTCAGCCCGTTGTTCCCTTCCTCGCAGAATCTGTTCAAAGAGGTTATTTTCCACTTGTATGTTTCATCCTAACTGTTTCCTTGGTATTTATAAACTCATACTCTGTCCGGGCTGAAGAGGCAGCGCATTGGTGTCGGGAGATTCTTTCTTCAATAGTTGAATAAATTCGTTGACATCCTGCCTTATTTCCGGGAAAGTATTATAATGCATGGGTATAACCTGTTTGGCTTTTAAAAGCTTACAGGCATAAGCGGCGTCTTCCGGGCCCATTACATAATTATCGCCGATAGGAATCATCGCCAGATCAATCGGGTTAAACCTGCCGATCAGTTCCATATCCCCAAAAAGGCCTGTATCTCCGGCATGGTATAAACAAAGACCATCCATTTGAATGATAAATCCGCACGCCAAGCCGGCATAAATAGACTGGCCGTTGACATCAAAAGCAGACCCGTGAATCGCTTGGGTCAATTTTACTGTACCAAAGGGAAACTGGTACTTTCCCCCAATATGCATTCGGTGAGAAGCGGCGCCCATTTTCGCGCAGTACTTTGCCAATTCGGCTACTCCGATAACCAGAGCTCCGGTGTTTTGTGAGATTTCCAGAGTGTCTCCAAAATGATCCCCATGTCCATGGGTCACCAGTATTGCCGTAACATCTTTAAAATCCGCAGCCTTAATGTGGGAAGCCTGAGCATTTCCCGTAATAAAAGGATCGATCAGAATCGTTCCTGATTTTCCGGCAATTTCGAAAAAAGAATGTCCGTGATAGGTGAGTTTCATCATAGATTCTCCTTTCTTATACCCCTTACATCCGTTTACGCCATCGCATTGGTAAAAATCCTGCTCGTGTCTTTTCGAGCAGGATTTTAATGATTTTTGTAATTTATTCGATCACTACCAGAGTTTGTCCGGCTTTGACCTTAGCTCCTTCTTTGACCAGAATTTCCTTTACGGTACCCGCTTCCTCGCAGAAAATTTCATTTTGCATTTTAAGTGCTTCCAGGATAAGGATCTTCTGTCCTGCCTTTACGGTTTGCCCCGCGTTTACAGCGACAGAGACGATTGTGCCAGGAATTGGTGCTAAAATATTTTCCATTTTAGAACTCTCCTTACATATTTCTTATTAAATTTATCATACCCATGAACAAAAGAATTATCAAATTATCCTTAATATTCTCCATGTCTGTAGTAAATCCTTCAATTTTCAGGTTATTCTTTTTCCGTAAATTAATTACCCTTCGGCGTCCTCTTCCTCTTCTTCAGGTTTATAAGGAAAAACTTTCGTGATTAAAACTGTCAGCCCCATAAAAAGAAGGATGACACCGAACATGATGGGAAGACCGATCAACATAAGCTGTAACGATTGCGTGATTGCAGACATTTCCTACTCCTCCTTATTACATTCCCAGCATTGAGCCGACTACAGCCAATACCACGCCACCGGCAATAATTGAGCCAATCTGTCCCGAAGCATTTGCCCCAATGGCCTGCATGATAATATAATTCCCTTTGTCTTCTTGCAACGCCATTTTGGCTACAACGCGACCGGACATTGGAAAGGCGGAAATCCCTGCTGCCCCAATCATTGGGTTGATCTTTTCCTTGCGGAAGAGATTAATGAATTTGGCCAGCAAAACACCACCGGCAGTATCAAAAATAAAGGCTACCAGACCAAGACCCATAACTGCCAGCGTTTTAACATTCAGGAATCCGTCGGCAACCATTGTTCCTCCGATGGTAATTCCTAATAACAATGTAACAAGGTTAGCCAAAGTAGTCTGGGCGGTATCACTTAATTTTTCTACACCCGCGCAAACTCTTAACAGGTTACCGAACATCAGGAAACCGATCAGTGCAACGCTGATTGGAGCAATAATTCCGGCTACGATGGTTACCATGATGGGGAAAATGATCAAAGCTTTTTTGGAGACTCCTTCCGCTGCGTTATAAGGCATGCGGATCATACGCTCTTTTTTGGTGGTAAGAAGTCTGATGACAGGCGGCTGAATAATAGGCACCAATGACATATAAGAGTAAGCAGCTACTGAAAGAGGACCCAGTAATTCTTTGGCAAATTTGTTGGCCACGAAAATAGTTGTCGGACCATCCGCCGCCCCGATGATTCCTACCGCTGCAGCTTGGTTAAGAGGGAATCCCAGAACAGCAGCCAGGACAATGGTTGCAAAAATTCCGAACTGGGCAGCGCCGCCGAAAATCATCATAAACGGCATCTGCAAAAGCGGAGTAAAATCGCACATGGCTCCAACGGCAACAAAGATTAAAACAGGAAATAATTCATTGGCAATACCTGCGTTGAGTAACGTTGTCAAAGGTCCGTCGGGTCCAATCGCAGAGGAGAACGGAATATTGCATAATATTGCCCCGAACCCCATCGGCATCAAAAGCAGCGGTTCGTAATCCTTCACTACCGCCAGATACATGAGGATAAAGCCAATACCCCACATGACTACCATTTTCCACGTCAGACCTGTTATCCCCATTGTCAGGTCATGAATCAATGATTCCATACTACATTCCTCCGTTGTTATTCTGATTATGCAAGCTTAATTATTGATTTTGCGCATTTCGTTTTTCAAAAAATTCCTTTGCTACCTGAGGAAGGAGCACATAGGATAAGACATCTTCTTCCTTTTGAATATAGGCTGCGATTTCTTCCCGGGCGGCTGCCAGCTCCGGAGCGATCATGTCCGCCGGCCGGCAGGTAATAGATGCATCGTCACGGATAATCTGCTTGCGGATTTGCTCATTAACAGGTCCCGGTGTTGCGCCATACATACCTTTTAGATAGGATCGGACTTCTGTGGTAACCATTTTATAACGGCCCAAAAGGACATTCAGCAGCGCCTGACTGCCCACAATCTGGCTTGTCGGAGTAACAAGCGGCGGATATCCCAGATCTTCTCTTACCCTCGGTACTTCGGCGAGCACCTCCGGCAATCTGTCTTCCGCTTCCTGCTGCTGCAGCTGACTGATGAAGTTGGACAGCATCCCTCCGGGAACCTGATAGAGAAGAACGTTCGTATCCACGCTGCCGGAATACACATCAAATTCCTTATATTTTTTGCGTACTTCTTTAAAGTACTTGGCAATTTCGGAAAGGGCTTCAAGATTTAAACCGGTATCATAAGGGGTATCCTTCAAGGAAGCGACCATGGTTTCCGTAGCGGGCTGGGAAGTTCCAAGCGCAAGGCTGGAAATTGCAGTATCCACCACGTCAGCGCCCGCTTCAATGGCTTTCAGATACATCATAGATGCCATTCCGCTTGTATAGTGGGTATGAATCTGAACCGGCAGCTGAAAACGCTTTTTTAATTCGCTGACGAGTTCATAAGCTACATATGGCTTGAGAATCCCGGCCATATCTTTAATACAGAATGAATCCGCACCCATGTCTACCAGCTTTTGAGCCATGGTCATATAATACTCCAGGTTATGAACCGGACTGATCGTATAGCTGAATGTAGCCTGTACATGGGCGCCTTCTTTTTTAGCAACTTCCATCGCTTTACACATGTTTCTGACGTCATTCATGGCATCAAAGATACGGAAGATATCCATGCCATGAGCTGCCGCTTTTTTGACAAACTCTTCTACCACATCATCAGCATAGTGCCTGTACCCGACCAGGTTTTGTCCCCTTAACAGCATTTGGGTTTTGGTATTTTTTAAAGTGCTTTTAATTTTATCCAGGCGTTCCCATGGATCTTCATTAAGGAAACGCATACACGTATCAAATGTAGCACCTCCCCAAACTTCCATGGAATGAAATCCGATCTCATCCAATTTCCCGATAATAGGAATCATGTCTTCAATCTTCATTCTTGTGGCAAGTAAGGACTGGTGCCCGTCTCTTAAAGTCGTATCCGTAATCCCAACTTTTCTTGTGGTCATATAATTCACCTCTTCTTGTCGTAATTATTTTTAAATACAAATAAAGTTTTTGTATAAAAGGAGAACGATTATAGTTAATGTAAGTATAAAAAAGATAAGAAAATATGTAAAATACAGAGATCTTATTAGTAGCGATAAATATTTCTAAAGAACAAGAATTTTCTAACAGTCTTTCTCAATATTCCCTGATAAAACCGCAACCACTTCGTTTCCGGGATTGCGTACCGGAACTGATATGGAAAGAATCGTCTTACCACTCCGGGCAAAATACGGCTCTGAGCAATATTTTTGTCCTTTTATGGCATTGATAAACCAAATCCTGAAGGATCGATTTTCTTTATACGCTGTCGTTGTAACAATCACCTCTCCATCCATGTCAATAAAATTAAAAGCATCAAAAACTTTGTATTTGGAAACATCACAGGCCTTGGCGCACTGGTCTTTAGCCTTCTGCCAAAAAATATCTTGTTGAGCCATGTTTTCCAGTATAGAGAATCCTTCTGCGATTTTCTGTTGCATTGCAGCGGATATCCCGTTTTTACCTTCTGCAAGCTTCGTAGACAGCTTCCTGAGGTTCTCAGATACTGATACCAGCCCTGTCGCTGCCTTTTCAATCTCTTCAGCTGTGCCAGCCTGTTCTTCCGTTACCGTAGCACTGCTTTGGGCCTGACTCATACTTTCTTCAGAAAATGCGGCAATCTCCTGAATTGCACTTTCTGCAATATTGGAACTTTCAAACTGTTTCACGGAAAAATCTGTAATCCTTTTTACTGCCTCAGTCATGGGAATAAATTCATTAACCATAAGATTTAACTTTTCCTGAGCTGTATCAATCCTCTTCACATCAGATTGCACCGTACGCATATTGGCCTGGACCAGCTTTGAGAGATCATTCATCTCGCTGAGGATAGTCTTGACGATATCTTCTATTTCCTTAGCCGCTAATTCCGAACCTTGAGCCAGCTTTTTCACTTCTTCAGCAACCACCGCAAACCCTCTGCCGCTTTCTCCGGCACGGGCAGCTTCAATGGCAGCATTTAATGCCAAAAGATTCGTCTGCCTGGCAATATCCCCTACTGTACCAACAATACTGGCTATTGTACCTGCTTCTTTTTCCAGGTGGGCAAAACCTTGAAAGGCGCTTTCACTGGTACCGGCTGTTTCGTTAATACCGCTTTGAACCAGGGCAAACATTTCCTTCAGTTCCGAAACCACTTGTTCCATCATTTTTATTTGACCTGAAGTATGTACGGCCATGGCTTTTACTTCAGTAGCTGAATTCACTAAATCAGCTACTTGATTCCTCGCCAGCAAAAGACTTTCCGTTTGTTTCTCGGCATTGCCCGCTATCTCAGTTACCGACAAAGCGATGTCCCGGTTGGCTTTCGCAGCCTCTTCAATCTTTTCTTTCAGGTATATAGCAGAAACATAGGTTGTTTCTGATTCTGCCAGGATCTTCCTCATGATATCTTTGATATTCTTAATCAGTAAATTTCCGTCTGACGCCAATCCGGCAATACCATCATTATTTTTTATAGAATCAAAGGAAACGTTGAAATCCCCTTCAGCAATTTCCCTGATAACTATACTCACTTCTTCGAGAGATTTTCGGAATTGGCGCTGAACCCAATAGTATAAACCAAGTGCAATGATTAAGACCAATGCCGCACTTATCAATATTCCCGTCCGGAAACCAAGCCAGAAAGTCAGCACCTGCTCCGTCACCAATAGTAAACCTAAAATGATTACTAAACCGACCAAGGTTATTCTGCTTTTCATGATCTCCTCTCCTTTAGGATTGAATATGATTCTTCCGTTTAAACCACCAACTCAAAAATGGTATTACGACGAGAAACACAAACAACAGGCGAAAAATTTGAAAGGCTATTACCGTAGGAAGATCCGCCTTGACCATCATCGCGGTCAGTCCCATCTCAGCCATTCCCCCGGGAGCAGTCCCAATAAAAATGGTGAGGTAAGGTATGGTTGTGAATTTGGAAATCAGATAGTCTGCTGCCATAAGCATGGAAAGTAAGCCAAAGAAGTTTAACATACTGTAAAAGGATATTTTCCGCCAATTAGCCAGACTTGTAAGGTTTACACTCATACCCATTTTTATGCCGATACATAACTGTGCTGCGGAAATTACCCAGGCGGGTAAAGACGGTGTATTAATCCCCCCTATGGTAATTGCGGCAGTTCCGAGTATTGGCATGAGAATATACCGGCCCGGAACCTTTATAAATTTGCCCAGATATACCAGGAAGGAGATAAAAACTATACACCCTGCCAAAGTCAACACATCATTTATTCCATACTTTATGGAATTAGGTAACCGGTTAACGCTGTTGGAAAAACCATGCAATGAAATAAACGGCACGATAAAAACCACCAGAATGACACGAACTGTCTGCATTAAGGCAACTACCGTAGAATCTGAACCTTCTATTTCTTCACATATAGCCGCTGTTTGGGATAAGCCGGCCGGCAAACTGCCAAAAAGGCTGGTTGATAAAGATATATTCGTATAACGCTTGGTTATCAATCCACCAAGCAGACATAAAATGGTGGTTAATAAAGTAACAACAATCAGCCAAGGAAGATAAGACAGGATGCGCTCTCCCGTTTCAGGAGTAAACGATCTTCCCATCACGTAGCCCAAGACAACTAAACCCATATTTCTTATGTCGGAAGGCCAGAAGATCTCTTTTTTAAAGTAAAGCTGGGCAATTCCAACCGTCGCCATCGGCCCCAGGGTCCAGGGCAGCGGCATACGGGTTAACTGAAACAAACCGCCGCCAATGACTCCGATAATTATAGCGAAAATATACTTTTTCATTTACTCACCCGATATTTACCTAGCATCTGTAATTGTATAGGTATTGTCAACCTGGAATGAAGGGGCCAAAAATATTCATGATAAACTATATTGGGTAAGGCCTTTTATTTTTCCGTTATCCTCATGAAAACGGTCTCCATAGTACTGCTGTTTCAGTTCGAACCAACACAATTCATACTGCAGGGCTAACCGTATTCCTTCTTCCATATTATATTTGGCCTTGGAATAATCTGTAAAGACAATTTTTCTGGTTTCAAAACCATCAATCAATCCTTCAAGCTGTTGCATAAATGGAGCAGATTTGGGGGTCACTCCCCCGCCCACCAGACATCTGAGTGATTGCTCTTTGACTTTAGTGAACAATTCCCGGGCTACCTTCAATATCTCCGCGGAGTCTACATCTTTGGTGTTTAGATCATTACACAAGTCTGTTCTCCCCAGTACAACCCCGTGCAGCATATTCAGGTTATAGGCCGAAAGGATCTGATCAATTTTGTCGCATCCATCGGTAGTTTCAATGTTAATCAGGAATTTCATTTCAGTGCGTTCCTCGGCGCTATAGGAACGTTCACACATCTCTAAATATTTTTCCAGGGCGAATCTGGACTCGATCATCGGGCCCAGGATACTGCCCGCACCAAAGGCTTTGGCTGTCCGGATATCGGTCCAGGCTTCACAGCCTCCCAGCTTTACCAAAAGCCCGACTCCGGCGGTTAAAGCAATTTCCATGGTGCGCAGCAGTTCGAAGAGCTGTACGTCCTCCGTTTCAAATGATGTTTTCACGGCTGTTACCCCGTGATGATCCCGCAGTGTTCTCAGTATCTCCACCATCTTTTTTTCGATAGCGTTCATATACTACACCCCAATCTTAATATCCTGTCCCGCTATAACATTCCCGTTGTGTGTAAAAAAAATTGATCAAGCCTTGAGTTTCTGCTTAGCCTGGTTAAGCCTTCCTCCGGCTTTGACTGAATCAAGATCAGTCTGACATAAAGGAGATACAACAATAAACTCTGTCTTTTTGGTTAGGTTCTTAACGATATATTCCTGCCCTTCTATTAATTGGGCAGTGTCAATCGTAAGGATATCCCCCTGATCAATTGATTCATAATCAGCAAAATCTTTAAAAATCAAGGGCAGTAATCCCCAATTTACTAAATTAGCTAGGTGCAGTCTGGCAAAACCTTTGGCAATGACTGCTTTCACCCCGAGATATCTGGGAACCATGGCAGCCTGTTCCCGGCTGGAACCCTGCCCATAGTTGATACCGCCCACGATCAGCCCCCCGCCTGCCTTTCCTGCTCGTTCCGCAAAGGTGCTGTCTACTACCCGGAAAGCGTGTTTGGAGAGTTCCGGAATATTGGAACGAATAGGAAGGAAATTGGCTCCGGCAGGACAAATATGGTCGGTTGTAATATCGTCCCCTACCTTGACCAGCACTTCACCCTGAGTAGTATCAGGAAGCGGAGGCATTTCAGGAATAGGCTGGTGATTGGGGCCGCGGCGAATAACGATTTTTTCAGGTTCATTAGAAGGGGCCTGGAAAATATCCCGGTCATCTTCAAACAGTTCCGGCATCTCGTACGTAAAAGGAGGCAGGTTCAGATCACGGGGATCGGTGATGACACCGGTCAGGGCGGATGCTGCGGCGACTTCCGGCCCAACCAGATAAACTTGGTCTGAGGCCGTCCCGCTTCTGCCTACAAAGTTACGGGGATTGGTCCTTAAAGATACTCCGTTGGTTTGCGGCGCAAAACCACATCCGTTGCACCCTCCGCAGACCGGTTCGAAGATGCGCACGCCGGATGCCAATATTTTGTCATGGGCGCCGCGCCGGATGCTTTCCCGGATAACGGTGCGGGTGGAGGGATAAAGACCGGCATCCACATCCCTGTGGATCGGTTTGCCCTGCAAAATATGGGCAATGGAAAGCAAATCCTGTAGTGAAGTGTTGGTGCAGCTTCCCATCATAACCTGGTCAATCTTGGTTCCGGCCACTTCCCTCACCGATACAACCTTGTCCGGCTGATGGGGCAAAGCAATCAGCGGTTCCAACTCGGAGAGATTGATCTCGATTACTTCATCATACCGGGCATCGGGATCAGCTTCCAGCGGAATCCACTCTTCCTCTCTCCGGTATGCCTTCATCCACTTCCTGGTATTTTCATCACTGGGGAAGATGGAGGTAGTCGCGCCTGTCTCCTGACCCATATTGGTAATACTGGACCTCTCTGCTACATTCAAGGTGGCTACTCCCGGTCCGCTGTATTCCAGGACTTTGCCCACTCCGCCCTTGACAGAAATCCGGCGCAGGACTTCCAGGATAACATTTTTGGCAGAAACAAACGGGGGAAGCTTACCTGTAAGATTTACCTTCACGATCTTGGGCATGGTAAAATAGAAAGGTTCTCCGGCCATGGCCATGGCACCGTCAAATCCTCCTACCCCTATGGAGAACATCCCGATGCCTCCGGCAGCCACAGTATGAGAATCACCGCCAATCAAAGTTTTTCCCGGCCTGGAGAAGTGTTCCAGGTGCAGCATGTGACAAATTCCGCTGCCCGGGCGGGAGCAGATTACACCGAGTTTGGCGGTCATATCCTGCAAATACCTGTGATCATCCGAATTTTTAAAATCAGCCTGAATCATATTATGGTCAATGTAGTGTACAGCTACATCAACTTTTACCTTCTTGAGACCGATGGCCTGAAGAACCTGATAGGACATCACGCCGTTAACATCATGGGAAAGCGTCTGATCAGCCCGGATTCCGATTCTTTGACCTCTGATCATTTGTCCGTCAACTAATGATTTTTCAATACATTTTTCGGTAATAGTTAATCCCACTTGTATTCCCTCCAAAACAACATTCTACTGCAATTAACATCTTGTAAACGTAAGAACAATTCTTATCACAATCTTGGTTGATCCCAACTAGGAAATATTCTTCCAGCAATGCTAAAAGTCATAAGTGCTTTCGGGAGAATAACGGATTGTGGACCAGGTAATTGAAAACACTTATGACTTCTAAATTAAATTATTGAGTTTCCTGTTCACAGGTTTCCAATTCTTTTTTCCCGGATTCTTAGATTAAACTCCTTCTTCTTCTGTAATCACGTTTTTGCCCCTGTATTTCAGGAAGACAGGAACGGCGATCCAAAGGAAAGCAATAATCAGGAAAACTAAAGAAACAGGATCTTTTAAGAACATGGAATAATCCCCGTTGTAAAGGTTCATGGCCCGGCGCAGGTTGTTTTCGATCATGGGGCCTAAAATCAATCCCAGAACCGCCGGAGCAATGGGATAATCATTTTTGGCCAGGTAGTATGCAGCAACACCGCTTGCGATCATAAGCAGAAGATTAAAAACACTGAGCTGGACCGCATAAACACCAAATATGGAAACGGCAATGATACCGGGAATCAGGTATTTTGGCGGTGTTTCGATAACCTTGGCAAATACTTTAACCAGCGGCAGGTTTAAGATCAGGAGCATAAAGTTTCCTACGATCATGCTGGCGATCAAGCCCCAGGCCATCTGCGGATGGTCCTGGAAAAGGAGGGGACCAGGGGTGATATTGTACATAATGAGAGCACCCATCAATACAGCGGTAGTTCCGGTACCGGGTATCCCTAAGGTCAGAAGTGGAATCATGGCGCCGCCCGCCGCGGCATTATTGGCAGCTTCCGGTGCAGCAACACCTTCGATAGCGCCTTTGCCGAAATTCTCTTTATTCTTGCTGACTTTTTTCTCCACCAGATAAGCCAGGAACGAAGCCAGGGTAGCCCCGGAACCGGGTACAATTCCCTTAAAGAAGCCGATCAGGGACCCGCGCAGAATCGGCATGGCGCTGTCCTTCAGATCTTTCCTGGTGGGCATAACCTTTCCGACTTTAATTACTTCCCCTGAAACATAGTCGCTTGTAAGGATGGTTTTGAATACTTCCGCAATGGCAAACATGCCGACTGCGATGGTTAAGAATTCTATGCCGGAATAAAGCTCGGAATACCCGAAAGTCAGACGGGCAACCCCCGTAATGGGATCGACCCCAACCACGGCAAGGAGCAATCCGAGAACAGTCATAATCAAAGCTTTGGTAACGGATTTACCCGCCAAACCGCTTAGGGCGCAGAGTCCGAGAATCATCAGGGAAAACTCGGCAGAGGGACCAAACTTCAAAGCCACTTCAGACAGAGGCTGGGCCAGAAAAACGAGACCGGCAGTGGCTATCAGACCGGCTGCGAAAGAACCGATAGCGCAGATTGCCAAAGCAGCACCTGCCCGGCCTTGCTTGGCCATTTGGTAACCGTCAAGGGTGGTGCAAACGGAGGAGTTTTCCCCCGGGGTATTAATCAGGATGGCCGTGGTCGACCCGCCGTACATGGCGCCGTAGTAAACCCCCGCCAGCAGGATGATAGAGCTGGTAGCAGCCTGTTCCATGGGAAGTCCGCTGGTCATGGTGGCCGTAACCGGGATCAGAAGCGCTACCCCGCTGATCGGACCAATACCCGGTAACACACCTACCAAGGTTCCGATCAGGCAGCCAAAGAATGCAAAAAAGAGATTAAACGGCTGGATGGCAATAGAGAGTCCATTTAGTAAATAATGTAGTGATTCCAATTCTTTTTCCCTCCTTTAAAAACCCAGAAAGCTCGGGAGACCAGGCAGTGATCCCTTGGCTACTTCCACGTACAGGTAATACACACCGAATGACATTGCTGCTGCGATAATTGCTGATTGTATATATTTCCCGCGTTCCATGGTTTGAAAGGTAACCATCAGGAAAGCAAAGGTCGTGATTACATAACCAAGAGGTTCAATCAGCAAGGAATATATAATTGTGGAGATCAGAATAATAAAGAATTTTTTATATTCCAATTTCTCTCCCTTTTTATTTTCAGCCTTGGATCGGATAGAGGCAACCAGATTGATAATACTGAGGATTATAAGTGCAACGGAAAAAAACAGCGGCAGGATTTCGGGGCCGACAACACTCCCGACAGATGCTTTCATTGTCTGGGAATAGAAGAACAGGCTGATACCGAGGACAAGAAATACAATGCTGGCATAACGGTCAAATGTTTTGTTCACAGTTTTTACCACTTCCTTTCTATAAATTTGGGGAGAAGAGCCTGAGCTCTTCTCCGCATTCACTTAAATTGTATCGACTACTGTTGAATCGGCATTCCCAGTTTAGTATAGAGGTCGGTATATACTTTCTCTTCGGCTTTGATAAAGTCGAAGAAAGTTTTAGAGTCTTTATAAATGTCAACAAGACCGGCTTTCTTCAATTCAGCTTTCCATTCCGGAGTTTTCACCAGTTTGTCAATGGTATCTCCCCAGAATTTCTTAGCACCTTCGGAAGCGTCTTTACCAATAAAGAATCCGCGCCAGTTAACGGTGGTAACATCATAGCCAGCCTCTTTGTAGGTAGGAATATCTTTCATAATTTCGTCATCAGCCATTTTGGCAGGAGCGGAAACACCCAGGACTCTTACCTTTCCTGCCTGCACGTATTGCTTAACAGAGGATACGTCGGAAGTCATAGCATCACCATGTCCGCCGAGCAGAGCTGTTAAAGCTTCGCCGCCGCCGTCATACGGATTGTATTTCATGGATTTGAGATCAACTCCGGCTTTGGAAGCAATCTGAATGATATTGAGATGATCCCAGGTTCCGGGAGCTCCGCCACCGACAAATTGGACTTTTGTAGGATCGGCCTTCACGGCATCAAAGAGATCTTTTAAGGTTTTATACTTGGAATCTGCTTTTACAGCAATTACGCCATAGTCTCCCTGAACCATGGCCACCGGATAAATATCTTCCGGACCGATCGGGCTGTTTCCGTCTTTTTTGATATGGTTAATGATAAACGGGGTAGAAGCGATCATTACTGCGTAGTCATTTTTAGCTTCTTTGGTTGCGAAGGCAACAGTACCGGTAACCTGTCCGCCGCCTGGTTTGTTTTCAACCATGATAGGCTGGGTAACAAGTTTGGACTGATCTAAGAGTTTAGCTGTGGTTCTGGCAAGGAGGTCAAGACCGCCGCCTGCGCCCGCTACCGCGGTAAAGGTGATCGGTTTGTCAGGTGCCCAGGCTTTTTGCTGAGCAGGTGCCGCAGATTTTGAACATCCCGCTAAGGTAACTACCATGACGATGGCAACAAGAACTGCTAAAACTTTTGTTTTTTTAGAAATCATCAAATTCCACACTCCCTTTAAATTAATCATTTAAAATAAGGAACCCTAAAACCCTAAAATTTACCCTCCCTTCAAGGTTATACTAACATTTTCAGAATATTTTGAAAATGTATTTTGCATTAACTTGACAAATCTTTTTGGAATTATTTGTCAAGCTCGATACCTGATTGGAAATTCTACAAAAGTTATATGCAAAAGAGTATGTCCTTAGTTAAATATTCAGAATTACGTTAGTGCATTACGTTAATGCCTTGTATCGGACAGTTTAATTTTATTAATAATTGGTTGGGTAGATGGAAGTTTCAGATACCTGTAGGTGACCTCGGGAACAAGTCTTTGTATTCCTTCCCAATCTCCATTTCTAATGAAATCTCTTACCTTGGAGGCACTGACAATCTCACCCTGGACTTCAATTCTCTTCATGATATTTATTTCGATGCCATGTTTGGGCAAAATATCAAACATCGCAGTATTATAAGCACTCGTTACCGGACAATACGGTTCTTCACCGACGTAACGTCTTTTGATCCCGAGTCTTGGAGCGATTTGCTGGGCGAATACCGTAATGTCCAACCTTGTTTGCGCAATGACCTTATCTTCATCCCGTATAAAATAGGAAGGAAAAGTTGCGTTCGATATGATATATTTTCCGGAAGGGACAACAACCACATTGGGTAAATCCGCAACCCCTTCTTTAACCAGTTTAAACCGGTCGGCAAAAGGGAAGAGTGAGCGGTCTTCATTTACCACAAATACCAGAACCGCCTCATTCTCACCCGCCGCTCTTTGAATCAGAGCACGATGCCCTTTGGTAAAAGGATTGCAGTTTACCACCAAGGCTGCGCGATCCGGTTTCAAGTGAGCGGCTTCATCGTTAATCGTATCGCAAAAAGTATCTATCGAGCCCAATCCCGTTTCCAGTAAGGCCACATATGGTTCTACCCGGGCTATTTCTTTAAAACCAAGTCCCGTAAACAAATGGGCTTTACCCGGTTTGGTAAAAACAAAATAATGCAGCCTGCCCCGTTTGGTTTGTTCCTTTATCAGTTCGGATACTACGATGGCATTAAGACCCAGGCCCTGATATTTTTCATCGATAGCAATATTGCGCAGCACCTCATCCTTAAAGGAACCTGTCCCAACCAGCTTCCCATCCAATCGGAGAGCAATGGTATATTCGAGATCATCTTCAAAGGTCAGATCGAATCGGGCAAGGAAAACCTTGACTTCATTCCGTTTTATATCATTATCCATGACCTCAATATCGACCTGACCGTACATTTCGTTTCCTCCTTCGGAAGGTTTTTTGATATACCCTTTACATCGGACGTCTGATTAAATCCAGAACGCTACCGTCGCGGTATTCCACAACTCCCATAATTTCATCACTTACAGGTACTGGTTTAGGAGTTCCTCCCAGTTCATAAGCCATTTTTTTCAGTTCTTCAATGGAGAACAAAGGAAGCCCAGAGCCTTTCAGATTTTCCATCAAATCTTGACGCAGAGGATTTACCGCTACGCCGCGGTCAGTTACTATCACATCGATTGTTTCACCCGGGGTGGAGATGGTCTGAACAGCATCGGTAACCATCGGCAAGCGCCCTCTCATGAGCGGAGCACAGATAATGGTACATTTTGCTCCGGCGGAAGCATCGGGATGTCCCCCGAGAGCGCCCATCATAATTCCGTTGGAGTCCGTCATGACATTTACATTAAAGTTCACATCAACTTCTGTAGCACCCAGCACCACATAGTCCAGTCTGTTAACCATGGGTCCTTTATTCCAAGGGTTTGCATAGAATGTACAATCATATTCCTGATGTCTGGGGTTATTCTTGATGGACTCAATTGTCCTGGAGTCAAAACTCTGAACGTCAAACAGAGTGCCGATCAAACCTTCATCAAGCAGGTCGCAGAAAGGTCCTACAATTCCGCCTATAGCAAAACTTGCAGCAATTTTTTCTCTTAGCATGGTATCTCTCAGGTACTTGCCCGCAGCCACCGAGGCCGCTCCCGCTCCCAATTGCATCCCAAAGCCTTCTTTAAAGTAACCGGCATGTTCGATAACCTTGGCTGCATATTTTGCAATGACCAGGTCACGAGGATTTGAGGTAATTCTGAGCGCGCCGGTTGAAATCCCCTTAGGATCGCCTACACAATCAACCTTCAGAACATAATCAACTTGATGCTGTGGAATGCTGACCGGACAAATAGGGCCTTCGACTAGATTATCGGTTATGGCAACCACGGTATCTGCCAATCTGGCATCCACCATAGCATATCCCATCGATCCGCACGCCGCAGGGCCGTCAACTCCATTAATGTTTCCGTAAATATCACAGGTGGGCGCAGCAAGAAAAGCCACGTCAATTTTTAGTTCGCCGCTTTCGATGGCGCGTACTCGACCGCCATGACTGCGGATAACTACCGGCTTGGTCAGTTTATTTGTTGTAAGAAATTGCCCTAATTTATTTCTTAAGCCGCTGGTTTGGGCAGCAACAAGTACCCCTTGTTCAAAATAAGGGATCAATTCATCATTGGTATCTAAAAATGAACTGGGCGCGATGGTTAATCCTTTAATTCCCTTGCGGGCAATCGCCGCAACAACCTGATTAATCACATAGTCGCCGTTGCGGAAAGCATGATGAAAGGATATGGTCATCCCATCTTTTAAGCCTGAAGCTTCAATCGCCTCGTCCAGAGTCTTTACTACTTTATCTGCACCTGGGTATACGGCCTTAAGCACCGGTCCAGCCTTACGAACCGTTGGATGGGTTACAAAAGGTCCGGCATACGGTGTAAACTCTTTATAACCTGGTATGCTCCCCGGAATTTCTCTGCCTGCTGCATTTTTCATGATCTATTCCTCCCTCTTATAAACCCCTGCGGCTGTGGCATTGGCTAATACCCGTTCAGCACGGATAATCATCGGAGCATCAATCATCTTCCCATTCATGGAGATTACGCCATGTTTTTTCTCCAAAGCTTCATTATATGCTTCAAGCACCCGGTGGGCATGATCAATTTCCTTCTGTGAAGGGGTAAATATTTTATAAATTATTTCAACTTGTTTTGGATTGACACAGGATTTGCCGTCAAACCCCATTTCTTTAGCCTGGATCACTTCCTGAGTGAAAGTTTCCTCATCCCTGATATCGGAAAAAACCGAATCAAGAGCAAAAACATCGGCTTCCCGCGCTGCGAATACCACCATGCTCCTGGCAACAAATAATTCCCTGCCGCTTAAGGATTTCCCGGTTTTCAGAGAGGTGGAAAAGTCTTCCCCGCCTATAGCAATGCCCATCATGCGCGGACTGGCTGTAGCAATCTCATAAGCATTTCTTAAGCCCTTTGGACTTTCTATGGCTGCCATCAATTCGATGGAACCCGGTTCAAAACCACACTTGTATTCCACTTCGCTGATAATTTCGTCAATCATTTTGATCTCTTCAGCCGATTCAGCTTTAGGCAAACGGATAAAGTCAGGTTTGGAAGGAAGTACTGTTTCTAAATCCGTTCTCCCCCATGGCGTACTTAAATGGTTTATACGGACACCGACTTCACAGGGAAATTTCACATGCTTGATTACACCCGCAACCAGATAGGGAGCTGAATCTTTTTCCGGAATTGATACGGTATCTTCCAGGTCGAATATCAAACTGTCCGCACCGTAAATACCCGAGTTCTGCAACATATTCGGATTGTTTCCCGGTACAAACATCATTGCTCTTCTCAGTTTGTCCTTTTTCATGATTATCCTCCTTTAACTGATCGCCCTAAGAATTGCGGTTTTCACCCTTGCTTCAACAGCATAATCCCAGGCCCCTTTGTCATTGGCATGGACCAGGATATCTTTAATGCCATTTGCCTGAAGCGTATCGGTAATAACCTTTTTGATTTGATCTCCAAACTGATGAATAGTCGGGCTTACCAATTCTATCGAAATCCCGGTTCCAGGTTCGGCTGGAGCCAGCATGATAAGAATGTCCGAGGATTCTAATGTTCCAGCTTGGGATGGCTTAATTTGAACGCTCATTGAATTGCTCCTCCCGGTAAAATTGTTAACAGTGAATTATGATAAAAATAAGTTATTTAATATTCTTGTCATTAATATTACAACAATTCAGTTATTTAAAAAAATAATGAATAGTTATGCCCTCCCATTTGATTCTTTTATGTCTCAGTAGATATGAACTTATCATATCTCATCCCAAAAGCATTGCTGTCACCTGCAAGATTGGCTAAAATAGGTAATAAATAGTCTTAATCAAAAAGACTATTGGCATAACCAATAGTCTTTTTGGAGAGACATATATTTTAGGGAGGGTTGAAGAAGGTAAGACAGGTATAAAGAAGTATATCTTCTTTCATTTTTATTTTACTAGATTTTTATCTATTTAAAAAATAACAAGTTGTAATACCTTTCCATTACATTCTTTTATGACTTAATGAACTTTCTATCGTCCACAAAGAATTAAGAATCAGTTTTTTCCATTAAAAACGAATAAATGAACATTTTATATATTAAATGCAAAAATGTTCAATAATTATAGATGTTTGTCTTTTATTTTTATCTTTTATAGAATATGCTATATTTAACACGATTTAGCACTTGTTACAGGAAGTTATTATTCCGAATAAGGAGGATCATCATGGAAGAGAGAGATTGGCAGATATTGATCGCCCTTTTTGAATATAAGAATATGACAAAAGCTTCCCACGAACTTTTTATTTCCCAGCCTGCCTTAACCAGCAGAATCAAGCAAATGGAAAACGAATTCAAAATAAGAATCGTGAATAGGGGAAGCAGGGGAGTACAGTTTACTCCGGAAGGAGAATACCTTGTAAACTATGCCAAGGAAATGCTGGAACAGCTTCGAAAGACCAAGGAAAACATTCTGAATCTGGACAATAATGTAAAAGGCACATTAAGAATAGGAACCTCAAAATTCTTCGGCAAATACAAGCTCCCGCGGATGTTGAGCATTTTCAAGGAAAGATACCCTGAGGTAGATTTCCGGGTCACTACCGGCTGGAGCAGCAGCATTGCCGAGTTGGCACATAATCTGGATGTCCATGTGGGTTTTGTTCGCGGTGAGCACCGTTTCTTAGGCCATAAGGATTTGCTCTGTCAGGAAAAATTATGTATTGCTGCAAAATTTCCGATCGATCTCGATAACCTGCCGAACCTTCCCAGACTGAATTATCAGACGGAATATGCCACCAAAATCATGCTTGATGACTGGTGGATAGAAAAATATTCTCAACCGCCGCTTATTGTTGCTGAAGTTGACAGTGTCGATACCTGTAAAGAAATGATACTGCACGGTCTGGGATACGCCATTCTATCCTCAAACCTTGTTTCCAAAGAAAACAATCTAAATAAAATGGACTTAATAAGTAAAAACGGGGAACCCCTGCTTCGCAAAACATGGCTTGTTTACCATGAGGAATCTTTAGAACTCAATATAGTAAAAGCCTTTGTCAATTTTGCGAAAGCTTATAATTACCAAGTGTAATTTATTTGTCTTACCAGTAAGGCTATAATTGATTTCCTTGTTATGTCAAATGCCTGTAGTATCAATGAGAATGCTATGCTCATATATTATGGCAGGAAACCATAAACAAGGAGGTTGTTATATGGATCTCAAAGTGACTGTCAATATTACCGCAGAGAACGAATGGTTTGTAGCAGTCTGTGAAGAATATAATCTTTCCGCAAAAAGCTTAACCATTGAAGATGCTTTGACCGAACTCCAGAGAAAACTGCAAAAGTATCTTGAGGATGAACAGATGAGTGTGAGTGTCTCGGTAGTTTTTGTAATCAAAATGCCGGTATAAAGCATTACATAACTAATAAAGGTTTGTTTCCAGTTTAATAGAACAACACCCAACTTCACCGTCATCCCATTTAAAAACCAGCTTATCTCCGTCAGAAACAGGACCCGACCCGGCAGGCGTCCCTGTAAATATGATATCCCCCTGATCCAGCCCAAGATGTCTTGCGGTGTATTCTGTTATGGTCGGCAGGTCGAATATCATATCTTTGATATTGCCGCGTTGAACTTCCCGGCCATTCTTTTCCAGAGAAAAATCTTTCTCTTTCGTTTCTTTGAGACCCGCAAACGGCAGCCAGGGTGTAATCACGGCAGAATTAACAAATCCTTTGCATAATAACCAGGGATACCCCTTTTGTTTAAATTGGGATTGAATATCACGCAATGTAAAATCAATTCCGAGAGCCATCTTATCCACAAGCTCTTCAAAGCTCATTCCCGGCTCATACCGTCTGGCTATATGAATAACATAT
Source organism: Peptococcaceae bacterium (assembly GCA_012517475.1). GTDB lineage: Bacteria > Bacillota > Desulfitobacteriia > Desulfitobacteriales > Syntrophobotulaceae > Dichloromethanomonas. The sequence goes on along the minus strand of JAAYUV010000062.1, from coordinate 11,012 downwards.
TCCACTTCAAATTGAATTTGCCCCCTGCCTCCCGGCAAAGTGATTTCCTGACCTTGGGCCACTACCAGCGCATGGGTAGGTTTGGTAAATAATAATGGGGATTCAGGAACAGGATTATTTAGTTCTTTAGCGTGCAGGACGTAATTTCTCCCTACACAAAATATATTTTTTACAGTCAAAGTACTTTTTCCCCCTGAATTGGCCTTAGTACCAACCTCAATTTTATTATATAGGTATAAATCCGTTTAGCGTATTTTGATATTATATCTTATCTATAACAAAGGTACAAACCTTTACGAAAGATAATACAGTATTTTTTGGTATCCGTGACCAAGAATAGACACCGCCTGGATTTTAAGTGGTTAGACAAGTTTTTGGCGGTAATTTTCAATCGCTTTGCTCAGCGCTTGTGAACCGAGCACAGAACAATGCAGTTTGGACTCCGGCAAACCGTCAAGGGCTTCCATGACATCTTTCCCTGTGATCTGAAGCGCTTCATCGATTGTCTTGCCTTTCGCCAGAACCGAGAATGCACTGCTCGCCGCCACGGCTGCGGCACACCCAAATACCAGGTAGTTAATGTCTGTTATAATATTATCGCGGACTTTTATATACACTGTCAGCGAATCACCGCATTTTACATCTCCAAAAGTTCCTTCCGCATCTGCATCAGGCATATTCCCTACGTTTCGCGGGCACATAAAATGTTCTATTACCTTGTATGAATAATCCATCGTAATTCCTCCAGCAAGTATTGCAATTCTGCAATCAAGTCTACAACCAATTCTTCAAAAGCTCAAGGTAAACCATCATTTCATCATCTTTTACATAATTAAACAGGATAGGGTATTATATTTGGAGTACTTAAAACAGCTCCGGAAAGAAGGATATAGATGGCAATTAATATTTATCAGGTCGATGCTTTTACGGATCAGATTTTCAGCGGTAACCCTGCGGCAGTTTGCATTTTGCCCGGGCCTGTGGATCCGGTGTGGGCTCAAAAAATGGCTATGGAGATGAATCTGTCTGAAACAGCTTTCCTCTGCCGGGATAGGGATCAATATCATCTGCGATGGTTTACCCCTGCCGTCGAGGTCGATCTTTGCGGACATGCCACCTTGGCCAGTGCTCATATTCTTTGGGAAGAAAAACTGGCCAGTCCTGAACAAGACATTTTCTTTTCTACCAGAAGCGGCATCCTGAAAGCATCCCAAAAAAATGGCTGGGTAGAGTTAAATTTTCCTTCCAAACCGATTCAAGAGGCTGTCCCACCGCCAGGACTGTTTGAGGCGCTGGGAATTGAGGCTGCTTTAGTCTGCGTCCATAAGTCGGATTATTTGCTTGAAGTCGACAGCCCAAATATAGTGAGAACATTGACTCCTGATTTTTCAAAACTCCGGCAGCTTCCCGTAAGAGGAGTTATTGTTACCAGCAAGGGTCAAGACGAAGGGTTTGATTTTATTTCCCGCTTTTTTGTGCCGGGTTCCGGTATTGATGAAGATCCTGTAACGGGGTCGGCGCATTGCTGTTTAGGACCCTATTGGAAAGCTAAACTCAATAAAGACAAATTTCTGGCTTATCAGGCTTCAAAGAGAGGCGGAATGATACGGGTTGAAGTGGAAGGAGACCGTGTTCATTTGTTTGGACAAGCCGTGACTGTTTTTAAAGGGCAGCTGAAAGAGTGACTTCATATCTTATGGCCTGGTACTTAGATACTCCTGCAATGTCATATTCTGTGGTTCCTGGGTTGAACGCAATTTATGAAGGGCCCGAATGACTGCTTTGGCTGTGTCCATAGAGGTAAAGCAGGGTACGCGATGCTCTGCCGCCAGCCTTCTTAGGAGATATCCGGTTCTTTCCGTGGGTTTTCCTTTAGCGGGAGTACTAAGGATAAAGGAGAACTCCTTTTTACGGATCGCATCTTTTAAAGCATCGCTTGCTTCATCTACTTCCTCCGCATCCACTCCGCAGAGCGACAATGCTTTACAGGAATCCCCGGTAGCCTTGATCTTAAATCCGAGCTTAAAAAATTCCCGGGTTATGGTCATGGCCTCAGGCAGCTCTTTTTCCCCCACAGAAACCAAAACAGTACCTGCTTCAGGCAGGTTGATTTGTGACCCGGCAAAAGCCTTGGCCAGCGCATACGCAAAACAGGTATCCATGCCCAGGACTTCCCCCGTAGATTTCATTTCAGGGCCAAGGGAAGTTTCGACCTTCGTGAGTTTTTCAAAAGAGAACACAGGAGCCTTGACAACAACATACGGCACTTCCGGAATAAGCCCGTTTGTATAACCCAAATCCGTAAGTTTTTTCCCCAGTGCAACCTGAACCGCGAGATTTACCATAGGAATTCCCGTTACCTTGGAAAGGATGGGAACCGTCCGGCTGGCCCGGGGGTTTACTTCCAGCACATAGACCCAACTGTTGACAACCACAAATTGAATATTGATTAAACCCTGAATACCCATCCTTTTTGCAATTCTGCAAGTGATATTTTCAATCTGTTTGATTTCATTCAGGGTAAGGCTTTGCGTGGGATAAACGGCCAAACTGTCTCCGGAGTGAACACCCGCTCTTTCGATATGTTCCATAATCCCCGGAATAACAGTTGTCTCCCCGTCGGAAATGGCATCGACTTCTACTTCCTTGCCTTCAAGGTATTTATCCACAAGAATAGGATGTTCCGGGGAAAGATAGATGGCTTGCCGCAAATAGGCCTCAAGCTCCCGGAGGTTGTGTACTACCTGCATGGCCCGGCCGCCAATCACATAGGATGGACGGACAAGCACAGGGAAACCAAGGTCTTCCGCAATCTCCCTGGCGGCAGAAACAGTGGTGGCTGCTCTTCCCTCGGACTGAAGTATCCCTAATTCATTGAGCACTGCGGCAAACCTTTCGCGGTCCTCGGCAATGTCTATGGCATCAAAGGATGTCCCGAATATTCTCACCCCTGCTTTACTCAGGGGCTCAGCCAGATTAATCGCTGTCTGTCCTCCAAATTGAACAAGGACCCCGTCCGCTTTTTCCTTCATAACGACATGAAGCACATCTTCCGTGGTAAGCGGTTCAAAATACAATTTATCTCCGGTATCGAAATCGGTGGAAACAGTCTCCGGATTATTGTTGATAATAATGGATTCGATACCGGCCTTCTGCAATGCCCAGAGAGCATGTACGGAGCAGTAATCGAATTCAATCCCTTGCCCGATCCGGATAGGACCAGACCCCAAAACAACAATCTTCGGACCGTCTTTTACTTCCACTTCATCCTCAAGTTCATACGTAGAATAATAATAGGGAGTAGCTGAAACAAATTCCGCTGCACAGGTATCTACCATTTTATAAACAGGCAGAATTCCTTCCTGCATTCTGGTTTTTCTGATCTCCGCTTCCGGTTTTCGGGTTAGTTTGGCAATAGCCAAATCCGAGAACCCTTTGGTCTTAGCCTCCCTCAGGAGTTCCTCCAGGAGAGGCTCGTTTTGCAGCCGTTTCTCTAACGCTACAAGGTCTTTGATCTTCGTTAAAAAGAAACGGTCTATTTTTGTGCTTAGCTCCACTTCAGCTATGGTCCACTCCCTGCGGAATGCTTCAACAATGGCAAAGAAGCGTTCATGATCCGTATTCCGGAGTTTATCTTCAATCTCCATTTCGGTCCAGCTTCCGGCATCCGCCACCGAAAGCCCCACCGCTCCGATCTCCAAAGAACGGATTGCTTTGAGAAGCGCTCCCTCCAGGTTTCGGTCCAGAGCCATCACTTCGCCGGTAGCCTTCATTTGAGTTCCCAGTTTATTATCGGCCGCAGGAAATTTATCAAAAGGCCAGCGTGGAAACTTTACCACAACATAGTCCAGAGCTGGTTCAAAGCAAGCACTGGTATGCCCTGTAACCGGATTGGTTAATTCGGGAAGGGTAAAACCAACGGCAAGCAATGCTGCCATTTTGGCAATAGGATAGCCGGTAGCCTTGGAAGCAAGGGCGCTGGAACGGCTTACCCTGGGGTTTACTTCGATTACCACATATTCCCGGCTCACCGGGTTCAGAGCGAACTGAACGTTACATCCCCCGTTGACCTTGAGTGCTCTGATTATTTTCAGGGATGCAGCCCTCAGCATTTGATACTCTACATCGGATAAGGTTTGGGATGGGGCTACGACAATACTATCCCCTGTGTGGATTCCCACAGGGTCAATATTTTCCATATTGCAGACCGTAATGCAGTTATCACTGGCATCCCGCATGACTTCATATTCGATCTCTTTCCAGCCGGCAACGCTCTGTTCCAGTAAACACTGGGTAATCGGGCTGGCCTGGAGACCCCGGTGCAGGATTTCTGCAAGTTCTTTCTGATTATGGGCTATTCCGCCGCCGGTTCCGCCCAAAGTATAAGCCGGACGGATGATTACAGGAAAACCGATCTCTTCGGCAAAAATCTCGCCCTCTTCCAGATTGCTCACAATAGCGCTTTTGGCAACAGGTTCATTGATCTCCAACATCATCTGCTTAAAAGCTTCCCGGTCTTCTGCCTTATAGATGGTCTCTGCATTACAGCCAATCATTTGAATTCCGTATTTAGCCAGAATTCCTTTTCTTTCTAAATCCATAGCCAGGTTGAGTCCGGTCTGCCCCCCCAAAGAAGGAAGCAACGCATCGGGACGTTCTTTTTGCATGATCATCTCAAGTCTTTCGGGTAAGAGAGGCTCAAGATAGGTTTTATCCGCCATTTGTACATCGGTCATAATGGTGGCTGGATTGCTGTTGACAAGTACAACTTCCAGCCCGATTTCTTTTAGGGCTTTACAAGCTTGAGTTCCGGCATAATCAAACTCCGCTGCCTGGCCAATTATTATAGGACCCGACCCGATGACCATAATTTTTTTCCAGAGAGGATTAAGTGGCATCTCTGTCCCTCCAAACATCAATTAAAGCTGCGAATTCATCAAATAAATAGAGCGAGTCACTTGGTCCGGGACCTGCTTCCGGATGGTATTGTACGGAGAAAGCAGGAAGCTCGGTATGAATGATTCCTTCCACGGTTTTATCATTCAAATTAAGGTGAGTCACCTTTAGCGGAAGGTTTTTCAGTGAATTTTCAGCCACCGCATAGCCATGATTCTGGGATGTAATTGTTACTTTGGAAGTCCTGAGATCCTGCACCGGTTGATTCCCCCCCCGGTGCCCAAACTTGAGTTTATAGGTATCTCCCCCAAGAGCCAGGGCAAGAAGCTGATGTCCCAGGCATATTCCGAAAATCGGACGTTCTTCTTTTACCAAACCTTGTATGGTTTGAATCCCTTCGGATACATCCTTGGGATCACCAGGCCCGTTGGATAGAAAAATCCCATCCGGCTTCAAAGCCAATATATCTTCGACAGGGGTATTATAGGGTACAACCGTGATGTCAAACCCCTTTTGCTGCATTGCATGCAGGATATTTCCTTTAATTCCAAAGTCAATGGCTACAACATGATATTTCTTCCCATTGGGATTGGGAACGATAGCGGGAAGAGAATAGATTTCAGGAGTACTGACCGCCGGAACGGGTTTCTCCGGATTCTGCCATTGTTTTATTTTAACAACTGTATCTTCCAGCTTGGACAGGTCAGATGTGATGACCCCTTTTAAAACACCATATTCCCGAATATGTCTGGTCAAGGCCCTCGTATCAATTCCTTTGATTCCGGGTACCCCGGCTTTCAGGAGTTTTTCCGAAAGCAACCATTCCATCTGCCAATGATTCGGTCCTTCTGCCGCTTCTTTAACGATAAAACCCCTGACCTGAATTTTTTTTGATTGGTTATCTGTTAGATTAACTCCATAGTTTCCTACCAAGGGATAGGTCATGCAAACAATCTGGTCCGCATAGGACGGATCAGTCAGCACTTCCTGATATCCTGTCATTCCTGTATTAAAGACAACTTCGCCCCAGGCTTCTATTTCTGCCCCAAAACATTCGCCAAAGAATATCTTTCCGGTTTCCAGCACTAGCGCACACCGCAAAATTTTTGCCCTCCATTTCCGGACTATATTGGTTGATTATAAGCAACGGCTAAAGGCAGTATCCAGAATCTCCATCGCCTGATCAATTTCACTGAGAGAGACAGTTAGCGGCGGGAGAAAACGGAGCGTTCTCCCCCCGACACAATTAATGAGGAGACCTTGCTTGCTGCAAAATGCGACAATGTCAGGAGCCTTTTCATCCAAAGGTAATCCAAGCATCATCCCCATCCCCCGAACTTGACCTTTTGCCCCATACTTTTGTCCGAGATTCTGCAGCTTCTCGATAAAATATTGCCCTTTATTCCGTACTTCCTCCAAAAAGCCTTCAGAGGTCATGATTTCCATGACTTTGCATCCTACCGCTGTGACCAAATGGTTTCCTCCGAAGGTCGAAGCGTGATCCCCGGGCTGGAAAGAAGCGGCCACCTGATCTTTTGCCAGAACAGCCCCGATAGGAACCCCGTTTCCCAAAGCTTTAGCCAGGGTCATAATATCCGGAGTAACCCCCGTCCACTCATGGGCAAACAATTTTCCGGTTCTTCCAAGACCGCATTGAACCTCATCGAAAATCAGAAGTGCTCCGTATTCATCACAGGTTTCTCTGATTTTAATCATATAATCCCTGGAAATAGGATATACTCCTCCTTCTCCCTGAACAGGTTCAACAATGACGGCCGCCGTGTTTTCATTCACCGCCCCTTTGAGTTCCTCCACATTATTCATTTCCACATAGGAAAACCCTACGGGAAGCGGTTCATAACCTTTTTGATATTTGGTTTGCCCTGTAGCCGTTAAAGTGGCCAGGGTTCTTCCGTGGAAAGAATTCTTAAGGGATACAATGTTCACCTTATTTTGTCCATAGTGAATTTTGGCGAATTTCCGCGCAAGTTTTATGGCGCCTTCATTGGCTTCAGCACCGCTGTTACAAAAAAAGACCTTATCGGCGAAAGAATTATCTGTGAGCAGCTTAGCCAATTTCACCTGGTTTGGAATCCAATACACGTTTGATGAATGCAGGATCTGCTCGGCTTGCTGTATAATCGTTTCAACGATTGCCGGGTGGGAATGACCTAAGGAGGTAACCGCAAGGCCTGTCACAAAATCCAGATATTGATTGCCCTCACTGTCCCATACCCATGTTCCGGATCCTTTCACCAGGGCCATGGGCAAACGACCATAGGTGTTCATCACATGCTCTTTTCCCAGCGTCAGGATTGTTTCTATATTCATACTATCTCATCTGCCTTTCCCATAATACCAATTCTGCGTTAAATTTCGAACTCACTTTTTCATGCTAACTAACATGCATTTATTAATGCAAAATTTATGCATTACCTTCATGTTTACATTGTTTTAATCATTGTTCCGATTCCGCCATCTGTAAACAATTCCAAAAGAATAGCATGCGGTTGTCTCCCGTCGATAATATGGACCGTCCCGACTCCTTGTTCCAGGGCATCTATGGCACATTCCACTTTCGGGATCATACCGCCTTGCAAGACTCCTTCAGCCATTAATTTCGGAACTTCTTGCTTAATAATAACGGAAATCAGAGATTCAGGATTCGCTACATCTTCCAGGACTCCTTTAACATCGGTCAATAACAGGAATTTATCTGCCTGAAGTGCCCCGGCAATCATTCCTGCTGCCGTATCGGCATTCACATTGTAATTTTCCCCATCTGCTCCCCCCGCTATTGGAGAAATCACCGGTATATAACCCTGATCCAAAAGACTGGTGATAATACCGGGGTTTACCTTTTTGACTTGCCCCACAAAACCCAGATCGATCTCTTCCAAAGACCCGTCTTTGTTTTCTAATTTCATTGGCTTTTTATCAGCCAGGAGAAGCCTGGCGTCCTGACCGTTTAAGCCAACAGCCTTTCCCCCGAAGCTATTGAGCATGGAGACAATTTCGGTGTTCAACTTACCGACCAGAACCATTGCCGCAATCTCCATGGTTTCTTTATCTGTAACTCTTAACCCCTGAATAAAAGTACTCTCTTTTCCCACTCTTTTCAACATAGAATTAATCTCCGGCCCGCCTCCATGTACGATTACCGGCCTGATTCCGACTGAATGAAGCAGGAGAATATCCAGCATTACTTTTTCTTTTAATACATTGTCAATCATAGCGTGACCGCCATATTTGATTACAACGGTGGATCCTGCAAATTTCTGAATATACGGTAACGCTTCTATGAGAATATCTGCTTTGGCCGGATTACTGATCTCTGACTGAAACTTTGTTTTCATTTTTCTCCCATCTTTCCTATTTGTCTTATTGACTAGGTACGATAGTCCGCATTAATATCGATATATTTGTGGGTTAAGTCGCATCCCCAGGCGCAAGCTTGCGAATTTCCGTCCTGTAAGTGTATTTCGATTAAAATGTCTTTATTTTTTAGACGAGTCAGCGCCTCATCCTCCGGGAATTTTAACCCTTGCCCCAGAGCAGCCACTTGCAAGCCATTAAGGAAAATATCGGCTTTGTCCGGATTAAAATATGCGCCGGAATATCCGGCTGCCGCCAAAATTCTCCCCCAGTTGGCATCTTCCCCGTACATTGCCGATTTTACCAAATTGGATGAACAGATACTCCTGGCAATCTTTCTGGCGTCCTCCGGAGATCGTGCCCCTTTCACCTTTGCCTCAAGAAACTTGCTGGCTCCTTCCCCGTCACGGGCTATGGCTATTGCCATGGAACAACAGGCTTCGATCAGCATTTTAGAAAATAATCCCCACTCTTCCTCTTTCGGTTCAATTCCTGACAAACCATTAGCAAGAACAACCACCATATCATTGGTACTTGTGTCTCCGTCAACTGTAACCATGTTAAAGCTTTCATCCGCAGCTTCTTTTAGCAGTGATTGAAGCATAGCCGGTTCAACTTTGGCATCTGTCGTAATAAAGCAAAGCATGGTTCCCATATTGGGATGTATCATTCCCGAACCTTTGGCCATGATTCCCAGCCTGATCGGTCCCTGGGAGCAATTTAATTCGAATGCCATTTCTTTTACGGTTGTATCTGTCGTCATAATGGCCAAAGCTGCCTGGTGGGAATACTCGTCCTTGATATCTTCTTTTGCTTCGCCTGCGATTCTTTTTACAGCCTGAGCTGCCTCTTTAATGCCCGGTATCACTTTATCCATGGGCATTTCCTGGCCAATGACCCCGGTAGAAGAAACCAGTACGTTAGTCACAGGGATTTTTAATTCGCCGGCGGTAACTTCAGCCATTTGCATTGCCGCCTTCTCCCCGATTTCACCCATGCAGGCATTGGCATTACCGCTATTGACAATGATAGCCTGCGCTTTTCCGTCCCGAATGTGTTTTTCAGTCAGGAGAAGCGGATGAGCCTTTACCACGTTCCGGGTGAACACCCCGGCAGCGCTGGCCGGAACCTCGGATTTAATCAGAGCCACGTCGAATTTATCTGTATATTTGATTCCGGCTTTTACTCCGCTGGCATAAAAACCGGTCGGCGATGCAATTCCACCCTGAATCACCTTCCATTGTTTTTGGGAACTACCCATAATACCTACCCCATTTCAAACATGCTTTCTTGATATTTATTCCTTAGGTACGTATTGTACCACATCTTCTGATTTTCTACGGCCATAAACCCTTAGTCCCTAACCCCATGGTCTCAGGCAGTCCAAACAGAATGTTCATGTTTTGCACCGCCTGACCTGAAGCGCCTTTAATAAGATTGTCTATGGCAGATACGAGAATTGCCCTTCCTGTACGTTGATCAAATTTAAGCTGAAGAAAAGCATGATTGCTTCCATATGCGTACTTGGTCTGGGGCCAGGTTCCCTTTGGCAGGAGATGAACAAATTCTTCTTGTTCATATGCTTCTGCGAGCGTGTTCCGGAGATCTTCCTCCCCAACCCCCTCATAAGGCTGAACGTAAATTGTAGCCAGTATTCCCCTGTTCATCGGAACCAAATGAGGGGTAAAGCTTATCAAAACTTTTTCGTTAGCGGCTTTACTCAACTGTTGTTCAATTTCCGGGGTATGCCTGTGTTCCCCTACCCCATACGCTTTAAAATTCTCATTGACCTCAGCAAAATGGAGCGGCTGGGCAATTCCCCTGCCGGCGCCGGATACCCCTGATTTTGCATCGATGATAATCGGATCATTCTTGATTAATTGTTTTTGAAGGAGCGGAACAAGTGCCAGTAAAGAAGCTGTAGGATAACAGCCAGGGTTAGCAATAAGTCCTTTTCCCTGGATCTCATCCCGATAGAGTTCAGGCAAACCATATACCGCATGCTGCAATAAATGAGGACTGGCATGTTGTGTTTTGTACCATGATTCATATTCCTGATAATTAACGAGCCTAAAATCGGCGCCAAGGTCAATGAGTTTGATTCCCCTTTGTAACAATCCCTCTGCCCTTTGCGCGGTGATTCCATGCGGCATCGCAGCAAATAACACATCCACTTCAGGAACCTCTTCTTCCGACAAGGCATAATTGCTGCCGTTCCAATGGGGATAGATTTCTTCATAGCTCTTGCCTGCAGAACTGGAAGAGCCAAGATAAACAACTTGTGCTTCCGGATGTTGATTTAAAATACGGAGCAGTTCCTGACCTGTATAACCGGTTGCTCCTAGTATGCCAACTTTCATTGTATTTTCCTCCTTGGATAAAACCTTTTATAATTATACATGCATGTGAATATTTATTCAATGACCTTTTTTACTTTTTCTCTCTCTTATTCAATAGAACAGGGGCCGTTGTACAATGAACTGAAAATTGTTCATTGACAATGGCTCCTTTTTTGTGCCAGGAAATAGCAAATGCGAGCCCCGAAGAGCCCGCAAATACTGTATAATTTAATTATGCAACTAAATAAATCATACAACAAAAATTATACCGAATTTCATGCAGGCTATCAATTAGTTTTACCCCGGATCACAGTACCATTGCACGTTTCAGAAAAGAATATCTCTATGATGCTGTGGAAGATCTTTTTTATCAGATGGTGGAGTATCTGCATCACATTGGTG
>JAAYUV010000063.1 GCA_012517475.1 Peptococcaceae bacterium | reverse complement strand
GTTTCGATGCGTGAAGGCTTTTAATAGCCTTCACGGGATGGCCTAGTGCCGCGATGCCATGGATGGCAATGAGCGGCTCGCCACGGATGCGTGAAGGCTAGTGGCCTTCACGATCTGCCGAGAGCGGCTATACATTACGGAAACCTTCTTAAGTAGTTTTGCGACAGCCCCTTTATCTTATGCTTATCCCAACTCAATTATCCTTTTAATCTTTGGGTGATTTCACGAATAACCGTATCCGCTTTTTCATAAGGAACCTGGCAAGTGCCGACCATTTGGTGTCCCCCTCCGCCATATTCCAGCATCAATTTCCCGATATCCACCTGACAGGTTCTGTTAAGAACACTGTATCCGCAGGCAATTGCAACATTTTGCTTTAGTTTGCCGTCCACGACCCAAACGGATACATTTTGGCCGGGATATAGACTATAAATCAAGAACCTGTTTCCTGTATAAATGGTTTCAACCCCTCTGAGATCGGTGATAATCACATTCTGATCTACCCGGGTATACCTTTTTATTAATTCAATAAAAAGATTGGTTTGTTCTTGATAAAGTTTTATACGTTCAACAACATCGGGCAGCTGCAAAATCTCTTCAATGGGCATGTTCCTGCAGTGATTTACAAGGTCTTCCATAAGCTGATAATTACTGATCCTGAATTCCCTGAATCTTCCTAACCCGGTTCGGGGATCGGAGATAAACCCTAATAGTACCCACCCCTGAGGATTGAGTATGTCTTCTTTGGTTACATTTCCGGAATCAACTTTGTCCACAGCTTTAATCATATCGTTATAGTTTGGAAACCTTTTTTCACCGCCGTAGTATTCATAAATAATTCTGGCGGCAGACGGCGCTAATCTGCTTTCCCCCGGTATATCTTGTTTCCAGCCTATCCGGTCATTTTCCGTCGCATGATGATCAAACCACATTCCGCAACCTTTAACATATGGTACATTCGCAAGGACATCTTTTTCCTCTGCTTTAAACAATCCGTCCTGTAAATCTTTGGGATGTACAAACACCCAAGAATCAATGATTCCAGCCTCTTTTAACAGCATCCCGCATATGAGCCCGTCAAAGTCCGAACGTGTAACTAACCTCATACTGTTCATCCTTTCTATTAAGTAAATAGTTTATTTAAATTTGCTAGGATTCCATTTTGCTATATTCTCAATTCACCACAATTCAACAAATTCCTTCCTTATTTCCAATTTTAAGAACAATTCTTCTAAAAAATTAATCCCGTTGTTTGTCAGCGGGATTAATTATTGACCTTATAATCAGGGTTTATGGGGAATTCAACCGTTAGACCATAATAAAATTTTCTTATTTCGCAATATAACTTTTACAAAAAATCATTAATTCTTTAACACTTTTATTTCTTTGATAATAACATCTGCTTTAGGAAGGGACAACTCCCGTTGGGGAGAATTGGGATTTGGCTGAACAGGTGTATCAGCCAGTTTATCCAGCGTAGCTTCTCCTTCTATAAGTTTTCCAAAAGCGGCATATTTTCCATCCAAATAACTGTTATCCCCGTCCATGATAAAGAATTGGCTGCTGGCTGAATCAAAGCTGCTGCTTCTGGCCATAGAAATAATTCCTTTGGTATGTTTTAAGGTATTTTGGGTAAAGCCGTTTTCGGAAAATTCACCTTTAATTGTTTTACCGGAGCCGCCGGTGCCATTCCCCTTGGGATCACCGCCCTGGATCATAAATCCCTTCATAATCCTGTGAAATTTAAGTCCATTGTAAAAACCGGATTGAGACAGGGAAACAAAATTTTGAACTGTTTGCGGGGCATACTCGGGATAAAGTTCAAATACCATTTTGCTCCCGTCCTGCATCTCTATTTGAACAATAGGATGAACAGCCTTTGTTTGGGAATTTTCTGCGGTTTTTTTACTGCTGCATCCCGTCATCGTTGAGAAAGACACTAAAAAAATCAGTGCAAGTATAAAGATGTGTTTTCCGGCTGTTTTTTTCATATGAGGTCCTCCTTTAAGAAATCCTTTTTCTGAAAAACGTCTTATTCCATTTGTTTTACTTCAATAATATCTCTAACATTTTTTTCGCTCGTTGTCCATAAGGCGGATAAAACATTTTTGTCATATTGAATCTTCCCTGCCGCATAACCGACCGCAGATGGGAAAATTCCTTAAAACCATACTCCCCATGCGTCTTGCCGATCCCGCTGTTGTTAATTCCTCCAAACGGCAGTTTGATATTCGCGTAATGTGTCACCACATCGTTAACCACAACATCCCCTGAGTGTGTATTCGCTAATATGCCCCGGATCACTTCTTCATTGGAACTAAATATGTAAAGTACCAGAGGGCGCGGCCTGGTCCGGATAATCTCCAGCGCCTCGCTCAACTTCTCGTAGGTTAAGACCGGAAGTACCGGACCAAAAAGCTCCTCTTGCATCATGGCACTTGACAGCGATGGGTCATGGATAAGGGTCGGGGACAGATACAGGTCTTCTTCCCGCATTATCCCTCCAAAATCCAATTTTCCGCCCTGTATCAGGGCTTCCTCAATGATGTGCTTAATCCTTAGGAAATGACGCAGATTAATAATCCTGCAATAGTCCTTGTTCTCCGGGATAGTCTCCAGCGTGCCGTATCGCCGAATAATGGAGTCTCGGGCCTTTGAAATAAATTCCTGTAATCTGTTCCTGGGAAGAAGAACATAGTCGGGTGCTATACAGGTCTGCCCGGCATTAATCAGTTTTCCCCAGATAATTTTTTCTGCCGCATCGTTGAAATCGGCCTGATCATCAATGATAACCGGTGATTTTCCTCCTAATTCCAGAGTTACGGGAGATAGATGTTTTGCTGCTTCAGCCATGGTAATCTTTCCTACCACAGGACTTCCGGTAAAGTAAATATGGTTAAAGGGCAGTTGTAGAAGCTGTTGGGCAACGTATTGGTCGCCTTCAAAAACGGCTACTTCTTGTCTTTCAAATACATCCTGTAACAGGTTTTTTATCAGCTTGGAAGTATTGGGACTGTATTCCGAAGGTTTGATAAATACGCAATTTCCCGCTGCAATAGCGTTAATCAAAGGTCCGATCGTCAGCTGAAAAGGATAGTTCCATGGTGAAATAATCAGACAAACTCCTTTAGGCTGGTATGTTATTCTGCAATGGGCTCCAAGTGTGGCAATAGAATTTGGAACCCTAACTGGTTTCATCCAGGATTTCAGATTTTTTATGATGTACCGGATCTCTGAAACTAAAGGATAGATCTCAGTCAGATCGACTTCTTCAGGCGATTTTTTGAAATCGGAATATATCGCCTGCTTAATACTATCCCGGTTCCTTAAAATCCCTTCCAATAGTCTTTTTAATTTGTTTATCCTCATCTGATAGGATGTCACACCTACCTGAAGGCTGTTTTCCTGCTGAAGTTGAAACACCCTTTTCATTTCCTGACTTATTTCTTCCATATCCTATCCTCCTCCGGGGAAAAATGCGGATATTCATTGCAATCATACTATACCATAATAACCAGTTACTCGCCTAATTTTACCAACTGCATATGTAGTAATCTTTCTGCCCGAACTTTACGTTATAATTCTTAAATTTACATATAGTTGCCCAGCTCGAAAATCTTCTGAAATGCTTTGGGAATAGGAATTTGATCTATCTTTCCGAGCGGAATCCAGGCAAATCCCTGCGGCAAATCATTCCGGCTTTCCTCCGGCATCAATTCAATCGCTTCCATATTCCAAACCTGATGAGTAAAGACATGCTTTGTGTTTCCTAAAGATTTAACTTTTTGCAGATTTAATCCCAACTGGTCTGCAAATTCTTTTTCGGGTTTAACAACAGGATTTTTGACCGCCATGGGAAGCCCCCACATCCTGCCAAGTAAACCGGTATGCTCGCGGTATTGCATTAAGATGTCATTGTCTTTTCGTACTACAGCCACCCAATAATCCAGGTTGGCAGGGGGTCTGGATTGTCTCCTGACCGGAATACAGTCCTGCCTTCCGTTTTTATCAGCGAGACAATAGACCCTGATAGGACAATCCGCACACAGGGGATTTTGGGGAAGGCAAAGTATAGCTCCCAATTCCATTAAGGCCTGGGTAAACTCCCCAGCTCTTCCCTCAGGGATCAGGTCTGATACAATTTGTCTGATTTTTTTCTTGACCGCTGCTTCAGAAATATCCCCCTCCAAACAAATAACCCGGGAAATGACCCGCAGGACATTTCCATCAACGGCAGGAAAAGGCTGGTTGAAAGCAATACTAAGAATAGCCCCGGCTGAATAATCCCCAATTCCCGGAAGCAGGCGAAGGGCCTGATACGAATTTGGAAAAACACACTGGTATTTTTCCTGAACAATTTTCGCGGCCAAATGAAGATTTCTGGCCCTGGAATAATAGCCAAGCCCTTTCCAGGCGGTAAGAACTTCTTCCTCGTCAGCATTGGCTAATACCGATACAGTGGGAAAACGCTCCAAAAAGCGGTAATAATATGGAATCACCGTCTCAACACGGGTTTGTTGGAGCATCATTTCGGAAATCCAAGTGGAATACGGGTCCGGGTTTTTTCTCCACGGAAGATCCCTCTTGTTTTCTGCGTACCAGGCTAGTAACAAATTGCAAATATCTTTTGGTGCTTCCATTGTCTCCCCTATTCCCATTGAATTTTATTCCTTCCGCTATTTTTAGCTGCATAAAGCTTATCATCAGCCGATTTTACCAGTTCACTGACTTTTTCTCCCCGATACTGGGCTACTCCGCCGCTTATCATGATTCTGATGTTGTGAATGAAAGCAGCGCTCTCTACCTGATTTCTAATTTTTTCGACATGACCAAATGTATCGTTGACCTTCTTAAAATGATCAATATCCAACAAGACAATGCTTGCATCCCTTTATAGGACATGGTATGAAATAAGTCGAGAGCTCCGATAAAAAGATATGCAGTTCCTATAAGAAGCAAATAGTTGTTTTTCAAATAGGCTGAGGAATACCCCCCCCATCCTCAACCGAGATGCCTAAGTTCTTCCATCCCCGACCCATTAATTGGAAATATTCTGTTTTTTAAATAGGTTTTAAAAGACATTGTCGTTATTATACTAATTACTTCAAATTTAGCATATCTTTCATTAAAAAAATAGAATAAATAATAAAAGTTCCCTCCATTCTCCTGGAGGGAACTTTGGTTATCTTACCAGTAAATTGTTATACAGACTAGTTAAATATTAGCCAGGCCCTGTTCCAGATCTTCAATAATATCGTCAATATTTTCAAGCCCTACGGAAAGCCGGATCATGCCGGGGGTAATTCCTGCGTCAATGATCTGCTGATCGGTAAGCTGACGGTGTGTAGAACTAGCCGGATGAAGCACACAAGTTCTTATGTCGGCGACATGAACTACGTTTGATGCCAGCTTCAATCCGTCCATAAACTTTACTGCTGTTTCCCTTCCGCCTTTTACTGAAAATGAAATCACTCCGCTGCAGCCTTTGGGCAAATACTTTCTGCTTAGTTGATAATACGCGTTATCAGGTAAAGCAGGATAATTTACAAACTCAATTTTATCTGATTGGGCCAAAAATGCCGCAACTTTTTCCGCATTGGCACAGTGCCTTTCCATCCGAATCGGGAGAGTCTCAAGTCCTAGGTTAAGTAAAAAAGCGGCATTAGCGGAAGGACAAGATCCTAAATCCCGCATAAGCTGTACCCTGGCCTTCGTAATGTAGGCTGCATTCCCAAAGTCGCGTGTATAAATCACGCCATGGTAAGAATCATCCGGTTCAGTAAATTCCGGGAACTTACCGTTGGTCCAGTCGAATTTGCCGCTGTCCACAATCACTCCGCCAACCTGGACAGCATGTCCATCCATGTATTTGGTGGTTGAGTGGATGACGATATCTGCCCCAAATTCAAACGGCCTGCAGAGAACGGGGGTAGCAAACGTATTGTCAATAATTAATGGGACACCGTTTTTGTGAGCAATCTTCGCAAATTTTTCAATATCCAGCACCGCCAAAGCGGGATTTGCAATAGTTTCTCCAAATACCGCCCTCGTATTGGGTTGAAAGTATTTCTGAATTTCCTCTTCTGAAGCATCTTGATCCACGAAAGTACATTCAATACCGAATCTTTTCAGGGTAACGAAAAAAAGATTAATGGTTCCTCCATATATTTTAGAGCCACTGATGAAGTGGTCCCCGGCTTTCAAGATATTTAAAAGGCTGATTAACAAAGCCGCCTGGCCGGATGAGGTGCATAAAGCCCCAACTCCCCCTTCCAGAGAAGCGATTTTGCCCTCTACAGCTCCAACAGTGGGATTGGCCAAGCGCGAATAGAAATAACCGTCAGCCGTTAAATCAAAAAGTTTCCCAATATGTTCGGTTGAATCATAAGCGTATGTAGTACTTTGATAAATCGGCAGAACTCTGGGTTCCCCATTTTTAGGATGATACCCCTCATGTAAACATTTCGTTTCGATTTTCATGAACTTCCTTCTCTTCCTTTCCAAATATTACTTGATAATTAATGAGAAAAATAACAAGCTCATCAGCGTATTCAATCGTAACCCTGATTAATATTGCTGTCAGTCTAAAAACAAAATACGATAGTTCAAGATATACGTGTAGTATAAACTATATTTTGTCCTTAGACTATACCCATTGTGCGCAAATTATTTCACGATAAAAAATGAAGGTGCATTCCTTTCCCCGTAAAGACTGGAAGGATGGTTTACAATCTTACCTTCATAATAAAGAACTGTCGAAGAACCTCCATCCAAATTGGCCACATTAAAAGCTCCATATTCAAGCATAATATCCTGGACATCCTTGAGCGTGGCGCCGATTGAACCGATTTGGCGTCCGTCGATAACAAGCATCAAAATCGTACCATCCTGCTTTTGTCCGATAGCCGTTCTTGGAGCAATTCCCCAACCCCCGTCTCCGCGGGTAATTGCAGGCTTTCCATTAACTACTAGAAATGGGCTGAATGTGACTGCGTCACGTATGCCCATCTTCTCGATTTGTTTCAGCGTATAATGACCAAGCACAAGGACATTATTCCGGTTCATTCCGATCACATCATACGTAGTCCCGGATCCTTTAAAAACGGTGCGGCCTTCAGAAATAAGGATTCCCAAAGGATTTCCCCCCGTCCCTTTTCCCTCAGGATCACTGAACAATCCTCCATTAATTACGGCGACAGCCCCTGTCTCCTTGGCAATTTCTTCTGCCTTTTCCCCTCTTTTTCCGATATAGCGGGTTGCCGCCACTTTGACGTGAGAAGGATTGCTGACTTTAAGCAAATAGCCGTTAAATCCATTCCTGCTGACATCAATCAGTTCCGTAGAATTAAGGTTTGTAAAGCGGAAAGCATTAATTAACGAAGGATCGGAATTACCCAATGATGCAGCTTGATTATTGTCCATAATGCTTTGTATTTTTTCATCACTGAAAAACCACTTAGCCAGATACTGGTGGTTTAACGTTGTCATCGCCGTGGTTACCCACAAATTACGGGCCCTTTCAAAGGGTTGAAAGGGAGCATAAAGAAACCCAAGAAAAAAAATCATCAGAATACAGAATAGGATTAAAATCAATTGAACCAGCCGAGCTGCCCAACTTTTTTTACGGCTGGATTCATAGTCCATCTCCGGCATTGGTCTCCATCTCCTCGTACTTTCCTATAAACATATCTCTTAAGTATCGGGTCAGTCAAAGGCCAAACCCATATATCCTAACCCTTCCTTGCAAATCTCCACATCCATATCTTTATGCATTTTAACCATACCAAAAGACCGGATAGCGCCCCCCAAATTTTGCCCTAAAAAAGCAGGGGTTCTTACAAGATATTCTTTGGCAGGCAGCAGCCGTGATAAGTGACGGATAAAATCCGGAATATACTCCTCCGGCGCCAGGAGCTCTTTAATTAGTATTCTATCCGGGGAAACTTTTTCAACTACAGCTCCTCCCTGAATATCTCCCATCTTTGCCAGATAAATGTCTGCTCCTGACCATCCGGATAATCTTTTCTGGTAAAAGATATCTTCATTTGAATAAGCAATATATAAATTACCTTGCAGGCAGTGATTTCGAAATTCATTATATTCTTCAGGGTTGCCGGGATTAACGGTACATGCAACGGATTGGTCTATCGCCATATTTTCAATCATTTCATACGAAAAACAGGCTTCTCTAATATAGAAGGCTTCCTGATATCCACGCCGGCGATAAAAATCAAAAAGGCTCTGCCCTTGCGGAACCAGAACAGAGAAGGCCTTGTCTTTTAATTTTAAATACCTGTCACTGAATTCCATGATCCGGGATGCAAAACCCTTATTCCGGTATGCGGGATGTGTTGCCATGGCATATAACATGACAGAATCGACACTTCTAAAATCCGGGGTTACGATCCTTACCGGCATTAAGGTAAGCATTGCTGAAATATTTTGATTGGTTTGGAGGAGCAAAGTTTCCTCTTTTTTAAACCTGTTGGCATAAAAAAAATCAATAAATTTTTCTTTATCACCAAAACTAAGCTTCCATATTTCTTTTAGAGAAGCGATATCATCAATTCTTGCAGGCCGAATTTTGAGCATGATGCCTCCCGATAATTACGCAATGATTTCCATTTATCATAAAATATATTTTGCCAGGTATTTTTCTTCCATTTTGTCAGGATGATAAGACAATTTTGCCTTTCTTAATCCTTCCAGGCCCATATCTTCTTCCCGGTTAACAAAAACAATCTCGGGATGTTTTTCCCGTATAAACAGCGCAAATTGGCGGTTTATCATTTGATAAGCTCCATGGAGATCGCTGAATGCCTTCTCGATGTGAACAACATAAGTGTTCGAATTGAGTTTCTCTCCCATGGTATAAGCAATCACCCTGTCATCGGTCCGCAGAAGTCCTCCTTCCAGTCCAAGCTCCGAAAAGTGATCAAAACATCGTTTTACTGCACATTTTTCCATCGCAAGAAGTTCATTCTGACTGCATTCATGGATAATACACCATTCCTTGTTCATTTTCCAGCATTCCTCGAGATTATCAGCGGTTATCAATTCAAACCGCCAATTTAGATTGTTTTCCCTAAAACGATTAATATGATTGCGTTTAGCCTGAAACTTTCTTCCGGCAAGATCGGCTAATCCATTGATATGATACACATAATCAAAGCTGTCCCGCATTTCTTCATATCTAAAGCTTTCAGGGAACAGGTGATTAATATTTGAGATGTTTTCCGGGGATATTCCCGCCAGGACAAAATCATGACCGCATTCCGCAGCATCTTGTCTCATCACTTCAAATACCGTTTTCATATCCCCCCGTCCGGAAGGATAAAAATAGTAAGGAGTATCATCCATGGAACCTTTAACAACCAAAAAATCATTGACGCGGGCAATCCGGTTGTGATAATTCTCTGCCCACGCAAATATGTTCGTAAAATTTTGATGGCATCCGCTTAGATCGGATGATGCCAGCAGCGGATCAATCCATTTCTTATCAGCTACTTCTACTTCCTTAAAGTTTATCATTATACTTTCCTCATTACTCCTGTACATTATTAGATAAAATCATAAAAATAGAAAACACACACAAGATAACAATGATTATATGGGCTATTATAACTCAGGTTGGTTCATAACAAAAGGGACATGCCAAAGTTCAAATAAAGCCAAAAATCTGATAATTTTATTGCGAAAGGAATCAAAAAAATAACCGGCTTATTTAAGCGGTTATTTAGTCATATTTGAAAGTTTAACAGTCCCTCGCCTGATCTTTCAACTCTTCTAATTCCTCTCTGGAAAAGTGATAGGTTTCATTACAAAAGTGACATTGCGCTTCGGCTTGTCCTTCAGTGGCAATGATCTCTTCAATTTCTTTTTTACCCAGGCTTATCAGGGCGCTTGAAAATCGTTCTTTTGAACATTTACAGGTAAACCGGACAGGTATCCTCTCCAATATTTGAAAATCATCCTGACCAAAAACCTTTCTCAGAATCTCCTCCGGGGTCAGTCCGTCCCGAATCATTTGGGAGACAGGGGCAATTTGTTTAAGATGTTCTTCAACTGTGGAAATTGTTTCCTCCGTCGCCCCCGGAAGCATTTGAATAATAAAACCGCCGGAAGCCTGGATTGTATTATCGGGGTTAACCAGTACTCCTACCGCAACAGAAGATGGAACCTGCTCGGACTTAGCCAGATAATATGTGAAGTCTTCACCGATCTCGCCGGAAACAAGAGGAACCTGACCGGTAAAATAATCCCTCATCCCAATGTCCTTTGTAACCGTAAGCATGCCACATTTTCCGACAGCTCCGCTCACATCAAGTTTTCCCTGTTCATTTAAATCCAAGTGGGTTTGCGGCTGGGTAACAAAACCCCTGACTTCTCCCTTCGCATTGGCATCTACAAGAATAGCGCCTAATGGACCTCCACCTTCTATTCTTACTGTCAGTTTTTCATCATCTTTGAGCATTGCGCCTAACATCAGTGCTGCGGTCATGGTGCGTCCAAGTGCAGCCGAAGCCGTCGGCCATGTATAATGTTTGCGCTGTGCTTCACTAACCGTTTCCGTTGTCGCAGCTGAATAGGCGCGGACCTGACCGTTATATCCCAATGCTTTGATTAAATAGTCGTTCATTTTTTATCTCCTTTCGCCGTAAAAAGATGAACATCGTTTGTTATCATACTATCCATACGCAGTTTCGTCCATTCTTTTTAGCAAGATATAATGCTTTATCTGCTTGTTCAAAAACTTTTTCAAGGTCCCCTATATCATTTACCCTTGCCGAACAAGCGCCAATGCTCACAGTAACAGATTCGGAGGCCGCAGAATAGTTATGGGAAATTTTAAGAGAAGACACGCTGCTCTTTAAAGTCTGCTCTATTGACTTGGTCATTTGCCTTGAAAAATTGGTTAATCATCATAAAACCTCGCACAGTTTAAAAAAAGAAAATACTGGTTTGCCCTTATTTCATATTTTAAAGCAAAAAAAATATTCTTTCCAGATAGATCGGTAAAAGGAATTCCTTGAATCGCCAGGGTATTAATACAATAAGCAGAACGGTATGCAAGGCAATATCGTTCTGCTTTTTCAAGCAATTGTTCTAACAACGATATTATTCAAATTCGGTTCTGCTTAATAGTATTGGTTCATTATCCTGAATAAGGTACTGATATTGTAAGACGATTTTACCATTATCTTTTTTCTTGGTGAATAAGACCATGTTATCGCCATTCTCACTTTTACTTTGAGATGTCTCATAAATCCACCTTTCGCCATTTTCAACTACTTCCTTGGAACCTGCCCAATACGGGAACAAATTGAGAATAGGATCTTTTTTCGTTAACTCGGCCAGGAGCTTATTGGATGCCTCTGTATTAATATTCAGAAGCTTTTTTTCAACATAAGAAGCCCTTACTTCTGCGTTTCTGCCTATACTTTTTAAATATTCTCCAGCTTGCGCTTCTTGCTGTTTCATAAGCTCCGGATAACCTTTGCCTTCAGTGAGGACATCAGACCATAGTTTTCGAGGGAACATCTTTTTTACAGATTCCAGATAACCTCCTCCGTCCATAGGTTCCTGATATTGGAGCAAAGTATATTCACCCTTATCATTTTTGGAAAAAGTAATCACCGTCGGAATTGCACCGCTTCCGCTTACTTTTGTGAAAATTCCATTTTCAAAGCCAAAATACCCGAAACTGGAAATTGTATATGCTTTTATCAATTGATCTTTTTCTTCGGTATCCAGGATAAGATGTCCCTCGGTTGCGACTTCTCCCTTGCCGTAACCTTTCCCCTGATTTTTAATGGCTAAAGATACGGCTTCATCCAGGGATTGGGCATAATTTGATTGAAGCTTTACATTGTCGGTAATGAGTACATCGTATGAAGGCTCTACCGTAAAATAGGAGCCATCGAAACGGATCATAACCTGTTTTTCCGCTACCTTTTCGTTGTTTTTCATCATCGTGATGCGGACCGTTTCGAGACTGCCATCTTTAGGGTATTCTAACTGACTCCAATAGACCGGAGTATTGATTGGTAATTCAACCCCAGTTCCTAATGCGCCGACTTTTCCGCTGGTATTATCCCAGGAAAGCAATTTCCCGCTGGCAGCGGAATACTGTACACGATCTGCTGATCCCTGGTACTGTGCCAGTATGCGAATTCCGGGTGTGCTGGACATGACGGGTGTATATTTGGGAGGATAGGCCAGTATTTTTAAACGCAAGCTGTTAAGCAGGATTGTAAACTCCTTATTATCTTTGGCATATTCCCTCAGGTCTTTTTCATAGTTTTTCTGCAGCTCTTGCCTGGAGAATTGAATGGTTCTTTCTGCACCCGCTGAACGTATCGTAAAGTGGATTGAATCAACGTTATCTATGAGCGCAAATATGATATGCGCATTATTTCGAAGAGTACTTTCTGCCTGGTCCCGATCAGTGTCCGTATTGAGGAAATCATAGACTACTGCAATGTCATAGGGAGTTTTTTGCGTTTGCAGAGTGATTCCCCCCCGATAACGGGCATAGGGTAAGCTCCCAAGCAGATTTCCCACATTACTGTTATTCCCCGCATAGGGGTTTTTAAATTTTAATAAACTTTCCGGATCATAGTTCTCGCTTTCCTTCAGGGTATAATCTCCGTTTTCATAAGAAGCCTGATTTGAGAGAGGATTGGTCAGTAGTATGCTGCCAAGGATCAGGAGACAGAGAATCCCTGTTGTCAGGAACAGCGTTCTTTTCCCTTTAAAGAATTGCGCCATTCTGATCATGTTGATCCTTTTCTCGATATTTCTTCTGTCATCAACCATCCCAATCAGCCTGGGGGCAAGTCTTTGGTTATTAAAGCTTTCCAGCACAGTCAGAAGGGCCTTACCATATTCTTTTTCTTCCCCCGGCTTAAGTCCTGACAATACCTTGTCATCCGCGGCTATTTCCATATCCTGACGAATCATTTTAAAACAGTACCATATAACCGGATTGAACCAGTGAAGGATCTGCAGTCCCAGTAGCAAATAGTTAACAAGCAAATCTTTTCTTTTATAATGTGCCAGTTCATGCAGCAAAATATAGAATATTTCCTTTTGGCCAAGCTTCATCGCGGCAGGCGTAATTAAAATTTTAGGTTTTATAATTCCATAAAGTGAAGGGGTTTCAACCTCATCCTGAATTATAATTTCAATATCTTTTTTAATACCCATTCTTTTTTTACATTCTGCAAAAGTCAACAAGGCAGATTCTCCGGCAGGCATTCCTTTCTTTTTCAGCCTTCCTTGAAGGGAATAATTCGTATATATCAGCCAAGCGAGCATCATGCTCGATCCCAAAGCCCAAACATACGGCAAGGCTTTTTTAGCTGTTGCTCCTGTCCAAAAGGATGTTTCCTGACTCACCGGCGCTGATAAAGAATAAGGCTTTTCCTGCGGCAGGGTATTTATTGTTTGATGAACATCTTCATAGGTTAGGGCAAAATCTACGTTTTGCGTAACGGCCGGCACTGCATTAAAAAGGCTGAAAACACTCTCGGGACCGAAAGGAAAAATAAGCTTTAAGATCAGAACAGCCCACAAAAAATAATGCCACTGCGGGGTTAATTTGCTTTTTAATAACCACTTAATCAATAAAATAACGAACCCAGCGATGGAAGCGTAAAGAGAGGTGGTAAAAATGATTTTAAAAACCGTCTCCATTTTCAGACCTCCTCATCGAGCAGTTTCTTAAGACTTTTTATTTCTTCCTGAGTCATCTTCTGTTCTCTTATAAAGCTTGCGACCATCAGGTTCAAAGAACCGTCAAATACTTTCTGCAAAAAGGATTTGCTGGCATAAGCCTTATACGTATCTTCATCAACAAGGGGAATATAAAGAAACGCTTTACCGCCTGTATTCTCGGGTTGTATAGCTTGTTTCGCAACAAGACGCGAGATTAAGGTTTGAATCGTTTTGGGTTTCCATTCTGAAGTTTTTGTCAGCCTGTCAATAATTTGGGAACTGGTTGCCTGGCCAAGATCCCAAAGAATTTTCATCACTTCCAGCTCGGATTCGGATATTTGAGGCAGCTTTTCCATGGATATCCCCCTTTACTTTTAAAAGCTTAGAATATAACTGTTACATTATCATTTATGGATTACAATTGTAAGCATTTTAATCTTACAATTGTAATCCATAAATGTCAATAAAATACCGCTGTTAAACAGCGGTCATATTTCTATATTACGTTTTGGTATAATCGGTATAATCCGGCTTGAACCATTTAATTGAAATGCTTTTTCTTCCACCCTGACCCGGATTGTTTTGCTGGATATCCTCCATATTTATAGGGTTCATATTAAGCAATAAGATCGTTTTCTCAGGATTCTCGACATGAAAGGTCAGTCCTCGAATTTCATCCAGAGAAGGAATACTGGTTCCCCATATTGGATCATCAATGGATGCGATATTGATGTATGTCTTTCCGTCAAGTTCAGCGACTGCATAATGAACGTATTTTCGGCTCCTGGCGTAATCCAGTAAACGGGACGTGCGGGCAACAAGGATCTTGCCGTTGTCGTCATAGGTTTTTAATAATCGCAGGGATTGAATCCCCTCCTGTGTAAAAGGAAACCCGTTACTTCCTTTACCAAAATGCTGTGTTACAATAGAATACTTTCCTTCTCGAACAAGTTGGTCCAAACGGGACTTGGTGATTTGCTTGGATAACTCCGCCGGTTCCCATGTCCAAATTGCCTTTCCATTAGCAATATCATGAGTATATCGATGAAATCCCCATATTTTTTGTCCATCGCGCAAATTTACAGGAAATAAAGGGTCATCCGTACTGAATTTTTCCGATCCAATAGAATTCCAGATGTAACGAATTCCACAATTCAAAGTGAGGTCGGTGTGGTAATATGGAGACTTAGGATCGTCTCCTCCCTGAAACTTGGTAACTCTTTTGGGATTGTACCCCCCAAAATTTTGCACATTGGATTCCGATCCATGGTTAATCCATACTTTCGGTTTAAAGCCGCTGTCATTCATCGCCTTTAAGGCGGATATTGCCAGATCACGCCTGAATCGAATCGCGTGATCGTTTCTGGAAAAGTCTCCAAAGGTATGCAGCGAGTCAATCCATCCGCACTTAAAGTAATGATTTATTTTTTCGGCATCCTTAAGTTTTTGAGGATTTACCCTATCAAAATAAGACATGGAATAATCTGCAGGATGTCCATCTTTATCTGCTTTTTCAGGTGTATCATTGGCTATGTAGAGCCAGGTAGAATCTCCAATATCCAACCCCAGGCCAATTCCATTTGCGGTTTTTTCCCTGGTGTTCAAAAACCGGTGATACTCTTCAAATTCCTGCAAGGTTGTCATATCTGCATCCGAACTGATAGCCAGCATGGCCTCATAGGGATAAGGAAATTTCCGAAGTAAGTCCGCATGCTTAAAAGCAGCTTCCTCCTGAAGGGCTTTTCTTACTGTGTCCGGAATTCCGGATTGTAACATCGGGGAATTCGCAAACTGTATTTGGAGTGGTGAACAAGATGTCAGCACCGGAATAAGAAAGATAAGCACCATCACAATACTGTATTTTGTTTTTGCATATCTGCTTATACTCCGTTTGTCCATCTTATCACACCTTGTTTGATGTTGATTTTAGTAAAAATAATATTCTATACAACAGGAAAAATACCTTTAACTTCGGCTTAGGTAATAAATAATATCACTGCAGGTATGATTCGTCATAATTTCTCTGATCAGAGCACCATCCAGCTTAATCGTATCAAACTCATATTCTTTTAAGTACATCAAAGAACTATGTCCCATCCCAAAATCGTCCATAGCTAACTTAATTCCTAAATCCTTAATAGCCTTGAGCTTACTTCTTATATTTTTGCTTCCGGATAAAGCCAATTGTTTCGGGAGTTTCTCTCCCGCATGGAATACTTTGCGGAAAGCATCCGCAATTTCAGAGGGCAAATAGCGGGGATGCTGGAGTTCTATTTTGAAAAATTGACACGCCGTAACAGTGCGGCATACGCCGAAGCCTATGCGAGGTACTTTCGGGACATGGCGGCTGCCGGTTCCGGTGCAGGCTCGATAGGCGGCGTCGGTTCAGTTTTTTCTTCTACTGTTGTTTCTTCGGTTTCCACTGGTTCACTTTCTGCGACAGTCTCCGGTTCTGGAACGCTATTATCGGCAGAGAGAGTAATTGGCGGCGTTTCTTCCGGCTTCGCCTCAATTTCGGCAATTACGGCGGGTTTTACCGGTTCGGCGGGTACTTTCCCGCCCTCGACGCTCCGAGGCCACACAGCGGCACACAGGGCGACACAGGCGGTAATGATGATTCCGGTGATGATATACTTCTTCATTTGACTACCTCCCTTCAACAATACAACATACCATACTCTGGCGGAGATAGCTATCATATTATTCTACAAAAATAGCATTTTCGTTTCAATTATGTTAAAATCAGTGCATTTAAGCGATATATGTGATATAATTTAATAAAATTATGTCGAGGTGAATGGCGTGGCTGTTAGCTATAATAAATTGTGGAAGCTGCTTATAGATAAGAAAATGAAGAAAAAAGATTTGCAAGCCGCCGCAAATATAAGTGCCAGCTTAATCACTAAGCTTGGACGGGATGAACCTGTAACAACGACGGTGCTTATGAAAATTTGCTCTGCGTTGAACTGTGATTTCGGCGATATTATGGAGATTATTCGGGACGAACGGAATGGTGGGAGGTAAAGTGAGAAGCGCACAAACAAAATCCAAACAGCGCGTTACCGACCACGGCGAGGTGTTTACTGCCGAACGTGAGGTTAACGCTATGCTCGACCTTGTAAAGCAAGAAACAGAAAGAATAGAAAGCCGATTTTTGGAGCCTGCATGTGGGGATGGCAATTTTCTTGCAGAGATACTCCGCCGGAAGCTGAATGTTGTAAAAGCTCGCTATCGCAAATGTCCGGCTGATTATGAAAAATATGCCCTCCTTGCCGTTACCAGCATTTATGGCGTTGATATATTGCAGGACAACGTAGACGAGTGCAGAAAGAGAATGTTCACAATCTTCGACAAGGAATACACTGCCAACTGCAAGAAAGAGGCAAATGATGAATGCCGCGAAGCCGTCAAATATATTCTCAGGCATAACATCCTCTGCGGGGATGCGCTCACGATGAAAATGTCGGACGGTGAACCGATTATTTTCGCAGAATGGTCTATGGTGACAGGCGACTTTCTCAAACGCCGGGATTTCCGCCTTGACCAGATGCTTGAAGGTCATCAGGAGCAAATGACTCTATTTATGACCGGCTGGGAATATGACGATGAAATTCAGGCATTTATACCATTGCCTATCCGGGAATTCCCGCCAATACATTACAGGAGGGTACAGCAATATGAATAGCGGTGATTTTTACGCAAACACATATAACCCCGATGTCCTTTCCTGTCTTGCCAATTTAAGTAACGACGAGGTATTCACACCGCCAGGTATTGTGAACAAGATGCTTGATATGCTGCCGCAGGAGCTTTTCAGCAATAAAAGGACCACATTTTTTGACCCTGCTTGCAAATCAGGTCCCATGCGTATGAGTTTATACATACAACAAAACCAGAGGAGATCTTTAAGATGAAATTTGGTGTTATTATCGGCAATCCGCCGTATCAGTTAAGTGATGGAGGTAATAGTGCAAGTGCAAAACCGATTTATCAAAAATTTGTTGAACAGGCTAAGAAATTGAATCCTCGTTATCTTTCAATGATTATTCCGTCACGATGGTTTGCAGGTGGTAAAGGGTTAGATAACTTTAGAGATAAAATGTTGCACGACGATAGAATTCGCGTTTTATGTGATTATTTCAATGCGGCTGATTGTTTTGGAACAGGTGTGGAAATAAAGGGTGGCGTATGCTATTTCCTATGGGATAGAGATAATAAAGGATTGTGTTCTGTTACAACAAATAGCGGCATAGAAGAGGCAGAAACGGTTACCAGACCATTATTGGAACAAGGTTCTGATGTATTTATACGTCATAATAAGGCAATCAGTATTTTACGAAAGGTTCTGGCAAAAAATGAGCCAACCTTTAATTCCCTTGTCAGTTCCCGAAAACCCTTTGGCTTTCCTACAAATTACTCTGGAAAAATGAAAAAGCCGAAAAATGGTATTCAATTATACGAACGTGGAAGAATTACTTATATTGAGGAACGTGAAATTGAACGCAATCGTGATTGGGTAAATAAATTCAAAATATTCATAACGAAAGCGTACAACGCTGGCGACAACTACCCACACCAAATAATAAATAAACCAATTCTTGTCGGGAATAACACTGCCTGCACAGAAACTTACCTTGTCATTGGACCTTTTGATACCGAAGAAATCGCTTCTAATGTGATTAGCTACATTGAATCTCGATTTTTTAGGCTATTGGTTTTTCTCCGAAAAATATCACAAGATGCTACGAGTAAGGTTTATTCTTTCGTTCCAATACAAGATTTTTCCGAACCGTGGACAGACGAAAAGTTATACGCCAAATACGGCATTACAGAGGATGAGATTGCTTTTATCGAGAGCATGATACGCCCAATGGAGATAGGCGGTGATAACGATGAGTAAGAGGAAACTTCCCGAGGAGAAAAACATACGCTCCTCCGCCGCCGAATATCTGACATACATCGCTGCGACAGGCGACAATCCGCAAAGCATCGAAATGCGCTACGAAGACGAGAACATCTGGCTCACGCAGAAGATGCTTGCAGTGCTTTATGATGTGGAAATACCGACAATCAACGAGCATATTGCAAAAATTTTCTCCGACCATGAACTTGATCCGGAAGCAACAATTAGGAATTTCCGAATAGTTCAAACTGAAGGCTCGCGCCAAGTTAACCGCGAAGTTAAGCATTACAACCTGCAAATGATTATCGCCGTCGGATTTAAAATTAATTCCGACCGCGCCGTGCAGTTCCGCAAATGGGTCAATAAAATTGCGAAGGACTATACGATTCAGGGTTGGGTTATGGACGATGAGCGTCTGAAAAACGGCGGTTCGGTACTGACAGAAAAGTATTATGAAAAGCTGCTTGAGAAAATCCGCGAGATACGTCTTTCTGAGCGCAGGTTTTATCAAAAAGTCACGGATATTTACGCAACCGCTCTTGACTATGACAAAAACGCAAAGACAACCCACGAGTTCTTTGCTAAGGTTCAGAATAAAATGCACTTTGCCGTTCACGGACAGACGGCAGCAGAACTGATTTATAACCGTGCTGATGCAAGAAAAGAGCATATGGGACTGACCACTTGGGAAGACGCGCCGGACGGGAAAATACAGCGCTACGATGTTTCTGTTGCGAAAAACTATCTGTCGCGGGAAGAATTATCTTCCTTGGAGCGTATTGTTTCCGCTTATCTCGACTTGGCCGAGGACAGAGCGCGCCGCCATATTCCGATGACCATGGAGGATTGGGCGAAAAGGCTTGACATATTCCTGCAAGCCGATGACCGCGAGATTTTGACGGACGCTGGCAAGATATCCGCTCAAATTGCTAAGGAACACGCCGAAAGCGAGTTTGAGAAATACAGAATCATACAGGACAAGCTGTTCGAGTCCGACTTCGACAAACAGCTGAAACTCATCGAACAGCAAATAAAGAAAGCGTAGGGCGACGATAATGGCTAAAGAGTTTTTTCCGCTTCGCCCTGAAGCGCATCCCACCATATATGCCTATGAGGACAGCAATCCCGAATATCGTGGCTTGCTCAAGGTAGGCTATACCGCCATTGACGTAGAAAAGCGCGTGGAACAGCAATACCCTACAAAGCGGCCGGACGGGAAAAAACCCTACCGCATTGTGTTTGCGGAATCCGCAATGTATTCCGACGGCAGTTCTTTCACCGATCATGATATTCACCGTGTCCTCCGCAAGAAAGGCTTTTCGGGCGTTGGTGGGGAGTGGTTTCGCTGCACGGTCGATGATGTAAAGGCAGCGTACATAGCAGTGAGGGATCGCACCCAAAACGAGGAAAATCGCACCCGTGATTTCAAAATGCGACCCGAGCAAGAAGAAGCCGTAAATAAGACCATTGAGTATTACAAAGCTGCGGCAAAAGAGAAAACTCAACGGACGGCAAAATTCCTCTGGAATGCAAAGATGCGTTTCGGGAAGACTTTTGCCGCTTATCAGCTCGCCAAGCGTATGGGCATGTCAAAGATTTTAATTTTAACATTCAAGCCTGCGGTAGCATCAGCGTGGAGTGAAGATTTGTTAACCCATGTAGATTTTGAAGGTTGGCAATTCATCAGCAAAGATGGTATGGCCTATGAGGATGCCGACACTTCAAAGCCGATAGTGTGTTTCGGATCGTTCCAGGACTATCTCGGCACTAACGATTCCGGAGGCATTAAGGCTAAAAACGAGTGGGTTCATACGACAAATTGGGACTTGGTTATCTTCGACGAATATCACTTCGGAGCATGGAGGGAAAATGCCAGAAAGCTGTTTGAACAGGAGGATGAAGACGCTTACGATTCCCTTGACATCGAAAGGTATAAAAAGGAGGAGGCTTGATATCGCGATGGCTGGCACTTCTGCCACCTTGCTTGCCCGTCGTTGGGAAAGTGCTTTGCTCGTTAATGTGGATAATGAAACGCTGTCGCGTCTTATGGCAAATGAGGATGCCATGCGTGCGCTTATGAATATCGAAGGTTTCCGTAGCCTAAACTCTGATATTCAGACTATAATCAACCTGTCTGATACGGTGAAGAAGGCGAAAAACAAGGGCGACAAACTGACTCCGAAAGAGAAAAAGGAGCTTTCCGATGAGGAGAAGGAGTTCAAATCTAAGCGCAAGCAAATACAGGAAAAACTCATCAAGTTCGCCACTCGCATACCTGTATTCATGTATTTGACCGATTATCGCGAGTACAGTCTGAAAGACGTTATTACACAGCTTGAACCGGGATTGTTTAAAAAAATGACGGGCTTGAGCGTCAAGGATTTTGAGTTGCTCGTTTCACTCGGCGTATTCAACGGTCCCCTCATGAACGATGCCGTTTATAAATTCAAGCGGTATGAGGATTCCAGTCTGAGTTATACGGGAATAGACAAACATGCTTGCGAAAATGTCGGCGGCTACGACACCGTTCTTACTTCTGACGAATATAAGAGGCTATTTGCTTCACAACAGATATCACTGACCACGGCTGCGCAGGATTTTAGCGACTTGCCCGATGTTATCGATGATTTCGAAAGCGATGACGAAGATGATAACATTCCTGATGAGAAGCCTGTAAAAGCATCAAAGGCTACAGTAAAAGCGACATTTATCAAACCAGAAATACGAACGCCGATACCGCAGCCTGCAACAAGGGTTGCAGATCCTGCCGGAAGGCAGTATCAGACCAATAAAGCCGAACTGGAAGACTCGATAATTGATTACTCTGGAATAAAGCCGGGTTCATCACTAACACATAAAACTTTCGGGAACGGTAAGGTTGTCAGAATAACTGAAGATAAGATAATTGTGGTGTTTGGAAAGGCGGAAAAAATGTTCCTTTTCCCTGATGCCATCAAGAATGGATTTTTGAAGGTTGATTGAGGGTATGACCCCCAAATTACTCGTGCCCTGCAAAATACAAAGGCATTCGAAGCCATTGAAGTATCACTCTCCGTTTATCATGGGAAAATTTACTTCTCAATCCTACCAACGGTCTGTGTTCTTGCTTCTAGTAGCAGAGAAATTGACCGGTTTGAAAAGCAGCGAATTATAAATCAAGCTATGTCTACGATATATAATGCGCAGTTTACAAGTACCAGCCATAAATGACACCTCATAACATAATAGCCTACGACGAAAATAATGTTAAAGCTATGAATGAACATGATTTTGTTTTTATGATGAAAAGGTTCATTGATCAGTTGTCAACAAACCATGCTTTTGATGTAGCCGTCATATATATTCCAATGTCATTTGCAAAATATCGTGAGTCAAGTAATCCGGCAAACGACTTCAACTTGCACGATGCACTCAAACTCTATGCAACGGATAAAGGAGTAAAGCTGCAATTTGTTGAAGAACGATCAACGAAATTTTCAGATCAATGCAAGGTGTTATGGGGTTTATCAACCAGTCTTTATGCAAAAGCATCCGGTGTTTTATGGCAACCCGTTACCCTATCAAATGATACAGCTTTTGTTGGAGTGAGTTATGCCCTTTCCCGAAATAAAGGAACCTGTATTGGATGTAGCCAACTATTCGATTCAACGGGTACCGGAATTCGCCTCCTCCTGCGGAAGATAAATGATCCTGGTTTTTACGGAAAAAATCCGTATATGAAGTGCGATGAAGCTTACGAAATGATGTCTGTGCTTCGTGACAAATATTATCAGTGGAATCCAACTAATCGTTTGAAGCGCATCGTTTGCATAAGACAACGCCTTTTACTCAAGATGAAGTGAAAGGATTTACTCAGGCGTTGGAGGGAATCGAAGATATTGAATTGCTTCAAATTCAAGAATTTTCTTCTTGGAGGGCGATTCGCTTTGGTCCGGATTTTACAAAAGGGGCTGCAAATTTCGCGATACATAGAGGTACTATCATACCTTTAAACGATGATAGCTTCTTGGCCTGAACACATGGCTGTATTCAGCATGACGAATTACTTGGAAATCGGCTGAACTATTATAAGGGCGGTAGGGGGATACCGACGCCACTTTTGGTCAAGCGTTTTTACGGCAAAGCATCTGGAGATATATTGGCAAAAGAAATATTTATGCTCTCTAAAATGAATTGGAATAGCGGTGACAGTTTGTATAAATAACTTCCAGTTACACTTGATTTCGCTAAAACGCTTTCCCGAATGTCGAAGCAAGATGAGGTATAAATAAGAAAGGAATCAGATAAATCGGATTTAATACGATAGGAATTCCATTCCGATGAGGGCAATAAAGGAACATAAAGATGTTACAGATACAATAAAAGGGTTGACAGTGGATTTTTCCAGCCCTTTTGCTTCATAGGCATAGGAGTAGCTTATACATAGGACCATAATTAAGGACATAATATTAAAAGTTCCGTCTCGGACAAATTGAAAAACATTACCCCACTGGCTCCCAAAAAGCGTTACCATAAAACGCTGATAAACGGGAACCGGGAAGCTCAGCACGATCAATGCAAAAGAACCCACCAGCAATGGAGGGATCATTAGGGTCATTCCCTTTCGTACAGAAACCAAAATAATATTATTTTCAAAAGGAAACTTAAAAAATCTTTTATTCACAAGCTTGATCTCAATACCGTTGGCATTGACCTTTCCAATAAACAATTTAAAAAAATTATACCAAAAAAGAGAATAAAGATATATCGCGTCTTTAGTAACCTGGAACCTAAAAGGCCGCCGGCAATTGCCGGCGACCTCCCTCAAATTCTCTATTGTATTTGAGAAGATTGACTTTTTTCATTATAATGACTTAAATTCATAGGTAATCTTTTTTCCCTGAACTGTAACCTGCAGGTATTTTGCTGAAACCGGTTTTCCTTTTGACGGATCGGCTGTTTCGAGCCCTGCGCAGGAAATATATTTGACCCCTCTGTCCAGTTCACTTCGGTTTTCCGACCCCTGATACAGGACCCAAACATTCTTGCCTGTTTTATTGCGGAAATCGGCCAGGGTATCCTTCAATAAACCAGCTTCCTTGGCATTAATAAAATTAGCCGTTGTATCGGACATCACAATAAACGCATTATTGCCTGATATTTTTTCTAATTCTTCAAACAGCCAGGTCCACTGTTTGGGATCACTTCTTCGCAGTCCGCCTTTACTGATATCCAACTGAATAAACGTGCTGTTTTTGTATGAGTAAGTTTTATATCCGGTTCCAGTAATTAGAGCCGGCTTTTTTAGATCTTTGGAAGCCGGGGCCGCCTTCACTCCGGTGTAAACCGCCAAATCCAGATTTTTATTGATGTAGGCGGTCATTTTGTTGATCAGCTGCTTTTCCTGCAAACTTTCAGGCTCTTCCCTACTGCCAAAAACGGAAAATTTAAAATTATTCTGGCCTGGAGCATATGATACCTGCCGGTTGGCCTCATCCTTGGGAGCAGTATCAAGAGGTATCTTACTCTGGTCTATGGCCGGATGATTGACAACTTCAGCCTTAAGATCATCCACGAAAATTTTCCCAAAACTTTCGGATGTATCGACATTTTGAATATAGATCCTTGTGAGATAAGCGGGTGCTTTGAATTCTTCCAAGGAAACCTTTAATTGCTTCCATCCGGACCATTCTAAATCCGATGAGAATTGGATCTGGTGCTTTTTACCGGAAGCATCCATGATTTCGCCCCAAATCTTATTGGAGTTCTCATGCGTATTATAGAGCCAGAGTGACAAGGATGAAGTACCGGGATGAAGTGAAATCCCTTTATCCCGGAATACAAGCGATACCTCTGCCAGATCTCCCGAAGCAAAAAAGTCATACGTTAATTCCCCGGAATTATTTCCTTCATGAACATTTTTATTGGAAATCTCAAAAGAACCCCTGCCTGCTTGAGATTGGGCTAGAATATCAGCATTTTTTTCCTCAAATAAATTTTTATTTTCTGTGAAATCCGTATATACAGATACTCCCGTATAAGCATGCACACTCCCAACCGCAGCATCAATAAATCCAGAGCCGATTGCGGAAGCACTGAAGGTCCCGTTTTGGCAGCTCCCAATCTTGCCGTTTACCTTCCACTGAACATTCTCGGGCTCAATCAGGGCAGAAAAACCTTCAATGTCATAACCCGTTACCTGAAGTTTCCTGCTCTGTCCTAAAGGAACTTCCAGTTGTTTGGTATCTAATGAGAGCTTTACCGGGGCACTTAAAGAACGGATATTTATTGTCGCTGTAAGATTCCCTACCTTAGCCGTTACTTTGCCGCTCCCTGCTGAAGAAGGCCGGAACTGGCTTCCGGAAAAGGTTCCTTTCACTCCGCTTACGCTCCATTGCACCTGTTTGGGGTCAATCTCCACCGGGTTGAAATTGCTGTCTACGCCTTTAAGTGTAATTTTTCTCGAAGTATTGACAAATACATTGGTATCATCCGTTTCAAGCATTAATTTGTTTAGTGATCCGGGGGATGCCAGGGAAAAAATACCGATCCCGTTGGCGACGGACCTGAGTGCACCCTCTGAAGGAATATTCACCACGTCAGCGGAGGTCGTTCCCGGATCCCGGGTTACCATGGTCGTAGAACCGCCTCCGTCCAAAATCAGTGCATTGTAAGCTCCTAATTCCTGCATGAGTTCTGCCGCCTCGGTTTGAGTAAGACCAATGCTATTGTCCTGTCTTCCGTCTACTGTGACCAGGATCATCTGTTTTCCGTCCCGGGAGCTTCCGACCAGAGTTCGGGGATTCCTTTTATCAAAACTTCCGGTGCTGAAAGAGAACTTTTCCGGTATCTTGCCATCTTTGACCAAAATAGAAGATCCCGTTACCGACATCTGAAGTCCTGCCCAATCCGGATTAGAGGTGATATTTAATTTTATCGGACTACCCACCCTGAAACCGTTCAAAAGCTTTGCTGCCTGCGCTCCCCTGGAAACCACGACAAAACCATTGGCTGGTATGGTTGTAGCCGGTTGAGCCATCCGTATTTCCTGAACACTGCCCTGGGAAACAAGAATCTCCACCAGATCAGGAAATTCTTTTGACGCCCCCACGGTTGAAGATCCCCATTTCTGATCCAGAACGGTAATATCGTTATATTGCTCACGGCTGGGCTGGTTATACTGGGAAACAGCAAAGGTAACCTGGTCGGACCCCGCCAGGGTAAGATCATTTTTCCAGTAATGAAAAATCATCTGCCCGGCATTATTCAGTGAAAAAGAAGCCATTTCATCTTTCGTTTGATTGTACCAGCCAGATGTAGACAAAAGATCTCCTGAAAGGACAAACGGTCCGTCAGGATAACCGGTACCCTTATCCATAATGTTATAAAAGCTGGCATTCACTGCAGCCACAGCACCGGTTTTTTCGACCAGGGCGGGCAATGTGGAAAGTTTATCTGATATCTGGCTATTAGCCAACGCATCGATCTTAATATTCGGGTTCCCTGTATCCACACGCAAAACCTTAATGTTTAACCAACCGTCCGCGGTAAAGCGGGAAATATGTTCCAAGGTTGCACCGGCTGTAATCGTCTCTTGATAACTCGTTTGATAGAGTTTTTCCGGCAGGGCTAGCGCCACACCGGGTATAGTTGTTACGGTGAACAAAACCGCTAAACAAGTCACCATCACCTTTTTTAAATGAGACATGCTATTCCTCCTGTTCTCTTTTTCACAAAAAGATTAAACTGCAGTCAAGAAGACCAGGAATCTTTTTCCTTTTAAGTGTACTCCTATTTGACAACTGTGGCAAATATTTTCAAAAAGTTTTCCTTCTCGAAGAATTATACATTTTCTATATACTCTACTTTTTAAATTTATATAAATCAAAAATACAATAAACGTTTGAATTATTCTTTCATTTTTATTCCTTCTAAGCTTAATATTCAAGCTTAATTCTTAATATTATACAGTAATTCCATTAATTTCTTTCTGTTATTTATTGTTTTATAAGCTTTTTTAACGAATTTTTAAGTTTTAAATTTTATAATTGCTCCAATAGCTTAAAACTTTCAAATACAATAATTCTTTTAAAACAAACCGCTGAATAAAGCGAGAAAAAAGGAGCAATTAATTACATGAATTCCAAAAGGAAAAACAAAACAAAAACAATGATTACTTTAGTGATTATCCTGGGAATTGTAGCTGCGTCCGCCGTAGTCATTCCACGCTATGTGAAAGCTCAAAATGTAGCCAATTCCACCCAAAGCTCCACCGAAACCAGAACAATTACGGTCGGGACGCAGGATTTAGAGAAAGTTATATCCGGAACAGGTCAAATCCTGACAGGTGATGAAGAAACTTTAACTTTGGACAACAATAAGACAGTTGATGAAGTACTGGTCAAAGAAGGACAAGCCGTAAAAAAAGACGCGGTCTTGTCGACTTACACCAATGGTACAGAATTAACTGCCCCTTTTAATGGTGTAGTCGGGCCCATCACAATTTCCGACAATACCGGCGCCACCTCAAGAACAACGAACACCGCCAGCAATACGATCACTGTCAAGAGCACGGATACACTCGTTACCGAGCTTTCTGTAGATGAAACCGATCTTCGGAATCTGAAAATCGGACAGGCAGCGGCAATTACCCTCAACGCCCTGCCAGATACCAAGTATACCGGAAAAGTAACCGCAATCAGTGAAACCGGTACTTACTCCAACGGCAGTTCTACTTTCAAGGTCACAATTACATTGGATAAAACCACCAATGTGAAAATTGGTATGTCGGCAGAAATAAAAATCGTGATTGCCAGCGTCAAAAACGCAGTTGCCGTTCCGATTGAAGCAGTGAAAGGCTCGGGTGATAACGCCAGAGTCATGGTTGTTCAAAGTGACGGCAGCGTATCCCCTGTTTCAGTCAAACTGGGACTGGCCAACGATGCCTATGTGCAGATTACCAGCGGATTGGCCGCAGGCGATACCATACAATATACCGTGCAGTCCGGCACCGGATCAAACGGTATTGGCGGAATGGGCGCCTTTGGCAACTTGAAAAATATGACAGGCAACAACAGGTCAACCTATGGCGGCGGAACGCGCAGCACGAATGGTACAGGCGGCAATAATTCCGGCTCCGGAAATCAGTCAACGGGTAAGACAGCACAGTAAACTAAGAAATAACCTCCGATTACAACTCAGCGAAAAGAGTGAAAAATAATGATAAGTATGAAAGAAGTATCTAAAACGTATCTCATGGGCGATACCGAAGTAAAAGCGCTGGACAAAGTTAATTTCAGCGTAGAAAAAGGAGAGTTTGTTGCCATAGTCGGACCGTCCGGTTCCGGTAAGTCTACCCTGATGAACATGCTTGGGTGCCTGGATGTTCCTGACAGCGGGGAATATTTTTTGGACGGGATAGACATTAACAATTCTTCGGACAGAGAACTGGCCCGCATCAGAAATCATAAAATCGGCTTTGTCTTTCAGAACTTCAATCTGCTTTCCAAGCTGAATGCCCTGGAAAATGTGGAAGTACCGCTCATGTATAAAGGGATGTCCGCAAAACAATCAAGGAAATTGGCATACGAATACCTGGAAAAGGTAGGATTAAAAGACAGAGAAAAACACACGCCTAAGGAACTCTCCGGCGGCCAGCAGCAGCGTGTGGCGATTGCCCGGGCGTTGGCCTGCAATCCTCAGATCATTCTTGCAGATGAGCCCACAGGAGCTTTGGATCAAAAAACCGGTCAGGAAATTATTGCTATGCTCAAGGAACTTAATCAAAATGGACAGACTATCATTTTGATTACCCACGATACCCATATTGCCCAACAGGTGAACCGGCAGGTTAATATCATTGACGGCCAAATCTCAGATGAACCGAGGTGGAACCATTAATGAAATTTTTGAGAACCATTACCCTTGCTTTTAAAAACATCAGGACCAATAAACTGCGTTCTTCCCTTACGATGCTTGGGCTGATCATCGGTATTTCCTCTGTCATTATCCTTGTTGGGATAGGAACGGGAACATCCCGTGATATCACTTCAAAAGTATCTTCTCTCGGAACGAATATCCTGACTGTTTCCGTCAATACCGATAAGGCATTAAAACTTGACGATATGAACAAAATCGCACAATTGCCCGGCGTAGAACTGGCTGCCCCATTTATCAACGTCAACGCCACTGTTTCCAAAGGCACCACAACTGCGGGCATGGTATCGGTTGTCGGTATTGATGAAAACTATTTGGGTATCAGGAATTATACCCTATCTACAGGCAGGAGTATTTCCTTTATTGACGTGGATAACAAAAGCAAGGTTTGCGTGATCGGGACGGAAGTCAGCCAAAGCCTGTTTAATAATACCAATCCTGTGGGCCAAATCCTGAAAATTGCAGGAGATAATTATACGGTAATTGGCCTTCTTCAAGCCCAGGGGTCTTCCATGGGTACCAATGCCGACAGTACAGTTCTTCTCCCGATCACTACCGCCAAATACATCTCCGGAAGCAGTGATATTAAAACCTTATTCATTAAAGCAAATAACGAAAGCTCTGTGAATTTTGCCAAACTGGCAACGGAGAATTACCTCAGGACTACCCTGGATGCCTCCAGTGACAATATGCGGGTTACAACTCAGCAGTCCATGCTGGATACGATGCAGTCAATACAGAATACCCTAATCCTCCTGCTTGCAGGAATTGCCAGCATTTCGCTGATTGTAGGCGGCATCGGAGTCATGAATGTCATGCTTGTATCCGTTACTGAACGTACCAAAGAAATCGGTGTCCGCAAATCCCTGGGGGCAAAACGAAGTGATATACTGGTGCAATTCCTGATTGAAGCCCTGGTTCTGTGTCTATTTGGCGGAACATTAGGAATTTTGGCCGGTATAGGCCTCGGCACTGCGGCAAATGCATTCGGTTATACTTTCGCCTACTCCCTAAACGTTGTTGCTTTGGCCTTCGGATTCGCGGTCCTGGTAGGACTTGTTTTCGGGATATTTCCTGCTTACCGTGCCTCCTGTTTAAACCCTATTGATGCCTTAAGACAGGATTAACGGTCCGGTTAGGATTACATGATACAAAAGGAGCCGTTGACTACGAATTATTTTTGATTCGTTGTGCAACGGCCCTTATACTTTAAAACTATTTTACTTCGATAGAGTAATTTGTTTTTTTCTTTACCCTGCCGACAATTGCAAATGGGGTGCGGTTTTTTTCGTGCAACTCCTGCAGAAGCATTTCAACATTGGATTCACGAATAGCTATGAGCAGCCCTCCGGAAGTCTGGGGGTCATAAAGAATATCCTCGATCTCCTGAGGGATATTTCCCAGGATTTTTATTTTATTTTGAATAAATTCTCTGTTGCGGTAGGCCCCTGCGGGGATAATCCCCATCCGGGCGAACTCTATGCTTTCGGTGAGAACAGGTAAATTTTCCGTCCGGATTTCCAGCGTAAAACCGCTCGCCTCAGCCATCTCTGCGGCATGTCCTAAAAATCCGAAACCGGTAACATCTGTGCACCCGGAAGCACCAGCCTTGATCATCGCCCTGGAAGCGTCTTGGTTCAGGTAAGACATAACTTCCACATTCTTTTTGTAAACGGCTTCGTCCGCAAGTTCCCCTTTAATGGCCGTATTAAGGATACCAACACCCAATGGTTTTGTCAGGACCAATACATCTCCGGCTTCTGCACCGGCATTGGTAACTATGCGCTTGGGATGAACCAATCCCATTACGGATAATCCATATTTGGGCTCTCTGTCTTCCACAGTATGTCCGCCAATTACAATAGCTCCTGCTTCTTTAACCTTTTCAGCCCCGCCTCTCAGAATTTCGCCAAGAATACCCGGCGGCAGGCAGCTTGGGAAACAGGCAATGTTCATCGCTGTTACGGGAATTCCTCCCATAGCAAACACATCGCTGAGGGCGTTGGCAGCTGCTATTTGACCGAACGTAAAAGGGTCATCTACAACCGGAGTAAAGAAATCTAAAGTCTGGATCACAGCCTGTTCCTGATTCAGCTTATATACTGCAGCATCATCACAGGTATCAAAACCTACCAATAGGTTTTCGTCTTTAAATTTGGGTAGACAGCACAAGACCTGCGCCAAAGCCTGCGGGCTTAATTTAGCAGCTCAGCCGGAGCTCGCGGTCATTTTTGTAAGTTTTATTTGTTCATGTTTTACTTGTTCCGGTTTCACGCTGCCATCACTTCCTTTTAACCCGGATTTTTATAAATTATCCTGTCTTTCCCGTCTTGGATCAAAAAAATTATCTCTCTTTCAATTATTGCCCTCTGATATATCATTTTATTACATCCCAATTATATTACCAAACTTTCCCTCTGAATCATTTCGATTATCAATAATAAGGAATGGATTGATAGATATTTTCTATCAATCCATTCCTTGTTATGATTAATTATTTTTTATAATATTCAAGAGCATATTGCCGAAAAGCGGTTACACTGGGGGACAGAGGCTGATTCTTGTGGGTTACAAGATAAAACGTTCTATCCAAATCCAATCCTTCTATTGTAAAGGTATTAAGCAGTCCTAATTCAAGATAATCTTCTGCGCTGAGCGAGGATACTACCGAGACACCCAATCCCTCCCTGACTGCGCGTTTAATTGCTTCCGTGCTATTCATTTCAGCAACCACTTTTAAGTGATCAGGGTTAATCCCTTTTTCTTTGAGCGCTGTTTCAAACTTCTGCCTTGTGCCGGATCCTGATTCTCTAAAAATAAACTCTTTTTCAAGCAGGCTTTCCAAAGAAACATTTGGATTTTTGCAGCCTTCTTCCTCGTTTCTGGCTGAGATCAGGATAAGCCGATCCTTTGATAAAACCTCATATTCCAACTTATCGTCATCCATACGGGTACCGACAATTCCGATTTGAAATCTTTTCTTTTGAAGGTCCCGGATGACCTCTCCGGAATCACCTTGATGAACCTTAAAGAAAACATTTGGATAAATTTTTCGAAACCCGATGAACAGCCGGGGCAATAACCACTGACTAGGTATGCTGGAAGCAGCTATTTCCAGCCTCCCCTCAACCTCTTTGCTATATAGATTGAGAGAATAAATTGCCTTTTCCCTTGTTTCAAGCAGGGTTATTGCATATTGATAAAAAGCGTCTCCGGCTTCCGTGGGGATCACATCTCTCCTGGAGCGGTCAAATAGTTTTAACCCCAGTTCATTTTCCAGGTCACTGATATGACTGCTTATTGTAGGCTGGGTCAAGAAAAGAGCATCGCCGGCCCTGGAAAAATTCCTTACACGGTAAACATGTACAAATACTTCTATCTGTCGAAAGTCCATACTCTTCTCCTCTTTTACACTTCCTTCTATCAAAAAAATATACCTGATATGCTCACCCTTTTTACGCTGTTACATTACTGTAACTTTGTCCAGGTTTGCTTTATATCCCTTAAGCAGGGCATACGTGACCTTATCCATGGTTGCCCCGTCAAAGATCGTTTTCTTTACGTCTGTTTTAAAGGATACATTGTTAAATACGGCGTTTCTAAAGGAAGTTCCTTTTAACCCGGAGTAATTAAAAATTGTACCGTTGAAAGTCAAGTTGTCAAAACAAACCCCCGATAAATCGGAGCAATGAAAATCCGTTTTATCTAAAATCGCAGCCTTAAAACTTGATCCTTTCAGATTGGATTTATCAATTTTGACCCCTGTAAGGTTAGCCCCATCAAATTTGGAATTCTCCAAGTTGCTGCATTTAAAAGAACTGTTGGTTAAATCCGAGTAACTAAAATCTGATCCCTGCAAGTTACTGTAGTTAAATTTCCCCTCCGGAACCTTTACTGATTTGAAATCAGAATTCTGCAGATTGCTTTTGGATAAATCCATTCCCACAAACTGTTGGAGTTCTCTCGTTTTGCTGTTGATTATTTCAATCATTTCCGATACCTCTCCGATTGACGCAATGGTTTGGTGATAAGCGGTCTCTTCTTCAAGTCCTTCATTTTTTAAATCCTGAAGCCTTTCCCGCAAATCATAAAAAAGCTCCTCTTTCAGTTCCATGACAGCCTTTAAACCCTCATAGGGAGAAAATATCTCATCTAAATGTTTTCTTAATTTTTCTTCCATTTTTTTACCGCCTTTCTTAAAGTAAATTATCCAGAATTTTTTTGGCATATTCCCAGTTCTTCTTATTTTTAAGATAAGTCTTTTTACCCTGATCCGTTATCTGATAGTATTTTCTTCTTCCTCCCTGGGTTTCATCTCCCCAGTAGGAAGTGATATTGCCTTCGTGCTCCAGTCTTTTCAGGCTGGAATACATGGTTGCTTCTTTTAGTTCATACTCTCCATTTGAACCTGAAGCGATAAGCTTACTAATTTCATAGCCGTATTTGTCACCGTTCAGTAAGAGCTTCAATATAATCGTATCTGTGTGTCCTCTAAGTAAATCAGATGAGATTTTCAAATCCACTGTGCTGATCACCTCCAATGAAGAGAGAACAATATACTCACCAACTATAATACAATGTATATTATATTACTATGTCTGTCAAGGTACAATTTATAATAATATTACTTATCAAAAATTTTTCTTGATTTTTAAATAATCTCCAGTTCACGTTGAGAAATATCAAGCCGTTCGGGAGCTACCTTTTTTCTTTCCGTAAGCATGGAAGAAAGAGACGTAGCAACTTCACGCTCCAAGACGATACTGCCTTTATTAACAGCCCGCAAGCTCTCAATAATACTCTCTGCGGGTTGACTTTTCAAAATATATCCTTCCGCTCCACTTTTCAAAGCTTCTGTAATGTATTCCTCATCTTTAAAGGTAGTGAGAAGCACAACTTAAGGCATCATCATCAACGATGAGAACTTTCAAACCACTCCACACCCTTCCGAATCGCCATTGGCAAGAGGCAATTTATTAAAAAACCGTCATCAGAGCTAATAGATATCGTGCCGCCCATGTTCAGGACTCTTTCATCCCGCTGATGCCTAGGCCTTCTTTAAATTGCTTACAGCCTGTTCCATTATCTTTGATATAGAGCCTTATGAATTCTTGGTTCATAACGATGGTAATATCCATCTTTGTCGCTTGCGAGTGCTTAGAGGCATTCGTAAGGGCCGAGAATTTAAAAATAAAACAGAA
Organism: Peptococcaceae bacterium; assembly: GCA_012517475.1. GTDB lineage: Bacteria > Bacillota > Desulfitobacteriia > Desulfitobacteriales > Syntrophobotulaceae > Dichloromethanomonas. Next base: position 70,483 of record JAAYUV010000063.1, on the reverse strand, counting down.
ATGCATAGCTAAATGGATTGACATTTCCCCTTGCAAAAGATATATTGACTTTAGTAGAATATATTTTGTATTCTTTGACAACTTTATTAAATCGCTCTTATCCAGAGTGGCGGAGGGACTGGCCCTATGAAGCCCGGCAACCGGCGTAATGCACGGTGCTAATTCCAGCAGAGTAAATCTGAAAGATGAGAGGAAAGCCGTAATTAATAAGAACTCCGCGGATTCCTCGCGGAGTTCTTTTTTTTAGAAGAATGTATTAATTAATAAACAAATGAAAGGAGCAGACCAGGTCATGATATATATTAACAACCTGACTAAAGTCTACAAAACTCCCGGTGGATCGCTGACTGCTTTAAAAGATATTAACCTTCATATTCCAAAGGGAGCTGTATATGGAATCATCGGGTTAAGCGGCGCAGGAAAAAGCACGCTTATCCGTTGTCTTAATATGCTGGAAAGGCCAAGTTCGGGCCAAATCATCCTGGACGGTCAAAAGATGACGGAATTGTCCGGTAAGATGCTCCGAAAAGCCAGACAAAATATCGGGATGATCTTTCAGCATTTCAACCTTCTGGACTCGCGTACTGTTGCCGGAAATATTGCTTTCCCTCTGGAAATTGCCGGATGGCCGAAAGAACAAATTATAGAACGGGTGAAAGAACTTCTCCCCCTGGTAGGGCTTGAAGATAAAGCCGACATTTATCCTGCTCAGCTAAGCGGCGGACAGAAGCAAAGGATAGGGATCGCCAGAGCTTTGGCCACCAAGCCTTCGGTATTACTTTGTGATGAAGCTACTTCTGCGCTGGATCCTCAGACCACGGTCTCTATTTTGAATCTCCTTAAAGAAATTAATGAAAAATTGAACTTAACCATTGTCATCATCACCCATGAGATGAAAGTCATTAAAGAGATTTGTACAGACGTGGCGGTGATCGACCAGTCTCAGATTGTTGAACGGGGTCCGGTGGAATCAGTCTTCATCCATCCCCAGTCCGATATCGCCAAAGAATTTGTCTCCAGTATCTTTCCCAATGAACTGCCTAATGAGCTCCTGCGCGAATTGTCCCTGCACCCCGGTTCTCAGATTGTACGCATCCACTTTCTCGGCACAGCAGCCTCGGAGCCGTTAATCACGGATCTGATCCGTCACTGTGGGGTTTCCGTCAATATACTCTATGGAAGTATAGATCACTTGCGTTCCACGTTATTTGGAACACTCACCCTGGAACTTCAGGGCTCTCCTGAAAGTCTTCATACAGCCGGCAGCTTCCTTCAGTCCAAAAATCTCACCGTGGAGGTAATCAATAATGGGAACTGATCTCTTCAGTCTGTTCAATGACCCGGCCTACTGGGAAAGTCTCAGCAAAATCCTTCCCCAGTCTGTCAATGAAACCATCTATATGGTGATCGTTTCTACTTTCCTGGCCTATGTGCTTGGAGTTCCCATGGGGGTCTTCTTGGTCATCACTTCCGCCGATCATATTTTGCCTAATCCCTGGGTTGAAAGAACCTTGGGTACGGTAATTAATATCTTTCGTTCCATTCCTTTTATCATTTTGCTTGTGGCTTTGATTCCGTTTACCAAGGAATTGGTTGGAACATCCATCGGAACAACGGCAGCCATAGTGCCCCTGGTGGTCTCGGCAGCACCTTTTGTAGCCAGACTTGTAGAAAGTTCTCTTAAAGAAGTCTCCCATGGTGTTATAGAAGCTGCACTTTCCATGGGAGCATCGCCCTGGCAGATTATTTCCAAGGTACTTTTGCCAGAAGCGAAAAGCCCCCTTATCTTGGGTATGGCCATTACCACGATTAACATCATCGCTTATACCGCTATGGCAGGTGCAGTAGGCGGCGGCGGACTGGGGGACTTGGCTATCCAATACGGCTATAACCGTTTTCGAACAGATATTATGATTATCACGGTCTTCATTCTGGTCATTTTTGTTCAGGGTATCCAATGGGTAGGAACTACCCTGGCGAGAAAACTATCCCATCGTTAACAAAAACAAACCGGTTAAATAGTGTTCAAAGGGCCCTTGAGCAGTTCTTTAACCGTTAAGTTTTTGGGAAATAAATTAAAATATCCAAAGGGAGGAAAAAGTATATGTTGAGAATTAAACGTCACCTTATTTTCTTTGTAGTTTGCCTTTTGGCGCTGGCTTTAACCCTTTCCGGCTGCGGCACCAAGCCCGCTTCCAGCAGTGATACCAGTAAACCGGCTGAGAAAAAAGTAGTTAAGATAGGCGCCACCGCTGTTCCGCATGCCGAGATCCTCGAAGCAATTAAACCAAAGCTGGCTGAAAAAGGAATCGACCTTCAAATTGTTGTCTTCAATGATTATATACAACCCAACCTGGCTACGGACAAAGGGGATATCGACGCCAACTATTTCCAGCACATCCCTTATCTTGAGACCTTCAATACCGAGCATAAACTCAGCCTGGTTACCATCGCCAAGGTTCACATTGAACCTATGGGCATTTACTCCAAGAAGGTTAAGGCAACTGCCGATTTTCAAAAAGGTGGCACCGTTGCGATCCCCAATGATCCCTCCAACGCAGGACGTGCCTTATGCGTTCTTCAATCTGCGGGTTTAATCAAGCTGAAAGATGGCGTAGGGATTAAAGGGACCGTTCAGGATATTGTAGAGAATCCTAAAGAATTGAACGTTAAAATGATCGATGCCGCTCAGCTTCCCCGCGTACTGGATGATCCAAAAGTCACCGGCGCAGTCATCAACACCAACTATGCACTGGAAGCAGGTTTGAATCCGACCAAAGATGCCCTTTATGTTGAAAGCAAAGATTCCCCTTATTCCAACATCCTGGTAACGAAAAAAGAGAGAGCCGAAGATCCTGTCTTAAAAACGGTTGCGCAGGAACTTAATTCCGATTATGTGAAGAAATTTATTGAAGATAAGTACAAAGGTGCGGTTGTACCCGCGTTCTAAGAGATAAATTCATGAAAGAATTTGCAACGAGTGAAAGTGAGTAAGTATAAAATTATAACCAATTATTAATAAAGTGATTATTTATTGAGCAGCTTTTGTATGACCTTTTCGATACGGGCTGCTCTCGTTTCTGTCTTTTTAGCACCTGTTATCCACTGAAAATACTCCTTTTTATGGGTATAAGAAAGTTTAGCATAAGCCTCTTGGGCCCCTGGGTTCAGTTCCAAAGCTATTTGATTCATTTGCTATAGGAAAACGTTCTGCGTTACTGAATTCAGTTTAGTTTGGCTACTATCTAGTCAGCGTGAAGAGGATTGCCTTCCAATATTTTTTCCACTTCCTCAAAGCCTGCGGGAAAAGCAAAGTTGTAGCGTGCAGGCAAGGCAAAAACATATTTGCTGTTACGCCCAAGTTCCTTTGGTCCGATAGGGGCAGCTCCGATATGATATTCTTCTTTTTGAAGGGAATTCCATTGGGCAAGCGTAAATATCAAGATGGGGATATCCTGCCGCGGGTTTTGAGCAGTCCACTGCGGATGGCGGATGGATAGCAATGGTCCGGTTTGAACGACATTTTCTCCTTGTGTTCCCCCAATAGCCAAGCCCTTCCAGGTATCCGTGATAATCGAATAGCCCTGCCAACTACCCGGTAAAGAAAAATAAAAACCATATTGAGTATTTCTGTACACGATAGAATTGACTACTGCGGTCTTTGTTCCGGCAGTATTCGTGTTCTCGTATGCACCAATCTTGACGGCGGTAATGAGCCAACGGCTTTCAAATTTCTCTACGTTCAACGTAACCGGCCGCTTGGCTGCAACACCTCCGTTAGTCTTCTCCACACTCGTTATTTCAATGATTTCGCCCTGCACCCGGTATGAAGAATCCGCCAACCTCTCCAGGCTTAAAATCTCAATCCGGTCCGGCCAAGGACTCGAAACCTGCCTTCCGGGTGCATTCGTCGGGTCATTTGCCCATTGGGCCAGAAGCTCCTGAGAAACAAAATCGCCGTAGTTCTCTTGCATACTTTTTTTCAATGGTTCTGAGGGAGCTAACAAAGAGACTGTCTGCAGCTTTCTTCCGAACCCGTCAACCAGAGCCGTAACAGCAGCCTCAGAAGCCTTATCCTGGTTTTCCGTAACATTTGTTCCTGGCGTAGACTTCCCGCTGGTTGCAAGTACACTCGGAGGAAATAGGTGCAAAAAAATGGATTCCGATTAATCCAAAGGGCTCGTAATTAATATATCGAAACGCTCCGGCAGCATTGGCGATGCTGACCAAAATAACGTCGAATACAGCGCCAAATATGATTCCGTAAATTGACAACCTGCGAATCTCTGTTCTTGAAACGAGTACAACCAGAATTAATGCAAATATAAATGTATAAATAATTGGAATGAACTTGATTGGCATCTGTATTTCTCCTTACTTTTTCGTTCCAATAATTAATAATTTCTATTATTATTTTCGAAAAAGTATGGGAAAATACAGTACATACATACAATAATTTATTTATACCAACCATTGATTACGGCAATACTTTCGTTACTCGGGTAATAATTTTTATTCTCATCGTTTTTGCCTACGGCGAAAACCGAAAACCCCAAGTTCCACTCTTCTTTTTCAAATACTTCCTTATAAGCACGAAAGCAATTGGCTTGTTCTTTTTCGTTCATGATATTAGAAGGCAATGGATTCCACGGCTGTACCGAGGCCTTGTTTCTTTTTGGGAACCCTAATTCCCCGAAGAAAACCTGTTTATCCCACTTGGAAGATAACTTTTTCAGTTCATTTGGGATGTTTTGATGGCGGCTGAATATGGTCGTACTATGGAGTGCTTTCACGAGGTCCTCAACCGTATTCGTATCCTTATCCGTCAGCTCAAAGTAAGCCGCAACAGAAATAAAATCTACTTTTTGCAGTACCGGATTATTTAATTTGATGGAATATCTGTCAATTATATCCTTCCTTGTTTCCCATTCTGCCGTACTCCACCAGTTTGTTTTATAGGTTATTTTACCCTGATAGTTCTCGCGTACAAAATCAGCTACATCATTCCAATTATATTCGGTTTCTATTTGGTCAAAATTTGAAGCAAAACACAATGCATATACCTTATACGGTTTGGCAATATCGCGGATAATCGGACCAAGTACTCCTTGTTTCCAATTCAAAAACCAGTCATTTATATTTATTGGTTTTAATTTTGTTTCATATTCTTCTCCGTTCTTTATATAGGGATAGGGCTCTAAAATTACATTGATTCCTTTATACCGCAATTTCTTGATCAATAAAATGGCCTTGTTTTTACTTTCAATATTAATAGTCATTGTATTTGAAGTTAAAGAAGGTATATCGATTTGCACAGGAACATTAACCGTATTGAGTCCCAATTGTTCAATATCGGCCAATGCCTGTTCTATAGAGTAATCAACCGAAAGATTTGCGGATTTTATTTTTTCTCCCCACGGAGTGATAATTCTGTTTTTCTCATATTGCTTACCTACGTAAACAATGTCAATAATAACAAGTTTAACAAAAACAGAAATAATCATTAATGCTGACAAGCATATCAGAAAAACCTTATACCGTTTTATCCTGGATAGCAAGCGGTTGAACATGATTTACCTCTTTTCACCGTATAGCGTACTACGCTTTTTGCATAGTGCATTACACTTTATGCATAGTATTCTAATCTTTTTGCATAGTATACTTTACATAGCCTTGTTTATATGTTACAATTTTATTCGAAAGGAGATGGTCGTTTGAATGACAACATTCAATTAAAGAACCGGCTAAAAGTTGCCCGGGCTGAAAAGAATTTATCCCAGGAACAACTTGCGATACTTGCAGGGGTAACCAGACAAACAATAAGTTCCATAGAAACGGGTCAATATTGTCCTACTGCCAAACTGGCTTTAATACTTTCAAAAGTTTTAAACAAACAATTTGAAGACTTATTTTATTTTGAGGAGGTTATCCATCATGACTAATAAAATTGTTGATAAGGATGAAAGAACATCCTTTTTCGAAAACCTCAGTTACAAATATGGATATCATTTTATTGCATTTGCGTTGCTTTTTGATGTATTTACAGGTCGTTAATCTATAAAGAGGCCACCTGGGATCTTCTTGGAATTGTTATCCTAAGCGGTTTGATCATAACCATATATCAATCCAAGCAAAAGATCTTAGGTATGAATTGGGGAAAAACGATTTTTTTCACAGTTTTTGCTGCTATTATCGTTGCAATAGCATCCGTGTTCATTCTTAAAATGCTATAAAATATGTAAATTACTAGACAATTTGCCTTTTGGGCTTTACCCTTGCAGCAATTAAACGCTTGATATCTTGAAGCACCGACTTTTCTTTCACCTCTATCATTAACCAACGGCCGCCGCAAGAAAAAGAAGTTTTTCGGTAAAGCCCTTGTACATACGGAGTAAACGTTCCTAACTCCATCTCAACCTCTTCTTCCTCTTTTGCCCCCACGACAACTAAGCCAATAAAAAAACCTTCCATGGGATAAAGTGTACAAAGTGATTTACTATTCTTCTGATATTTAATATTCCAGCCTGGCTGGGCAGAACATTTACTGAAAGTCATTTTTCTCCATTCACTTAATCCGGAATTGGTTTAAACTAAGCCGTTTCAGTAGACTTATTATATTCCATGTAATTAACATTAATCAAATTATTGAAGTAGCCAGTAAAATGAAAAGCCAAAACGAAACCGCCTTGGCATAATAATAAAACAAATGAGGATCCCCTTCGGGTTCCTCATTTATTTTGTGTCATATAAAAATGTGATTATCCCAATTAATTATACCTGATCACTTACGTATTGGGGTGATAACGTCTGCCGGTAACGGCGTTGACAATAACAAGCAATACAATGGCGCCAAGCAAAGCAACTAAGAAACTCCAGATATTAAACCCACTGACTCCTATTGTTCCGAAAAGACTTAAGATCCAACCGCCTATAAAGGCTCCGATGATGCCCACTACAATATTCATTCCTGCACCCATCCTGGCATCATTACCTGTTATTTTACTTGCAACCCATCCTGCAAGACCTCCTAAGATAATCCAACCGATAATACCCATTGCATCCATCCTATATTCCTCCTTAAACTTATTGATAAGTTTTGTTTGATATATATAATCTTCCCTAAAACTCAAATTTTATTTTAATTTTTTATCCTTTTTTCAGTCCTTTTATTTAAATGAAACTGAAAACGAAAGGATAAGTTTTCGGACAATGTTGATGATCATTGGCATTATCATTTCAATTTCCGGAGAAAGATCCAGGGAATAAGTTATTTCTTTCGGCTCTATTCCCACAATGATTACCTCAGGCCTGATGCCGTAATACGACATAAAATCCAGCACACCAAAAAAATCGTCCTCGTGCCGAAATATTGCGGATTCTTCCTCCCAAACAATTTCATCCGGCCTCAGCAAATAAACTGTTCCGGGGAGACCGCCCGCCTGAAGAGCATCTACGACGATAACCTGTTTGCTTTCGGACATTATATCCCATAAATGATAAAAAGATCCCCCCGCAGCAGCGGCATGAATGCCGTTAGGAAGGCCTGCCTTGTGCAGTTCTTCGATTACGCGGAGACCGATACCGTCATCTTTAAGCAGGGGGTTGCCCAGACCAAGAATAGTAATTTGTTTATTCATAGCCGGTAAAAATCGACTTCATCTTTTTATATTCATGTGTAAAAACAAAATAGAGATGCCCGGTGACCAGGATTGAAATGGTTAAGGCCGATAAAAAATGCAATTTTCGCAAAGGATTTAACCCCCCAACCAGCTTCGCCGTCTTCTGCCATGATTTCGGGAAGTAAAGTGACAATCCGGTAATAATTTGGATTAGAACGAACAGGACCATTCCTGTAAAAAGTACTTTTTGTCCGGGGTTATACTTTGGAAATTTCGGCTCCTTATCGGTGAGATAGAATTCGTACTTTAAAAACTTTGCCATATCTGACAGGGTTTTGCGATTGGGAAGAATTTCTCTGTAATTTTTGCCTTTTAACCCATACATGACCCTGGCAATATAGGTAAAAAGCAGAGTAAATTGGGCAAAAAAGTGAGTTTCCCGGGCAGTGTTCATCTTCCGAAAACCCAAAGAACTACCGGGCCAGTGAATATAAAAGCCACTAAGGGCGGAACCTAATACCGCAGGAGCGTAGAGCCAGTGGAGCAGCCTGGCGGTTCCGGAATGGCGGGGCTTTTTTCCTCTGATTAATAACGAAACTCTTTGTCTTAATTTCATTGCAAAATAATCTCCCTGACTGGTGATCCCGGGATCATCACCTGGGCAGAACAGGAAGAGCAAACGTAAAAAGCCCGGACTACCCTGCCAATTTCTATTGGCTGGCTCTCGTCGGCAATCGGTGTACCAATCAAGGCTTCTTCTACGGGTCCCTTCCTGTCCGAATCATCCCGAGGCGAAAAATTCCACGCTGTGGGAGTGATAATTTGGTAATGAACGATACGTCCATTTTTAATATATATCCAGTGCCCCAGAGGTCCGCGCATCGCACCGGTCAGGCCGATCCCCGACGCTTCCCGGGGCACTTCAAAAGGAGTGAAAATAGGTTGGCCCGGCTCAAGTTCATCCACCCAGCTTTCCATTAAAGCCCCAATTTTCTCTGCCACCAGAGCACGAGCAACAATCCGGTCCATAGTAGATATTCCCTTTCGGTAATCTCCCTTGATCCAGAGCTGGGCAAGCGGCCCCCCTTCCATCGGTGTTTCCATATAGCGGGGGGCTTTCACCCAGGAATAAGCCCCCTCTTTTTCCCGATCCGGGACGGTCTTCCCCTGAAAGGGATGCCGGGATTCAGAATCCGCCGAATACCAGGATTTGCTTACATGTTCCTGAATCACCGAGGGGTCAACTTTTTGGAGCATACCATTAATTACCGCCCCACCCGGGAAATACCTGTCCCCTTCTTCCTCATTTCGGGGAAAGATACCGTACTCCAGCATATTCGGGGCTCTGCAACCTATCTGGTAGTAATCCGAGTAAACCTCGGCCAGCGTGAACACATCCGAAAGCATTGCGTTTTTGATAAAATCATTAACCCTCCTTAGTTTTGACTTGAAAGCCATCATCACATCTGCAGTAGGGAAAACGGTGCTGCCGCCGGAGAGAATCCCATGCGGGAAAGGAGCCTTCCCTCCCAAAAGAGTAACCAGATCGTGAGCCAAGCGGCTGATTTCAATGGACTCAAATATATGCTGGATCATAGAGTTGTTGGTTTCTTCTTTCAGGCGTTTATCTGTCGAATATCCCGGAATAAATGGGGCAACCTCAGGACCTGTAATATAATCGGAAAGTGAGAAGAGATATAAGTGACGGATATGATTTTGCAGGAAATCGGCTCCAAAAATGAGATTTCGCAGTATATTGCCATTTTTAGGAGGCCTTACCCCTGCAGCGTTTTCCAGGGCAAGAGACGCCGTGATACCGTGGGCTGAAGAGCAAATACCGCAAATTCGTTGAGTCAGATAGCTGGCATCCCGGGGATCTCTGCCTTCCATAATCAGCTCAAATCCCCTGAAAAATATTCCGCTGCACCTGGCATCCACAACTTTTTTATTTTCAACTAACACTTCTACAAAACAAGAGTTGTTGGCCCGTGTTAAGGGACCTACTACAATCTTTTTCAACACTTTTATCCCTTCTCTCACTATAATAACTATAATTAATTAAAGAAACATTCAGGCTAATTTTTTCCTCCATACCGCTTACCGTCGGTGTTTTTTATAATTGAAAGAAGTTTCCGTGAAATTCCGCCTGAGAAATCTTTTTTTATCGTGTCAGCCACCCTTCCGGTCAATATACTTCCGATCAGATGGATGCTGATACCAAAGGCCGTTGCAGCCCCTGCCAGCCGAGCGAACCGATTTGCAGATATTTTTATTCCCGGGAGATTGATATCGGGAAGGTGTTCAAAGAAAGGAGCATCGCCATCCGGAAATTCCGGGCTGGTACAGCCGATACAGGGAGTATTCGCTTTTACAGGCCAGCTCAGGTGTTCACCGCTCCACTGGCGGTTTGGACAATCCGCATAGGTTACCGGTCCTTTGCAGCCGATTTTATACATGCACCAAGGGTCACCCGGCTTTTCGGCAAAAATGCCGTCTTCAAAATAGGCACGTCGCTGGCAGATGTCGTGAATGGTATCGCCGTAGAAAATCTTAGGACGGTTAAACCCGTCCAATTCAGGTTCCCCATACTGAACAAGGTGCACCAGCGTCCCCATCATCCAATCAGGGTTGATTGGACAGCCGGGTACATTAATGACCTTTCTGTCAAGAACCGCCTGCACCGGTACTGATTCCGAAGGGTTAGGAGCCGCTGCATACGGCCCCCCAAAAGAAGCGCAGGTGCCCGCCGCTACTACATGCCTGGCTCCTCCCCCCAGTTCCCGAACTGCCTGTAAGGCCGTTAAAGGTTTTCCATCTCTATTTCCCACAACACAGTAAAGCCCATTCGTTCGCGTAGGGATAGTCCCTTCAATCACCAGGATATATTTACCTCTTTGCTCTTCGGTCACCGCTTTCAGGACTCCGGTTGCCGTATCTCCTTCGGCTGACCCAAGAAGGTAATTAAAACGAAAGTCGATTAAATCGGTAATTAAGCTTTGATAACCTGGTTCGAGGGAATTCAGGAGGGAAAGCATATCGCCGGCACAGGTGTTGGTTCCCAGCCAGATTACCGGGGGTCTGGACTTTTTACTAAACTGTTTCATCACGATTGTTCCTTTATATATGTAAATCCCTGTTTTTATAAAAGGCATAAGTGGCCCCGGATAATACGGCAATCAGTGCGAAAGATAAAATCAGATAAACAGTTTGAAAGCCGGGTCCATACATCAGGTTTTTCGCATCAAAGTATTTAAAAGGTGTAAAATATTTAAGACTTTCTATCCTGCTGTTCATATCAATAACAATGGACAAAATAAAGGTCAGGAGAAGAATCCCTGTAGCTAAGGAAGGTGCTGTTCTTGGGTGATTGCTGACAGCTGCAATGGCTGACCCGATAAACAAAAAAATTAATTGAAGGATAAACATTCCCAACATTAATCTGGTTATCTCCCCGACGATCTCTTCCCCCTTGCTGTAATGCCGGACCATTACAAGGGAGGAAGCCAGGGTTACAAGGTTAAAAATCACGATATTAACAACAGATGCCAGAAGCTTAGAGGTTATGACTTTGTTTCTGGAAACAGGCTTGATAAACAAAAATTCTGCGGTTTTATCCCGTTCCTCTTTAGAAATGATACTTGCCCCCAGCATGGATGCATGGATCGCAGCCATCAATGCCAGGTAAAAGAAGAGTAATCCGAAATAACCGGTAACTGTCGTTAAATCAAAGGTTCCCATACCAAAAATGGCTTTTAATGATGAGGGCATTTTTGCCATCATCTCATTGATGGATTGTGCTGAAGTTGTATACCCTTCATACTTAGCCATACCGCTGATCATAAATAAAACAATCCCGATACACCATATCAGCAGAGCTTTTCTGTTCGCTTTTATTTCTCTCCAAAACACATTCATGTTTTTGCCCTCCTATTTATACAGTGTGAATATCCTTCCTGGCGTAAATGATGTAACTGACTGTAATTGCTACGATAATAAAACCGATTTCAACCAGAATAAAAGGAAACTCATATCTTGAATTTTGTATGATATAAGCAAAATCAAAGTATTTAAAGGGAGAGAAAAAACGTAAAATATCATCTTTTGTGTTAGCTGCCAAAGCTCCAACAAAAAATAAAGCAAAAACAGTTCCCAGTGAAATCGGAAGTACGAACCTGATTCTGGAAAACATGACGGATATTAAGATTCCCAAAGCCAGAAAAACAAGCTGAACGTAGAACAAGGTGAACGAAAGAAGCAAAAATATTGTAAAGTTAAACTGTTTTGTTTCTACCAATGCGGCCATTGCAATGGCGGTGACTAAAAAGAACACATTCGTAATAGCTATTGAAGTGAGGGCTGCCAGAATCTTAGAAGTGATTATCCTGCTGCGGGTAACCGGTTTTGTCAACAGAAAATCCGCTGTTTTCTCCCGTATTTCTTTAGACAAAATGGACGTTCCTATATTCATAGCCTGAATAGCCCCGACCAGTAATACATAGACAAAGATATAAGAGTAGAATCCTAAAATAGACCCGATATTTTCTACAGAAAGACCTAACGCCACTCTAAGAGCTTCTGGATATCCTTGAATAATTTTAGTAAATTCCTCTGCCTCTCTGGAAATGGAAGGAAACATAGAAAAGAAAAGAATGACCACTGCTACTAAAGAAAGTGTCCAGGTAATTGTAGATTTCTGATAGGCCTTTAATTCATGAAGAAACATATTCATGGTTCTAGGCTCCCTTTTCATAATAATGCAGAAAGATTTCTTCCAGGTCTGGTTCCTCTATCCAAACATTCGCTATGTCAATTTCTGAAATCTTCTTTAACATTACCTTAACGTTTCCTCTGAACATGAAACTGATGATATTTTGCTTAACCTCCAAATTGCTTACACCGTTTATATTAAAATAATCGTGATTCGGGACTCCATTAACTTGAACTTTGATTTTTTTATAATTATTCTCTTGTAAAGCGCTGATTTTTTGCAGCTCAATAATTTTGCCTTCTTTTATAATAGCCACCCTGTCACATAGCCTTTGAACCTCACCTAAAATATGGGAAGAAAAAAGGATGGTTGCTCCTTTTTTATTCTCTTCCTGCAAGAGTTCAAAGAACTTCTGCTGCATCAGGGGGTCTAAACCGCTGGTAGGTTCATCAAGGATAATCAGTTTGGGTTCATGGAGCAGGCCCTGGACAATTCCAACTTTCTTTTTATTGCCATAGGACAAATCATCAATCCTTTTATGAAGATCCAGGTCCATAATTTCAGCTAACTCTTTGATTCTCTTTTTGGAACTATTTGATAAAAGCCGGCAGAATAATTCAGAAGATCGATGACTCTCATTTTTTCATAATAAAAAACTTCCGAAGGCAAATAGCCGATAAGCTTTTTTATTTCAGGCCCATCCTTGATGCTGTCTTTCCCAAAAATCTTAGCGTTTCCGCTGGTAGGATAGATAAGACCCAGCATCGTTCGCAGTGTCGTCGATTTGCCGGCCCCATTGGGTCCGATAAAACCGAAAATTTCTTTTTCCTCAACAGTAAAATTGATATCAATGATTCCGCGCTCCTTGCCATAATATTTAGTTAGATGGTTAATTTCTACAACATTCATTTTCGCTTCTCCTTTATCAGGTAGAGGGGTTCTACCGCAACCTGCCATTAATGGGATGAATAATGTTTTCAAAAGATCTTCCCTTTATTTTTTGTCTAAACTTGATGAAATATCCATGGCCAATATTTCAAATCATTAATTTGGGAAATAAACAGCAAAAAGGAAACGTCTCCTAGGCAAGAGGTTATGCAAAAGGAGACGTTCGCAATTTGATTATATTTAGTACAATGCTTTTTTAACGGGATTGAATAATCTTCTTCATTTCTATCCAGGACATAAGCGTGACAATCGCTACAAAGGATATAAGAAGGTTCGTGAATCCCACGGAAGTCAATTTTAAATACTGCTGAAGGAAATCGGCCTTTATGGCTGTGGTAAGAAAAACGACAACTCCAATCATCCACAAGTTAAACGAACGGTTTGTAAAAAAACCAACCTTTAAAAGCGGAACGCGATTTGTCCTCATATGAAGTGCGAGGACAACATGGCCTAAAAGCCATGTACCAAAAGCCATGGTTTGGGAATAGCCAAGATCGCCCGAATTAAACCAACTATATAAATAAACCGCAAGAACCGCGGAAGAGAGTGTGATCCCCCCGCTGAAAATTCCGGAAATCATTTTTCGGTTCATAAATTTTTCTCTGGGATCTCTCGGCTTCAGCTTCATTACATCCGCCTCCATCGGTTCGTTCACAAAAGAAGTGGAAGCTGCAAGATCCATAAACAATTCCAAAAGAATGATCTGAACGGGAGCAAAAGGCAGCGGGATATTCAGGAATAAAGGGATTAGGAAGGACAGTACCAGGGCAATCTTACAAGAAAGGTAATACTTGACACACTTGGACAGGTTTTCAAAAAGCTTTCGTCCTTCTTTGATGCCTTCTACAATAGAAATAAAGCTGTCATCCGTAAGAATCATATCAGAAGCTTCTTTCGCGACATCCGTTCCGTTCTTGCCCATGGACACACCTATATCCGCTGATTTCAATGCAGGTGCGTCATTAATCCCATCCCCTGTTACGGCAATAACTTCTCCGTTTTCTCTCAACGCCTGAACAATTCCTAATTTTTGTTCAGGGGTGATTCTGGCAAAAATATTGCTCTCTTTGACTGCATGGGTCAGGTTTTGCAGAGATCGCTGGGTTACATCATTTCCGGTTAAAGGATTCCGCACTGCAATTCCGGCCTCTTCCGCAACCTTTACAGCTGTTTTTACGTGATCCCCGGTTATCATCACAATCCTGACACCGGCTTCCATACAGGTATGAATAGCTTCCCTTACACCTTCTCTTACCGGATCCTCAAAACAGATGAATCCCAGCAAAGTATATTTTGTCTCTGTTTTGTCTGTAAATTCCCGATAAGCTACCCCTGTTACCCTACTCCCACCTGCAAGCAACCCGTTTAAACTATCGATTTTTTCATATCTGCCGGACAGGTCAATCATGCTTTCGGGGGCTCCTTTAATCAGCTCAAGGCTGGTATCTCCATGCTTGTATATTTGTCGGAAGATTTTCTTTTCCGGATCAAAACCGCAATCCTCGATAAGACGATATTGTTTGAGCAGTCCGCTTTTCGTTATTCCGGCCGCATCGGCCTTTTCCAGAATAGCTATATCCATGGGGTCGCCCCATGAACTTTCTTTATTCTCTACAACATCGGCCGTCAGGGCACTCACTGTTAGCAAGAGAGCCTCATCGTCAGTCACAAGTTTCGTCACTTTCATTTTATTTTCTGTCAATGTTCCGGTCTTATCGGTAGCAATGACTGTTATACTGCCCAATGTTTCGGCAGCTCTGAGCCGTCTGATCAGGACATTCTTCCTGCCAAGCTTCATCGCAGAGAGTCCGAGTACCATGGTAATAATAATAGGCATTTCCTCCGGTATCGTGGCGAAGGCAAGCGAAAATCCCGTCAGGATCATTTCCTTCACAGGCATTCCTTGGAGTAATCCGAGGACAGGGATAAGAATACTGAAAAAAACCGCAATCCAGACAAGACTGACGGACAGTTCTTTCATTGCCTTCTGCAGCGGGGTTTTAGGCTCCCTGGCACTTTCCGAAAGACCTGCGATTCTTCCCAGTTCCGTATCCATCCCCGTCGCTGTTACAATGGCTTTACCCCTTCCTCTGACAATCGTGCTCCCCATATAAATCATATTGGTTCTTTCAGCCAAGGGAATATCTGAAAAAATAGCAGTTTCAGCTTTCGATACCGGCAGGGCTTCTCCAGTCAGCTGAGATTCATTCACCTCGAGACCAAACCCCGAAATGATCCTGGCATCAGCAGCAACTACTTCCCCGCTTCTAAGAATCAGAATGTCACCGGGAACAATGTTTTTCGTTATGATTTCCAGAGGCCTTCCGTCTCTGAGAACCCAGGATGTCGGCAAAGAAAGCTTTTTAAGAGATTCTATGCTTTTCTTGGCTCTATACTCAGTAAATACTTCCACAAAAGCTAAAACAATAATAATACTGAAGATGGTAATCGCATCTCCCAGCTTTCCCCAAATGCTGTAGACCACTCCAACCAGGATAAGCAGTAATATTAATGGTTCCCTGATTTCTTCCAGAAAGATATCCAAAAAAGTCAAAGATTTGGATTGAACAATTAAATTCTCCCCGGTAGATTTTATCCGTTCCGGAATCTCTTCGGAATTTAATCCGTTTTCTATATCGCTTTGCAGCAGCTTTTCTAAAGAATTGATTTCAATTGACCAGGGATTTGTAACCTTTTCCATCTTCTTTTCTCCTGATAACATTTTCATTTTATTAGTCTATTGAGCAGCTTAACTCATAAACCTTATTGCTGTAATTTGATAACCGTTCTTTACACTCATCCAGCATATTCCGGGATTCCTTTTGCAGGGAAGCGTTAAAAAAATCTCTTTCGATAATTCTTTTCAGCCAGATATTTAATTTTTCCAATTCATGTTCATTTTCTTCTATCTCGGCAAAGGTAAAATTCATTTTTGCGGTTTCTTTTTCGATTTCCTGAAAAAAGTCTTCGCACTTACCCAAGAATTCCTTGTATTCTTCGTTCCTGGCTTCATTAAAAAGCTCGCAGACTATTTTAATGTTTTTTTCCCTGGTAAAATAACTTTTCATAATATAAGCTTCACCGTTATTTTCTTCCACCTCAGCCGCAATTTCCTCAAAAAAAGAGTAATGCTCATCCGATGGAGGAAGTACCCAGATGGATTGACCAATATTCACAGAGCCGGCCCGTTTTAGCTTTCTCCATACGCTTACCCTGGTTCTCGAAGGCTCTTTGGGGAGAGTAAAGTTAATTGTCAGCCATTCCGCTTGATCCAATTAATCATCTCCTTATAATTGTAATACCTATTACATTTTAATTATATATTAATGTAATAGGTATTACAATCGCAAACTCTTTGGAATCCCCTTCCGGTCTTAATGAAATATCATTTAATGCTTTATTTCAGGCAATATCCGGTATAGCTCCAGTAATATAATATTCAGGCTCAGCCATATCCCTCCAAAAACATATCCCGCAAATAC
Source organism: Peptococcaceae bacterium (assembly GCA_012517475.1). Classification (GTDB taxonomy): domain Bacteria; phylum Bacillota; class Desulfitobacteriia; order Desulfitobacteriales; family Syntrophobotulaceae; genus Dichloromethanomonas. The sequence goes on along the minus strand of JAAYUV010000063.1, from coordinate 53,726 downwards.
ATCACTGGGATATTGGAGGTGAAAAACCAAAGGACTTAATCCGGTAAAAACACATAGCACGAAAGCAAAAATGATGGCAAGAGTCCCCTGCCACGGCTTTTTCATATGACGCAAAACCATAAATGCGGCAAAACCGTACACTGCCGTTGCCATAAAGGATTGTTCACTCGGAAAAGTGTACCTGGTATGACCGGATAAAGCCAAGCCCAAAGGGCCTATCCTGTGAAATAACAACCTTAATGATTCCTCCAACATTTCTCCGCCCAAGACAATAAGCAAAAGAAAGCAAACCTCCAGAAGCCGGTTTTTTCCCTTGAACAAGATCCATGACATGGCCAAAATCACTGCCGCCGCCAGCATCGGATATCCTAAAAAAAACTTGAATAGTACCATGATGGGCAACAAGGCTTGTGAAAAACATAAGTTGATTAAAAAAGAGACGATCTCATCAAACTGGTTAAACTCTTGTGCCAGAAAATCTTGTATGAGTCCAACTACCAGAACGGATAATCCAATGAAGGCAACTGCGGCACCCAAAATCGCCATTCTCATTTTCCCAAGGGTATGAAAGACGAGAAAAGACTTGGTCAGGGACTTCTCGAGAGATACGAGAATCCGCTTCTTATAGTTTCTATACAGATGAACACCAATCAATAGAACTCCCATAATCACGCTGCCGATGATCAAATATTTTTTAATTGTCTCGTGGAATTTTTCCCAGTCCGGCCCCAGAACCTTACCCAAAGAAATAAAAGTACCGGTCCAAAGCAAAGCGCCTAAATAAGCATTTAAAGCAAAATTTTTGTAAGGAATTTTTGTTACTCCGGAAAAATATCCTGTAATATGACGGATCCCCGGGATGAAATAAGCCACAAAAAGCAGCCTGTTTCCATATTTTCCGAACCAGGCCGAAGCTTTTTCTAATTTATCCGGCCCCAGATGGATCCGGATGCCATACTTTTCAAAAAAGGAATGCCCCAGGGTCTTTCCAATGAAGTATGAAATTGTAATTCCGGTAATAACACCCGCTGCGGCAATGATTATGCTTAAGCTCCAATTCAGCTTTCCCTGAAAGACAAGAAAACCGCAATAGGTCATCAACGTTTCCCCCGGAGTCGGCAAAGCAATTAACTCTAATGTTAAGGCAACATATAAAACAATATATCCGTAATGATTGAATAATTCAGTGAGAGTATTCAACTCATCCTAACCTCTTTAACCGTTTTTCCATGATACTCCGAAACCACCCCGCGGGTAGTTCCATTCAATATTGCCGTGCGGACAACCCGCCCTGCAGGTTCCGCATTCCAGGCATCCTTCATAACCGACAGCTATTCGTTCTTCTTCATCCCAGTCATAAACATGAGCAGGACAGATTCGGGTACAGGGCCTGTCTTTGCATTGCTTGACGCATACTTCCGGGTCGGTAATCTTAATATGGCTTTGTTTATCGGTATTGAAGCGAACAAGGTAAAGTTTGTCATCAAGTTTCATTGAAACGCCCTCCAAGCATGAATAATATCCTTGGTTAATTCTGATCTGGACCGTTTTTTAAATGTCATCTTCATCATATTTTTATAGACCTCTTTTTTCGGGGTCTCATTCGCTGTAAAAAATACCTTCATAGCGTTACAGGCGATCTCCGGATAAAGTTTTAAGAGGTGTGGATTTTCTTCAAAGAAGTTTCCTGTCTTACGGAACTTATATAAATCTTTGATGATAAAGCTGTCGCGTACACGTTTCTCATAATGACGAAGGTTTGCTTCACTGACATCCCCTGCGTGGATTGCTTCAGCTGCTACCTCCCCAGCTATTTTACCTGATGTCATTGCAAGATTCGATCCCTCACGGTGAATCGCATTTACAAACATGGCCGTATCCCCAACAACCATCACCCCTTGACGATAAAGCCTGGGCATGGCATTATACCCGCCCTCAGGAATGAGATGTGCCAAATATTCTTTAGTTTCCCCCCCTTGAAGCAAACGCTTGACATAGAGCTTTGCCTTAAAGGCTTCCAAAAGATCGTGCGGCGTCCATTTTGTATGGATAAGCGGATGCAGGAGTACTCCCACACCTATGGAAATTGAATCTTTATTGGTATAGATAAAGGCCGTCCCCAGCATGCCCTGGGTTGACTCCCCGAAAAGTTCAATTGTTGCCCCCTGATTGGTTTCCAGGCAAAACCTATCTTCAATCTTTTCAGGTGTTAATGAAATAATTTCTTTTACCACAACAGCAACATTTTCCGCATTCAAGGGCTTGGCTAATCCTGCTTTTTGCGCTACAAAGTTATTTACCCCCTCTGCCAGGATAACGATCTTGGCGCCGAGGTCTCCTTCCTGGCGGCCGGTACGGACGCCCACAACCTCCTGGCCCTGGTATAAGAGGTCATGAACCACTGTTTCCGTGATGATCATTGCTCCGGCACTCTCCGCTTGTTTGGCAAGCCACCGGTCAAATTTTACGCGCAGCACGGTATGCGCATTGTAGGGAGGATGATCCCAGTCGGGGTCCCGGTAGGCTACACTTAAGATTTCATTACCGCTTAGGATCCCATAACGCTGCTCAATTACGGGTCTTTCGAGTGGTGCTTCCAGCCAAAATTCCGGTACGACCTTATCCGTCGCCCAAGTATAAAGAACTCCTCCCATGACATTCTTGGTTCCGGGATAATCTCCACGTTCGATAACGCAGGTTCGCATTCCCCTTTTTGCGGCACTGATCGCAGCGGATAGTCCCGCCGGACCGCCGCCAACGATAATGACATCAAATGTTTCCATGCCTTCCCTCCTTATCTGGCCACACCATATTGCAGGCGTTTTTTTAATTCTTCGGTCATAGCCGGCACTACTTGATTTAAATCACCCACAATTCCATAATTGGCTACCCGAAAAACGAGAATCCTTTAATACCGGATCATCGATGACAAATACCTTCTCCGCCCCGAATTCAAAAGCTTCTTGAATAACATGCTCTACCTGACTTCCGCAAAGCACCCCTGCCAGTTCGCAGCCTACCTCGTCAGCCAGTTTGCGTCCTTCCCCCATGAGCTCCCAGGAAACGGGGGCGATTTCACCGTGATTATATTCAATCACTACCCAAACACCGCTCCAGGCTTTGAGATCAGCAGTCTTAGCCTCTTCAGTACTTATTATTTTCCGGGGGTTATCCCCGGCGTAATCCTGTACCGGATCCGGCATTGGCTCATCCTTGGTGAATTCCATTTTATAACCGCCTTCGGGAGGCACGTTTTTGTTTGGAACTGCTTCCAGGTTCTCACTTTTCTCAACCGCTTTATCCGGGCGATGTAAGGAGAGAGCATTACTTGGACATACTTCTACGCAGCTTCCGTTGTCCTTGCATTTTGCAGGATCTGCGACAGCTATCCCATCTATTAAATCTAACGCCTCTGCCGGGCATTCCACTATACAAGCACCACAGCCAATACATTTGCCCGGATCGACATTTACTGTCATTTTTACCTTCCTCCTTTAGCCAGAGGGTGAACCATGATAATATTTTGCTGAAACATTTTTTCCACAACGTTGACCGCAGTACCAACAGGATCTTGGAGCCCATCCAGGATTTCCCCGCCGCTTTTAGCAGGGGGAGCAAAAATACGGGAGACGCTGGTAGGGGATCCTTTTAATCCCATTTGCGAAGGATCAAAAGGCAGCCTCTTTGCTTCCCAAACTTCAGGCTCATACGCTGCAGCTTTCATCATATTCGGCAAAGAAGCGTACCGGAGATCATTTAATTCTTTCTCCACGGTGATAAGAACAGGCAGTTTTGCCTTTAAGACTTCGCGGCCGTCTTCCATTTTCCGTTCAACCGTAATGGAACTTTGATCCATATCGCGTATTTTTATCACATAGGTTAATTGTTCATATCCCAGACGCTCAGCAATACCAGGACCGGTTTGTGCCGTGTCCCCGTCAATAGCTTCCTTGCCGCATAAGACAACGTCTACCGGATCGGTATCATTTATTGTTTGAATAGCAACCGTCAGAATATAGGCTGTTGCCAGAGAATCTGACCCTGCAAACATCCTGTCACTTAACAGAATGGCCCGGTCTGCCCCAAAAGTCATGGCCTTTCTTAATGCCTCTTTTGCCTGAGGAGGACCCATGCTGATAATTGTTACCTTTCCGCCAAATTTTTCTTTCAGTCTCATCGCCTCTTCTAAAGCATGTGCATCATAGGGGTTTATGATGGAAGGAACTCCTTCCCGTATCAGCGTATTTGTAGCAGGGTCAATCCTAACCTCTGAGGAATCCGGAACTTGTTTCAGGCAAATTAAGAAATGCATTGATAACCCTCCAAATGCAATTAAAGGTAACCGCAACTTACTATTTCATAGCATTATTCCAGCTGGAGTTCTTTATGCAAATATTGTGACTAAAGTAAAAAAAGCCGCTTTTGTTTGTTTCCTGATACAAAAAGGAGCCGTTGCCTGCGAATTATTATTTTTCATTCGTTGTGCAACAGCCCCAAAAAGAGATTTTATTTTAAATTGTAAAAAGCCTATTTTTAAATTGGACTCATAAAATTGAACAACAGGAGATCAATTACGATACTTCACTCATTTCAAATTGACTTCTGTACAGGGAAGCATAGAAACCATTAGCTGCCAGTAATTCTTCATGTTTTCCCTGTTCTACAATATCTCCCTCTTTCATCACTAAGATTAAGTCCGCATCCCTGATGGTAGACAACCGGTGAGCAATAATAAAGCTTGTTCTACCCCTCATCAGGTTTTCCATTGCTTTTTGAATAAGAACCTCTGTGCGGGTATCAACTGAACTTGTTGCTTCATCCAGTATTAATATTTTCGGATCGGCCAGGATGGCCCTGGCTATCGTTAATAGCTGTTTTTGACCTTGTGAAATGTTGGTGGCTTCTTCATTTAACTCCATCCCATATCCGTGAGGCAGCGTTTTAATAAAAGGATGGGCATAAGCTGCTTTGGCCGCATTCTTAACCTCTTCATCGCTAGCTCCCAGTCTGCCGTAACGGATGTTTTCCATGATCGTTCCATGGAAGAGCCAGGTATCCTGCAGAACCATCCCGAAAACACTTCTCAATTCATTCCGTTTAAATCTCCGGATATCGTTCCCGTCAATAAATATTCCCCCGCTGTTAATATCATAAAACCTCATCAAAAGCTTAACAATTGTTGTCTTACCGGCACCGGTGGGCCCAACTATGGCAATTCTCTGACCGGGCTTAACGATTGCATTTAAATCATTGATAACAATTTTGTCCGGGTGATAACCAAAATGCACATCCTTGAACAATACTTCTCCCTTAATATTTTGGGTGTTGACAGGGTTATCTCTATCCGCAACTTCTTCCTCTTCTTCTAAAAATTCAAACACCCGTTCCGCCGCAGCCGCCGTAGACTGGATGATATTGGAGATTTGAGCCACTTGGGCAATGGGCTGTGTAAATTGACGGACATACTGAATAAAGGACAAAATATCTCCCACTTCAATCGTTTTCTTAATCGCCAGCCAGCCACCGAGGATACTCACCATAACAAATCCCAGGTTGCCGATGAAGACCATGATCGGCATCATCATCCCGGATAGGAACTGAGATTTCCAGGCTGAATGATAAAGTTTGTCATTTAACCCGTCAAATTCCTCAACAGCTTTCTTTTCTCCGTTAAAAGCTTTCATGATGAGATGTCCGCCAAAAATCTCTTCCACATGGCCATTCACTTGTCCTAAAAAAGCCTGCTGCTGTTTAAAATATTTCTGGGAGTTTTTAATGACAAAAGCCGTTAAAACCATAGAGATTGGCAAGATGAGTAAAGCAGCAAGTGTCATGATCCAGCTTATAGAGAACATCATCACCAAAACACCAATAATGGTCACAACCGATGTAATAATTTGAGACATGCTTTGATTTAACGTCTGACTGACTGTATCCACATCATTGGTTACCCTGGAAAGGACTTCCCCATGAGTCTTCGTATCAAAATACTTGAGGGGGAGACGATTGATCTTTTCAGAAATATCTTTTCTTAAATTGAACGATACTTTCTGGGCTACACCGGAAATAATATAACCCTGAATAAAAGAAAACAGTGCGCTGACGACATATAATCCCAGCAAAAGTAAACTGATGTTTTCAATATAGGTGAAATCCACGCCTGCTCCGGGAGCTCCCGATACTTTGCTGACGAGTCCCTCAAATATCTTGGTTGTAGCTTTCCCGAGAATTTTTGGTCCGGCTATGGAAAAAATAGAACTTCCTACGGCCAGGATGATGACGGAACTGATCGCTGCCAGAAATGGCTGGAGGTAACCCATCAGCTTTTTCATCGTCCCTTTAAAATCCTTGGCTTTTTCCCCCATACCCATGTGGCCTCCGCCCATAGGCCCTCCGCCCATAGGTCTGCCGCCGGCCCTGCTTCCCGGAACCCTGTTCAGATTACGGTTGCTTTGATTGTTTCCGTTTGTATCGCTCATTAAGCAAGTTCCTCCTTTGACAGCTGGGACAAAGCGATTTGCTGATATACTTCACAGTTTTCCATCAATTCCTGATGTTTGCCTTTGCCAACGATTTTTCCTTCATCAAGTACGATAATTTGGTCTGCATTCATAATGGTACTGATCCTCTGGGCAACAACCAGGATTGTACTATCGGTTGTCTCTGCCTTCAATGCTTTGCGTAAGGCTGCTTCTGTTTTAAAATCAAGGGCAGAAAAACTGTCGTCAAAAATAAAAATTTCCGGTTTCTTAACAAGGGCTCGGGCGATGGAAAGCCTCTGTTTTTGTCCGCCCGATACATTTGCTCCTCCCTGGGAAATATTTGCTCCAAAACCCTCGTCCTTGGACCTGATAAAGTCAATCGCTTGCGCTATGACTGCCGCTTTGTTCAATTCAGATTCAGCAGCATCCTCAACGCCATATTTCAAATTGCTTTTGATTGTTCCGGAAAAAAGAATTGCTTTTTGCGGGACATATCCTATCTTTTCCCTAAGTTCTTGTTGAGAGACGGTTTTGATGTCTGTACCATCGACCAAAATCTCTCCTCCGGTTGCATCATAAAAACGTGGGATCAGATTGATAAGCGTTGTTTTACCGCTTCCGGTACTGCCAATAAAAGCAGTTGTTTGCCCGGGCTTAGCAGTAAAACTGATACCGGAGAGGACATCTTCCTCAGCACCCGGATACCGGAATGAAACATTTTTAAACTCAACATAACCTTTTTGGTTTAAACCGAAATGATTTAATCTTTCAGCATCTTTTACGGATATTTCAGCATCCAAAACCTCGCCGATGCGTTCTGCGGACACTGTAGCACGCGGAAGCATGATAGAAACCATCGAGATCATCAGAAACGCTATGATAATCTGCATGGCATACTGGATAAAAGCCATCATGTTGCCCACCTGCATAGCACCTTGATCAACCTGATGCGCACCTACCCAAACGATCAGAAGAGTGATTCCGTTCATAATCAGCATCATCATCGGCATCATCAGGGACATAATCCGGCTTACAAACAGGTTTGTTTTTGTTAAATCCCAGTTAGCAGCCTCGAATTTCTTTTCCTCATGCTTTTGGGTATTAAAAGCCCGGATGACCAGAATCCCTGAAAGGATCTCCCTTGTTACAAGATTCAACCGATCAACCAATTTCTGAATCATTTTAAATTTAGGGATTGCAACACTAAACAAGACTATCACCAGCGCAAGAATTGCCGCAACGGCAACCGCAATAATCCATCCCATGGAATAATCACTGCTCAGAACTTTAATAACCCCGCCTGTCCCGAGGATCGGCGCATAGAACACAATTCTCAGAAGCATAACCATCATCATTTGAATCTGTTGAATATCATTGGTACTGCGGGTGATCAAAGATGCCGTGGAAAACTTGTCAAATTCCGAACTCGAAAAACTTACTACTTTACGGAATACATTTTCCCGGAGTTTTTTGGAGAGACCCGCCGCAACCCTGGCCCCGAGAAAGCTGACAACCACGGTGGAAGCCATGCTTAATAAGGCAATGAGGAGCATTACTGCCCCGGAATAAAGAATATAATTGGTTTGGATTTTATCGGTATTCAGCCCTAATATCCCGTATTCTTTCCTGACATATGACACCGCGGCCTGGGTAATCATTGATTCCGGCATTTGAGCAAACTTATCATTGGCAATTTTTTTGACCGCTTCTATTTGAGGCGCTGGAATCTTGGCAGGATCAATACTGCCCATACCGTTCTTTTCCATCTCAGATATTATCAGGATTGGTTTTCCCATAATGGTATTTAGCTCTGATATCTTGCTTTTCTCACTGACATTCAGCTTATAAATAGGTTCTTCTGAAAGTTTGGGATAATCCTTCACATTCTCCTCATACATATTATTTGACATGGAGTCCCTATCCAGCAAAGTATAGTGTTCCAGAACCTTTGTTTGATCTGCCTGACTCATAAAGAATCTAATCTTATCCATTTCACTTTTGCGAATAGCCTGAGGAACAGCATTTTCTATTCCTCCTTGCTGTATACCGACATTTACAATGTTGGATGTATAATCAGGAAGAGACAAGTCACAAATAGCCTGAATAAAAAGAAGCATTACGATTGCTAATACTGTCAGGGTAAAAGGTTTTAGGTATTTAATTAACTTTAGCATTTTTCGTCTCCCTCGACATCTTAATGTAGTCATGCTATAATATAAACAAATATTTACTTTATACATTAGTTTATATTTATAAATTACATAAATTTAACATTTGTTTATATTTAATATATGTTTACTGTTTATAGTATTGCATTCCTTGTTGCCTGTCAATAAGAAAAATATCAAACTTAGAAAGAAGGTAGATGAAAATATCAAAAGAACTAACTGAACAGGTGGCTAAAGATTTGTTTCAGATCATTCCCCTGTTAAGAAAAAATATTATGAAACCTTTTGAAAAAATCTCTGAAAATCTAAGTCCTCTGCAGTTTCATGTTTTGCTTTTCCTGAAAGACAAAAAACCCAGATCCATGTCCGAACTTGCTGCTGAAATGAATGTATTAAAACAACAGTTAACCTTTTTGACGGATAAGCTTGCCGAAAATAATTATGTTCAAAGAATTCCTGATGATAAAGACAGGCGCTGCGTGAAAATATCTATCACACAGGAGGGAATACGCTATTTAGAAAGTTTCAAAAAGGATACTATAGACAAAATGGTTCTGAAATTGGAAAGATTGTCTGTTGAAGATTTAAACGAGCTTCATTACGCTATTCAAAGTTTATATAAGATTACCACACGTTTATAATATTTTTTTCAAACGGTTTTTAGTTATTCACAGACAAATAAAAACAAAGCTATGATAAGTTATTTGCTTTATCCTAGCTTTTTTTATTAATCGATATAAGGTTTTGGAATCATTCCTCGTGCACGCTGTTTTGATTTATATACATTGTCTTACAAAGCAGGAAAGATTTGCTTTTATGGAGAATAAAGTATTTAGCCATAACAATATAAGAGGTAAAATATGCCGGGCAATGATATAATCGTTTTTGCTACTTTAGGCGCAGTATTAGTCATTTTTGTTTTTTATTTATTTTTTTTCTTTTTAGACCGCAGTCCCTATATCGCATGGTGGACAGTAGGCTGGCTTCTATATCTACCGGTTAATTTTCTCAGTTATTTGGCTGATCATTTTCACGATCACCGGGTAATTCTGCTTCTTTGTTCAGGATTGTTTTTCCTAGTAAACAGCATGTGTAATTTCATCGGGACCAAATTGTTTGTTGGGCAAAAACCTCCCCTGCGGTTATTCTATAGCTTATTTGCAATCACCGCTCTCCTATTTGCCGAGCAAATATACCGTCCCTCTTTTTCAATCCATACAATCATTTTGGGTATTCTTGTACTTGTTGGAATAATTCGAGTTTGGGCCGGTATATCTCTTCTGAAGATCAGTCAAAGAGGATCCCTGCTCTACTGTTTAGGCTGGGCATATCTTCTATGCAGTTCTAACTTAGGCGCACTAAGTTTCCTTTACTTAAACGGCATATCCAGGGTTATAGCACTTTTCTTTTTTGAGTGTATACCTCTGTTCATCGCCGTAGGTTTTTTAATGCTCTATGTAAAACAAACTCATGAAAATATCACTCAAGATAAACAACAGATAAAGTATTTTAACATTCACGATAAATTAACCGGCACATTTAACCGGGATTACTTTGAGGATGTTATCAAGCAATTAGAGAACAATCCCGAGAAATTCCCCATATCCTTAATTTTTTGTGATATCAATGGTCTTAAGTTAGTAAATGATACCCTTGGTCATAAAAAAGGTGACCAGGTATTAAAAAAAATCGCTGCTCTCTTAATTGATAACAGCAGAAAAAGTGATATTGTCGTGCGGTGGGGTGGAGATGAATTTATCGTCATACTCCCCTGTGCCAGTAAACATCAAGCCTATGAAATCACTTCTCGCTTCAGGGAAGTTTTAAACTCCAGCCCATCTGAGCCTGTTCCCTTAAGTATGGCCATTGGTGTTGCAACTTTGTCAGAAGACAGTAACAGAATGGATGATGTTTTTAGAAAAGCAGAAGAAAACATGTATGCCAATAAGCTTAAGGAAGGAAATAATAACAAACTGGCTATCATCAACGCCTTAGGGCAATTGTTATTCAATAAAGACTATGAAACGAAGGAACATGTAGACAGACTGGAAGACTTGGTAAGGAAAATGGGGACTCGGCTTAAACTGTCCGAAAGTTCTATTAACCTTTATTGTCTCGCTGCGAAATTACATGATATCGGTAAAATAACCATTCCTGAAAGAATATTAAAGAAACAAGGACCTCTCGATTCCGGTGAATGGGAATATATGAAAAAGCACGCGGAAGCGGGGTACCGTCTTGCCCTATCCGCCAATGAATTTGCCAGTATTGCTGAAACAATTCTCTATCATCATGAGCATTGGGATGGGAGCGGATATCCCCAGGGTTTATCGGGCGAAGATATCCTGCTGTCGTCCAGGATTATTGCGATCGTTGATGCTTATGATGTGATGATCCACGACAGGCCATACAAAAAAGCAATGAATAAGGCTGATGCCGTAAAAGAACTCTACCGGTGTTCAGGAACGCAGTTCGATCCCAATTTGGTTGATGCCTTTGTTCAAATTATTTAATCAGACTGTAGATCAAGTTAAGAATAAGTAATCCTAACGCGATGATAAATACCGGTTTAATAATTTTGCTGCCATTTTTTAAAGCTAAGCCTGAACCTATAAAATTACCTGCTATTCCGAAAAATGCGGCGGGAACGGCCAAGGCAAAATAAACCTGACCATGAATTAAAAACATGATGAGCGCACCGATATTCGATGATAGGTTAACCAGTTTGGCATTTCCGGAAGCCGTAACCAAATCAAAATGCAGCAAAAGGGCGTAACAAAAAATCAAAAAAGTTCCGGTTCCGGGGCCCATAAAACCGTCATAGAAACCGATTCCCAAACCGATCACAGCTGAAAGGATTATCACCTTGCGTTGATTTAAACTGTCCACTTCATTGGTGGTCCCGAAGTCTTTTTTTAAGGTTACAAAAACTGCAACGATAGGGATCACAATAATGAGAATAATCCTGAAAAGATGATCATTAACGTACAAAACAGTCCTTGCCCCTGCGGCCGAACCGGCTAAAGCGCACGCAACAGAAATCACTACGGTCTTGATATGCACTTTTTTATTTTTCCAAAATCTCAGCGAGGAAACGGTACTGCCGCAAGCTGATGAAAATTTATTACATCCCAGCGCCAAATGTACCGGAATACCCGATGCAATATAAGCCGGCAAGGAAATCAGTCCTCCTCCCCCGGCGATTGAATCAATAAATCCTGCTAAGAAAACAAAAAAACAAACGAATAAAATAACTTTCAATTCCATTTTACATATAATCTCTTTTCTTTTAGTCCGTCTCGAAATTGACGACGTCTTAGTTATACTGTAATGTGCTTTAAATTACAAGTATGTAATCAAGGGGGGCTGCATTCATTTCTGAAAGAGCCCTATTGCAGCCAATCACAGCGGAATACTATCACCAGATCATGGGAGATCATGAATGTTTTGAGTATTATTACTCAAATTTCCCCCTAAGGGGAACGGTCAAAGGAATGGCCAACAACACCATAAAAGCAATAATCATCACAGTGGATTTCAAACCTGCAAGATCACTTAACAGACCATATATAAAAGGCGCTATAGCTCCGGAACCCAGGACAGCCGTATAAAAAATCGAGAAAGCCTGGGATCTCTCTTTTTCAGACACGAGTTCTGGTACACTGCCATAAAGTACGGAAGATGTACCGTTTAACGCAATACCAAGGATTGGGGCAAGCAGAAATGCACCCGGAAGAGGAAGAAAAATCATCCCCAAAACACAAATTGCTGTGAAGCTTTCTGTGAGAATTACTGATCTAAGAATCCCCACCCTGGTGGCCAGCACTCCGCAGGCAAGCTTTCCTGTTGCCCCTCCCGCGAAAACAAGAGTCAAGGCGATCCCGACCATCGTAACACCGGCACCTTTCTCGTATAGAAGAAAAGGAAAAAAGGTGAGAAAGGCCATTCTCGTCGCCCCATCGATGATTCCTATGATCGACAGTGCCCAAAAGGCCTGGTATCCGTTCCAACCAAGTAAGAGTTTCATTTTAACCGGTTTATTCCCGCCATGAGGGAAATTGGAGTCAGGTAGATCGATACCCGAGGCTAAGAACGCAAGGATCAATACAATGATGAGACCAAATAATGCCAGCAAGCGGCATGCAGATTGCCAATGAAAAGCTGAGATCAGAAAAGCAGCAGCGGCAGGTAATGCAAGCTTACCAATATCTCCAATAAAATTCAAAGCGCTTAAGGCACTGCGACGTGCTTTTATATCCGAAAAGGCATCGGAGACTATAGAGGATGATAAAGGATGCTGCACGCTTGATCCTGTTCCACCTATAATGATGAGACAACCCAAAAGGAACGGCGTAGTAACCCAGCCAAATAACAGAACGGCCAGACTCGTGATGCTTGTCCCAATAACTAATAGCTTGATAGGCCCCAGCCTATTTGCGATATTGCCCGAAGGCAACTGAAAAAGCGCCATGGACCCTGAAACAAGGGTTTTTAACAGACCTACTTCCCCAAAGGAAAGGGCCCACTGGGACTGCCAAATTGGAAAGAAAACATAGAGCATATCGGTAAAACCATCATGAATAAAATGGGCAAGATTGGCGATCAGTAGTGCTCTCCATTTTGTTTGCTTCTTTTTTGTATGGAGATGATGACTGTTTTCACCAGACAAATCGTTCCCCCCTTTACTTGATTTTTCCTTTTGCTCCATGCTAATTTTAGATTGTGTTTTTTTAACTGCCAATGAAAAACACGATTTGGAGGATGAAATGAACTATAGTGGGCTATTTGAGTATGGATTAAGAACGTTTTGTCCAGGAAGCTGCTTTATATGAAGGGTTATTTTTGGCAACACCATTGCCTGGGACAGTATGGCTATCCCGGTAATTGTTCTGACCAAAGCCGATTTATGCGGGAATTTGCGCCAGCGGCTTGAGGAAATATCGACGGTCAGTGTCGGAACAGATGTCGTCGTCTGCTCCAGCTTAGAAAAAAACGGGTATAAGGATGTGACCCCATATATTACCCCCGGGAAAACCGTCGCATTCATCGGATCTTCCGGGGTGGGTAAATCAACACTGATAAACCGTTTAATGGGACTTCTGGTCTTTCTCTCCTAATAATCATTTTTTACCTACCCCTTTAGCAAATTTTTCACACTTTACCGAACTTCATTGGACAGACTAGCCTGCATTGATTACAGTTAACGGTATTAAAGCCCCTGGCATTAGTCCCGTATGTATTCGGTCTACATTTTGTATTGTCACCGAAAGTTTTTTGGACAGCTTTTTCCTGGCCAAGGCCCTGTGCAACTTGTTATTGGATTTGGCAAACTCAGCATCTAACTGTCTGATAATATCTCTGGCTTTAAAGTCCTTGATTATAGAGTCTTTAGATTCCGTTTCGATAGCACGACAGTATAACGGGATAAAAAGAGTGTCCGAAACACCAGAAAACCTAAAAATATTATCCACATTAACCCTCCTCGCTCTTCCACCTGGCTACAGTCACGTTTCGCCGTTTCCCGCTGCATCTTAACACCTTCATGATGCTCTAAGCAACTGGAACCGGCTTTTAGACGATACTCCAAGCTATTCTACATTTCCCCATAATTTTCCTCTGATTATTAACAGCATTTCCTATAAAAAGGGGGTGCTTTAAAGCACCCCCTATGGAAACCGGCTCAATAATTTTAATGCTCTGTCTACAATCACTTATTCTTGGAAAGGAACTGATATCCCCCATTCTTCGAGTAAACCCAAAACCGCTTTCACCGCAGCTTGGAGAGAATTCTTTACCGGTTCACTCAATTCCGTTCCCCAGTCCAGGGTCTCGGGCTGGATCCCGACTACGGCGATCTCCTCCGGATAATTTCCCCGGAATTTTGCCAGGTTCAAAACCTCAGCAAAGCTCACCTGGTGAACAGACATTTTGGCTGCCAAAAAATACGGAACTTGTTCCTGACGCCAGACTATAACTTCCCCCGGTTCCTTAGCGGCATCCACAGCATCCAAAATGATCAGCTTCCCTGCACTCTCCACGAAATCCAGAAGAGCTAACCCCCCGGTTCCGCCGTCAAGCAGTTCGATCCCATCAGGCAGAATCCCTTCTAAAGACTGCAAGAGATGAATACCCACACCTTCATCCTGTCTGACCAGGTTCCCAATTCCTAAAATCTTAATCTCTTGAAGTTTAAACAAGTGTTATGCTCCTTATTATTTTTTGGTCATGACTGTAAGCAATTCCTGTCCCTGCGGATCAAGCAAATGAGTAGCACAGGCCACACAAGGATCAAAGGAATGGATGGTTCTCAGGATTTCCAGAGGCTGGTCCGGAATGGCCAGAGGAGTGTCAATCATAGAAGCTTCATAGGCCCCTAATTGTTTACCGGCATCTCTTGGAGAAGCGTTCCAGGTAGTCGGCACAACAGCCTGATAATTATCGACTTTCCCGTTTTTAATCTTAATCCAGTGTCCAAGTGCTCCCCTCGGCGCTTCACAGAAACCTACTCCCTGGGCTTCAGCCGGCCAGGTTTTAGGATCCCATTTCTCACCGTTAAATGTTGCGGTATCTCCGGATTTAATGTTGGCAATCAGTTCATCATAGAGTTTTACCAAAATATTAACGCGATGCTGCGTTTCAAGAGCCCTGGCTAAAGTCCTCCCCAAAGTGGAGAAAAGTGCTTCCAGAGGAAGGTTTAATTTCTTCAGGGAGCTATCCACCAGCTGCTTGATTTCCTGATCTCCCTTAGCATAAGCGACAACAAACCTGGCTAGCGGGCCCACCTCCATGGATTTGCCCTGCCAGCGGGGACTCTTAGACCAGCTGTACCCTTTGCTTTCATCCAGATTAGTATAAGGGGGCTTCGGCCCGTCGTAATGTGCTTCCGTTTTCCCGTCCCAAGGATGAAGTCCGGTATTAGGCTCATCATAACGGAACCAGGAGTGGGATACAAATTCCTGAATTTGTTTCGGATCTTTCAGATCGATGTCGTATACCTTGGTGAGATCCCTGTTTAAGACGATACCGCGCGGAACCATGAAGCTTTCCGGTTCATTGATCGAATTCTTCGGCAGGTCGCCATAAGACATGTAATTGCTTAAGCCGCCTCCCCAAAGATCATTTTTATAAAAGCCGGCAATCGCCAGAATGTCCGGAATGAGTACCTGATCGACAAAAACCTTGGCTTCATCGATTTTGGACTTCACGAAACTCAAACGATCAATATTAATGACACTGTTATCCTGGATGTTAATAGAAGCCGGCACTCCGCCTACTGCATAGTTAGGATGAGGGTTTTTGCCGCCAAATACCGCATGAATTTTAATAATTTCTTTCTGCCAGTTTAAGGCTTCAATGTAATGCGCCACTCCCAGCAGGTTGACTTCGGGTGGAAGCCGGTAAGCCGGGTGTCCCCAGTACGCATTGGCGAAAATTCCAAGTTGACCGCTTTCTACAAGATTTTTTACCTTGGTCTGAATTTCTTTGAAGTAGTTCGTACTGGACAAGGGCCAGGCGGAAATGGATTGAGCTATAGAACTGGTCTGAGCAGGATCTGCTTTTAGGGCACTTACCACATCAATCCAATCAAAACCATGCAAATGATAGAAATGGATGGCATGGTCCTGAACATCTTGCGTAGCAGACATAATATTGCGAATGATGTTGGCATTCTTGGGAATTTTTATTTTTAAAGCATCTTCAACCGACCGGATTGAGGCCAGGGCATGAGTATGGGTACAAACTCCGCAGATCCTTTGCACAAAAGCCCAAACATCTCTGGGATCGCGGTTTTTGACAATGATTTCTATTCCACGAAATATGGTGCCGGAACTGATGGCGTCCGTGATCTTTTTACCATCCACCACTGCTTCCACCCGGAGGTGTCCCTCTATACGCGTTACCGGATCGATAACAATTCTTTTTGTAGCCATTCTTTTCATTCCTTTCACAAATGAAATGAAATACGATTACTTTCACTAATTAAAATCTTGTTACAGCAAGCTGCGAGATAGAATTTTATTTTTCCTCTGGAATTCCTTTATCCTTGTAGAATTTTTCCTCATCAACATACTGCTTTTTGCTTTTCCGGTTTGTCAGAACCCAAGCACTGGCTACGGCACCGCCGACCGCACCTACAGCAGCACCCGCTGCAACCCCGATGACACCTTTCGTCAAGCCACTGTTATCCCCTTCCTTGGTGACTCCCGGCAAATCTCCGCTTAATGGCGCATAGAATGAGCCCTTATCGAAAAACTTGTTTTCAGAACAACCCAGACAGGGATGCCCCGATTTAATGGGATAACTCGTTCCTTCGTTCCATCCTGTAAGGGCACACGCATTGTTGGTCATCGGACCTCTGCATCCCATTTTAAAGAGACACCAGCCTTCTTTCGCGCCTTGATCATCGAAAGCCTCCACAAACAATCCCATATCAAAGAAAGCTCTCCGGTTGCAATTCTCATGAATTTTATGCTGATAAAACGCCTTGGGCCTTCCATCAGGAGTGAGTTCAGGAAGGGTTCCGAAAGTCAAATAATGCACTATTGTTCCTGTGATCGTTTCCGCTATTGGCGGGCACCCGGGAACTTTAATAACCGGCTTATTTTTAACAACCTGATGAATTGGAACCGCTTTGGTCGGGTTTGGATTGGCTCCCTGGACACAGCCATCTGTGGCACAGGTTCCATAAGCGATTACAGCTATTGCCCCTTCAGCCGCTTCTTCCAGAATACTGACGGTAGTCCTTCCGCCAACCGTACAGTAAACTCCTTCTTCTCCAAGGGATGCGCTTCCTTCCACGACCAAAAGGTAATTATTCTTAAAGTCCTTCATTGTTTTCTGCTTGGCTGCTTCAGCTTGTTCCCCCGCGGCCGCCTGGAGAACTTCCATATAATCCAGAGAAATTAGGTTCAGAATTAAATTGGATGCGAGAGGATGACCAGACCTCAGGAAAGACTCACTGCAACAGGTACATTCCTGCAAATTCAGATAGATAACCGGCAATCTTGATTTTGTTTCCAAAGCATTGACGATTTTGGGAACCGCGCTGGCTTCCAAACCAAGTACAGCAGCCATCGCCGTACAGAATTGCAAAAATTCGCGGCGTGTTATTCCTTTCTTTACAGCCCATTGGTAATAGCTTTCCTGCATAGGGAAACCTCCTTTGAGATCATGGATTTACATAGATTAGGTTTAAATAAAAATGTTTATTAAATAGTTGTAAATACTTGTTTATATTAATTCGGTATCAACATTTTATTTCCTTTCTATCCAGAGAAATATTTTCTATTTTTTTAATGAAATTAGTATTATGTACTTATAAAATGTAAAATAGGAAGTACGAAGAATGGAGGTAAAAGCAAGTGAATATTGTAGTCCTCGACGGGTATACGCTAAACCCCGGAGATTTATCCTGGGGGGAATTAGAAAAACTAGGCAATGTCCACGTATATGATAGAACTCCGAAAGAATTAGTATGGGAACGGGCAAAAGATGCCGAAATAATCTATACCAATAAAACTCCCCTTAGGGCCGAGGATTTGAAAAGACTCCCTAAGCTGAAATTTATCGGGGTATTGGCAACCGGGTATGATGTAGTCGATGTCAAATACGCATCGGATCAAAGTATTGTGGTAACTAATATTCCCACCTATGGTACTGCCTCTGTGGCTCAAATGGTATTTGCCCTTCTTCTGGAATTTTGTAATCGTGTTCAAAAACATAGTGACCTCGTCAGTGAAGGAGCATGGTCAGCAAGTAAAGACTGGTGTTTTTGGAATCATCCTTTAGTAGAGTTGGCAGATAAGACAATGGGAATCATTAATAAAAAAAAATACAGAGAAAATGAAGAAGTCTCTAATTCTGATCAATACCGCCCGGGGCAAGTTAATTGTAGAAGAAGATCTGGCTGAAGCTCTCAATAGTATTATTTGTATTTTGTCAACAGTTCTTTGATTTCACCTATTTCTGTTTCGATTTTATGAAGATGTCTTTGCATATCTTCAATTTCTCTTTCGGCCTTATAATTGATCGCAAAATCAATAACCGATTCCTGCCTGTCCCGGGCAGCTTGCCTGTTCTGGCTCATCATAATTACAGGTGCCTGTCCGACCACTTTGTTTTCTGAAAATACTGTTCGTTAAGCAGTTGGGATATTGTCTTGTCGTATTCATTAATTACACGGTTTATCCTTTCCGAGAAATTCCTGATATGGTTTTCATCCATAAAGACCACCACCTAAACTTTATTATTTACATGATTGGATGATTGGTCAGTAAGTATTACTCTTTTATAATTTTTCCTTATTTTAAACCAAATTGAATCATTTCACAATGAATCATTAATACAAGATACTTCCTTGCCATAAAAAGAAAAATTAAAAAAATTAGGAACGTCTCAAACATTTTTGAGACGTTCCCTTTGACTAGTATTTGATGTAACAAATTATATTATTTAATCGCATCTACACCCCTCTCATTGGTTCTTATACGCAACGCATCAGTGATATCAGAAATAAAGATTTTCCCGTCGCCGACTTCTCCAGTTTTGGCAGCAAGAGCAATTTTTTCAATAATGGCCTCAACTTGATTGGTCTCAACCACGAGTTCAATTTTGATTTTTGGAAGAAAATTGACATCGACCTCAGAGCCTCTTACATACTCTTTCCATCCCTTCTGGTTTCCGCACCCCATAATCTGACTTATGCTCAAACCGTTCAGATTCTGGGATTTGAGAACTGCCTTAATATCCTCCAGTTTTTCCGGCCTTATAAAGGCTTCAATTTTTTTCATACGGCTACCCTCCATGTTCTTTTATTCCTTCTGTATTCAATCCATTCCGTTAAATGACGGATATGCGGATTCACCATGTTCAGAATAATCAAGTCCGATATCTTCATCTCTTTCGGATACTCTGAGACTTTTCACACAGAGTTTTGTAATGCCAAGAGAAATCAGAGTTCCGACGATTGCAATAACAATCGCAATGCCTACAGCCGCCAACTGGCGTACAAAGAGCTCAGTCTGTCCGAAAACCAGGCCGTTCCACAGTACAGCATCCAGTTTGGGATCAGGGTTGAAACCTTGCATAGCAAATATTCCTGTGGCAATTGCGCCCCAGATACCGCCAACACCATGACAACCGAAAACATCAAGTGAATCGTCATAACCAAATTTTGGCTTCACAACGGTTATGAAGAAGTAGCAAATGGGACTTACCAGTGCGCCGATGATAATTGATGCCCAGATCGGAACGAAACCTGCAGCGGGAGTGATAGCAACAAGGCCGATGACAATACCGGTTGATGCGCCTACCAATGTCGGTTTGCCGCTTTTAATCTTTTCAATGAGCATCCAGGAAAGCATCGCCACTGCTGCAGCCGTGTTTGTTGTCATAAAGGCATGTACTGCAAGGGAATTAGCAGCGCCGGCGCTTCCGGCATTGAACCCGAACCAGCCAAACCACAGAAGTGCTGCACCAAGGAATACAAACGGAATGTTATGGGGATGGTACGACACTCTGCCGTAATTTTTACGTTTGCCTAAGACAAGTGCAGTGACCAGTGCGCTTACACCTGAACTGATATGAACAACTGTACCGCCGGCAAAATCAATAGCCCCTAACTTCATCAGGAAGCCGGACCCCCAAACCATATGGGCCAAAGGATAGTATACAATGACTGACCATATTGCAATAAAGATGAACAATGCGGAGAAACGCATTCTTTCCACAATCGCCCCGGTGATAAGAGCGGGCGTAATAATGGCAAACATCATCTGAAAGATAGCGAAAGTTACAGTAGTCGGAGCGTAGGCTGTCGCATCCACTCCTTCTGTCAAACGCATGCCGATCCATTTCAGATCCCCTATGATTCCCCCGGCTCCGCCGCTGAAAGAGAGCGTGAACCCAACGAGTACCCACAGTAAAGCAGCCAAACCAAGAAGAAAAGCTGATGACATCATGGTATTGATTGTATTTTTTCTTTTGACCAGTCCTCCATAGAAAAAAGCAAGCGCCGGAGTCATGATCAGAACTAATGCTGAAGATGTAAGCATCCAGGATATGTCGCCTGAATTGGTAGCATTCATGAAATTCTCCTCCTAATAACAATATACTAATATTTCAATGTTACAATCATATGACTCTGTCTTCTGTTGGCCGGTCAAACATTGGAAAGAAAAGAGGCTATTATTCGCAGTGATCTTCACCGCAGATAATAGCCTCGTTGCCATATGCTTGCTTTAATTTGGCTATACTATATCATACCTTTGTTTTTATTTCAACTTCTTTTTCTAAATAATACAGTATAATGCTTTGCAGAACTGTATACGTTAGGGTGCAACGGAAGATAATATCTGTCTTTAGCAAAAAAGGACTGGCTCTTACGAGAATAAACGCAAAGAGCCAGTCCCCCAAAAATTTTTTCCTATCAGATAGCTTGTTCACCTGATTCCCCAGTCCGAATCCTCACGACACTTGAGACCTCTGTAACAAAAATCTTGCCGTCTCCGATTTGACCTGTTTTGGCATTTTTTACGATAATGTCAAGGACTTGATCCAACTTGGCATCAGGAATTACAACTTCGATTTTAACTTTAGGCAAAAGGTTAATTTGATAGGAATTCCCTCTGTAAAATTCTGTTTTCCCGCCTTGTAACCCGCAGCCGATGACATTGGTTACCGTCATCCCGTTGATTCCAAATTCCCCTAAAGCATTTTTTACGTCTTCCAGTTTATTTTGACGGATAATACATTCGATTTTTCTCATATTGATTCCCTCACTTTAGCTATATTCTAATTGTCTTTAGAAAGACCGGTCGAGTGAGCTGCTGCGAAGTGTGGTTTCCGGATAAGCCAGGACACCCATCTCCGGAATATCCAGACCTGCGAGTTCATCTTCCGGTTTTACTCTAATTCCCAATGTGGCTTTGAGTATTTTGAAGAAAATAAAGGATAAACCAACACCCCAGACCAGAATAACTCCCATATCGATCAACTGTGCTACAAACTGGCCTGAATCCCCGTAGAGCAAACCGGTTACTCCGCCGGCAACGCCATTCAGTCCATCCCCGTAAGTCCCGTCAGCAAAGATTCCGGTGGCTAAAACACCCCAGAGACCATTAACAAAGTGAACAGAAATCGCTCCAACCGGGTCATCGATTTTAAGCTTACTATCAACAAAAAGAACACTTATAACGACCAGGACACCTGCTACCGCACCGATGAAGACGGAACTGTTGACATTTACAAACCCTGAAGGAGCAGTAATTGCAACCAGACCGGCAAGCGCACCGTTGCACATCATGGACGGATCTGGTTTTTTAAATTTTAGCCACATAATCATCATGGATACAAATCCGCCGACAGCCCCTGCCAGCATGGTGTTCACGGCAACAACCGAAATGCGGAGGTCAGTTCCAGCCAGCGTACTGCCGGGGTTAAAACCAAACCAACCAAAGAAGAGAATAATGGTTCCAAGAATCCCCATCGGAATATCATGGCCGGGGAAAGCATTGACTTTTCCGTCTTTGCCGTATTTGCCAAGTCTTGGCCCAAGAATGATTGCCCCGGCTAAAGCTACGCTGCCCCCAATAGAGTGAACCACACCGGAACCGGCGAAGTCAACAACCCCGTGACCTAAACCCAGCTTGGAACCTAATTGTGCCAGCCAGCCGCCGCCCCAGACCCAGTTGCCAAAAATGGGGTATAGAAACATGGCAATAAAGAAGCTGGTAATTACGACTGTGGAAAATTTGACGCGTTCCGCCATAGCTCCGGTAGGAATGGTAACAGCCGTATCCATGAAGACCATTTGGAAGAGGAAGAGTGTGAATACGCCGACATCGTAAGCCCCGTTGGAAGTTAGGAAGAAACCGGCATGACCCAAAATCCCCCATCCATTAATCGCAAATTCCTGGTTCAGAGGGGCAGTCCCTCCAATCGCTGATAAAGCCCCCACTCCGCCAAACTGTAAGGCAAAACCGACTATATAGTAGCCGATAGCTCCTACCAGGAAGACCATCAGGTTCATCGCCATGGTGTGAGCAGCATGTTTTGCTCTGGTAAACCCTGTTTCAACCAGGGCAAACCCTGCTTGCATGAAGAAAACCATGAATCCTGTGATTAAAGTCCAGACAAAGTTGATACCTATTTTGTTTTTGCCGACCTGGGCAGCGATCTCGTCCATCGTTGGCTGTCCCGCAGTAGCTGCAGTGATGTCACCGACTCCCCCTGTATTGGCACCTGAAGGATCACCGGCCAAAGCAACTGCCGCAAAAATCAGGATAAACAGTCCGGCCAGAAGAGTAATTGACAGTAATCTTTTTTTCGTTAGAGCAGACATCTTTTTTACCCCCTATACAATTGATCGTATTTATTGAAATCGTAACTAAAGTTCTTTCTGTTTTAGTCTTTTGTACATTTCTAAATGGTTCGCCGCTCCATGGACTTGCCGCTCTTTGCCCTCCATGGACGTCAAAAAGGCGCTGATAATCATCAGCGCCTTTGCTTACTTTAAAATATGACTTAAAGTAAAAATGCCCTCAAGAAAAATAAATTTTTCTGAGAGCATTTTTGCTCAATTCATATTATGAACCAAGAATAAACCTTCCTGCAAAACCTGTCAACAGGTTTTTGCAATGAATACATCATACTATCGAAAGTGCCATTATTCCTAATATTCTGGGAATTTAGCCATATATTATTTCATAATTAAAAGGTTAATTCTATTTGAGCAATTTCAAGATATAGAAAGAAATTAAAAGCTTTGCTGATTCTTGTCAATTTTTCTCGTATAGATAAAATATTATCCAGCTATTTAGCCGATGGATTGCCTAAAATCAGCCTATACTTTTTGCAAAGATCGGGATAATATTTGTATATTCAAATAGAGTCAAACGCTGAATCTTTGGAACGGGGGACCCAATTGCTTTACAAAGCAGGGGTGAATCACGCAAGTGTAGGGTTAATCCATTCGACCCGAATCCGCCAGCTAACCTCGCAAGCGTTGAAGGAGGTAATTAAGTGAACTTGCCTTAGTTTACGGTGTCTTTTTAAACCCCCTTCGGGGTTTTTCTGTTTAAATGGGGCACACTAGTAGTATTATTCCGGTAAATTCTATTAACTATATTGAGGTGTTTTTCTTTGTTTCGCTTTATAAAACGCGCATTAATTGGGCAGCCGATGCACTCCGCCCAGCTTAAACACGAACGTATCAGCAAGAAAAAGGCATTGGCCGTTTTTTCTTCCGATGCTTTATCCTCTGTTGCTTATGCCACAGAAGAAATTATTTTGGTATTAATCCTTGCAGGCACATCGGCATTATTCTATTCTCTTCCTATTGCTGCCGGAATTTTAACCTTACTGGCTATATTGGTATTATCTTACCGGCAGACCATTTATGCTTACCCATCCGGCGGCGGAGCCTATATTGTTGCCAAGGATAATCTTGGGACGCCAACCGGTCTTATCGCCGGGGCGGCATTAATTATTGATTATATCCTTACTGTTGCTGTAAGTACCGCGGCCGGGGTAGCCGCTATCACTTCGGCGTTTCCCGCCATGCATAATCATAAGGTTTTGATTGCACTTCTTTTTATTATTATCTTAACGGTATTAAACTTAAGAGGAATTACGGAATCCGCTACTATCCTTGCTGTTCCAACCTACATTTTCATAGCAAGCATGTTTTTCTTACTGGGTACAGGAATTGTCAAATACATCCTGTATGGGGCTCCACCGGTTGAATCAGTGACAAATACAGGGCTACCTGTCCAAGTCACTCTTTTTCTTTTGTTAAGGGCATTCTCAGCCGGCTGTACAGCGTTGACGGGAGTGGAAGCGATCAGCAATGGAGTCCCTGCTTTCAAACCACCGGAGTCAAAAAATGCAGCCATTACGTTAATGCTGATGGGCTGTATTATCGTTATTTTGTTCGGGGGAATTACGGTTTTGGCCAACCTCTACCATATTATCCCCAGTCATGAGGAAACGGTTGTATCCCAGATTGCTTCTGTGGTTTTTGGCCGTAATTTCTTTTATTTTTTGGTTCAGGTAAGTACCGCTACCATTCTGTTTCTTGCAGCCAATACCAGCTTTGCCGGATTTCCTCTTCTGACTTCGATTTTAGGTCATGATGGATTCCTGCCAAGGCGAATGGCAGCCCGGGGAGACCGTTTGGTGTACTCCAATGGAATTGTAGTTTTAGCTACTGTTGCTTCAATATTGATTATTATTTTTAGAGGTGAAGTCCACTCCTTACTTCCCCTTTATGCAGTTGGCGTGTTTTTATCATTCACCTTATCCCAGGCTGGGATGGTAGTCCGCTGGCTCAGGCAAAAGCATAGCGGCTGGTTTTATCATGCCCTTATCAATGGAATTGGCATGATCGTTACTGGCATCGTCCTGGTTGTAATTGCAGTGACCAAATTTTCCAGCGGGGCCTGGATTGTCATCATTCTAATCCCGATTTTGGTGGCCGTGTTTATGAAAATCAATAAACACTACCGCGAAATCGCTAAAGAACTTGCTTTTCACGGAGAATCCATGGAAAAGCCAACCTGGCAAAAGATCATTATCCCCGTTGACAGTTTGACCAGGGTTGTAGCCCATACCATTGATTATGCAAAAACCCTATCTCCGGATATTGTTGCTGTCCATGTAGGTGTGGATGAGGAAAAAGTTGAAAAATTAAAAATCAAGTGGCAGGAATATGAGCCTGATATTCCCCTGGTTGTTTTGGCGTCACCTTACAGGGAAATTGTCAATCCATTATTAGGGTTTATTAATGACCAGGAAGCTCAAACAGGTCAAAGTGAACTGATCACTGTCCTTATCCCTGAATTTGTAACGAGAAAATGGTGGCAGTATTTCTTGCATAACCAAACCGGACTTGTCTTGAAAACCATTCTTTTATTAAGAAAAGATATTGTCGTAGCGAGTGTCCCCGTTCATATCGGGCATTAGAAACACTGGCATAAAATATTGTTTATCTAAAGTCAAAGGGAAAAGGGCCAAATCCTAAGGCCTTTTCCTTTTTTTTAACTTAAAACTATATTTAATCTTTGCCTTCCTATTCCTTTTGACCCTTAGAACCTTTTCCATAGACGGCATAACCAAAAATTATTGCAATCAAAATAAGAACCCCGGGGTGAATATTCAGTAAATACATGGTCGCAAGAGCAACAGTGCCAATTACCCATGTACTTTTCGACGGAAAAGCCTTTTTACCCAAATCATAAGCAGATTGTGCAATCAGCACCACAACGACAGGACGTACCGCTTGAAGCATAGCCGAAACCGCTGGTGTATTGGCGTATTTCATGATAATATCACCTAAGAAAACAGTAATCAGAAGCGTAGGTAGAATGGTACCGATCAATGCCAGGAGTGCACCTGTCCAACCCGCGACCTTATAACCGATATAACTCGCTAATTTCGTAGCGATAGGTCCTGGAAGGGAATTCCCAACCGCCAAGGCATCTGCGAACTCTTCACAGGTCATCCACTCGTACCGGTCAACTGCCTCTTTCTGAATAAGCGGAACCACCGCAGGTCCCCCGCCAAAACCCAAGTTTGAAGCCCTTGCAAATGCCATTAATAGATCAAAATGTTTTTTCCACATAATCTGTCTCCTATTTAAAAACGAATAAACCAAATACCATTGAAAACATAATTAGAAAAGCCGGATGAATCTTATATTTCATGACTGCAACTGCAGTTACAAGTGCAATGATCCACGCATAGATATTAACAAAGGAACTCAGGCCCATGTCTAAAGAAGTTTTGACAATCAGAACAACAACCACAGGTCTGACTGCTTTAAGCATTCCTTTAAGGGCAGGGGAATTAATGTGTTTCATTAAAACGTTTGTTAATAAAATGACTGCCAGTGTTGTCGGGCCAATAGTCCCTAACAAGGCGACAAGCACACCCCACCAGCCTGAAACATGATATCCGACAAAACCCGCTAATAAGGTTGCAATCGGACCGGGCAGCGCTGAGGAAATTGCAATTCCGTCGGCCATTTGAGGTAAGGTTAACCAATGAAAATGATTGACGACTTCATTCTGGACCAGGGGAATAATTGCCGGACCTCCCCCAAAAGCCAGATTAGCCGCCCTGAAAAAAGCAGCGAACAAATCCCACAAATTTTGCATCTGAAAAGCCTCCAATATGATTGTCGATAGATGCTATTATATCAAAGTCTTTCGACAAACAGAATACATACTTTAATGAATTTTATGTTTTTAATTCCGCATGTCCACGTCAATATCGTTGTCTTATTTCTTTATGAAACTAAAATAGGGAATTTTAATTCCCTTATGAAAAACGAACCGCAATTCATTGGTTTTATTTTTAATGATAAGGAGATGAAGAAAGTTGGATCTTATAGATCGCAAAATCCTGGAAATGCTTCTTCAAAACAGCCGTATTTCTTTCGTCGAAATGGGTAAAGAACTGGGAATTTCACGGGTTTCTGTCCGTGAAAGAATTAAAACGCTTGAAGATTCAGGTGTAATTAAAGAGTTTACAATAATACTTAATCAAGAAAAATTGGGGAAAGAAATATCTTTGTTCTTAAATATTGATGTAGAAGCCGCGCACTTGGAAACCATCGCAGAGGAACTTGCACTTGTACCCGATGTCATCAGCATTTATCAAATGACAGGGCCAAGCACACTGCACGTACATCTTGTTGTATCCAATATGGAAGAACTAAAAAAATTTTTGTATGAAAAGCTTTATACTTTGAAGGGAATCAAGACAGTGGAAACCCAGGTTCTGCTAAGAAGATTCAAGAGTCAGGGGGGTATCCGCCCTTAAATCAACAATTGCCAATTAATTTTTACTTAACTTAACGATGGCATTGGTGACCGTTATGTATGAGATTAAGACATCCTTTTCGTCAAGCATTTCTATACCCCAAACATGGGATGTCTTTCCCTGATGCATGAGTTTTCCTTTGGCCAGGATATAGCCTTCTATCTTTTTGGATTTCATATGATTGGCAACAATCGTCTGACCCATTGCTGCCTGACCTTTGTCTACTATTTGATTTGACGCATAGCCTGCAGCCGTTTCCCCAAAAGCAATGACGGCGCCTCCGTGCAAAAAACCGAACCTTTGGCTATGAAACGGAGTTAAGTTCATCTTGGCCTCAAGCCGGTCAGCATCCACATGAATATATTCGATATTTAAACCTTCAATGATGTTCATCCTATTCACCACCTATTCTGACATGGTCAATGGTATATGCTTTTAAGGCATCTTCATCGATTTCGACCCCCAGACCCCAACCTTTTGGTACTTGAATCATGCCGTTTTCCACTGTAATTTCAGGATGAATAATATCTCTAGGGAAGTAACGCCGGGATGGTGATAGATCTCCGGGAATATAGGTATCTTTCAGGCTGGCTAAATGAACGTGCAATATCTTGGAAATACCGCTTTCGACCATACTCCCGATCCAGTAATGAATATGATTCTCTCTGCACAATTCAATCATTTGCTTTGCATAATACATTCCGCCAATGCGGCCTACTTTGATATTGACGACTTTGCAAGCTTTCAACTGAATCGCTGTCTTTAAATCATCCATTGTCTGAATGCTTTCATCCAGACAGATGGGGATTTTTATTTCTTCCTGAAGTTTTTGATAGTCTGTAAAATCCATTGAGGCCAGTGGTTCTTCGATACAGAGCAAATCCAGTTCATCTAACTTTTTTAATTCATGAATCTGATCCGATTCATAGCTCTTATTGGCATCGGCCAGCAGCTTCAGGTCAGGGTACCTTTCTCTGATCAATTTTAATTTTGGAAATCCATCTTCCGGTTTAATTTTAATTTTAAAGCGGATATACCCTTCTTCCCTATAATGCTCTATTTGTTTCAAAAGGTTGGAAGGTTCCAAATCTCCCAGGACCATGCCTGGAGCTATCCTGTCATGGGTTGCTTCAGAAAATACAACTTCCATGATCGACTTCTGTTGACGCTTGGCATACAGGTCCAATAACGCATTTTCCAATCCGGCGATCGCCATTGGATAGCTTAAATCCATCCATTCATGGACCATAAACGGATGCTTAATTTCTTCAGACAATAGCTTGGGGATATAATCATTTATTAGTACCCATTTGGAATCCATGAGCGTTTCGGCGCTATAGAACGGTTCATTAAAGGCGACAACTTCCCCATAACCCGTATTCCCCAGCTCATCCACCGCTTTGATAACAATGGTCTCCCGGTGGTTCAAACTGGTTTGAGCTGTCTTAAAGGTAAAATGCAAAGGCATTTGAATATGATACAGTTCTATACTGTTAATCCGCATTTTTTCTCCAAATCATATCGTCTTTTCTTATTTACATCTCATATGTCTTTTCTAATTCTCATCGCCTCTTACTGGCCTAAATCTTTTTTCACTATTTTGCCTGATGAATTTTTGGGAAGTTCGTCCACATAAATAATTTTTTGAGGCAGCTTATATTTCGCTATTCTTTTGGCAAGATAGTGTAAGATTTCTTCTTCAGCCATTGAGGAAACAACAAATAAGACAGGAACTTCTCCCCATCTTGCGTCTTTCCTGCCGACTACCGCGCATTCGGATATTTGGGGATGGGCATAGAGAATATTTTCGATTTCCTGGGGATAGATATTTTCTCCCCCGGAAATGATGATATTTTTGCGCCGGTCGAGTATGTATAAAAAGCCGTCCTGATCCAAATACCCTACATCTTCCGTATTAAAAAAACCGGAGATTGGTTCTTGTCCAAGGTATCCATCCATTACCATTGGACTTTGAATGAGGACTTCCCCGATCCCCTGTTCATCAGGATCATGAATTTGAATCGTTACCCCTTCCAGCGGCACCCCAACCGAATCCTTTTTTTCAGGATACGAAAGGACGAAGAAAGTTGCAGACTGGCTTGTTGTTTCCGTCATCCCATAGGTTTTATGAATGGGTATACTTTTAAGCAGGGACTTTTCAACCAGTGATTGAGGAATCAATTCACCGCCTACCAGGACTACACGCAAATCATGCTTCTCTATCCGGTCAATGATCCGGTTTAACATGGTGGGTACGATGGACAGCATATTGATGGCAGCATCCTGAATTAACTTTAGAACCTGTTCTTCATCAAATTTTTCCACAATCGTTATTCCTGTCCCATTGAACAGACTTCGCATTAAGATAGTCAGTCCGCTAATATGATACATAGGCAATACCATCAGCCAATTATCATTTTCAGCAACTCCCAGACTTTTCTTTGAGGCCTGGACATGTGCATAAAACTGTTTCCAACGCAAAGGCACCGATTTGAATTGACCGGTTGTCGCACTGGTATTCATAATGACGGCGATTTGTTCCGGCTGAAACGCTTCAGCTAATTTTTTACCTGTGTATTTATTTGTTGAATGCCCTTTGTGGATTTCACTTTGATGCACTTCCTGAAAAGAAATAAATTTCTTGTCCTGAGAAAAGACAACCTGGATATCTAAAGCGATTAATTGCCTGGCGATCTCTTCGTCGGTTAAACGCGTATTGAGCATCAGCACTTCCCTTTGCAAAACTTGCAAGGCAAGAAAAAATAAAGCCATATCCTCCGAGTTATTTGAGAAAAGTGCAACTCTTTTTTCGTTTTTGACAAAAAGATATAACCTGAGGGCCAGATCTGCAACACGCTGATATACTTCGTTGAAAGTCAGATCATTAATGAATTTTTTGTTTGGTTTTTCGATAGACTGTTTTTTTAGCCAGTTCATTTTTTCCTTTTTTGTATACATTTTTTAGACTTCCGGGTAAACAGTGTAAGCGAGAGTTCAAAGATGTTACGGGAATTTAGGAAACTGTTGAAAATCCGGATTGCGCTTCTCTTTAAATGCATCCCGTCCTTCTTTAGCCTCATCTGTTGTGTAAAACAACAAGGTAGCATCTCCGGCCAATTGCTGCAAACCGGCTAAGCCGTCCGTGTCGGCATTCATGGCTGCCTTGAGGAACCTTAGCGCCGTAGGGGAATGTTGTAAAATTTCTTTGGCCCATTTTACTGTCTCTTCTTCCAATTGCTCAAAGGGTACTACCGTGTTGACGAGCCCCATTTCCAAAGCTTCCTTCGCCGTATACTGCCGGCAGAGATACCAAATCTCTCGCGCTTTCTTATGACCGATGATGCGCGCCAAATATCCGCTGCCATACCCTGCATCAAACGATCCTACCTTTGGTCCTGTCTGGCCGAATTTCGCATTTTCAGAAGCGATGGTTAAATCACAAACGACATGCAACACATGTCCCCCGCCTATGGCAAACCCATTGACCATGGCAATTACAGGTTTGGGAATAATGCGGATTAAATGCTGAAGGTCCAAAACATTTAACCGGGGAATCCGGTCGTCTCCAACGTAACCCCCATGTCCGCGTACGCTTTGATCCCCACCTGAACAAAATGCTTCTTTATCCTGACCTTGTCCGTGGTTGGCGCCTGTTAAAATGATGACACCGATGTTGGCATCTTCCCGCGCTACCGTAAAAGCATCAATGAGTTCGATAATCGTTTTCGGACGGAATGCGTTGCGGACTTCAGGACGGTTCATCGTAATTTTGGCAATTCCGTCATAGCTTTCATAAATAACATCTTCATATTGACGGTCTAATTTTTTCCAAGGAAACTTCGTCATTTTATTTAACCCCTTTCAAAATGCAGCTCTCACTAAGTTTCATTTTCAAGTTGTTATGTTGAGTTTTTTTAATTTAGTCCAAAAAATTTTTTAAAACCTCGCTAAAAGCCTGTGGATCTTCGATATGTGTATTATGCCCTACCCCTTTGATAATTTCATGGTGAATATTTGGGTTTAATTTTTTGAACTCCAGACCTGCTTGCACGTATTTCCTGTCGTATTCCCCGTTGATATACAGGACGGGCATGGTTAGCCCGGAGATTTGATTCTTCAAACACGGGAATGTTCCTTGTCCGCTGCCATACAGCGTATTGGCCAAGGCATGAGGCGCGTTCTGTAAACGCCTTTCGTGAATTTGCCTGATAACATCCTGGGGTGACTGCGTTTGCGTCGCAAAAATATCTAATCCTGACCAGTAACGGTTAAACCATTCTATCCCGTTTTGCCGGATATTTTTCGCCAGTATGGTATCATTTCTGCGTCGTTTGAACCGATTTATCAATCCGCATTCTCCATAGGAAGCGCTTTCCAGGATCAGCTTGTCTATTTCCCCGGAATAAGCCAAGGTGTAAGCTAAGGCAATCCGTCCCCCCATGGAATAGCCTAAAAGCGAGTATTGATAAAGGTCTAATTGTTGAATGAGCTGATGCAAATGCCTGATGACGTTTTTCCAGTAATAAACCTTTCCGGAAAAAGGCTTATCGCTTTCTCCATGGCCGATCAAATCGATTAATATCATTTGACGGCCCTCGATATTAATGAACTCCCAGGTACTCAGATTCTCAGAAAAGCCATGTAAACAAACAAACGGTTTTCCCTCACCTTTTATTTCCAGGTGATATTTGACATTTTCAATGGCCATCCACATGATCCAATTCTCCCGAAACCCGTTTGCCTTCCCGGATCTTTGTATCGTCCGGTAAGATGGTATATTGATCATGCAGGGCTTTGCTTAACTCCAAATCGATTTTGAGTTCGATCAGCTTCATTCCTTTTAAGCTGAGCGCTTCTTCAAAATCATGCACAAATGCATCCTCATTCTGTGGTTGAAAATAGGTCAGGCCATAGAGCGTTTTTAACCCGGAAAAATTGATCCCATGGGGAGTAAGGAATAAGTAATCAAAATGCTTTCCTTTGCTTTGCGGCAAATACTTAAAAATTCCGCCCCCTTCGTTGTTGAATAAGACAATCACGATATTTAAATGATGTGTACTACCAATTAATAACCCATTTAAATCGTGGTAAAACGCCAGGTCGCCTGTTAACAAAACCGTAGGTTTATTGGATGTGGATATCCCTAAAGCCTTGGAGACAATACCATCGATTCCATTTGCCCCTCTGTTGCCTAAAATTTTAATATTTTGGGCGCGGGCCTCAAAGAAATAATCTACGTCCCGAATGGCCATGCTGTTGGCAACAATCAAACGGCTGCCCTCCGGCAACATCTCCTGCAGGATTTGAATGAATTTGCCTTCAAACAATCCCTTTTCATCTCTAGCCTTTTTGAGATGTTTACGCATTTGTTTTTGGTAGTATTGCCATTGCTGCAAATATGCCGTATTGCTGTTTTTTACCTGAATCGAATTGGCGAACCGTTTTGGCGATGACACAATGAATTGATCCGTAGAAAGCGCCAGATTGCGGTATTCAAATGTTTCCGCCACTTGAAGATAGAAGACATCCTGGTGCATGGACAAAAATTGCTGTAAACGCTTGGATACCGGGACTTGACCGAAATGAATGATAAATTCAGGTCTTAATTCTCTCTTTACAGAATCCTTTTTGAGAAAAGCATCATAAGAATCCACGATCAGTTCATTGGCGTAATTCCGAAAATTTGAGATGGGATCGGCCAATACCGGTGATTTTAAGCGTTTTCCCATTTCCAGTACATCCAGGTGATAGTCCGCATAGGCATCCCCGCCGCAAATGATGAGTCCATTCTTGTTTTGAAATATTGAGTCATTAATCGTGAGATGCCCTTCAGTATTCAATAATTCAAACCGGTCATTGGCGCGTCCAACGGAAAAATCCAGCTTGTTCAAATCAGGAATTAAAGGCTCACGCAGCGGTATATTGATATGAGCAACACCATATCCCCTGGACATCGCACCGGCATAGGCCTTTTGCATGACCACCCGAACATAGTGGTACATTTCTTCTCTTTCTTCAGGCAACGCCAGTTCTTCATAGTAATTTGCATAATGCCCATAAATATCATTTTGATCGATAGCCTGAGGCGCTCCGACATGCCTCAGTTCATGGGGACGGTCAGCGGTTAATACAATTAACGGGACTCTGGAATATTTAGCTTCAATTATGCCAGGAAAGTAATGGGCAACAGCAGAACCTGAAGTACAAACCAAAACAACAGGTCTTTGATGTTCTTTGGCTATACCCAGTGCAAAGAAACCTGCCGAACGTTCATCAATATTTAAGTAAACTTTAAAATAGTGTTCGCAGAATAAGACCGATAAGGGAGTCGAGCGTGAACCAGGGCTTATGACAACTTCACGCACTCCCAATTGATACAATTCATCGACTAATGCCGCAATATAATTGGTCAATCTTTCACCAACTTTATCTTCATAGTTCAATTACTTTATAAACTTTCAATATCTTTATACACTGTTATAGACTTTCAATGATCGTTCTTAGTTTATTGTTGGTCTCCAGGTATTCATCCTCACACACCGATTTACCGACGATTCCACTGCCTGAGTAGGCATATACGGTATTCCCCTGAACAAGCGCCGACCGAATTCCGGCAACAAAAATACCATCCCCATTTTCATCCATGATGCCAATCGGAGCGGCATACAATCCTCTCTCATGTTTTTCATACTTGGCGAGTATTTCCAAAGCTTTATGTACCGGATTTCCACCCAAGGCGGGAGTAGGATGTAACCGTGTTACCCACTCCGGCAAAACCGCGTTATCCTTGCACGCAACCCTTGTTTGCAGATGGTGCAAATTTTTAAGAGTGAGAATTTTGGTTTCATCAACTATGACTTCACTAGCAAATTTTTTCATTACATTCGCTATGGAATCCACCACAATTTGATGTTCGAAACGATTTTTACAATCATTCAGCAGTTTCGTCTTTTGGTATTCATCATTTTGATCATTTCGTGATATCGTTCCTGCCAAAGCATAACTGATAATATTCTCCTTTTCTTTTTGAACCAACACCTCCGGAGTCGCGCCTAAAAAAGTCTTTTCGTTTTTACAATAAGCAAAAACATAACTATTCGGATTTTTCTCCAACAGATTCTTTAATATACTTTCTACATTTACCAAAGTGTCACATTCAATTTTTACTTCCCTCGAAATTACGACTTTATTTACGTTTCCGACTGAAATTTCATAAGCGACATTTGCAAACAATTCTTTCCACTCTTCATAATCATTTGTGAAAGTTTTATATGTATGCCGGCAATCATTGATTTCCAGATTTTCTATCTCGACCGGATCTTTAAAATAAAAAAGCGTCTGCTTGCCATTTTTTTTAAGAAGGTAATATTCAAAAGCGATCGTTTCATTGCCAAACTCTGCCCACTTTTGATCTTTAACGGTTTGAAAAAAAGTCCTTGAAGAAAATACAAATAGATAATCTTTAAAGTTTTCTCCTTTATGAAATGTTTTTAAGCGTTTCGCTCCGATCATAAGCTCTTTATTCAAGGGATTATAAAATAAAACACGTTCTTCCTTGTCAAAATGCTTCCAGAATGAAAGAGGGTTATCTAAGAGGATTTCTGTTTTCTGATACTGCAAATTATACATCTCCAAAATCACGAAATAATGAACAATAATTCATTTCTTCAATTATAATCTTTCAATAATAATCTTTCAAGAAATAATCCTTCAATATTATTCTTCCAATCACAATAAAATATAAGCTTTATCATTCTCCTTTGAGGAGTTTATCGAATCAAAAACACAGGTACCGCCAAACTTCTTTGGCGGTACCGAAGAAAGGGATAAAACAAATAAATCTTGAAAAAATAGAAAAGATAATGATATCACAACCTTTAGTTTAAGGAGGAATTGCAATTGACCGGACAAATGATTAGTCAATTAAAACAAATTTATGAATTGGAAAGATTTCAGATAAACTATTACATGTCTCAATTATCTACCACTGAAGATACGGTCTTAAACAAAGCTTTAATTAAAATTATAGAAACTGAAAAAAAACATATTGATTTCTTTACTCAAAGGTTTACCGAAGCCGGAATAGATATTTCTAAAATCTCGACTACCATAGCGAATCTTGCAGGGAGTATTATCGGTGAGTCTGTTGAATTAACCGGCCCCATAAATATCTGCAGAATAGGGGTTGCCCTGGAAGGAAAAGCACTGAACGCTTATTATGATTTAATAGAAAATAATCATGTGGATTCAGACCTTTTAGAAATATTAATTGACTTTCAGCTTGATAAAGAATTTCAAATGCTATGGCTGCAGCATTATGCCGGACATCTTAAAAATAACTCATCCCGGAAGAATAAAATACTGAACGATAGTCTTGAGGAACATCCAACAGTAAATATTAACATGCGGTGGATTTAAAATGTTAATTCTTTGTATAACTGATCAGGTCGTATACCTGACCGGACAAAACAAGCTGCCCGTTTTCTTTTACCCAAGACATGATCTCACTGCCGGAACCACCCCTGTTATTCCCTCCTTCAGCTAATACATAACGGATTTCCCCGCTTTGGACCTTCTTTTGGAATTGTTCCAGGCTCATCACCTTTTCGTTTCCCATAAAGCCGCTGAGTGATCCTACGTAAATATCGGATTGCAAGATCAGACTTTCAGCAGTATTCGCAGAACTTACAACAATCTGACCTTTTCCGTCGACCGGATTGTTATTCAGAAAAGAAATCAGGTCTGAGGTACTGCTGCTTCTGTTGTTATCCTGAGGCATATTCTGTCCCTGCTTCCCGCCTTGTTGGGCAGATAACAATTCCAGACCGGCACCTGGGAAGGTAGAACTCACCGCCGTGAACATCGCTGCCGCAGAACCGGCTGCAGGGGCGGCCATCAGTCCTGCTAAGGCCAGAGAAATAAAGATCTTTTTCATCCTCAGCCTGCCCGGCAGAATGTCTTCATTTTTTAGATTATAGAGTGATCTTTCCTTTGGTCTCCCTTGTAAGAAGGACAATGCAATAGCAGAACCAAAACAGAACACAACAAGCAAAACCATTAACATTTTTACGATATAGGATGAATTATAGAAATACGTCAGCATCAGCATTTGAACAGCGCCATTGGCTATAAGAGCCAGCGGCAGCAGCCAAGATTCCCACCCGCCTTCTTTGTACATTTCCCACATGGATATTAATCCGATTCCGGCTAAGGCCGAAATGGGCGGCGCCATCATTGTCAAATAATAAGAATGAAACAAACCGGTATTAAAACTGAAATAAACAAATTCGGGTAAAAACCACATCAGCCATAAGATCAATGCCTGCTTTCTCTTGTTATCCAAACGAAATCTTAATTTTTCTCTGAGTGCAGCAGCTATGAATCCTAACACTGCCAGAGGAATAAACCAGACGATCTGATCGGAAAGAACATTCTTGGAAAACAGTCTGGTAATTCCGGCCGGAGTCTGGTTTCCGAACGTTCCGGATAATCCTCCCCCGTCTCCGCCACCAAACCCTCCGCCAGGTCCCCCGCCGGAGGGCGGCTGCATCGTGTTTCCGGGAGGATTTTGCCCCCGCCCGTAATCATTTGGAAAACCCGGCTGCATCCCTGATTCGGTTGGATTATTTATTCCTGTATTATCCGTTTCGGATGGCCTATTGTTTCTGTCATCAACACGATTTTGGGGTACACCGGTTTTAAAAATACCGAATATGCCTCCCAGCCTTTCCGCTCCATTATGCCCTAAGATCAGCCCCATAACCGTATTATCATTGCTGCTCCCTACATAGGGGCGGTCGGTTGAGGGGATGGAATCTACAACAATTGCCCATGAAAAAGAAACCAGGAGTAAAATCATCGTACCGGCAATCAAATGAATCATTCTTTTTCTGAATGAAATGGAACTGGAAAACAAATATAAGATATATACCGCAGGCAAAATCATATACGCCTGCAGCATCTTAATATTAAAGCCCAATCCGATAAAAACCATACAAAGGATAAGGTATCTGAGTTTGCCCTTTTCTGCCGCAATGAGAAGCGCCCAACACGCCAGCAGAAGTGCCAGAACCAACTGGTTATCCACCGTGTTGTTTCTGCTGACCGCTACAAACACAGGGGTTATCGCTAGGAATAAAGCCGATAACAGTCCTGCTTTACTTCCAAATGACCTTTTGACGAGAAAAAAGAGTAATCCAACCGATACTACTCCGGCTAAGGCTTGAGGGAAAAGAATACTCCAGCCGCTGAAACCGAAAATTTTAGCCGAAATGGCCTGCATCCAAAAACCCAAAGGAGGTTTGTCAACCGTGACAAAGCCGGCTGGATCCAACGCTACGAAAAAGAAGTTTTTGAAACTTTGAGTCATGCTCTTGACACCGGCTGCGTAATACTGATTGGAATAACCTTCTATATATAAGTTGGTAAAGTTTAAGACTGCGGATAAGATCATAATCGCAGCAAGAGCTATGTTTTCTCGTATCTTCTTCATCTCTTTCACTTCATCTCCTTTGCAATGTATAAGGCGAGTCTTGGAAAAAGCTTTTTTTCTTATGACTATGAAACTTTACTTTGAAATTTATTATCAGTATAACGTTATTAGCTGAATCATCCCTTAGTGTTAACTGAATGTTTTCTTATTCAGACCTGAAAAAAAGTTGAAAAATATAATTCAAAAAAAATATGATTCCATGTTCCAAAAATAAAAGAAAAAGCCTTAGATTCAAGGCTTTTGTGAGGTTTATAATACAATTCATTTATAATGTATGAGTTGTTAACATAATATCAGTGGAGAGGTAAAGTTTTCTTGCCCCGCAAAAATGATGCAATTGCCGCAATGAGTGACAACACCACTGAAATGTAAAAAGCAATGTGCAAACTGGACATCACAGCCGGCGCGATTAATTCCGGAAAAAATACCTTTCCCAGAATGAGCTGCTGGCTTGCCGGAGGCAACTGTTGAAGAACTGCAGCCGGTAAAAGCTGCGCCATTGGATTATAGCCTAAGAAGGCGGCAAACAAAGCCCCTGTCGGAGGTAAATTGGCCACCTGATGAGCTACTGCGGAAGGTACACCGGCATTGACAAGTCCTTGATACATTGCAGTCGGTAAATGTTGGGTCAACCCAATAATCAAAATGCTAAAATATAATGTCATACTAAAGGCTGTACCCGTATTTTGCAGGGTTGCCCTCATCCCGGAAGAAGCCCCTCGGTGCTCTGGCGGGACGGAGTTCATAATAGCCGTAGTATTGGGTGCTGCAAACATCCCCATTCCAATTCCGGCTATCAGTAAAATAATAACAAACGGGAGATAACTAAAATCGGCCGGCAGAAAAGTGAAAAGTACAAAAGATAAAGCCGACAGGAGCATCCCTACAGTCGCAAACCCGCGAGCTCCGAAACGGTCCGATAAATATCCGCTTATGGGACCCATTAAAAAGAATCCTAGCATCATGGGCAGCATATAGATTCCCGCCCACAAAGGGGTTTCTTCAAAACTATAGCCATGAAGCGGCAGCCAAATGCCTTGCAGCCAGATTATCAACGTGAATTGCAGCCCGCCGCGGGCAATCGATGATAAAAACAAGCTGAGATTTCCTGCTGCAAAAGCTCTAATCTTAAACAATTCAAGTCGAAACATTGGCATTTCCGTACGAAGTTCGACATGAATAAACGACCCTAACAAAATAATTCCCGTGATAATACCCGCAATTACCATCGGGTTGCCCCAACCCATTTTCGCCTGGCCGTAGGGCATAATTCCAGAGGTCAGCGCTAAAAGAAGAACGGTTAATCCTACTGCAAACGTACAATTACCCAACCAGTCTATTTTTTCATTTTTCAGGAGAGTACCGGTCTCTCGCAATTTCAGGTAAGCCCAAATCGTACCGACCAAACCTACCGGTACACTGACCAGAAAAACGAGACGCCAATGCAAATCGGCCAGCAGTCCCCCGGCAATCAATCCAACGAGAGAACCCCCAATTGCAAAGATTTGGTTAAGGCCCATGGCCATACCCCGCTGGGCGGGAGGAAAAGCATCGGTAAGGATAGCCGTACTGTTGGAAAACAGGAATCCGGCCCCAATTCCCTGTAAAAGTCTTAATATGACCAGTTCAACTGCCCCGGCATTTCCTTTTCCCGGGGTAAAAACCAGCAAAATGGAGGTAACTGTGAAGATTGCAAAACCCAGGTTATACAATCTCGCCCGACCAAAAATATCTGATATCCGGCCAAATGAAACCAAAAGTGTCGCGGTCACCACGGTGTAGCCCATCAAAAGCCAAAGCAGATATACAGAACTGCCCGGTTCCATTGGATTGATCTCTATCCCCCTGAAAATAGCGGGAAGAGAGATCATCACAATGTTAGCATTTAATGTTGCCATAAAAACGCCTAATGAGGTGTTTGATAAAGCAATCCATTTATATCTAGAATTTTGCATCTGACATCTCTTTTCTTTCCAAATTGTGTGGTTTAAGCCTTTAGATCTTTTTAACAGACAAATACTATAAAAGTATAGCACTAATAATAATGAACGCAACATGATTCTTCAAAAACAAAAAATGCTTGGATTATTTCCATTGTTTGGATCTTAACTTGTAAAATCATGTGAGTTACCATAAAATATAAATCATCTTTTATTCTATTTAACCGATTTTGTTAGGGAAGGAAAGAAAATATGTATCCCAGAGATTTAAGTTATAAAATGCCGGCGGAATGGGGACCGCATTCGAGAACCTTTATTTCCTGGCCTGTTCAGGCATCCATGTGTTATCCGGAAGACTACGACGCTGTTTGCAGCGGATATACCGAGATCATTCAGGCCATCGCTGAATTTGAACCGGTTACCGTGATTGCCAATTCAGCGGATTTGAAAAAGCTTTCTGCTTTGTCCAAGGAGCCTCAAATACAACTGCTTGCTATTGAGCACAATGATGCCTGGCTTAGGGATAACGGACCAACCTTTGTGATTAATGATCAAGGGGAGGTTGCGGGAATCAATTGGCGTTTTAATGCTTGGGGGGGAAAATACACTCCTTGGGATTTGGACGATCGGGTTGCTTCTGAAATCCTAAAAGATTTCGGACTTAAACGGTTTGACGCTCCCTTGATCATGGAAGGAGGTTCCATCCATGTAGACGGGGAAGGCACAATGATTACCACGGAAGAGTGCCTGTTAAACCCTAACCGCAACCGGCAGCTGACGAGAGAACAAATTGAAGATGAATTAAAAAAGTATATTAATATAAAAAAAATTGTCTGGCTGGAAAACGGTTTGTACGGGGATGAAACAGACGGGCATGTGGATAATATCGCTTGTTTCGCGGCCCCGGGCAAAATCCTGCTTCAGGTTTGTGATGATCCCGATGATGAGAATTATCGGATAACCCGTAAAAATGTAGAGATTTTACAGCATGCAACTGACGCTTCAGGCAGAAAATTAGAGATCATCCCCATTAAGCAGCCTCCAAAAAATCACTATCAGGGCAAACGACTGACGCTAAGCTATCTTAACTTTTATTTTGTTAACAGGGGAATTATTTTGCCGGTTTTCGGCGGCAAGGCTGCAGAAACGGACCATTTAGCCATAGAGGTTTTACATAAGACTTTCCCTGACAGGCGGATCCGTACCGTGAATGGGATGGCAATTATCCGGGAAGGCGGCAATGTTCACTGCACCACTCAACAGATGCCGGCGGCTGCTCCCAGCCTTTAAGGGCAAAAAAATCCATTGGTCTTTCATTCCCTAACCATTAAAAAAAGCGGGAGGTAAAAATGAGAAAGATTAAAGTAGCGGCAACTCAAATGAGCTGTTCTTGCAGCATCAAAGAAAATATTGCCAAAGCGGATTCCCTGGTAAGAGAAGCTGCAGGCAAAGGAGCTCAGATTATTCTTTTGCAGGAACTTTTTGAGACGCCGTATTTCTGTCAAAAGGAAAAACCTGATTTTTACGTTTATGCCACCGAGCTTGAACATAATAAAGCGGTCAATCATTTTAAAAATGTGGCTAAAGAGCTTCAAGTAGTACTCCCGATCAGTTTTTACGAAAAAAAGAATAATGCCCGTTATAATTCGATTGCCGTGATCGATGCAAATGGAGAAGTCTTGGGGAAATACCGGAAAAGCCACATTCCCGACGGCCCCGGCTATGAAGAAAAATTTTATTTTAACCCTGGGGATACGGGGTTTCGGGTCTGGAATACCCGTTATGCCAAAATCGGTGTTGGGGTCTGCTGGGACCAATGGTATCCGGAAGCCGCCAGATGTATGGCTTTAATGGGTGCGGAAATCCTCTTTTACCCTACGGCCATAGGCTCTGAGCCGCAAGACCAATCCGTTGATTCCAAAGATCACTGGCAGACATGCATGTTGGGACATGCGGCGGCCAACTTGATTCCGGTCGTGGCTTCCAACCGGGTAGGAATTGAGGAAGATGAAGATTCCAGAATCACTTTCTACGGTTCGTCCTTCATTGCCGGTCCATTAGGCAATAAAGTTGCCGAGGCCGCTCGTACGGAAGAAACCGTTCTCGTAGCGGAATTTGAGCTGGACGAACTGGAAAAACAGAGACTTGGGTGGGGGATCTTCAGGGATCGCCGGCCGGATTTATATAAAATCATCACAACTTATGACGGTGAAATTACCTTAAAGGATTAATTTCCATTTCCATGTAACAGGACATTTAGACTCGCCGTCGAATAAGATATAAGACACAAAATAAAGCTGAATCTAGTGTTATCTAGAGCGGGGGACTCTTTTTTATGGGGTGAATCGCGATTCTTTCGCGTAGGGCTTAACCTTTTTGCCCGAATCCGTCAACTAACCTCGTAAGCTTAAGAAAGGTGAAAAGAATATGAATCTGCCTCAAAAACTAAAACGAACCGGCTTGTTTATCCAGGGCTGCCTTAAAAAGATATCCTGGAGTTCACCGCCGGTTCTCGGTTGTTTACTGGTATTGATGTTATTACTATCAGGAACAATTTACGCTTTTTCTTCAAGCCCTGCCAAAGCGGTCAACACAGCGAATTCTCCTATGGCGGGAGGAAGCGTCAAAGAAGCCTATACGTTAGAAATTGACGGCTCAATTATAGCTTATCTGCCCACACAAGAGGCTGTAGACCAAATCCTTAAAGAGTATCAGGATTATTACACCAAACCGAGTGAACAAAATCAAGTTGCTTCCGTTGCTTTTTCCGAAAAAGTTACCAGTCAAAAAACTGAAGTTCCGCTTTCTCAAATTCAACAGCCGGAGCAAGTCTTACAAATGCTCATTGCCGGAAAGACAACTTCCAAGGATTACACTGTCCAAGCCAATGACTCCTGGTGGCTGATTGCCCGTAAATCGGACATGCAGACAAAGGAAGTATTGGCAGGTAATCCGGGAGCCACAGAAGATTCAAAACTGGAACCAGGACAAATAATTAAACTGGTCAGTGTAACCCCATATCTGACTGTAATCAGTTCGGGAACATTTTCTCAAACAGAAACCATCCCCTATGACACGGTCACCCGCGTTGATTCCGGTCTGGGAGCCGGTCAGAAAAAAGTGGTCACCGAAGGAAGTAACGGTTCAAAATTAGTAAATTACTCTTACGAGCAAAAAAATGGCGTTGACGTAAAAAAACAGGTTGTAAACGAGCAGATTCTCACCGCGGCTGTTACGCAAGTCATTGCCAAAGGCCCCTCAAGAACAATTGAAGTGGCTTCAAGGGGATCAAGCGCGGACAGCGGCAGTGAAAGCTCTCAGGGAAGCGCGGATTCTTCAAGCCTGGTCGAATTCGCCAAAAGTTTAGTGGGAACCCCTTACGTTTTTGGAGGAATGTCCAAAACCGGGTTTGATTGTTCAGGGTATACCAAGTATGTCTTTGCTCATTCAGGTATAACCCTTCCCCGGACATCCTTCGCCCAATTCGCTTCAGGAACAGCTGTAAGCAGGAGTGAGCTCCGGCCCGGGGATTTGGTATTCTTCACAACGTATGCCAAAGGCGCATCCCATGTAGGCATTTATATTGGCGGAGGACGTTTTGTTCATGCCGATAACCCCCGTTTGGATGTTACCATAACCAGTCTTAGCGACGGTTATTACTCTTCCCGCTATCTTGGCGCGCGGCGATATAATTAGTTTTGTCTAATAACCTTAAAGGTTTACGCAGGATATAACTGATTAAATATCAATTTCTAAATTCCCTTACTTATTAGTAACTAAGTAAGGGAATTTTTTTAGTAAAATTATCAAATTTATTAAATGTTTTGTATTTAGTGCTGTTTAGGTTATATTCTTCCTGCAAGATTGGAATAATTTTATCTCTAGACGAGCTATAATTCATCTCTATATAATAAGTTATTCATAAACAATAAAAATTTTTGTTTTTTTGAAAGGAGAGTTCAATGCAGAAAAAACTTACTGTCCTGTTCGTGCTTTCCGTCTTTTTTGTTTTTGGTTTAGCTCAAACTGCCCAGGCCGCACTTGGAGACACTTTGCTGAAATTAGGATCGACAGGTCCGGACGTTGTCCAGTTACAAACTGAATTAAATTATCTCGGGTATAATGTTGGTGCCGCAG
This sequence comes from Peptococcaceae bacterium, assembly GCA_012517475.1. Classification (GTDB taxonomy): domain Bacteria; phylum Bacillota; class Desulfitobacteriia; order Desulfitobacteriales; family Syntrophobotulaceae; genus Dichloromethanomonas. The sequence goes on along the minus strand of JAAYUV010000063.1, from coordinate 9,685 downwards.
ACGGTATCTTCGGGACTAAGACACAAGCGGGGGTTATTAATTTTCAAACTGCAAAATCCCTTAAGGCAGATGGCATAGTCGGCCCCATTACCGCCAATGCCTTAACCAACGCTTACACAACGAAGCTGCATACCGACAAAGCCAATGCGATTATTGCCACAGCAGAAAAATACATCGGGGTTCCTTATCACTGGGGCGGAAATTCCCCTGCTACCGGATTCGACTGCTCAGGTTTTGTTCAGTATGTTTTTGCCCAAAACGGCATCACCCTGCCCAGGATTTCCCGTGATCAATACGCCTTCGGAACACCGGTAAACTTCACGGATTTACAGCCTGGCGATGTAGTCTTCTTCTCTATAGCGAATAACGGAATTGTTGACCACGACGGCATTTATATTGGAAATAGCCAGTTTATCAATGCGTCGAGTTCCAAAGGAGTAACAATTTATACCTTTGGTCCTTACTGGAAATCAATCTATTTGGGCGCAAAACGGGTATTTTAATCTTACCAATCTGTGAAATCAATTTTTAAAACCAATGTTTTTGAAGATAGGCCAAAAACATTGGTTTTATCTTTTCGTATCACCATCTAAAAAATAAAAGATGATAAAAAAACAAGCAGCAGAAGCCTGCTGCTTCGGAAAAAATATTGTATTTTAAAAAACCGCCATTTTCGCCGCAGGCAACCCTGCAATATATCTTATCTTTTTTATTTTTTTAGTTCTGGATTATACAGTCAAAATCCTTCTCATAATAGAAATAGATTACTTCATTAATATTTTTTGTTTTCACAAATCCTTTTTCAACAAGATAATTCACATGGGCCAAGGCTTCCCCTAATGAGAAGAATTTTTGTACAGGGGAAATTTCATCCCAAACCGTATATGACATTGCCCAGGACATTTGACCCGCAATCTCTACACCTGTTCGAGGTCCTTCCTTTAGAATTGACATGACTTCAATCAATCGATTTTGGTGATGAAGCTTTAATTCTTTTATCCTTTCCGCACAATTTGTAAGTATTTGACGATGTCCGGGCAAAACCAGTTCCACATCCATACCTGCTATCTTGTCCAAACTTTTTAAAAACTGGTTTAGGGAGCTCATCTCCCCAAGATGATAACAAGTGATATTGGGAGAAATATTGCCTAAAATATGATCTCCTGAAAACAATATTTTTTTGGATGGCTCATACAGACAGATATGCCCCTTGCAGTGTCCGTCGGTTTCTACACATTGTAGGGCATAGTCACCAACATGCAAAAATTGTCCTTCTTGAAGTATTTGAAAACGTTCGTGCAATTTTTTCCAGCCCAAGTTAAATTCCGGCCGCTGTGAGAATCTCCATTCTTCTTCATTCGCATTCAATCCATATACAGCAAATCTTTTCTCTTCTTTTATCCAGTCTTTTTCTCTATCTTCCCATCCGGTTAAGGTTTCCCAAGGTATTTTCCCGCTCCATATTACAGTTTCTTCCTTTGCTAATCTTCTAACAAGACCAATATGATCTGAATGAAAATGGGTAAGACAAATATCCAGTTTATCCTTATTTACGCCTAATTGTTCAAAGGCTTCCAGTAAGGCCTGTTCACAAATATCTAAGTCAAAACCTGTATCAATCAGAAAATCTCTTTCGCCACGAATTAAATAAGTATTTATTTCTTTTAACGGATTCTTAGGCAGTGGAACAGGAATACGATAAAGGTCTGGTAACAATTGTTGAATCATACAATCCTCCTGAACAGAAATTCCTTGAATAGACTTTTCTATAAATGATTCTTAGCAATATTCATGCCAACGTATAAAACATGTACGGTATGAGTCTAATGATATCATGATTAATAATCTTATATAAAAAAATTTTTCACTATGCTACAATAATGTAAACATTAACACAGAATGCAACAGAACGCTACATATTTCTGAAAAGAGGCTGATCTTTATGAGAGTATGCAACCAGGAAACCATTAATAAGTATAAACAGGCTTTAATCTGCGGAGATCAAATTAATGATAAAGAAATATATAAACCTGTTTTAGATTCTTGGCTTCGTTCTCGAAATAATAATATAAATATTAACATCAAAAGCTTCCCATCCGAATGTATTGACCGTAAAACTTTAGACCGGATTAATGATATCACCCGTTACCGGTTAGAAAGGAATCTTAATTATTATAATAAAAAAAATGATCTGATAGATCAAATCGGAGCAGCCATTTTTTATCTCGATACGAATATGTCGGTTTTTAATAAGGCCGGGAACCAAAGATTATTAAAGGAATTGAAAAGCAAAGGCATAAAATTCGGAACTACCTTTTCAGAATCATTAATGGGAACAAACGCTGCAGTATTAGCAAGTCAACAACAGGGTCTTGAATGTGTAATAGGAGAAGAACACTATTGCGAAGCTTTGACGGAATATGTCAGCGTTGCCTTCTCAGCTGAAATCAGATACCTGAATACTGAACTTATCCAGGTTTTTATCCTTCCTCTAAGCAATTATCATGCTTTAACCATTTCTGTTTTAGATTATATATATTCTTCAGAGTTATTTCATATGAGTTATGTTGATCCGGAAGACATCTCTATTAAAAACGAAATTATAAACCTGAACATCCAAAATAATCAATCGCTGTTTCTCATTGTTGATGCGAATGGAATAATCCTGGACATCAATGAAGCTTTAACAAATACATTAAATGTTAATTCTCAGCATTGTCTTGGAAAATCGCTTAGCAACGTTTTTCCTGAACTTAAAATGTCTTTATCTTCATTAAAAACTCAGAAACCATTATCTATGGTAGACATAAGTTTTCAGCGTCCGACTTCAGGACCAAAAGATTATCTCATGGACTCTACCCCTATTATCAAGAATAATAGTTGTATTGGAATGGTCATTACACTGGTTAACAAAAAAAGAATTACCAAATATCTCGGTAATCTCGTAAATGATAATGCACACTATTCTTTTGATGATTTAATTGGAAATAGTCCTGATTTTCTGTCACTCAAAGCTCTGGCCAAACAAGCAGCGCAAAGTCCAAGCAACATATTGCTTTTCGGTGAAAGCGGCACAGGCAAGGAGCTTTTCGCTCAGGCAATCCATAATGAAAGTCCACGAAGAAAGTATCCTTTTATTGCACTGAACTGTGCTGCTATTCCCAAAGAATTAATCGGAAGTGAACTTTTCGGTTATGTTGAAGGCGCTTTCACGGGCGCGAAAAAAGGCGGTTCTGCCGGAAAGTTTGAACTTGCTAACTGCGGAACGCTTTTTCTTGATGAGATTGCCGAAATGCCCTTAGATATGCAGTCTGTTCTTTTAAGGGTTTTAGAAGAGCATAAGGTTACCCGTTTAGGAAGCACAAAAACAACTGAGTGCGATGTTCGTATCATTGCTGCTACAAATCGTAATTTATCTGAATATGTGCAGGAAAAGAAATTTAGACTTGACCTCTATTACAGATTAAATGTCATAAAACTGGAACTCCTTTCCTTAAGAAATCGCAAAGATGATATTCCAATATTGATTAATTATTTTTTAAGTTCTTTTTCCAGATCATTTAACAAAGATGTTTATGCCGTTTCTCCCGAGGCCTTACGGCTGCTGGAGCAGTATTCCTGGCCCGGTAATGTCAGAGAACTGCGCAACGTAATAGAATTTAGCGTCAATCTTGCAAAGTCCGGGGTTATAACCATTGAAGATTTACCTAAGGACATTCGGTTAAATTATTCCGGCGACACATTCCATAAAAGTCCACAGAACAACATGCCGATTGTTCAGGACATTAACTTTTACGACAGTTATGAACAACAAGAAAAGGACATGATTAAATATCTTATGTTCAAATATAAGGGGAATAAAAGCTTGGTAGCTGAAGAATTAGGGATGGCCAGAAGTACGCTTTATAGAAAGTTAAGTAAAATCGATTCATAAATGAATTGATATTTAGCAGATTTTTTTTAATGACTGTTTTAAGGAGGTCATAGATGAAGGTTTTGCAGTAGGGTTCAGCGCCTGATAAAACTGTCTGCAAGTTCCGCCGGTTTCATACAAGTCATTGCTTCACTCATGGTACAGACTCCCCTGGCCCCGGAATCTAGAACATCCCGAAAGTTATGCTTTGTTATTCCGCCAATCCCGAATACGGGAACAGTAACTGCTTTAGATACTTCCTGGATAAAAGTGAGTCCCCTTGGCGGGACTCCTTTTTTACATTCCGTTGAAAAGACGTGTCCGGCTATTAAATAGGTAGCTCCCAATTCGTGGGCTTCTTTCGCTTCATGAACGGAATGAACCGAAGCGCCTATCCCGGAAAACATTTTTATTTCCTTTTTGTATTTCCGTAAATCCGGCATAGATAAATGGATTAATGGAAGCTCCAGCTTTGCGGCGGTTTGAATGTTTTGGTTAAGAATAAGCAATACCTGATTTTTGACACAGATTTCGTTTACTTTTTTCGCTAAGTTTTCGTATTGGGATATATCTAAATCTTTTTCCCTTAACAGGATAGCATGAGGTTTTCCTTTGGCTATTTCATTGATCCGGTTGATAAAATCATCTTTACATAACTTTCGGTTCGTTACGCAGATCAGCATCTTCGTTCTCCTAAACCCGGATATAATCGGTATAGACAGGCTGCAACCCCCTGTTTACAATCATTTGATGCACTTCCTGCACACTTCGGGGGTCGGAGATTTGAAATTGCTCATCCCCTTTTTCTTCTTCATTATGTCCTCCAACCCCAACCCGAACTCCGGCAGAAATTTTGGTGGCTGCCATACCGATCACATGATCACGGAAGCCGGCTCTTTCCCTGGTTGAAATCGTAATCCCTGCATAAGGCATGAATAAACGATACGCAAGCATAACCTGCAAAAGCTGTTTTTCATGAACATCATGAGGATTATTCTCCGCATTGTTAATGTAAGGTCTTAAGCGCGGGGTGGAAAAAGAAATTTCGGCATGCGGGTACTTCTTTTGGATCAGATACGCATGCAAACCGGCTGCAAACGCGTCTTTACGATAATCATCCAATCCCAACAGGGCCCCGAAAGCAACACCCCGCATTCCCCCAAGGAGAGCGCGTTCCTGGGCATTGAAACGGTAGGGATAAATCCTTTTGGGACCTCTTACATGGACTTGTTCATATTTGTTGGGGTTATATGTTTCCTGATAAACAGAAACAAAGTCTGCCCCGCAGTCATGCAAATAAGCATATTCCTGTGTATTAAGCGGATAGATCTCAATACCGACGGTTGAAAAATATTTCGCTGCTAACTTGACTGCTTCCCCGATATACTCTACCCCTGACTTTTTGCGGGATTCCCCCGTTAAAAGCAAAATTTCTTTCAACCCTGTGGACGCGATCGCCTGAAGCTCTTCTTCAATTTCCTGCAGAGTCAGTTTTCCCCTCCGAATTTGATTGGTACAGTTAAAACCGCAGTAGACACAATGGTTTTCACAATAATTAGCAATATATAAAGGGGTAAACAAACAAACCGAATTGCCAAAATGCTTTGCTGTTTCCAGTTTCGCCTTGCGGGCCATCTCTTCAAGGAAAGGGATTGCCGCAGGAGATAAAATCGCGGCATAATCTTCTATGGAAAGCAGATCCTTTGCCAGTGCTCCAATCACATCCTGACGGGTATACCGCCGGTAATCAAAAGCCTCTGCGTAATACAACACTTTGTCCATGATATTGGAATCAATCGCTTCCATACCATCCATATAATCCATGTGGTTGAGTTTATTGATTGCCATGATTAATCCTCCAAAAAGCCGGTCAAAGGACTGGAGGCCTCAGCCCGGTTTTGTAGCACTCTTCCGGGCCCTGCCAGATAGGCTCCGCGGCCTGCCTCAATGGCCTGTTTAAATGATTTGGCCATAAGGGCTACATTTCCTGCCGTAGCGACTGCGGTATTGCACATAATAGCATCGACGCCCATTTCCATGGCTTCACAGGCTTGAGAGGGACGTCCTATGCCGGCATCGACAATGATTGGCAAGTCGATCTCGTCCACCAGGATTTGAATAAAATCCCTTGTACTTAGACCCTTGTTACTCCCGATGGGAGCAGCCAAGGGCATAACCGCAGCTGCTCCGGCGTCAACCAAGGCTCTGGCTGTATATAGATCCGGATACATATAAGGCATTACAATAAAGCCTTCTTTGGCCAGGATTTCCGTTGCTTTAATGGTTTCATCATTATCCGGCAAAAGATACTTGGAATCACGAATGACCTCTACTTTTACAAAATCGCCGCATTCCATTTCCCTCGCCAACCGGGCAATTCTTACCGCTTCCTCAGCATTTCTTGCTCCGGAAGTATTCGGCAATAAGGTAATGCCCTTGGGAATATAATCGAGGATATTCTCTTCTCCGCCCAGGTTCGCACGTCTCAGTGCCAAAGTTACCATTTCTGCCCCACCATTTTCAACAACCGCTTTCACGATTTCCAGTGTAAACTTTCCCGAGCCTAAGATAAATCTTGATTGAAACGTATGCCCGCCAATCATTAATGGATCATTCATTGTTTTATCTCCTCTCATACTTCTTCCATTCCAATTAATAAACGCAAAACCATGTTGGCCTGATGTCCGGCACAAATCTGAACTCTTGGTGCCATAAGACCCCTTCCAACTCCAGCCCCGGTCTCCAAATCCCCGCACAGATATAAATTCTTCATTGGGTTTACTGTCTTAATCCGGTTGGAGCTGTCAAACCCGGCCATCCCGGAAGCTGCAACAATCTTCGTCTCAGGCAGCTGCGTTAAGGCGGTATTCACCAGCATGGATTTTGCTTCAGGTTTGTCAAATGCTTCACAAATAATGTCATACCCGCTAAAGAGTTCCCGAATATTTTTTTCCGTTACGCGGATAGTCTGAACTTTCACCTTGATAAAGGGGTTTATTTCTTCGATCTGTTTTTTTAAAGCGGCAGTTTTCGGCATCCCCAGATGGATTATGGAATAACTCTGGCGGTTTAAGTTACTCGGTTCAACCATATCAAAATCCACTAAAAGCAGCTGTCCCACACCGATTCTGGCCAGCATAACAGCGATATTGGATCCGAGCCCGCCAAGCCCGGCAATTGCCACCCTGCCCTTTTTCACCTTTTCATGAACATGAGGGGTATGCCTGGCCATCATCATGCTTTCAAGGTCTTCTCTTTTTGGCATGATCCCCTTGGGTATGATGTTTACCGTATCATTTTGGGTTACAGGGCAATCCTCATCGATCTGAAAGCCGTTTAGAATAACAATGTCGGTCGGGTTTCCAATCTGTTTCCTTACCTCAAAGGCAGTCTGACAATCTAATTCCTTGTTTTGCCCATTTACGCATAAATTCATGATCAACCTCCTCCGACGAAGTTTACAATTTCCAGCGTATCCTCATCCGTCAGCATAATATCTTTGTAAGTTGACTTGGGAACAATTTCTCCATTGCGTTCAACCGCGATAATCCTGATATCATAGCGGTTGGCTTGCAAAAAATCCGACAAACTCTGCTTCTCCTCTAAAACGATCAATTTGCCGTTTACTTTCATTCTCATCTTCCTTTCCAAACAAAAAAGCACAAAACAGAATTACACCCTTTCGGTGGTGTACCCCATTTTGTGCTGATATGAACCTAGCAAAAATGTATCCTATTTATCCAGGATAGTCAAGTCCAAATTTAACCAGCAAATCATTACCTGTAACACAATTTTATGTCTTTATTGTTTGAATACAATCAGAAAAAACCTCTAATGCGGGATCAAATTGTAATATTTTGTAAGAACATAAGCTTTAGACCCTAAAAAAATATTCGCCTGCGAATTCTGTAATAATTAAATTGCGAATTCTGTAGTAATTAAATTAAGAAAGCGAGTGGAAAAATGATTAAAAAAATATTTGTTATTATGTTTTGTGCTTTATTAGTATTTTCAGTTTCTCCCAAAATCGGGTTTGCTGAAACCTCTACAGAAGCAAATCAATCCGGTACGGTGACAACTACTGATACTACGGGTACAACAAACACCACAGGCACTGCAGATACTTCAACAGGAAGCACTTCTACCGGCACTTCCACAAATACTTCCACAGATACTAGCACCAACACCACCGATACTTCCTCAAACACCACTGCAGACACTACTAACACTACAACCTCTACAACAACAGGTAGCACTGTCGGTACAGATCCTACTAACACATCCGGAAACAGTACTACCCCCGTTTCTGAAGAGGTAAAAAATGAGGCCGGGATTACACCGGACAGCTTTTTGTACTCCCTTGAACAAATGATCGAAAGTGTACAGCTGGCCCTGACGTTTAATCAAGAGGGAAAAGCAGAATTGCTGATTGAATTTGCCAATGAAAGATTGGCTGAGGCTCAGGTTATCAATGAAAAAAATCAGAGCCAGCTGGTGGACAGGGTCCTGCACGCCTACATCAGTACGGTAGAAAAGGCGAACACCATTTGTAAAACAGCAGTTGAACAAGAACAAACCAGCGATAATGTCGGCGCTATTTTGGATAAAATTGAAGTCTTGCAAAACGACGGTGAAAAGGTAGCAATCAAAATTACAGGATCCATGCCGCAGGAACAGTCTCAGGCTATTATTGATTCCATAAAAGCACAGGTTAAGATTACTTTAGCAAGCAAGGCTTACGTAACTGTCAAAAAAGAATTTGTTAACTCCGTGCACAATGTTGCCGAAGCGAAAAAGCAACTTGAAGCGGCTATTCAAAGCGGTGACCAGGCTGCAATTGCGGCCGCACAGGCCAAGCTTCAGGAAACAGAGCAGTATAGAGATCAGATGGCACAATTGAAGAAAGACGTCCAGGAACTCCGGCGCGATGTTAAGAAAGAACAACTTGAAATTCTGAAAGAACAAAGAAAGGCAATGGGAGAAGATAAGAAAGAAATTGCCAATGCTAAAGACAAAGACGAAGACGAAGATCATGAATCCGGAAATATTAATAAAAAAATAACTGAAGAAAATAGTAAGACAAAAGAAATTGATGCTACTGACGACAGGTCCGAAGAGCATAGTAAAGATATCCGCAGCAGCAAAACTAACGATAAACAACAACTTAATAAACGCCCGGCTTGGTCTGACAGAAATAAGGAAGACTAAACGGAATAAACAGGAATAAGTTAAACAATCATGTAGGGGGGATAGTCCCCCCCTACATTTTTTCCCGGAAATAACTATTTTGTTAATAAGCTTTCCAGAAAAAATCTATTCCCCGCATTTCAATTAATTTTCAGCCAATTTACAGTTAGTTTTAAGTTTGATTTCAGGTACATTTCAGCTAACCGCCATAAAATTAGATTGTGTTCAGGAAAATTTATCTAATTTGAATGAACGAATCAAGTTACAACTGAAAGGCGGTTAGTCAAATGAAAAAATCAAAAAAATTGGTAATGGTAAGTGCATTGACGCTTATCACCCTCTTAAGTTCCTCTACTGCTTTTGCGGCAACATCAACCGAACATAAAGCCCCCCCTCTCAAGTTCAAAACGATTCCGGGAAAAATAATAACGGTGGATTCACCAGTGTCCTTGAAAGCCTGGTAACCGCCGGTACCATTACTCAAGCCCAGGAAGAAGCGGTTCTCAATGCCCTGAAACCCTCCGGTACTCCAAACAGTGGGAAAACCAACCGCGAAGACAGGTTCACCACCGCCTTGAACAGCCT
>JAAYUV010000073.1 GCA_012517475.1 Peptococcaceae bacterium | reverse complement strand
GCTGTCGTAATCACCAAGCCGGATTTAATTCCGCATTTCTTCACAATCATCAAACAGCATGGCGCGCTCTTAGCCAAGGGCCGGATACTCGGTATCCAGTTTGACACGCTGTTCACGGATGACTTATATTACAAAATTTCTAAGCATGCTATCGACATGGCGGAAAAACTCAAAAACGGTCTGATGGAAAAAGGGTATCGTCTCTATTTTGAGTCGCCCACCAACCAGCAGTTTGTTGTGCTGGAAAATAGGAAAATGGAAGAGTTATCCATAAAGGTTTCATTTAGTTTTTGGGAGGCTTATGACGGCGATCATACGGTCGTTCGGTTTGCCACCAGCTGGGCAACCCAGGAAAGTGATGTCGATGCATTGCTGGAGGTCTTGTGATTCAGAAAAAATGAAAATTGTGTCTTCGCGCTTTGAAATGTATCTACTCGGGTTGGTCTGTGCGCCACAGTTCCGCTATCGGCTCTTGCGCCATCCGTGGCGCAAAGAGCCGCGCTCCCCATCCATGCTCCGCTAACGCTGGAACTATGGCACCCAGACCTAATTTAGGGTAATTAGACTTGCATGATAAATGGACTTCGACTGCTAAAGGCAGTCTTCTTTATTGATTGATTGCGTCATTTCAGTATGACGCGTTTTAATTCCTAACTCCAGGAAATAGAATCCCATACCCCTGGAAAGTTCGTCAGTTACACCCTTGCCCCTTAAATAGGCAGTCCCAAGTTCCCATAAATACTGAGAACTTTGCTTAGCCAAAAAAGAATAGCGTTGGCGGACATATTCATATATAATTGAACATGAATTAAATTCAGGATGTGATCAAATGAATTACGGGCAACGGATAAAGTTTTTTCGGGAAGTATCCGGAATTTCCGCGAACGCTTTAGCAAAAAAAGTTGGACTAGATCCGACTACAATCTATAAAATTGAAGCGAACGATTCTAAACCCTCACTTGGTTCTCTGAAGAATATCTGTGAGGCTCTTGGCATTAGTCTCGCCGAATTCTTCGCAGAGCAAAACCAGAGTGATCTCTTCTGTTTGGTAGGGAGGATTACTACTAGGCGGCCGCAGGATTCAACTCCTCTCTAATTGGTCGTATTCAACTTTAAATTTGTCTTGATAACGGGGGGCCACTCTTTCAACGTATTCGCCATGTTTTCAAGCATCTGGCGCTCCGTCTCCCTGTATTTTTCCTTCATCTCCGGATCCGTTCCGGCTAATGCGTTGAGCATTTTCAGAGCTCATTGTAAGCGTTGAGCATGTTATCACGATGAATGGTGAATTGGGCGTCGGCCGTCAGGGAGGGGGATTTGGCTTCCGCGGTTTTGAGCTTATTGTCCAGCTTGGTGAGACTCTTGGCGAACGCCCGTACTCTTCGAAGAGCTGCATCAGCCTGTCGGCCGTACTTTGGGAGTAATTAACCGATTCCTCCAGCCACTTGCCCCATTCCCCATATTTAAGCAGATCCTTGGCTTCCTTCAGACGCCGGCCAATCTCGATTGCGTTGGTAAGCAGGATTTTATTAGTTTGTTGCTTAATAATATTAATTTCAGCCGCGATAATGTGCGGCGTGCGTTCGGTCATCAAATCATTCATAGGCGCTACCCGTCCTTTTCTGTAACTTTATTACAGATTATGTGGACGGGCTTACGAAGGCGAAGGCTCGTTGTTGTGAAACAATCAAAAGAGAGCGACGCCCGGTAGACTCCTGACTTCGCAGGATTATCCATATAATGTAGAGTTTTATACTAACGTTAAGAACTAATGACCATCGCAAATCTTTCAAGGTTTTTGTCCCAATCATGATACTATTTAAGCGTTGAAACGAAAGGATTAAATTATGAAGCAACAAAGTAAATGGACACTTTTCATCGGGGGAGCTATTGTTATTCTTGGCGTACTTGTTTTTATCGTCAGCGAAAAGAATGGTTACGGACCGGCTGGGTTGTCTTTGTCCAGTCCAACGGATTCTCAATTAAATAGTATCCAACCAGCGACGGCCTTTATTCCAGGGTCAAAGTTTTCCCCGGAGGGCCTAACCGTAAAAGACACAACTTTTGTCTGTGACAGCGGAAAAGCTGACCTTAACGGCGACGGTCAAGCGGATCAGGTTATTCTCGTGGGTGAGAGGGAAGATAATAGTCCATTCGTGCAAAACATTCAGGTTGCTCTCCAAGATGCCTCTACCGGGAAGTTTTCCATCATTTCGGTTGGAGAATCGAATGTAGGCTATGAGCCTAAACTTTTTATTGGCAGGTTCACCGGCCTACATAACAAAGATATCCTTATTTCCTTTGCTACCGGGGGAAGTGGCGGAGTTACTCAGTATAGCCTTTTGACTTATAAAGATAATCAACTAACGTCCGCCATACCCCAGGAAATATTGAATAAGGGATTAGAGCTTGATACGAAGTGCCTGCCTGATTTTAATCTAAAAGTTACGGATAAAAACACCGGTTATACTGCCACCATTGATCTTCATCAAGGAAAGTCAGATTACGAAAGACTAGGTATCTATAACCAAAATGGCAATTTGTTAGCAAAAGATCCGCTGGTACTTGTGGACGGCTTTGGGGTTTTGAACCCGGAGATGAACGAAAACGGAATATATCAGTTGAAAGGAATTCAAAGAATTTCAGTTGGCTACCACGCTAATTCAGTTGCCAATGTTGAATCAACCTGGACGGTTATCAACGGTCAACTTAAACTTTTAAGCGAGAACGTGCAGCCTTTATAGAAATATGAAGTCCTTCAACATTTAAAAGCGATAAAGAGAGTTTTGTAAATATGATGGCCTGCGGGAATGGCGGGAATATTTATCATTGGGGGGATTAGGCCTTGGAAGACATATTGAGGTTGATACAACAAGCAGAATAAAAAAAGAAGAAGCTCGTTACTATGGTGAACGAGCTTCTTCTTGCTTATGTTGGCTGTAAATCCAGCCGATTTATTTTTTTAGTCTTAATTATTTATGGTTACGGTGCAAGTTGCTGTCTTAGAGCCATCTTCAGTGGTAACCGTAATTGTTGCCGTACCAGCAGCTACCGGTGTCACAACCCCATTTGCGACAGTTGCGATGGTAGTATCGCTGCTGGACCATGTAACATTTTTGTTGCTAGCATTATCCGGTGCCACGGTTGCCGTAAGGGTTCCGGTTGCTCCTCCAACTGTTAAGGTTAAAGTTGACTGATTCAGAGTTACTCCCGTGACAGCTACATTATTAGAAGTATTTTGATCGTTTAATAAAATGGTGTTAATTTTGTCCAGCAACCGTTGAGGAACTGAAAATTCTCCGCCTAAAGCTGTAACTTCCGGATGGACTCCGTTATTTCTTAACGTGATCAGATAATTTTGGATACCAACCGGTAACGCATTCGATTTAGGATTTACCAAGATGATCGGCGAATTGCCTGCCGCAGCTAAGGTACTGCCTGACAAGGCATCCGCGAAATCAAGGCCGTTTGCAATATAGAGTTTCGAAGGGTTGGGATAGAATTTATTTAAAATTAAAGATAGAGTTTCAAAGCGGTCTTCTCCGCCTAAACGTGTAATTTTTGCTTCCGGAGCTTTAGAAAGAATCTGGCCCTCAATATTATTCTGGAGAACGCCTTTTCCGCCGACAATATAGACATCTGTAGGTTTATCACTGGCGATAAAATCCTGAACCGATTGCGGTAATTGGTTATGAGCAGAAAGTAAAATCGGCCAGCCTTTGCTTGCGGCTAATGAAGCAACGCCTAAAGCATCCGGGAAATTATAACCGTTGGTAATTATAATTGGAGTTCCAACAGGAACATTTAGATTCTTAACGATCAAATTATCTGTTGCAAAACGATCATCTCCGCCGTAACGGGTCACAATATAACCATCGCGAAGGAGCTTATTTTCAACAGATTTGGAAATAACGTTGGGACCGCCGATGATAGTAACAGTCCCGCCTTTATTCAGTTGATTCTCAATAAATCTATAGCTGGTCTTCGTGTCATTATACTCTTTACCGACCAGAACAATCGACGCATGAAGTTTGGCTGCTAATGTGCTTGCTGCCAGAGCATCTGCAAAATTATTTGCTGAAGCAATAACGATATTATCCACTTTCTGATTGTTATTTTGCTCTTGAGCGATTGAAATCGAGGTTTCATATCGATCATTTCCAAAGAGATGCTTATTCTTCGCGTGGTCATTATAAGGATCTGCCTGGGCTACCGCAGTGAACGAAAAAAGCAGGCAAACAGCGCAGGCAATCGATAAAATTGTTTTACTCTTTATTTTCACTTACAAATCCTCCTAGAATTTAATATTTTTGAAACATTAAGTGAATGAAAAATTCACTCCTTTCTTAACCCTGGCTTTTTTCTTACAATAAAGAATTCGTTGATCGTGAACTTTTTGGGTATCTATATTTTTGTTCAATAGATAATACTTTGCCTAACGTTGCTAAGGGTACAAATGATGGTTATTAGTAAAAGCAGAGCCAAAAGAAGGCCCTGCTTTTTATATTACCGATTCTAACCAACCATATTTCAAGCACACTGATCAATTTACTGAAATGGTGGGTTAACCGTAAAATGCTGTATACACCGAACCAAATGGACCAGTATTTTCAGGAACTGATCAACCCCTGCATTGATTCAATAATAAGGAATCATGCGATGAAAGATATTAGAGACTATTGATTAAATCAAATGTTAAACTAATAATTGAGACCTCTTCTAGTAAACGTCAAATTTGTTTCCAAGCTGTTTTTAATTCTATTCATTCCTTGACTTTAAAGTAATGCATGCTTAACATATAGTTAAGCATGCATTACTTTAAAGGAAGTGATATTCTGCGTAAGGTCAGCAATAATATTAGATATTTACGCCGGATTAATGACTTGACTCAAGAAGAACTGGGAATGGCGATAGGGGTTACAAGACACACTATTCTCGCCTTGGAGAGCAGAAAATATGAACCTTCTATCGCCCTGGCTTTAGCCATCGCGGAATATTTTAAAGTTCCCGTGGAAGAAATATTCTACTTTGATAGGGGAGATGATTAACAGGATGTTCACAAAGAAAGGTATTGGTTCCATCATTGGCTGGGCTATGTTAACCATATTGGCCATATTCTTCTCAATAACCAGATTTATAAGACACGATCCGTATTACATAACGTTAACAATCGCCGTACTGATGTTCTTAGTCCTTGTTTACTTACTCATTCTCCGAAGAATCGACGGTCCTTCATCCAAGTATGAATTAGATGACGAGCACAAGTATAAGGTTTGAGGCAACAGTTATGCGAATAGTTACGATATTTTCTGGTTTTCTGCCTGCTTTTTGATTAATTTTAGCACTTCGAGCCGTATCCACCCGCTATAAGGTCTGATAATTGCCCAATATAAAGGGAATCTGGATTTTGCCTGCTCTCCTAGGGATAAATTCCTGGTCTTTGTGGATAGTGTTACAGATTCATCGTCATTTCTCTCAATATAGATATTCCAGGCACTTTTAGTAAAACCGATTTGATTAAAATTGATGAAGTCCGCAGGGCTTGAAAAATTAATCAACGTTGGCCGCAGCTGCCAGAACTTGCCGCCAAAGCCCAGAACAATTTCTTTGTTTTCAACTTCCTCAAGCAGGATCATAGTACCGTTCTTTGCTATTTGGTCAAGTGTTAGTTTTGTGGGCACTTGATAGCCCGTTTTTTTGTTGGTAATTAATCGCTCAGGAATACTGCGCAAGCTGACTAAAGCTTTGATGATTTTTGACTGGCGCATGTCAAAATCGTGAATTGCTTCATACACTTCATCGGGTGAAGCCTTAACCCTAATCTCATGTCTCTCTACGGAATCGAATTCCGGTACATAATAAGCAAGTCTCTGATTTTTTTCTATAAGTTAATTATCACTATGAGATATGTCTCCAAAGAAAAAGGAACCGGGCTCAAAAAGACGATCGAGCCGGTCCCGGTTCTTCACGATTGCTTCAACGCATACGGATTACTTTTTTTATTTTGTTCTTGCTTAAAGCTTGCACTGCGTGATTGATGTTTTGCATTATCTTTACTTTCACGCTTCGTTGAAACGTCATTTTTTTGTTTCATTTATTCATATCCTCCGTTCTTCGATTAATCGCCTGAGACTTTTATATTATGGAGAAGAAAATGGTTCTTTATGTAGACAAGCCGTTTGATGTATGATGAAGGAGAAATACATTGGTGGAGGAATATGAAATGAGCTATTCCGAAAAGGTTGTATACTTTATTCAGATGAACTTATCAGAAACCGTGTTTTATTTCAATGAAGATATGAAAAAGCATACAACATTTCAAACCGGAGGAAATGCAGATTTATTAGTCGAACCCGGAACTATTCCGGAACTGCAAAAACTGATAAATTACATATCAAAGGAAAACATCCCCTATATGATTATCGGTCAGGGAAGTAATATTATTGTTAGTGATAAGGGCCTAAGGCAAGTTGTAATTAAAATTGGGAAACGTTTAAGCCGATGCACGATTGAAAATGAAAAACTTGAAGCCGAAGCAGGGGCCTTACTCGCCGATGTTGCGAAAGAGGCACAAGAAAACAGCCTGTCAGGATTGGAATTTGCCTCTGGGATACCCGGCAGTATTGGCGGAGGAGTTTTCATGAATGCCGGAGCATACGGCGGAGAGATCAAAGACGTTTTACAAGAGATTCTGGTCTTAACGGCAGGTGGAGAATTATTAATCCGGAAAATCAGTGAGCTGGAGCTTGGATATCGGACCAGTATGATGCAAACGAACGGGGATATTGTCTTAAGAGCAGAGCATTGTAAGGCTCCTTGGTATAAAGGGAAATATCGTGGAATTTGAGGGCGTGGATATGTTGGACGGTACTCCGGTCTTGGATCTAAAAGGATACTATAAAGGACTTACCCCTGAAGGAGATTAAAACTGTATAGAAAATCAGAAAGAGGAATTAGATTCCACATTGAAACAGGCATTTGCAAACACGGCCAATTCTGTGCCGAACGGAATACCGAAATCAAAACCTTTTTTAAGATATGAACACACCTGATCCCAATCAGGATGGTAAGAAGTGATTTCGTCCCGAATACAATTGAAAAGCTCCAGCGCTTCCGTTCTTTTGTACGGTTCAACAGTCTGCTTAAGAGAAAGAAGAACTTTTTTTTCATGTTTTGGTATCAATAACGAAATGGCTGGCAGTGGGCAGTCTTTATTCTCGGGATGCACTTCGGAATGATCTCTGGAAAAAGCACGGTCAAGTTTCCCGGCGGCCAGAGATACTAAAAAATTTACGCTCATACGAATGGTGTAGGCTTGCTTAAACTCCAACAGCACTGCAGAGTTATTTCCATACATGTTGCCTAAAAAACGATTGCATTTTAACAGCCAATCAAGAACAGGCGGAGAAATTTCTCCGGAAGTGTTCGCTGCAATCTCAAGTCCGGAATGTAAAAGATTTTCTCCTTCATCGGCAAGCTGTTTAAGCTTAAATAAATAATTCACATCGTTCATTGAAAAAGACTCCTTGAAAATTATTTAGGGAGCATCGCTATACTCAAGATCGAATATAGTTCTGTTTAAATTAATTCGAGGAAACATTTGGAATTGGGTCCCTTTTTTTATTAATAATAATAAAAAAAATTACAAAAGAAAATCCGAATAATATATTCTATTAAATGATTTGTGTTCGAAAGAGAATTGAAATCAAGCGTTATTATCTCTATAATATGTTGTAGGTTGCACGAAAAAAGACGAAAAAGGAACGAAGATGGAACTACTGAAAAATCGTATTTGTCATAGCGGGCAGGTTATTGGGAATGATATACTCAAAGTCGACAGCTTCCTTAATCATCAGATGGATGTGCAATTATTTCAGGAAATAGGGAAAGAATTCCGAAGGAGGTTTGCTGCGGATAAGATTACGAAGATCCTTACCGTAGAGGCATCCGGGATTGGAATTGCCTGTATTGCCGCCCAATATTTTGATTATGTGCCGGTTGTCTTTGCCAAGAAATTTACTGCCAGAAACCTGAATGCGGAAGTCTATGAAAGTAAGGTTTATTCTTTTACAAAGGGAACCCATTACCTGATCCGTGTGGACAAGAAGTACATCAATAGCAGTGATAACATTCTTATTATTGATGATTTTTTGGCTAATGGAAAAGCCGTCTTGGGACTATTGGACATATCCAGACAGGCAGGAGCTCAGATTGCCGGGGTCGGGATAGTCATTGAAAAAAGTTTTCAAGAGGGCAGAAATGTGGTTTTAAAGGAGAACATCAGGCTGGAATCCTTAGCGAGGATTAGTTCCTTAAAAGATGGAAAAATTACCTTTGTTGACTAACGGCTGGTTTTTGGGAAGTAATAAAAAAAATTTAATATACATAGGGAGGAAAAAGTTTAATGAAGAGGATCTTTACTGTACTGCTGATCATCTTACTTTCCTTGACTCTTGTTGTAGGATGTGCGCAAAAAGCTCCAACTCCTGCTCCGACTGAGCAACCTAAAGAAAAATTTAAAGTAGGTTTCATTTATGTTGGACCTATCGGAGATGCCGGTTGGACTTATGCCCATGAACAAGGCCGCAAGATGCTGGAAAAAGAACTCGGAGTAGAAGCCATCTATAAGGAAAGTGTTCCTGAAAGCCAGGAATGCGAAAAAGTCATCAAGGATATGATTGATCAAGGAGCAAAAGTCATTTTTGCTACAAGTTACGGCTTCCAGGATTATGTAGCTAAAGTGGCCAAAGAATATCCGAATGTTAAGTTTCTGCATTGCTCCGGAAGTATTTTAGGCGCCAATTATGCCAACTACTTCGGAAGCATCGAAGAACCCAGATATTTATCCGGTATCGTAGCCGGATTAAAAACCAAGAAAAACAGCATCGGTTATGTTGCTGCTTATGACCTTACTGAAGTAATCCGTGGAATCAATGCGTTTACACTGGGTGTTCGTTCCGTTAATCCCAAGGCTGTTGTAAAAGTAAAATGGACCAATACTTGGTTTGATCCTGCTAAAGAAAAAGCTGCTGCAGTTGCCCTTCTTGATGAAGGTGTAGATGTAATTGCCCAACATCAAGATACATCAGGTCCTCAGGTTGCTGCCGAAGAAAGAGGAGTATGGTCCGTAGGTTATAATACCGATATGTCCAAAATGGCTCCTAAAGCCTATATGACTGCACCTCTTTGGAATTGGGGCATGTACTATGTCAAGACCGTCAAAGAGATTCAGGCCGGGACCTGGAAACCTGAAGCTTACTGGGGAACCATGAAAGATGGTTTTGTTGATCTGGCCCCGCTGACAGCTGTTGCTCCTCCGGAAGCCAAAGCTGCTGTAGATAAAGTGAAAGCAGATATGATGGCAGGCAAATTTAATGTGTTCGCTGGACCGATCAAAGATCAAAGCGGAAAAGTAGTTGTTCCTGCCGGATCGTCCGTATCCCTGCCTGACCAATTATCCATGAAATGGTTTGTTCAAGGCGTAGAAGGCAAAATCGGGAAATAAAGGTGATTGTATGAATAACGGTTCTGCTTATGTATCCATGAGGGATATTACTAAAATATTCGGCACAGTGAAAGCAACAGACAATATGAATTTAGATGTCGCAGAAGGAGAGATTCATGCCCTTTTGGGTGAAAACGGAGCCGGAAAAAGTACGCTGATGAATATGCTGTCAGGGATTTATATCCCTGACAGCGGTCATATTTATATCGGGGACCGGGAAGTTCGGTTTAGTTCCCCGAGAGATTCCATTAACGCTGGTGTCGGAATGATCCACCAGCATTTTAAACTGGTTGAAGTGTTGACGGCGCTGGAAAATATTTTGCTCGGTTTTAAGATCGGAATATTTGTCAAGAAGAATGACCAAAAACGTTTGATTCAACAGATTATGGAGAAGTACCAGTTAGAGGTGGACCTGGATAAGTACGTATATGACATGTCGGTTGGGGAGAAGCAAACCCTGGAAATTCTGAAGACCCTTTACCGGGGGGCCAGAATTCTTATTCTTGACGAGCCGACAGCGGTATTAACACCTCAGGAAACGGTCAAATTGTTTAAAATTATGCGCAGAATGAAAGAACAGGGTTGTTCGGTCATTTTTATCAGCCATAAAATGAATGAGGTTATGGAAATTGCCGATAAGATTACTGTCCTTCGAAAAGGACGTACGATTGATACTTTGGATAAAGGAAATACCGATCCGCAGGAGTTGACTGAACTCATGGTAGGAAGGCCTGTGGATCTTTCAATAAAGCGTGTCGATAAAACTTCGGATAACAGGGTTCTTCGAGTTAAGAACTTGAGAGCAGACAATGAGGAAAAGCTAGAGGTTCTGAAAGGAATCAGTTTCGATATGTTTCAGGGAGAAATACTGGGAGTTGCCGGAATAGCCGGAAGCGGCCAAAAGGAGTTATGTGAGGCACTGGCGGGACTCTACCCAATTAAAGAAGGCGAGATTAATTTTAAAGGGGAAAACCTTGCGGGCAGAAGCCCTAAAGAATTTATTACCCGCGGTATCAGCATGAGTTTTATTCCCGAGGATCGTTTGGGAATGGGTTTAGTGGCTAATATGGATATTGTGGACAATATTCTCCTTAAACAATACCATGGTAATAAAGGCTTATTTGTGAAAAGAAAGCCTGCTTCGGAAAAAGCGAAGGAAATCGTCAAGAAACTGGAAATCAAGACCCCGGGAGTTCATCACCCTATCAAAAACCTTTCGGGCGGTAATATTCAGAAAGTGTTATTAGGCCGGGAACTGGATTCTCATCCTGAATTACTGATCACAGCTTACCCTGTAAGAGGCTTGGATATTAATACCTGTTTAAAGATTTATGACATATTGAATGGGGAAAAGAAAAAAGGAGTATCCATTTTATATATCGCCGAAGACCTTGATTCTTTATTAGGACTTTGCGACCGGATTATGGTGATCTCTCACGGGGAAATTACCGGGATCGTTGATGCCCGCGTGGCTACCAAAGAGCAGCTCGGGTTAATGATGCTAGGCAACAAAGAGGTGGATCATGCAGTTTAGACTTGTAAAAATAGCTGAAACCAGTAAGAAAAAACAGACATTTATATTTCTCGCCGCTATTTTATTAGCTTTATTCACTACAGGCCTTTTTATCATGTTTTTGGGTCATGATCCTGTTAAAGTCTACCTTTCTTTGGTCAATGGGGCTTTTGGGAGCCGCTACCGTATTGAACAGACTCTTATCAAGGCTATTCCCCTGATCATAACCTCTTTGGGGATTGCGATAGCCTTCAGAATGAAATTCTGGAATATCGGTGCGGAGGGGCAGATTACCATGGGCGCATTTTGCGCCAGCTATCTGGCCTTAAATTATTCCTATCTGCCCAGGCCGGTTCTTCTTTCATTGATGCTTCTGGGCGGATTTATCGGGGGAAGTATTTGGGGCATTATCCCGGCATTTTTTAAAGCCAAGTGGGGAACCAATGAAACGATTGTCACATTGATGATGAACTACGTTGCTCTGAAATGGATAATCTATCTTCAATACGGGCCTTGGAAAGACCCTGCGGCATTAGGGTTTCCCAAGATACCCAACTTTGCTGAAAACGCAATACTGCCTAAGTTTTTAGGATTACACATCGGTTGGGTCATTGCATTATTTCTGGTCATAAGTGTTCATATCTTTATGAATTACAGCAAAAAAGGATTTGAGATCGCGGTTATCGGCGAGAGCGTCAACACGGCGCGTTATGCCGGGATTGAGATATTTAAGACGATTGTCCTGGCAATGTTCTTAAGCGGCGGGATTTGCGGTCTTGTGGGGATGATTCAAGCCTCGGGGGTAAATCTTACCCTCTCCAAAGACATAACCGGCGGAGTGGGATATACAGCGATTATTACTGCTTGGCTGGGAGCCCTTAAACCGCATTGGATTGTGCTGGTCTCTATTTTATTTGCTGCTTTGGTTCAGGGAAGTTCATATATCCAGACTGCATTTGGTATCTCCGCTGCTTCCGCCCAGCTGCTGGAGGCAATCATCCTCTTCTTTGTGCTGGGAAGCGATTTCTTCGCCAAATACAGGCTTGTTATAGATTGGAAAGGTTTATCCCGGAAAAAGGAGAATAAACTATGATGACAGTGGCATTTCTCAAAGCGGCAATTATTGCGGGAACACCCCTGTTGTTTGCAACTCTGGGGGAAATATTAACCGAGAAAGCCGGTAATCTAAACCTCGGGGTTGAGGGAATGATGCTCATGGGGGCTGTTATCGGGTTTCAGATGGGATATAGCACAAATAGCCCCATTCTCGCCATGGTTTTTGCAGCATTGGCCGGGGCGATCGGAGCATTGATTTTTGCGTTTCTCACAGTAAGTTTAAGGGCAAATCAAGTTGTTTCCGGGCTTGCCCTTACCATCTTCGGAACAGGTTTTGCCAGTTTTGCCGGACAAAGTCTGGTTGGTCTGAAAATGACCGATGCCTTTAATGCTTCTTTTAAGACGATAAAAATACCGGGGCTGGGAGATATTCCATTCCTGGGGGAAATCTTTTTTAATCAGGATATTTTTGTATATCTCGGGTATATCACGGCCATTATCCTGGGAATTTATTTGTACAAAACAAGCAAAGGACTCAATCTCAGAGCAGTGGGGGAAAATCCTGCCGCTGCTGACGCCGCCAGCGTAAGGATTACCAGGTATAAATATATTCACATCTTGCTTGGAGGGGCTTTATGCGGACTGGGCGGAGCATATCTTTCTCTTGTGTATGTTCCGGTCTGGCAGGAGAACATTACCGCGGGGCGTGGCTGGATAGCCGTAGCACTGGTTATCTTTTCAGCATGGAATCCCTATAAAGCCCTTTTTGGAGCATATCTTTTCGGCGGGCTGGATATTATCGGTTTCAGACTTCAAGGCACAGGTATTGTTATATCCCAATATGTATTTGATATGATGCCGTATCTTGTTACCATTGTGATCCTGGTTATTGTTTCCATGAAAAAAGATATTCGGAATGCTCCTCCTAAGGCGCTGGGAGAGCCGTATTTCCGTGAAGAGCGTTAGATATAATCCTGTAAGGGAACATATGATATGCTAAAGTAAATCGCTATATCCCTGTCACTACTTGACAGGGATATTTTATTGATCCCAAAGGGGATGGAGACACTTTATAACGCATAACTTGTTAGGAGTTTTTCGGGTAATATATTCATGCAAATAGTATTGCAGATATTACGATAAATATGGGTTAATATATTTGTGCAGATATTGAGGAAAATAATAAAATAAATAACGCATCATTCTCCTCTTCTCAAGCAAAATATCTGTTTTCATGTAAGTTTCTCATCCGACACAGGTACGCCCAGGAATAATGTACCTTTCAGGGCATTTATCAAAGTATTGAAAAACGTATATATCCATAGCGCTGCAAGCAGGGCTGTAAGAAAAAGGGTATAAAGAGAGGTTAGGGGAGTAACAAAGTAAGCTGCAATCTTTTGGCTCGCGATTGTGTAAGCCGCCAAAGGGAAGATAAATGCCCACCATCCAAGTGAAAAAGGTATTCCGCCTTTTCTGAACTGGTGTATACAAATGATCATGATGATTCCCACGATCCAGATCCCAAATCCCCATATACATGCTGCAGAGAGGTAAGAAAAGTCGGCAGAACCGAGAAAACCCATCGTCTGAGCATTTTTGGCAGTGTCAATTACGGCGCTGACAGCAAGGCCAACTGCACTGAGAAAAATCCCGAAAGAGGGAGTCATTTCAGCGGGGGGCAGCGGATACTGGGCAAGGCGAACAAAAATAATGGCGCTGATAAAAATGAAGAGGAAAAAACCTATTCCAAATAAAGAGATATTGGCAACCAGTACAGATACGGCCCATTCCGGCCGGAACTGAATCGTCATGTTCAGAACAGGATTTCCAATCAGGAGAACAGCCATATTGGCGATGGGCGCCATGATCCAGGAAAAGTTCATGGCTTCTGGTCTAGGAGAAATTTCAGTGCGCATCATACGAAACGTGGTGTAAAAAGTAAAACAAGTAACACCAAATATTGCAATCGAGTAAGCTAAAAAACAGAGAAAGTAAACCAGGGATGAAGTCAGATAATTACTCCAGATAAGGTAAATGTTCGTGCCAAAGATGGTGGTAGCGACCGGCATGGTAACAAAAAAATTAACAGCCACCGGGTTATGCAGATCTCTGCGAACATATTCGTAATAGAACAACCAGCGCATAACCCATGGAATAAGAACAAAAAAATAAAGTATATCGGCTAAACAAGCTAAAAAAGTCCCGAGAAAAACTCCGGCGGGGATAGTATCCCGCCAAAGATAAAGAATATTGCCCAAACCTCCGGTTCCCATGATAACGGCAAACCAGCTGGGTGCTAAATATTTAATCACATGCTTTTCTTGCATTGGTTTTTTCCTTCCAATTTTACAACGTAGGTATTAAAAAAGTCTGTGATAATACTAGCATAAAAAAAGCATGGTTATCAATTGGTAAATTGCATACGGACAGAGTATTTTTTTTAATTTTATAGCGTAAAGGATAGCCGGATAACTCGCTTGACTATCTGGGATTAATAGGATTATGCTGTAAGCTGAAAGTGATCAAAAATAAGAAACCCATCCGGTTATAAGGATAGGCGTGAGGATTGTTTAATTAGGCTGGATATTCCGAAGGCTTGCATTCGTTCTCCTGAATATAAAAGTTTATCGTTTCAAGCAGTGTCGTTATTTTAAACGGTTTTAATATAATACCTTTAAAACTGCGAGTGGTCGGGAGTTCAAGATCATTAATATCTGACCCGGTCATTAGCAGGATAGGAATATGTTGTAGATGCCTTTGGAGAGAAATGTTTTCGATTAACTTACAGCCATTTAATACGGGCATGGAATAATCGGTCAGAATTAACGACGGAATAGGACTGGATTTCAAAATGTCTAAAGCAGCTGATCCGTTAGAAGCGGTTATTGGCGTATAACCGTTGCTTTTTAAGATAATTGATAAAAGATTGGAAATTGCACAATCATCGTCGACCACCAAAACTACAGGATTCAAGATCTACCCCCCTTAGAGAGCTTATTTTGCAACCTTTTACAGTATACACTACAAGGAGGAAGAAAAATGTTGAGGCCTGTCAGACGCCAAAAAAAAATATAAGAGACGCAGGAGGGAAAAACCTGGATAATTACTGGTATTCTGAAACTTAGCAAATAATTATTTTTCTTAAAATAATGTCAAAAAAGAAAAAAATGACAGTAATTGTAAAATAGGGGTATTATTTTGTTAGTATTTTTTATTTAGGCTCTGAAATTTATTGATCCGGGAGACTGGAAGGTGGGAGGGTAAATATTATGTCCCGTATAGAATTAATGGCTTCAGCAGCATTCGGTTTAGAGGCACTGGTTGCCAGGGAATTAAAAAATTTAGGTTATGAAGAAGTTGAGGTGCAGAACGGCAGAGTTATTTTTATTGCGAATGAGGAAGGGATTTGCCGGACAAATATTTGGCTGCGCTGTGCCGATCGGATCGCTATTAAAATGGGTGAATTTACGGCGCGGAGTTTTGAGGAGCTATTCGAGCAAACCAAAGCTCTTCCCTGGGAAGAATGGCTTCCGGTCGATGCTCGTTTCCCTGTAACAGGGAAATCAGTTCGTTCACAATTATATAGTGTCCCGGATTGCCAGGCTATTGTCAAAAAAGCTATTGTTGAAAGATTAAAGGATACATATGGCGTTAATTGGTTTGAAGAAACCGGGCCTCTCTATGCCATTCAGGTTGCAATTCTCAAGGACGTGGTGACGTTAACGATTGATACTTCAGGGAAAGGGCTTCATAAAAGGGGTTATCGGTCATTGGCCGGAGAAGCACCGTTGAAAGAAACACTTGCAGCGGCAATGGTGTATTTAAGCTACTGGAAAGCGGAGAGGGCATTACTTGATCCCTTTTGCGGAACAGGCACCATTCCCATAGAAGCGGCTTTCATCGGACAAAACCGGGCGCCGGGATTACTGCGGGAATTTTCAGCTCAAGGGTGGCCGTCCATTCCGGAAAGGTATTGGATCAAGGCCAAAGAAGAGGCTCAGGATCTATGGAACAGAGATATGCCGCTTGCTGTTTATGGATCAGACATAGATCCCAATGCCTTGAGATTAGCCAGAACTCATGCAGCAGAGGCCGGCTTGAAAGATAAAATATTTTTTCAGAAACTTCCGGTCAAAGAAACA
Source organism: Peptococcaceae bacterium (assembly GCA_012517475.1). Lineage (GTDB taxonomy): Bacteria > Bacillota > Desulfitobacteriia > Desulfitobacteriales > Syntrophobotulaceae > Dichloromethanomonas. The sequence continues at coordinate 9,067 of JAAYUV010000073.1, read as the reverse complement.
AGATCCAGGTTCCGTTACGGCCATATCATTACGAATCCTCCCTATGGGCAGCGTTTGGGAACTCAGGCAGAGGTGGAGAATGTATACCGGGAGCTGGGGGAAGTCTTTCAGCAGTTAGGCGATTGGTCTCTGCATATGCTCACAACCCATCCAAAACCGGAGAAATTTATTGAGAGAAGATGGGATAAAAGTCGTAAACTCTATAACGGCAGAATAGAATGCCATTATTACCAGTTCTTTGGCCCGAAACCACCTAAAAAAGAGCAAATAAGTCAAGGGGAGTAGAATATTTTGCCAATACCAACTAAAATAGTATAGGAAGTTTTGTATAAAAAATCGTATGTGAAAAATAGGTTTCAGTACAAAACAGAATAATAGAGAATAGTAGGGTGATAAAAATGGACTTGTCCACTCTCGATCCTTTGTATGATAAGAAGGTAAAATGTCCTTACTGCCACAATACCTTCACCACCAAGAAAGTAAGATCAAGATTTGTAAAGCCACTGAAAGTTGAACAGGATTTTGGGCCTGTTTTTAAAGACGGGGAAGGGAATAACCCCCTCCTATATTATGTAACGGTCTGTTCTGAGTGCGGTTTTTCATTTTCTGAGGATTTCTCAAACCATATCAGTCAGACTGCGCGGAACAAGATTCAGAAAGAGATCTCAGAAAAAATGGACCGGGTAACCGATTTTTGGGGAAAACGCGATTTTAATCAAGCCGTGAGGGCCTATAAACTTGCGATTTATTCGGGTCAGCTGGTACAGGAAAAGCATATTGTTTTTGCTAATCTCTGCCTTAGATTGGCTTGGTTATACAGAAGTACGGACAATCAAAAGGAGGAAAGCCGTTTTTTGCAGCTGGCTGCTTCAGAATTTGAAAAATCCTATATACATACAGACTTTAATCCGGAAACTACTCCCGAACTGTCAATTCTTTATTTGATTGGAGAAATAAACCGCAGACTGGGAAATTATAATGTAGCAATCAAATATTTTACAGCGGTGGCAGAACACCCGGATCGAAGCAGGTATACGAAATATGTCAATTATGCCAGGGAACAGTGGCAGTTGGCTGCCAGGGAATACCGGGAAAAGAAGGAATAAAAGGTACTGGAAATAGAAGAATAAAGACAAAACCGATTTTGACTAATGAGGTGAAATGATGAATACGTTGAGTGTCAAAGATATTTTTAGTTCCGGTGAGGGACGGTTGGATCAGCATGTTCTATTACAGGGATGGGTAAGAACAGTCAGAGCCTCAAAAGACTTTGGTTTTATCGAATTCAATGACGGAAGTTATTTTAAGAATCTGCAGATTGTCTTCGATCATCATCTTTCTAACTTTGTGGAAGTAGGAAAATTAGGTGTGGGATCAGCGATTACCGTCGAAGGATTGTTAGTTGCCTCACCCGGAGCGAATCAGCCTTTTGAAGTCAAAGCCGGCAATATTCTCATAGAAAATTCTTGTCCCGCAGAATATCCGCTGCAGAAGAAAAGGCATAGCTTGGAATTTTTAAGAACGATTGCGCATCTTCGTCCTAGAACGAATACATTTTCGGCGGTATTTAGACTTAGATCGGTTATATCCTATGCATTACATCAATATTTTCAGGAAAAAGGATTCGTCTATGTACATACTCCGGTAATAACCGGCAGTGATGCGGAAGGCGCCGGGGAAATGTTCCGGGTTTCAACCCTGAAACTGGATAAATTACCTCGGACAGAACAGGGAAATATAGATTTTCGCCAGGACTTTTTTGGAAAGGAGACGAATTTGACCGTCAGCGGGCAGTTAAATGCAGAGAGCTTTAGTATGGCGTTCAAAAATGTCTATACTTTCGGGCCGACTTTCAGGGCGGAAAATTCCAATACCTCCAGACATGCGGCTGAATTTTGGATGATCGAGCCGGAAATAGCCTTTGCTGATCTCAACGATAATAAAGATCTGGCTGAGGATATGCTCAAATACCTGATTCGGTACGCAATGGAACAGTGTCCGAACGAAATGGATTTCTTCCAAAAATTTATAGATAAAGATTTGCTCGATCGTTTGCAAAATGTTATAGACTCTGATTTTGGTCATCTTACTTATACGGAAGCCATTGAGATGTTAAAAAAATCGAATCATCATTTTGAATATCCCGTGGAGTGGGGTTTAGATCTGCAAACGGAGCATGAACGTTTTCTCGCAGAAAAGGTTTTCGGAAAACCGGTATTTATCACGGATTATCCGAAAGAGATTAAGGCCTTTTATATGAGGCTTAATGATGACAGGAAAACTGTAGCCGCTATGGACTTGCTTGTTCCGGGAGTAGGGGAGATTATCGGGGGCAGTCAGAGAGAGGAACGAAGCGATTTCCTGCTTAACAGAATCAGAGAACTTGGAATGAAAGAAGAGGACTACTGGTGGTATCTGGAATTAAGAAAATATGGAGGAGTAAAACATGCAGGTTTTGGCTTGGGTTTTGAAAGATTGATTATGTACCTAAGCGGAATTACGAATATCCGGGATGTGATACCGTTTCCGCGGACGGTTAAGTCGGCTGATTTTTAAAAATATATGTAATAAAGAAAGGCGAAGGAACAGATTTCCTTCGCCTTTAACGTCTAATAGGATACAAGAATATTCCAGCAGCCTTGATATATCAACTCAATGGGAGGGACAAAGAGTGAAAGGTCTAAAGTACCTGGTATTCTTCTGTTTGTTATGCTTAACCATGATTGTCGGACTGGACAATTCGCTAACCGGAAATGCGGAGGCCTTAAGCAACCAGGAAAAAAATGATATCCTGCCAACTGTTGGATCTTTTGAAAACCTCAAAAAAATTCTGGAAGACGCCCAAAATAAAGGTGCATATGGAATGAGGGCGGGGCTGGGGATGAATGATGTGATGCTTAAATCGGAGGCGGCCCCAAAATTCGCTGCAGCAGATTCACAATCAAATGGGATGAGTGAAATAAGCAATCAGGATTATTCCCAAACCAATATCCAGGTACAAGGGGTTGACGAAGCCGATACCGTAAAAACAGACGGGGAATATATTTATAAGATTACCAATAACAAATTAATCGTAGCTAAAGCTTATCCTTCTGATGAACTGAAAGTGATATCTACGCTGAATTATGATCAGGGCATGCATCCGGTGGAGATGTACGTTGACCAAAAAAGGTTAATCATAATCCTTAATCAAAATCACTATTATTTGAGAGATACGGGTTCGGCCGAGCCGGCAAAAGGGATTACAGAAAAAAGGATCCTACCTCCTGCAGGACCTTTTGAATCGAGCGTCAAAGTCCTTATCTATGATCTTTTCGATAAAACTAATCTAAAACAAATCCGGGAATTGGAACTTGATGGACAATATATTTCTTCCAGGAAGATAGGGGATCAGTTTTACCTTGTAAATAATAAATACCTTCCTGTCCATCTTCTCAAAGAGGGAAAAGAAGAGCAGTTTCTCCCGGCGTATAAGGACAGTGCCGAAGGCGGAACCGTTAAAAGGATCGGCTATCAGGATATTTCATACTTCCCTGGTTCACCTGAGCCGAATTATCTGATTATAGCCGGCATGAATCTGGAGGGAATGACCGACAAGAAAACTGAAATCAAAACCTATTTAGGTTCGGGTCAGAGCATCTATAGCTCAACCGAAAATCTTTTTGTGGCAGTTCCGGAATACAAATATGACAATGCTCAGCCGCTGCCCCAACCTCAATCCTCTAAGCCGGCAGAGGGCAGTCTTGTCAAACCGTTTATTCTGCCAATGCCGGTTGAACAGAATACCGGAATCTATAAATTCAGTCTTCAAGACGGAAGCGCGTCATTTCAGGGGAAAGGGACGGTTCCCGGGACCATTTTAAACCAGTTCAGTATGGATGAAAACAACGGGTATTTCCGTATTGCTACAACGATCCAAAAGTATAGCCCGAATGCGCAGGAAATGACCAATAATCTTTACATCCTTGATTCCGGAATGAATGTCAGAGGTAAAATTGAAAATATGGCGCCGGGTGAAAAGATTTACTCAGTACGTTTCCTGGGTAACAGAGGATATCTTGTTACATTCAAAACAGTCGATCCTTTGTTTGTGCTGGACCTAAAAGATCCGAATCAGCCTAGAATACTGGGAGAATTAAAGATTCCGGGGTATAGCAACTACCTCCATCCGTACGATGAGAACCATATCATCGGCTTCGGTAAAGAAGCCATTGAGGTAGAAATGCCGGGGAGACCGGGGCAGGGATCAGTTAAGAATGCGTATTATCTGGGGATGAAGATTGCACTCTTTGATGTAAGCGATGTCAATAACCCCAAAGAAAAGTACAAAGTTGAAATCGGTGACAGGGGTACGGACTCGGAATTGTTCCGGAATCATAAAGCGCTGCTTTTCAGCAAAGAGAAAAATATTATGGCTTTCCCAATTACCTTATGCGAAATTGACAGCTCTTCCGTAAATAAAGGAGATTACCTAGCGCAAAAGGACCCGCGCCTTGCTTATGGAACACCGGTCTTTCAGGGAGCAATGGTTTACAGCCTATCAGAAAGTGGATTTGCCTTGAAAGGAATGATCACGCACCAGCCGCAGGGTAAGGCCGCAGACTTGCAAAAATCGAAGCAGTATGATTATAACCGGAATGTATCAAGAATCCTCTTTATTAAAGATACGATTTACACGGTTTCCAACGGGTACCTCAAAGCCAATGATATGAATACACTCCAGGAAAAGGGAGGAATTTCAATCCTTAACTGAAACCGGTTTAACCATCAAAAGAATTATTTTATGAAAAGAAGTCCCTCTTTAAAGCAAATTCTTGCTAAGAGGGACTTGTTTTTTTAGGCAATGTACAGAATTAATTCCATATCATAGAGCGAAAGATGAAAAATAGTATAAAAAACATGTCCGAATTAGCCGAAAAGCAAAAAAATGTGGTATAATCCATTATTATAGAATAAGAGTAAAAGTCATATGGCTGTTTTGCTACAAGGAGGATAAACCATGCCTAACAAGGAATTGCTTCTGGTACCCGGGCCGACGCCGGTTGTGGATGAGATCTACGAGGCACTTTCCCGGGAGACCATGTCTCATACAGATTTGAGATTCGCGGAAATATTCAGTGAAGCACTTTCCATAACGAAAAAGATGTTTAATACGGACGGAGAGGTATTTGTTATCGCCGGTTCCGGAACTTTATCCATGGAAATGGCCTTGGTAAATACTGTTGCGCCGGGGGAAAAAATCCTGATTGTCAGCCACGGATATTTTGGGGACAGATTTATCGGGGTATGCAATGCTTTGGGAATACAGGCCGAAGCGCTTGCTGCGGAATGGGGAAAACAAGTAAGTCCTGCATTGATAGAAGAAAAATTGCAGGAAGGCGGGTATAAGGCTGTTACGGTAACCCATGTTGATACTTCTACCGGGGTTATGGCTAATTTGGATGAATTGGTTCCGGTTGTCAAGAAGTATGGGGCGTTGTTTATTCTGGACGGTGTTTGTGCTTCAGCCGGTTTAGAAGAAGATATGAATAAGGAGTACGGCGGTAAAGATTATAAGATTGATGTGGTTCTTACTGCGTCTCAAAAAGCAATCGGCGTGCCCCCGGGATTGGCGATTGTCGCCTTCGGTCCGAAAGCTCTGGAAGCTCGGAGAAAAATGAAGAAGGTTGCCAGTTATTATGCGGATATTCTGAACTGGAGCCATATTATGAAGGAACCTTTTAAATATTTTGCTACCCACCCGATCAATATGATCTATGGTTACGCTGAAGCCATGAAAATCATTGAAGCGGAGGGTTTTGCAGCCCGATATCGCAGACATACCGCGATAGGTAAGTCGATTCGGGCAGCACTTCGAATTTTCGGCATGACTTTTTTGGCAAAGGAAGAGGTATCAGCTCCTACTCTCAGTTGTATCCTTTATCCTCAGGGTGTAGATGATACGGAATTCAGAAGTTCCTTAGCTAAAAAGGGATTAATCGTAGCCGGGGCTCTTGGACCCTTGACTGGAAAAGGATTCCGTTTAGGGCATATGGGGAATACTACCACCGAGCAATTTTCCAATGCCATACGGGTGATTGGAGAAACACTTCGGGAACAGGGTTTAAACGTCGATTCGGAACAGGCAGTGAAAGTATTTCAACAGGTCTTTGCAGATCACAATTAAGCGTAATTGAGTGATATAACACAAAAAAATAATATGATTTTAATCCCGGGGATTTCCCCCGGGATTTTTTTCTATTATTGGATTTTATTCAAGAAATTAACAAAATAAGGTTTGGGTAAATTGGATAATTCACCTATTTAACAGCCAAAATAAGAAAAAAGGTTTCAATGAAATGACCTGCAAAGAGGTCTGCCATTCAAGCTGAAAAGAAAACAGGTGAGGTGGAAACATGTATCCTGACGGCAAAAAGAAAAATGAAACCAGAGTCTTTAAAATTATGGCGGTTAGTCTTGTTCTTTGCCTGATCCTTTCTGCTGCCAGCCAGGCAGCCCTGGGAGATCGAACGTTATCACAAGGCTCTAAAGGGGCGGAAGTCAAGGATCTCCAAAAAAAGCTTGTTCAAATTGGCTTTCAGGTGGGAAAGGTTGATGGGGTTTATGGAAAATCTACAACCGAGGCAGTCAAAAGGTTCCAAAAAAGCCGGGGAATTAAAGCAGATGGGGTAGCGGGAAGTAAAACCATTGAGGAACTTAAAAAGTTAACAGGGGAAAGTACCACATCTTCGGGAAAGAAAATTGGTTTGAAGAATACCGATGTTCAACTCTTAGCCAGATGTATTCATGCGGAGGGACGGGGGGAACCCTACCTTGGTCAGGTTGCCATAGGAGCCTGTGTAATGAATCGGATTAAAAGCTCAAAATTTCCCCATACTGTTGCAGCAGTAGTTTATCAGCCCCAGGCATTTTCTGCTGTTGATGACGGGCAAATCAACATGGAACCGGATGAGACTGCTGTGAAAGCTGCCAGAGAAGCGATGAACGGATCGGACCCGACAGGAGGAGCCATATATTACTTCAATCCGGCTAAGACCACAAATAAATTTATCTGGTCCAGGCCGCAAATCAAAAAAATCGGCAAACATATCTTTACGCGTTAGGTGGGATGAAGATGAGAGAAGAAACCAAGAAAAAAATTCTATCCCTACTCACTGTCACTTTCGTTATCGCTTTTGCCCTTTCCTTAGGATGGGGAATTTACCAATTCCGGATGCTTAAAGAGTATAAGATCGAGACCGAGAATCAATATAAAAGAGCGTTGAATGACCTGGTTAATAACCTGGATGAAGTGGAAACCAGTATGTCCAAGGTGTCGGTAGCAAACAGCACAGCGCAGAAAGTCCTCTATCTCGGAGAGACCTGGAAAGGAAGCGAAAGCGCAGTCAGTAAAATGGGCCAATTGCCTGCGGACGAGGTTGGAATCAGTTATATTGACACCTTAATGAATCAGGTTAGTGATTTCAGCAAAGCCATGACACGAAAGGTAGCCTCTGTGGAAAACATGACCGGTCAAGAACAGGATATGTTTAATGACATGCATGAGAGAGTCATCGAAGTGAACAGAGCCGTTCAAGACATCTCCAGCCAGTTTTACGCAGAAAATCTGGCCTGGGTGGACAAGCCGCCGGGACTCCTGCAAAAGATGGGAATAGGAAAGCTGCTTAAAACAGATGCCCAGGGCAATGAAAGCGGTGCGGAAAAAAATCAGGGGGGAGAAGAAGCAAAACAAGCAGCTACCTCTGTAAGAGGCGGATTAAAGCAGCTGGATGCCAGTTTACAGAAATACCCGCCATTTACCTATCAGGGGGAACTTGATAAGCATTATGTCGAAAAACCGCTTGGCCTTCCTTCCGGAGATATCAATGAGGGGAAAGCCTTACTGGTAGCCAAAGATTTTCTTTCAGATATCGGTTACAGCGGTGCTGCCCCACAGGTGACAGGACTTTCTCAAGGTCCTATGGGGGGATTTAATATAACCTATAAAGATGCATATCTGGAAGTAAGCAAAAAAGGCGGCGTGGTAACTTATTTCCGTGATCAGAGAGAAATCAGCGAGCGCCAGATGGATGTAAAAAAAGCGGTTGATCAGGCATATACAACCCTGCAAAAACTTGGATGGAATCTTGTAGTGACTTCCTCACAGGATTTTGGAAATTATGTTCAGGTTGATGCGGTTGCCCAGGAGAATGCTGTCAGACTTTATCCCGATAAGGTCAGGTTAACCATAGCAATGGACAACGGACAGCTGACCGGCTTTGATGCCAATCCTTATTATGCCTATCATCATGACCGGAAACTAAATAAAGTTCTTACCCTGGAGCAGGCGAAAGCAAAGCTTAACAAAAATTTCAAAATTACAGAGAATAGAATGGCGTTGATCTCCAAACTGGGAACAGATGAAGCTTTGTGTTATGAATTTAGGGGAACAGCTCTTGGTGAAGAATATCTGGTGTACATTAATGCAGTGGACGGATCAGAAGAAAAAATAAGCAGAATCGTGAATACGCCAAGAGGGAAACTTATCCAATAATCAATCCGGTGGCTGAATCGTTATAATAAGAAACTTAAGGGTGTCGCAAAACTACTAAAAAAGTAGTGAGCGATACCTTTTTTTCTATAAAGAAATATAAACCATCTTAAGGCAGGGCTACGTAATGTATAGACGCTTTCGGCAGCGTAAAGGCCTGCTAGGCCTTTACGGCCCTCCATGGCCGCTGCTCCATGTCATCCTGACATCGCAGCACTAGGCCATCCTTGGCCTTCGAAACGGCCGCGCTTCGCAATCCGTGCTCCGCTTGACGCTGTCTATACATTACATAGCCTAGTCTCAAGCTTTATCCGATGATAAGTCATTATATGGAGAGTATTGCCTATCTTATAGACTAAAAGAATTCTTTAACATGGATTCGGAATGTGGATAACCTAGTGCCTGTGAATAACTCGATTAATTCCAATAAACGGTTATGTGCACCTGGACAATTCCTTTTAAACGGCACTATGTTCCAAACACTATTCCGACCTCCCTCGTTTTGGGTAACTTTAATAAACCTCATTTTTAGAGGAT
>JAAYUV010000002.1 GCA_012517475.1 Peptococcaceae bacterium | reverse complement strand
GTTTATTAAGTCATGCAAAGAATCAGTCATTTAGAAAAAACCAGATTTAAATCTTACGATTTAAGCTGGTTTATATTTTCTTTATAAAATAAAGAAGGTATCGCTCACTACCTTTTAAGTAGTTTTGCGACACCCTCTTTTACTTTTTTGGTCCGGAACTTTGCACAATTTTGGCGTTGAAGCTATAATCTCAAGTAAAGGAGGGTCTGATATTGAAACCGAAATTATGGGTTATCGGTCTGGGTTATGCCGGGCTGAATAAGCTTACCGTTGAAACGTATAAAATTCTGGCTAAAGCGGATATGATATTGACCAGTTCTTTAAAACACCCGGCAATAGCCGATCTGGCCAGGGAAGGTTTTCATTGCAGGGAATTGTTCACCTCGCCGGGTAAAGTTGAATCACTGGAAAGCCTTGAAGCCTTTATTGCTGAGATAGAACGCTGCCTTTTAAGTGAAACGGAGATATCGGAAGCGGTTTTGGCTTTGCCGGGAAACCCGCTGCGGGAAGGGAGAATCGCTTGGAGCCTCAATCAAAAGCTGGCCAATCAATATCAGGTTGATTCCAGCCTGTTGGCCAATGAGTATTCTTTTGAACGATTGACAGGAATTATGAGAGAGCTTCGCTCCGGGTGGGGATGTCCTTGGGATAAAGAGCAGACCCATGAATCACTCAAGAAGTATATCATTGAAGAAACGTATGAAGTAATTGAAGCGATCGATACCAAAAATATGAATAATTTTTGTGAAGAATTGGGAGACTTATTATTACAAATTGTGTTCCACTCACAGATTGCCGAAGAAAACAAACACTTCTCGCTATCCGATGTATGTAAAGGAATTTCTGATAAGTTGATACGCCGTCACCCTCATGTTTTTGGAACAGTCATTGCTGAAACCAGCGAAGAAGTATTAGTCAATTGGGACGCAATCAAAATGAAAGAAAAGAGCTCGGGGAGGGAAGGAAAAAAAGAATCAGATTATTTTAGGATTCCCAACGATCTCCCGGCGCTTATGATGGCGGAAGCATCTCAGAAAAAGGCAGCAAAAATTGGATTTGACTGGGATGATTATCACGGGCCCCTGGCCAAGATCCGGGAAGAGCTCACGGAATTGGAAGTTGAAATCAGAGACAATCAACGTCTGGACGAAGAATTGGGTGATCTGCTGTTTTCTGTCGTTAACCTTTCCCGTTTTCTGGGGGTTAACGCGGAAGAGTCCCTGCGGCAGGGAACAAAGAAATTTCAGAAAAGGTTTAACAAAATGCTGGTAGAGATGGAGAAGGATGGCCGTGTTCCGGAGAAATTGACCTTATCAGAGCTGGATATGTATTGGGACAAGATAAAAATTGAAGAAAAATCTGGTACTTTAGGTTCATTTTAGCGTTAGCTAGAAGGAAAATCAGTTTTGGTAGCGAATATAGGGACTTAAAAGTTTATATTTCATTAGGAGGGAGACTCTTGAATAAAGCCGAACTTGTTGCTGCTGTAGCAGAGAAAACTGAATTCACCAAAAAGGATGCTGAAAAAGCTGTAGCTGCAGTCTTTGACACAATCAGCCAGGCAATGGCAGCTGGTGAGAAAGTACAACTGGTAGGATTTGGGACATTTGAAGTCAAAAAACGTGAGGAGCGTATTGGAAGAAATCCTCAAACAAAAGCAGAAATTGTTATTCCTGCTTGCAAGGTTCCCGGTTTTAAAGCCGGAAAAGCTCTCAAAGAATCCGTACAGTAATTGCCAATACAGATTTATATGTTTTTTAAAAACAGGTTCTTCGGAACCTTGTTTTTTTAGGCAAAATTATTAGGGGGCCCGATAAGTTTGAGACTGGATAAATATTTGAAAGTAGCAAGACTCATAAAAAGGAGAACGGTAGCCAAAGATGTTTGTGAGGGGGAAAAAGTAAGCATTAATGGCAGATTGGCTAAACCTTCTGCAGAAGTTAAGCCCGGGGATCGAATTGTAATTGATATGAAGAAGCATATATTGGAAGTGAAAGTTCTTCAGATCGTCCCCAGTGTCCGGGCAGAAGAAGCCCATACTTTATATGAAGTTTTGCGGGATGAAAATAAAGAAGACTAGAAAATTTTTTGTGAGCGGCAGAAGCCGTTCTTTTTTTTGTCTATCATGTCTAAATGCTAACACGAATGAATATTGTTAAGTCAGGAAGGGATACGGGGGGATGGAAAATGGCAGAAAAAAAGGAAGATAATCTGCATCGGATTATCATGGAAGACAGAAAACTGCTGATAATAACCGGAGTCAAAAGAGTTAAATCCTTTGATACAAAGGAAATTGTCCTGGATACATTGAAAGGCGGTCTTATCATCAGGGGTCAGGAACTCGGGGTAAAGAATCTGGACCTGGAACAATCCGAGGTAGAGATAGAAGGTCAGATTGACGTGCTGACTTATTCTGACAACCGCCAAGGAGGATCATCAAAAGGAGTTTGGGAAAGGATTTTCAAATAAATCCATATCAGCGGGAAGGGGAGGAAACTAAATTAGCGAGTTTGCTGTTTTACTCATAATTGTATTCAGCGGAGTTTTAGTAGGACTATGTTTTGATTTTTATCGGATCGCACGTTGGCGGATAGGACTGAATAAGATTTTCACATTTATTACCGACCTCATTTTTTCCTGTGTAGCATTGTTTTTGATTTATTTTTTTGCACAAAAGGCAAATTTCCTTGAGCTCCGTTTCTATCTCTTCGGAGGCTGTTTTATTGGATTAATGATCTATCTCCGTTTTTTTAGTCCCGGTTCCAAACAGCTTTTTAATTTCCTGTTTGATGTAATAGCAGGTTTCAAAAACCTTATTGTAAAACTGATTTTGACCTTGTTTTGCGGGGGCCAAGCCGTACTCACCATAATGATGAGTATTCCATATGGAATACTCCGTTGGGGGTCTTTGTTGATTTTCAGAATGGGAGAAGCATTAGGAAAAGAATCTGTGACTAAAGTAAAAGGTAGAATATCCAATATTCCTAGACGAAAATAGGACTAAAAGGAAAATAATCCGGAAAGTATTGATTTTCGGGATTTCAGAGTTTATAATTACAAATACTAAAATATGTAATAAATTTGTAATGATTTTGTAGTTAGGATGACTACAGTGCATTGGGAAATAAGAGGGTTGGAAAAATTAAGTTTTCGAGAGCGGCAAGCCGTTATGCTTAAAGAGGGCGGCCGATCCAGCGAAGACATCTCTAAAATTCTCAATCTCAGTGTGAGTTCTGTTTCTACATTATTAGCAAGAGCTAAAACGAAAGGATATCAGATTGTAGGGATTATTCCGGATAGCGAGTTGGGGTTGGGTTATTCTCAGGCGGAGGATATTCAGGAAGATGAGTGATAAAAACACCACCAAAAAAAGAAGACGAAGGAAGAATCCTCTTTTTATCCTTGTCATGGGGACAGCACTTATGCTCGCCGGAAGCTGGTCCTATCAATTATTAAAGATCGATCAATCAACGGAGATCAGAAAAGCCCAACTGGAAAAACAAAAGGATGAAATAGTAGCCAAAAATGAACAATTGCGTCAAGAAATAGAAAAATTGAATACCCCTACGTATATAGAACAATTGGCCAGGGAAAAACTCGGTTTGGTCAGAAAGGGAGAAATACTGGTTGCTCCTAAGGAACCGCAGAAAACAAATTAATCCGGACGAATGAAAACAGCCTCTTCGGTAAGAAGATTACCGGGAGGTATTTTTGTTTTTGGGCAGATAAATGCTTAATTTGTCAATTATTCTGAAAAAATGAATAGTGTGACAGAGTAAATTATGATTAATGTTGAAGTAAGAATGATCATGAATGAAATACGTACCCCGGTTAGACATGCTTCGCAGGCGAAATCAGCTATAATAATTCCATTAAATGGAAGAGGTGGCATTATGGCTGAATGGGCTTCTTTTAGGGTTGATAAAGTAATGAATAAGATTTCGGGTCCGATCGGGACGTATTTGCTCATTATTCTTTTCGGTTCTATGATTTCAAGGGCGAACATTCTTGGCATCTATCCCTTTGCTATCGCTTACATTGCAGTTTTGGCTATGGATAAAAACAGATTTGCTATCCCGGGCATTATTGGCATTATACTTGGCATTATGTCTATTCAAAATTTTCCACTGCTGGCTCAAGTTCTTCCCAGTGCGTTAGTTTGTTTTTTGGTCATGCCTAAAATAAAAAACCGGAAAGGAGAATTCATTTTACTTCCTTTGTTGACAGCTTTGATTACTTTGATACCGGGAATTTTACTGGCATGGTTCTCCCGTGACCTGTCGGGAGAAATATTGATTCTTCAGATAGCCCAAGGAATTCTTGCAGCGGGCTTTTCCATTATTTTTCTTTATGGGTTTCTTCATAAAGACAGTCTCCTGAAAGGCACTTTCAGCGGAGAGCAAGGTATGGTCTGGATTTTGATTCTGTCTGTTTCTTTAAGTGGACTGCAGGGAGTGATACTGGATAAAATCAATTTTCAAATCGTAGTACTAAGCTTTTTTATACTCTATATTGCAGACCGATTTGGGGCAGGCTCAGGGGCTGGTGCAGGAGCAATCCTGGGTTTTTTGCTTCAATGGAAGTTTGGAATGGGAAATTTGATGGATGCCGGAATTTACGGATTAGTGGGTTTTGTCTGCGGGGGATTCCGAAAGTTCGGAAAGCTGGGACTAACTATTTCCTATATTGCAGTGGTTCTGATGATTACCTTCTTTGTAAATGAAAGGTTTTTGTCATCTCATCTTTACTCTTCCGGATTAGGATTACTCCTTTTCATTTTGTTGCCCGGAAAAAGAAAAGAAAAATATAATCTCAAAAAACGAGTTATGCCTGAGATTGAGACGACCGTGAGCAAGGTCAAGACACTCGCGGAGATTTTTGATCAATTGGCTTTTGGGTTCCACGCGGCGGGATTAGAGTCAAAACTTAAGCCGGAGGTTCCGGAACTTATGAATGTTCTGGTAGAAAGAATCTGCAAAAACTGCGCTACCGTCAATTACTGCTGGGAAAGAGAATTCTATCGGACTTACAATTTTATGTTTGATCTGTTTGCATTACAGGAGGAAGAAATCGAGGGCACAGATTTTAACGAAGAAAAAATTCCTCCTGAATGGAAAAAATATTGCGGCCGTTTACATGAGTTGATGCTTGGGGCCAGATTTATCCTGGAACAGCAGAAGGACAGAGAAGTATGGCAGAAACGACTTGCTTTAAACCGTGATGCCTTAGCGGAGCAGTATAAGAGTGTTTCTCAGGTTATTGGGCATCTGGCGAGAGAATTACACTCCCGGCATAATCTGGAGGAAGGTAAACCTTTAGTCTGGTCGCGCCAACATAAACTGCTTCTGGACATAGGGGCAGGGACATTTATCAAAACAGGGAATGCTATTAGCGGAGATAATTTTAGTACGGTGGCGCTCTCCCCTCATAAAAGCGCGCTGATTGTCTGTGATGGGATGGGTGTTGGAGAAGAAGCAGCGAGAATGAGTTCGGCTGCGCTTACGATTTTGGAACAACTCCTTAGCACAGGGTTCGAACCGGAAGGAGCAATTAAAGCCTTAAATTCAATTTTGGTGCTGCGTTCACCTGAAGAGAGTTTTGTTACGGTTGATATGGTTATAATAGATTTAGAAGCAGATGTTGCCCGTTTTGTTAAAATTGGCGCAGCCCCAACCTACGTCATAGACAAAGACCGCGTGGAAATAGTCAAGACATCAAGTCTCCCTGCAGGAATCCTTAACGATATCGAAATACCGGTTATTGACATCAAATTTCATGATCAGACTCTTGTAATTGTTACTGACGGAGTATTGGATGTTGTGGATAAAGAAGATGATTGGCTAAAGATTTTTTTGGCGAAGAACAAAGGGTTGTCTTCTCAGGATTTGGCGGATAAAATTGTCAAAGAAGCGGCCAAATTATCAGGAGATACTTTGGAAGACGATGGCGTCGTCTTAGTAGTTGGAAAAAGAGAAAAATCATAAATCCTGTTTTGCAAACAAACTTTGACAAAATGGTTTAATCCATGGAAAATAAAATAGACAGACAAATCATTTGATGGTCACGGTTTTGTATATTTTCTATATTATGCTTGTCTGAAATGATAGCGGAGGAACAAACATGTATCGCAGTTTAAGCTCGGAAGTATTACCACAGCTTATCCCTCCTCATTCCGGCATACTGACTGCGGTTTCCGGTGGACCGGATTCTGTTGCCATGGCTCATGTCATCTGGCGGTATATTAAGGAACATGCCGAACAGGGCTTGACTATGGCTATTAGTCATGTAAACCATAAGGTAAGAATTGAAGCAGAGGAAGAAGCCGAGCTAGTAAACAAACTTGCGGATATGTGGAATGTTCCTTATATATATCACGAATTTCATTCTAAATTATATGCAGAAGAGAACCGTAAAAGTTTCCAAGAAGCTTCCCGGGAATGGCGATATGCCCGTTGGGAAGAGGATATGGATCAATACGGATTAAATTTACTTGCAACCGCCCATCATTTAGGGGATCAGGCCGAAACAGTTTTGTACCGCCTGCTCAGGGGAAGCGGGACGGCCGGTCTTGCAGGAATATATCCTTCCAAAGCCCATATTATCAGGCCTCTCCTTTCGATTCCCAAGAGGGAGATTCTCTTGTATTGCCAGGAAGAGGGGCTCCCTTACTTCATTGATAAAAGCAACCTTGAGCCCTGCTATGACCGGAATAGGATAAGGCTCGAGCTGTTACCGGAACTCGAACAAAAATATAATGATAAAATCCAGGAAAGCTTGGGTAGAACAGCGGAAGTTCTACGGTGGGACGAAGAATTTATCAAAAGTCAGGTTGATGCACTATGGCCGCTGTATTGTAAGGAAACAAAAGAGGGGCAAATTCAAATATCTTTAGAGGCGTGGAATCTGCCTGAGGCGATACTTTCCCGGATTTTACGCCGATCCGCATGCAAAATTACGGGAGAACAGCGCGGTTTGGAATATAAATATAGTAAACTTATGATGAAATATGGAAAACAAAGGGGCTGGAAACAAGATTTTCCGGGTTTCAAGGTAGAAAATGCGAGGAATGGCTTTTTCTATTTTCGGAGAGAATTAGAATTAGAAGAGACTGATGAAACAGATTATGTTAAGAATCTGCTTGCATCAGTGGAAATAAAGTTTCAAATAGATCAGTGGCATTCGCTGCCGGGATTAGGACTTCAGGTGGGAATTTTTCGAAATCCCGTGGCTGATGAAAATATTTTGTGGGGTACAGAATTTGATCGGAATTCGTTACATCAATTGGCTTCACCATTGATTTGCAGGATGAGGCGACCCGGAGATCGGGTATACTTTAAATCGATAGGACACAAGGACATCAAGAAAGTTTTTCAAGAAAACAATGTTTCACCGGAGATACGGATAAAATTACCGCTATTCGCTACCGGCCAATCTGTGGTCTGGATACCAGGTATCTGCAGAAGCGACAGCCTATTGCCAACCGATGCCCCTAAGTTTTATGGGTTTGTTGCCAAAAATTGAAGTTAGCTCTTATTTTGGATTGATTGTAAAAGACATATCAGCGTGTTATAATATTCATATTGTTTTTGGATAGGCTATTACGTTATCCGTAAGAGAGGAGGATCTCCGGATTGAAAATATTTAAAAATGTCGCAATTTACCTGCTCATAATTCTTCTGGCAATTCTGCTTATCAAGTGGGCCAATCCTCCTGCTGAAACAGACAAAAGTCTAGATTATAACGGTTTTAAGCAAGCGATTGCCGCCGGCAGGGTTAGTCAGGTTTCAGTAGTGGTTAATGATTCGGTCAATACCTATACTGTAAAACTAAAAGATGATAAGACCTATGAGGTTATTGGACCGAGAGGAGATCAAACACTGTTAGATGAGCTTGGAAAGCAAAATGTTACGTTAAGCTTTACTCCTCCGGCAACGGCACCATGGTGGGTTTCTGTTTTGCCTACAATCCTGATGTTCTTATTCATATTTGGTTTGTTCTTCTATATGATGAACCAAACTCAGGGTGGCGGCAGCAAGGTGATGCAATTTGGCAAAAGCCGTGCCCGTCTTGTTACCGATGATAAGAAATATACGTTTAAAGATGTAGCGGGAGCAGATGAGGTTAAAGAAGAGCTGGAAGAGATTGTTGAGTTCCTTAAAGCTCCCAGGAAATTTAATGAAATTGGTGCAAAGATTCCTAAAGGGGTTCTTCTCTTTGGACCTCCCGGAACCGGTAAGACATTGCTGGCAAAGGCAGTATCCGGCGAAGCGGGGGTACCATTTTTCAGTATAAGCGGTTCAGACTTTGTTGAAATGTTTGTAGGGGTCGGGGCCTCAAGGGTTCGCGATTTATTTGAGCAGGCCAAAAAAAATTCTCCCTGTATTGTTTTTATTGACGAGATTGATGCGGTTGGACGCCAACGCGGAGCTGGACTTGGGGGAGGGCACGACGAACGTGAGCAAACCTTGAATCAGCTTCTGGTAGAAATGGACGGCTTTAATGGGAATGAAGGAATTATTATCATTGCGGCCACCAACCGTCCTGATATTTTAGATCCGGCCTTACTGCGTCCGGGTCGTTTTGACCGGCAGGTTGTCGTCAACGTGCCGGATATTAAAGGCCGTGAAGAAATTTTGAAAGTTCACGTTAAAGGGAAGCCCTTAGCCCCGGATGTTAATCTTGAAGTATTAGCCAGACGGACACCCGGTTTTACGGGCGCGGACCTTGCCAATCTGGTCAATGAAGCAGCTTTGCTTTCCGCTCGCCGTAATGAGAAGAAAGTAAGCATGAAAGCATTGGAAGATTCCATTGAAAGAGTTATAGCGGGACCTGAAAAGAAAAGCCGGGTTATCAGTGAATTTGAAAAGAAACTGGTTTCCTATCATGAAGCAGGTCACGCCTTGCTTGGGGAGTATCTTCCCCATACTGATCCTCTTCACAAAGTATCCATTATTCCGCGTGGAAGGGCGGGGGGTTATACCTTGCTTTTACCCAAGGAAGACCGTAATTATATGACAAAGTCCCAATTGCTTGACCAGGTTACGATGCTATTGGGAGGCAGGGTTGCTGAAGCTTTGGTCCTGCATGAGATCAGTACAGGCGCATCCAACGACCTTGAACGTGCTACGGGTATAGTTCGAAAGATGATCACGGAACTCGGGATGTCTGAGGAACTTGGGCCTGTAACTTTTGGGCACAAGGAAGAACAGGTATTCCTTGGCCGGGACATTGCAAGAGATCGTAATTACAGTGAATCTGTTGCCCAGGCTATCGATAACGAAGTTCGCAGAATTATTGATGAAAGTTATCAAAAGGCTCAGGATATTATCATTGAAAAAATGGATATTCTCCATGCAATTGCCCATGCCCTCATGGAAAATGAGACACTGGAAGCTGAAGGATTCCGTGAAATCATCGCGCGTTTTGACGAATCAAGAAAACAAGAGCCTATTCTTTTACAGGATTCGGAAAAACAAGCTACGATCACGAATAAAACTCCGGTTGATAAAGAAGAGAATGCGGATGAACTCATAACCCGTAATGTTGCAAAAGAGAATGAAGATTCGGACGCAAAGAAATCAGAGGACTAGGTAGAAAAAGAAAAATTATTATAACAGGGTTTAGAGTTAAGGAGGATTTACAATGGAAAAAACATTTCTTATGCTGAAACCAGATGCAGTACAAAGAGGGCTGATTGGGGAGATTATCTCCAGGTTTGAAAAAAAGGGTTTTAAACTTGCTGCTCTTAAACTGTTGCAGGTTGACAGAGGTTTAGCCGAAGAACATTATAAAGAGCATAAAGGCAAGGGATTTTTCGAGCCTACAGTTCAGTACATCATGTCTTCTCCTGTCGTGGCAATGGTTTGGGAAGGGAAAAATGTCGTTGCACTTGCAAGGGAAATGATGGGGGCAACAAACCCGGCTAATGCAGGACCTGGATCGATCAGGGGAAGTTATGCAATGGATATCAGCAGAAATGTAATTCATGGTTCGGATTCAGTAGAAAGTGCAGAAAGGGAAATTTCCTTGTACTTCCGTCCAGAAGAGATTCTCACCTATCAAAAACCCGGGGAAGAATGGCTGAGTGAATAAATACAAGGACACCTGAATAGGTGTCCTTTTGACTAATAGGATCGATATTCTATCTATGTTATATCATGTGAAATTTTAGCCAAGATTATAAACCGGGGTGAAGCAGATGCAAATAAAAAAGAACGGAGCTTTAGGTCTAATTACCTTAGGTATGCTTATTATCGGTATTTTTACTTTAATTATTATTAAGGTATATTATAAGGCTAATCAAGACTCCCTGCGTCCGGATGCAAACCTACCGAGTCTTCTCCAGCTTGAGCTGGAAAATGAGCAGTTAGCTAAAGAAAATGAAAAGCTCTGGAGCGAACTGTCAAGGGTACAGGCCGGACAGAGTGCTGCTGCTCTGGCTTCCCAACAGATGGATGAAGCGAACATGAATGCGGGGTTGGTAAAGTTATCCGGCCCAGGGATCAGAATTATCCTGGATGATTCTTCCCTTGACCGTAATACGGAGTATGGTAATTATGTGATTCACGAAGAATATCTCAGAAATCTGATTAACATTTTATGGAACGGCGGGGCTGAAGCTATCGCTGTAAATAATCAAAGAATTACTACGCATACGGAAATTTTTTGCAGTGGAGCGTATATTCAGATTAATGGCACAAGGCAGATGCCTCCGTATACCATTGTAGCTATCGGGGAGCAAAATCACCTGAAATCAGCGTTGCAGTTTTACTTCTGGGATAAACTCGGGGAATTTCAGCAGCAGTATGGTATAACCCGTAAGCTGGAAACTCCAAAAGAACCTCTTACTGTTCCGGCCGGCAAGCAGGTCGAGTTTCGGTATGCCGAACCAGTTAAGGAGGGGTAAGATGCTTAATAAAAATATCATTACAGTGGCTACCATCGCCACGGTTGCAATAGGTTTTCTTATTTCTCTTCAGTTTCATACCCAAAAAGAAGTAGATATTGCGGAGCAAATCCAAAAAGAGAGACTTTCCCAAATGAAGTCTATTGTTCGAACTCTTCAGGATAAGAATAAACAGCTTCAAGATGAGTATAAAAGACTTACAGATCAGCTGGAGAACTTCCGTAACACGGAGATTAATAACCCATATCTGACTGCGAAATTGGACCAATTGAAGATAGACGACGGGACAATCGCTGTAAAGGGTCCGGGCGTAAGAATGACGATTCAGGACAATGGACAAGATATCCATGTACTCTTTCCCCTCAATACCGACGATTTGCGAAGAATTATTAATACTTTGCGTTTTGCCGGGGCAGAGGCTATCAGTGTGAATGGTCAAAGAGTCGTGAGTTCTACCTCCATTGTCATGAGCGGGAATTCAACGATCCTGGTGAACTCTGTTCCGATCAGCAGAATCGGGGGAACGTCGTATGAAATACTGGCTATTGGAAATCAAGATGTGCTATTGGATTATCTTACTAAACTGGAAGCGCTTCCCCTGAAACAGGCCGGGATGAAAGTAGACATTTTACGGGAGATCGTTACAATTCCTTCTTACAAAGGCGGATACCGGTTTGACCATGCTAAAAAAGTTGCGGACTAATGATACGGAATTAATTATAAAATGCAATTTAGAAAAAAGGACAAATGTACGTGCACAGAGGATAATAATCGGTTATAATCATAAGAGCAGTTTGCTGTAGTTTCTTTTTGCAAGCTGCTCTTGCATTACCCATTAATGGGTATATTGAAGCTATACTATTTAATCTTATAGAAAATGAAGGAGTGAACCGAAGTTGAAGACAGATATCCAGATTGCCCAGGAAGCTCAAATGAAACCTATTGGTGAAATCGCATCGATGATAGGTCTGACCGAAGATGACTTAGAATACTATGGCAAGTATAAGGCAAAAATCAGCCTGGATGTATGGCAAAGAGTTAAGAACCGTCAGGATGGCAAACTTATTCTGGTCACAGCAATAAACCCAACCCCGGCAGGTGAAGGAAAGACTACGACCACCGTAGGATTGGGGCAGGCTATGGTCAAGCTTGGTAAGAAGTCAATGATCGCGTTGCGGGAACCTTCATTAGGCCCTTGTTTTGGAATCAAGGGAGGTGCAGCCGGCGGAGGATATGCTCAGGCCGTACCCATGGAAGATATTAACCTGCACTTCACAGGAGATTTTCACGCGATTACTTCAGCCCATAATTTATTGGCGGCCATGATTGACAACTCTATCCAACAAGGGAATCCGCTGAATATTGACCCGAGACAGGTGGTTTTCCGCAGAGTTATGGATATGAACGACCGGGCTTTGCGTAACATTGTTATCGGGTTAGGCGGTAAAATGGATGGAGTTCCCCGTCAGAACGGATTTGATATTACGGTAGCTTCCGAAGTAATGGCTATTCTTTGTTTGGCCGATGACCTGATGGATTTGAAAGAAAGATTTGCGAGGATCGTTGTAGCCTATACCTACGACGGGCAGCCTGTTACAGCAAGGGATCTTGAGGCGCAGGGGGCTATGGCACTCCTTATGAAAGATGCAATCAAACCCAATTTGGTTCAGACTTTGGAAAACACACCGGTATTTATCCATGGAGGACCTTTCGCCAACATAGCTCACGGTTGTAACAGTGTTGTTGCCACCAAGCTGGGGTTAAAACTTACAGACTATCTGATTACTGAAGCCGGATTTGGAGCAGACCTTGGGGCAGAAAAGTTTTTTAATCTGAAGTGCCGTTATGCCGGATTGAAGCCTGATTTAACCGTTATTGTAGCAACAGTCAGAGCATTGAAATCAAATGGCGGGGTATCCAAAGACAATCTTGGGCAAGAGAACCTGGAAGCTTTAGCCCATGGTATTGCCAATCTGGAGAAACATATTGAGAATGTTGCAAAATTCGGTGTCCCGGCCGTAGTAGCTATTAACCGTTTCCCTACGGATACAGGGGCAGAATTGAATTTTGTTCGGGAACGTTGCGCCAAGTTAGGCGTTCAAGTCGCTTTATCCGAAGTATTTACCCAGGGCGGAGAAGGCGGTATTGAATTGGCAAAAACCGTACTTCAGACTTTGGAAAGCAAAGAATCTCATTTTAAAGTTCTTTATCAAAATGAAGATCCCATAGCGGTTAAAATAGAAAAAATATGCAAAGAGATTTACGGTGCTGATTCCGTTTCCCTCTCCAAGGAAGCAGAAACGGCAATGAAGAAATATGAAGAATTGGGTTATGGGCAGCTTCCTGTCTGTATGGCCAAAACGCAGTATTCTCTTTCGGACGATCCCTCGAAACTGGGACGTCCTTCCGGGTTCTCCATTACAGTGAGGGAACTGCGGTTATCCGCCGGGGCAGGTTTCCTCGTGGCAATCACAGGAGCTATTATGACCATGCCTGGTTTACCAAAACGACCTGCGGCTATGAATATGGATATTGATGCCGAAGGGAAAATTAAAGGTTTATTTTAAATAGTTCTATTCGATACTGCTTTCAGATCTCACGTCTTGAAAGCAGTTTTTCTATTTTATCACGCACTAACCGTCCGTAAGACCCCCACTTCAATAAGTGGTCGCAGCCATTTGTGCCATCCATGGCATGGCTGAAATTAGGCACATCCTGTGCCGTCTCCATGGCTCCAGCGACATTAGGTCTTCCATGACCGTCGGGGATAACGGACGCTAAGTTCCTGATTGGTTCAACTAACTATCAGTAGGGGATGAAGAAAACCCCTACTGATAGAAGTGTCACTTTATCACTTCAGGAAATAAGCGCATATAATGGTCATAGATTATTCCATTTATGGAAATTACAGGATATAAGGGGGGTATACCATTATTAATAATCCAGGGATGTCCGAGATCAATGAGCCCACCCGTTTATCTTTCTCTTTATATTTCATTCAGCGTCTGGTTGACAGGGCTTTCAGTCCCACAGTTTATCTAAATTTTCCTTTAGTGAGAATAAGATTTCCGTTAAGCTTTGTTATGATTATTGCTCTTGATTTGGTTTTCCCTCTTATCATAAAGTGGTCGGCAATACGCGAGGACAGATATCGTTTCTTTACTTCGGGAATAAACCAAGCTTATCCGGATTATAAATCCATAAGGCAAATCTTAAGTTCTTCTTCATCATTAGGACCGGCGCAAAGCACCCAATTCAATCAATCCACCGATCAGGGTCAATCCCAGCCTTCATCCGAGATACCTGTAATTACTACGGTTTTTGACCCGCCAAGACCGCCCGCGTTGGATACTCCTGTTTACCCAAGATTTTTGAGTCTGGTATTTCAGGTAAGTTCCCCTATAATCAAACAACGATTGGGTACAACCTTTATTGTTGAGCTGGTTGAAGCCATGGAATATCCACGGTTTTTCCTTCCACTTATATCTTTGTTACTATATATTGCGCTGACAATAAAAGAAAAGCGTCGTCAAACAAAAAGCTAACTGCCGGTTTTTGCTGATAGATGTTGATCTTTCCTATTAGGCGTAGTCTTATACTTTGTCTTGCAAACTTCACTATTATATTATAATTTAAGATTGACACGGTACAAATTAGAAAAAATTTTCAATAGCAAATCTTATGTGAAATAAGGAGTTGACTTTTTTGCGAGCTCATAACATGCGTTGGATTAAGATCGAAAATCAGGAACAAGCCGAAAAAGCGCTCGCCCAAATTGGCGTTCATACCGAAGGGATTCCTAATCTAAAAGGGGAAGCTTTAACAAGAGTCATCAAGTTGGAAAACGTTCCTTCTGCTATTGCCCTGACGCTGAAACAAGAGATGCAATTATTGGGGGGAGATGCTGCTGTCAAGCGGGAGCTTTTTGTAAATGGGGATAAAAATACAGATACAGATGTCCTTCTGATGGGAAGCAATAAAGAGTTGAGAATGCTTATCGGAAGGTTAAAGGAGCAACCGCTAAATTTAAAAGAGATAGCGGAATCCTTACATAAAACGCTGACATCTTTGGAAAAAAGCCCGGTAAGAAATTTAGGCTGCAGGGGGATTAACCTGGAGCTTGGCAGGAAGACTCTTATCATGGGGATACTGAATGTCACACCTGATTCGTTTTCGGACGGGGGAAAGTTTGCTCTCCTCGAAAATGCGTTGACACAAGCAGCAAAGCTCATCGAAGAAGGTGCTGATATTCTGGATATCGGCGCGGAATCTTCGCGTCCGGGCTATATTCCGGTCAGTGCAGAAGAGGAATGGTCCAGATTGGAACCTGTCTTAAAGGAATTGATTCCTGCCTGTAAAATTCCCATCTCAGTAGATACGCAAAAGGCTGAGATCGCTGAAAAGGCATTACTGCTTGGCGCCCATATCGTAAACGATATTTGGGGGCTGCAAAAAGATCCTAAAATGATAAAGGTAGTCGCAGGGACCGGAGCATCTATTATCATTATGCATAACAAAGAGAACACAAGGTATGAAAATATTATGGGAGAAGTCCTTAGTTTTCTTGAACAAAGTATCGAAAGTGCTTTACAGCATGGTGTAGAAGAGGATCACATTGTTATAGATCCGGGCATTGGGTTTGGGAAAACCCCTGAACAAAACATGGAGGTAATAAGCCGGCTGGATGAACTTAAAGTACTTGGATTTCCTATTCTTTTGGGAGTATCAAGAAAATCGGTGATTGGAAAAACATTAAATCTTCCTGTCCATGAAAGGCTGGAACCAACAATTGCCCTGGGGGCTCTTGGGGTAACATCAGGGGCAGATATCCTAAGGGTTCATGATGTGTATGAAAACAAGAAAGCGGTACTCATGGTCGATCAAATTGTGAGAAGAAAAAGAGGAGAGGACTATGAAGGAAAATAACATTATCCACCTCAGGGGGCTGGAATTCTATGCCCATCATGGAGTACTTGAGCAGGAAAAGGACTTGGGACAAAAATTTGTTGTTGATTTGGATATTTACCCCGGGAGATGGGCAGATGAATCGGATAATCTAAAAGATACGGTTAATTATGCAGAAGTGTTCCGTGTAGTCGAACAATGTGTAACCCTTGAAAGATATAATCTATTGGAAACGCTCGCAGAAAAAATCGCATCACAGTTGCTTCAAGAATTTGATTGCGTAAAGATCAGGGTAGAGGTTCATAAACCCAATGCCCCGATTCAAGGGATATTTCGGGATGTATCTGTGGAAATTGTCAGGGAGAAAAGGACATGAAAAGCTACTTGAGTCTTGGCAGCAACGAAGGAAATAAGAAGGATAACCTGAAAAACGCCATCAATCATCTTGAATCAAATCCCGAAGTAAAGGTCGTTAAAGTTTCAAGTCTTTATGAGACAGAACCCTGGGGGGGAGTTGAGCAGGATTCTTATTTGAATATGGCCGCCGAGATCGAGACCATGCTTGATCCCTTTCATTTACTGCAGATTTGCCAGGAAATCGAAACAAAGATGGGGAGAAAACGGATTGTTCACTGGGGACCAAGAATTATTGATATTGATATCCTGCTGTATGAAAATACCCGGATCACCACGGACACACTTATACTTCCACATCCCTATATGGAAGTAAGAGAATTCGTTCTTGCCCCGCTTAGGGAAATAGTGCCGGAACTTATCCTGCCTTCGGGAAAAGTGGTAAAAGAGGTAAAAGGAGAAGGAAAAGTTAAAAAATATCTTTTTAATTAATATAATTTGCATTATAATTTACAGGTAACCATAGACAATATCGGAACGAATTGTACTAGGGTATCGCAAATGTATTAATGCTTATCTATTTCCTTTGTTATTGTTGTGCATTATGCATCAACCGCTTGGATATAATACTGGGACGGTGAAGGCAGAGCAAACTTTTATTTGCCGTGAAAACCATTTACACCTTCACCTATTAGAGAGGTGTATTTTTTATTTTATGAACAAAAAAAAATTTGCCATTATCGGAACAGGTGTGGTTGGAACAGCTTTAGCCGTTTTATTGGAAAAAGCCGGTTTTGAGTGTATAGGAGTAAATACACGCAGTCACTTTTCTTATGAACGCTTTAGGAAGTATCTCCAACGGGAACATATGGAGTTAGATCAAATCTGTCTTCAAGCCGACTATGTTTTTATTACCACGCATGACGGATCAATAGAGACTGTAGCGGAAAAATTGACTGAGCATAAGAGAAATATGAAAAAGGCACAGTTATGGGTCCATTGCTCCGGTTCCATGAAGTCGGAAATCATGTGCAAAGACCCCTCTTTGCCGGTAAACTATCTTTCTATACATCCTCTTCAGGCTTTTGCCAATATAGAAAGTGCTCTGTGTCTAATTTCCGGAACCCATTTTGGCATTGAAGGAGATACGGAAAAAAGTGAGGCAATCGGAGAAACACTGGTTAAAATCTTAGGCGGTATTCCGCACCGGATTGATCCGATGAGAAAAACCCTGTATCATGCCGGTGCAGTGGCTGCATCTAATTATCTTGTCTCACTGGCTTATTTGGCTGTAAAACTTTTTGGACAAGCAGGCATTCCACAGGGAGAGGCATTGGAGTCCCTGCTGCCCCTAATGAAAGGGGCTTACCAAAATATTGCCAAGGTCGGCTTGCCCTGTGCGCTTACAGGGCCTATCGCCAGGGGCGATACGGCAGTGGTTGCCAGGCATCTGCAAGAAATGCCGCCAGAACTTCTTGACACATATAAAGGACTAGGTAAGCTCGCATTGGAGCTTGGAAAGGAAAGGAAACGGCTTAGCGGGGACAGTTACGATACTGAAAACCTTGCAAAGTTACAAAATCTTTTGATTTAAGAAAATAAAGTTCCGGCTCTTGACTGGATGATAATACTGAAAAAATGATGGAGTGAAGAAAATGAAAATTACGGAATACATTGCTGCGCTCAGAGAAAATATTAACGAGGCGCGGGAGCAGGGGAAAACGGTTGTCTTAATCCCTACCATGGGGTTTCTTCATTACGGACACCTGGCAATGGCAGAAGATGCCAGAAAACAAGATGAAGATCATGAAAAAATATATATCATTATGAGTATTTTTATTAATCCCCTACAATTTGGTCCCAACGAAGACCTTGATAAATATCCCAGAAATCTCGTCAGAGATTCACGTTTGGCTCACGAAGCCGGGGTAGACATGCTCTTTGTCCCTTCCGTGGAAGAGATGTACCCTTATGGGGAAAGTCTTACCACGGTAAATGTTTCGAAAATCACGGATATTTTATGCGGTGCCTACCGGACTGGTCACTTTCAAGGGGTAGCTACTGTCGTTTCAAAACTATTCAATATTGTTTTGCCGGATGCAGCCTACTTTGGCCAGAAGGATTATCAACAGTTTATTGTTATTCAACAAATGGTAAAAGATTTGAACATTCCGGTTAAATTAATTGCGTATCCAACAGTCAGGGAATCAGATGGATTAGCCATGAGCTCCCGTAACTCCTATCTAAGCCCGGAACAGAGAAAGCAAGCGCCTGTACTATACCGCTCCCTCTTAGACGGCGCATCAATGATTGCTAGCGGTGAAAACAGACCAGAAGTTGTCAGGGAGAGAATTATTCAAAGAATAAGTACCGAGTCCGAAGGGAAAATTGAATATGTAGAAGTCCGTAAAGCCAATGATTTATCTTTAGTCCAAAGGGTTAACTGTACTGTAGTCATTGCATTGGCAGTACATTTCGGTTCAACCCGTCTTATTGACAACATCATAGTGGAGGCGCAGAAAGATGTTGAGAAACATGATGAAATCAAAGATTCATAAAGCAATAGTTACAGAGGCAAATTTGAATTATGTGGGCAGCATAACAATTGATCTGGAACTTATGGAAAAAGCTGATATATTCCCTAATGAGAAGGTTCAGGTTGTCAATAATAATAACGGAGCCAGATTAGAAACTTACGTAATTCCGGGAAAAAGAAACTCCGGGATCATCTGCTTAAACGGTGCGGCAGCCAGACTTGTCCAGGTTGGAGATGAAATTATTATCATTTCTTACGGCATGTTTTCGGAGGAAGAAGCCCTTCATTATTCTCCGAAAGTCGTTTTCATTGATAAAGGTAACCGCTTCACACAGATTGCTTCAGAAGAGGTTCACGGAACGCAAGCTTGACACTTTCTATCTCCAAGCATAGAATTTAGAAAAAGGTGTCAAAAGAAAGGAGAAGCTGGTGAATGAATGATGGGCACAATGATCGGCTGATTGAGGAAATTAATCAACTCCGCAGGGAAAAAAATGCTGTTATTCTTGCTCATTACTATCAACCGGAAGATGTTCAGGATATTGCAGATTTTGTCGGAGACTCCTTACAACTTTCTCAGAAAGCAGCGGCAACAAATGCGGATGTCATAGTATTTTGCGGAGTGCATTTTATGGCCGAGAGTGCAGCGATTCTTTCTCCGGATAAGATTGTTCTTCTTCCTGAGCCGAATGCCGGATGCCCAATGGCCGATATGGTGGATGTAACCGATTTAAGGGAAAAAAAGGCTCAACTTCCGGGTGTAAAAGTGGTATGTTACGTAAATTCTTCTGCCGAAGTCAAGGCGGAAAGTGATATTTGCTGCACTTCGTCCAATGCAGAGAAAATTATTAATTCTCTTCCCGGACAGGATATCTTATTTATACCGGATGAAAACCTGGGAAGATATATTGCGGCCAAAACCAATCGCCCTATTCATTTCTGGCAGGGGTTTTGTCCCACACATCACCGGGTAAAAAAGGAAGATATATTGCGGAGCAGACAGGAGCACCCGGGGGCGAAGGTTCTGGTTCATCCGGAATGCCAGGTAGAAGTCTGGCAAGAGGCCGATTATGTCGGTTCAACAGCAGGGATTATTCAATATGCTGTAAATTCAGCGGACAAAGAGTTTATTATAGGAACAGAATGTGGCATTCTTCATGAGCTGAAAAAGTGCTGCCCTGGAAAAATATTTTATTTGGCGTCCGGTGAAATGAGGTGCCCCAATATGAAAAAAACGAATTTGCAAAAGGTAAGGGATTCTCTCTTAAATCTTTCCCCGCGTGTGACAGTTACGGAAGAGACAAGGGAGAAGGCAATTGGCGCACTGCAAAAGATGTTGGACGTTACCAAATAAATGACCAATATTGAGGAAGAGTAAAAGAAGATGAAAGATAGCGATTTTTTAGTTCCATGGGACAAGGATAACGTTACCGTCAACCATACAGAAATCCTTGTTTTGGGCAGCGGGATAGCGGGCTTGTTTACTGCTATGAAACTGAGCGAGAAATATGAGGTTACGATATTAACCAAGAAACATATCAGTGAAGGCAATACTGAACATGCTCAGGGAGGAATTGCCGTTGCACTTAATCAAGACGATTCCCCGGAATTTCATTACGGAGATACAATTTTTGCCGGCGCCGGTCTTTGTAACCTTGAAGCCGTTAAGATTTTAGCGGAAAAAGGACCGGAATGTGTTAGGGAACTTATTAATTTGGGAACTCAATTTGACCGGCATGATAATGATGAATTAGACTTTACGAAAGAAGCAGCTCATAGTAGAAAAAGGGTACTTCACGCCAAAGGGGATGCAACTGGGGGAGAGATTGAGCGAGCCCTCGTGGAAGTGGTTCGTTCGAAACCCATTATCGTAAAAGAAAACTATTATGTGATTGATCTTTTAAAAAATATAAAAGATGAAGTTGCCGGGGTACTTGCCCTAAACCAAGAAAGCTTAAAAATAGAAGCTTGGTTAGCCCGGGCTGTTGTGATAGCGACTGGCGGGTTGGGACAATTGTATAAGCATACCACCAATCCGGAGGTAGCAACGGGGGACGGAATGGCTGCCGCTTATCGGGCGGGGGCGGAACTCATGGATATGGAATTTATCCAATTTCACCCTACTGCTTTAATGCTTCCGGGGGCCCCAAGCTTTCTTATTTCCGAAGCTGCCAGGGGTGAAGGTGCAAAACTCTTAAATTTCCGCGGTGAACGTTTTATGAAGGATATCCCGGGGCAAGAATTGGCCCCCAGGGATGTAGTAGCGCGAGCAATTTGGGAGCAAATGAAAAATGGCCCCGTTTATTTGGACTTTACCTGTTTGGAGCGGCCTCACGAGAGATTTCCAAAGATTTACGGAAAATGCCTGGAATATGGTATAGACATAGCTACAACTCCTGTCCCGGTAGGGCCCGCAGCCCATTACATGATGGGGGGTATCCGTGTCAACAATGAGGGCGAGACTAATCTTGCCAATTTGTATGCCTGTGGAGAATGCGCCTGTAATGGAGTTCATGGGGCAAATCGCCTTGCCAGCAATTCACTGTTGGATGGGTTGGTCTTTGCTACGATTATTACGGAAAAATTAAAAGACGATGCATCACCCCTTAGCGCCTGGGACGATATCAAGCTATACGAAAATGATAAGGAATACGC
This sequence comes from Peptococcaceae bacterium, assembly GCA_012517475.1. Classification (GTDB taxonomy): domain Bacteria; phylum Bacillota; class Desulfitobacteriia; order Desulfitobacteriales; family Syntrophobotulaceae; genus Dichloromethanomonas. The sequence goes on along the minus strand of JAAYUV010000002.1, from coordinate 10,328 downwards.
TCAAAAGGCTTCTTTGGATATTGAAAAAGTCCGAAGGGAAATTAAAGATATCATGTGGGAAAAAGCTGGAATTATCCGTAAAAAAGAGGGCCTGAATCAAGCTTATGCCCGGTTAGAAAAGCTTTATGAGGAATATTTGCCCTCGCCGGAGGTTTTTGACCTGGAGGTGGGTAATATGATTACCCTAGGCTTGATTATCGTGAAAACCGCAATGGAAAGGGAAGAAAGCAGAGGCGGCCATTACCGGAGTGATTTCCCCTTTGCGAATAAACATATGCAGAAACATTCAGTGATTAAGAGGGGTGACGACCATGTCCGCTATGTTTCAGTATGAAGGTTTGGTCGAAAGAGCCCTCCGCGAAGACATCGGAACAGGCGACCTCAGTTCTTTGATTATTCCGGGAGACTGTTTGGGTGAAGTTAAGATCTATGCGAAAGAACAGGGGATCATTTGTGGTATCCACATTGTGGATATGGTATTTAAAAAAGTGGACCCAACCCTACAGTCCGAACTAAAAGTTAAGGATGGGGATTTCATTACTCCCGGGATGGTAGTAATGAAAATAAAAGGTTCCCTGGCGTCGATACTTCAGGCTGAAAGAACTGCGCTTAACTTTTTGCAGCATCTTTCCGGGATAGCCAGCGCCACAAGAAAACTGGCGGACTTAGTAGCTGATTTGAATGTTAAAGTGGTTGATACGAGAAAAACCTTGCCGGGAATGAGAAACCTTCAGAAATATGCCGTCCGTATTGGTGGCGGACAAAACCACCGCTTCGGGCTGTATGATGCGGTAATGCTTAAAGATAATCACCTTGCCGCTGTGGGCGGGCTGTCTGAGGCTGTTCAAAAGGTAAAGGCCCAAATCGGTCATATGGTAAAAATTGAAGTGGAATGTGAAACGCTCGAGCAAGTGAAGGATGCTTTGGCATGTGGTGTAGATGTAATCATGCTGGATAACATGTCTCTGGAAGATATGAAGCGAGCAGTTTTGATGATCGATCATAGGGCAATAGTCGAAGCATCAGGGGGAATTCGGGAAGAAAATATCCGGGAGATTGCTGAAACAGGGGTAGATATCCTTTCCGTGGGAAGATTAACTCACTCGGTTAAGGCTATCGATTTTTCGCTTGTTGTGGATGACATGAAACCTTCTATTCTCAAACATATTAACGAAGCAGAAAAGAATTAGAAAAATTACACAGGAGCAGCAAGAAATGATTCTGGTTTTTGATGTTGGAAACACGAATATCGTGCTGGGTGTGTACCAGGATAAAAAGCTTCTCAACCATTGGCGAATATCCACTGATAAATCCAGCACTGCTGATGAATACGCGGTGCTTTTGCGGAATCTGTTTAGTTTGCAGGGAATCGCCTTTGGGGATATTTCGGGTGCCATTATCTCCTCCGTAGTGCCGCCGGTTACTCCTACCTTGGAGAGAATGATCAAAAGATACTTTGGAGTGACTCCCCTTATTGTTGGACCAGGAGTAAAAACAGGGATTTCCATTAACTATGATAATCCCCGCGAAGTGGGTGCCGACCGTATTGTAAATGCGGTGGCCGCCTTCAACAAATATGGTGGCCCTTTAATTATTGTTGATTTCGGGACTGCAACTACTTTTTGTGCAGTAAGTGAAAAAGGAGAATATTTGGGAGGAGCAATCGCGCCCGGTATAGGAATCTCTACGGAAGCTCTTTTTCAAAGAGCCTCAAAGTTGCCGAGAATAGAAATTGTAAAAACGAAAAACATTATTGGTAAAAATACAATAAGCGGAATGCAGGCAGGTATTTACTATGGATATTGCGGACAGGTTGACCGTATTGTTGAATTAATGAAAAAAGAACTCACCGGAGAGGTTAAAGTAATCGCAACCGGCGGACTGGCCAAGTTAATTGCCGAGGATTCTAAATCGATAGAAACAATAGATTCTTTCTTAACGCTAGACGGATTGTTAATTATTTATGAAAGAAACTTGCGTTAATTATAGCTATAACAGAATATCTGCGGTTTAGGAGCGAGCATGGTATGCTCGTGTTTTATTCACAAGTGTGTGAACAGTGATTGCACGGAGATAAACAATGAAAATTGGGAATTACTCTTTGAATAAGCCGGTATTTATGGCGCCTATGGCCGGAATTACCGACAAAGCTTTTCGCGAGATTATTCAGTTGACAGGCGGCAAATATGCATTCACGGAAATGATAAGCGATAATGCGTTACTGCATCAAAACTGCAAAACTTTTCAGATGCTCAATCTGGATGGAGAAGAAGAACCAAGGATTGTTCAACTGTTTGGTTCTGACCCTGATCAAATGACTGAGGCCGCAAAAATCGTTGAAAGGCACAAAGCAAATATTATCGATATCAATATGGGCTGCCCAACACCGAAAATAGTAAAAAACGGTGAGGGCGCTGCTTTGCTTAAAGACTTAGATCGGGCGGTAAAGGTAGCCCGTTGTGTAGTTCAAGCCGTAAAAATTCCCGTAACGGTAAAAATCCGTCTGGGATGGGATGATTTAAGCATTGTCGCACTGGAATTGGCATCTCGTTTGGAAAAGACCGGTATAAGCATGCTGACTGTTCATGCCCGAACAAGGGAACAGTACTACTCAGGGAAAGCGGACTGGAAATGGATCGGTAAAATTAAACAAACTATTCAAATCCCGGTGATTGGAAACGGAGATATTCAAAGTCCGGAAGATGCCCTAAGAATGATTCGGGAAACCGGTTGTGACGGTGTTATGATAGCCAGAGGAGCTTTAGGAAATCCGTGGTTAATCGGCAGGGTGCAGCACTATTTAGAAACAGGGGAATTACTGCCGGAACCGGAATGGAAGCAAAAAAAAGAAATTATATTAAAACATTTCGAAAAACTTCTTCTGTACAAAGGAGAAAAAATAGGTCTTAATGAAATGAGAAAACATGCCGCTTGGTATATCAGGGGTATCAGGAACGCGACGGAGTACCGCAATCAATTTATGACGATACAGGATTCCGCTGGAATGAGAAGGATCTTCCATAGGATTTTTGATGAACTGGATGAAAAAGATAATGAAATAAAATAATTTATTTTCGTTTGTCGAATCAGCTATTTTGCTTGACAACAATTTAGCGGTTACTTATAATACGAGTATTATAAAGCAGGAAGAGTTTTACAGTGTATATTTTATTTTACAAGTGTATATAATGTCTCACATACACGGAATTAAAATATAGCCTCAAGAAGGGAAGAGGGAGGGGTATTTTTTATGCCCGAAAAAGAAGTAATCTTAACACTTGATGGACTCAAAAAACTTGAAGAGGAACTGGAAATTCTAAAAACGCAAAGAAGAAGGGAAGTAGCCGAAAGGATAAAGCAAGCAATAGAATTCGGAGATATCTCCGAGAATTCTGAATATGAAGATGCCAAGACCGAGCAGGCTTTTATCGAGGGAAGAATTATTACCCTGGAGAAAATGCTTAGAAATGCCAGGGTTATTGATGATAATGAAGAAAAAGATAACGTATCCGTTGGCAGTACCATCATTCTTAAGGATATTGAGTTTGGCGATGAAGAAGAGTATACCATTGTTGGCTCAGCTGAGGCTGATCCTGCGGTAAATAAAATCTCCAATGAATCTCCTGTGGGTAAGGCTGTGTTGGGGCAATCAAAAGGAAGTATTGTTGAAGTGAATGTTCCGGCCGGTATTCTCCGATATGAAATTGTCGACATTCGGTAATAACCCTGATAATATTTAAAATGTAAAAGTAAACACAACCCGTAACACAGATTGAAGTGTTGCGGGTTGGATGGTATTTACAGGCATTTTTATTTGTTATAATATTGAACAATAGCATTACTTTGGGGGAATGGAAAAATGGAAGGGAACTTTGATAATTTTAATGAGTTAATGAAAGTTCGAATTGAAAAATTAGATGATATGCGAAAAAAAGGCATAGAACCTTATGCAGATCGTTATGTTCGAACCCATATGTCTATGGAAATCATCGAAAATTTCGAAGAACTTGAAGGACAGGAAGCTTTTGTTGCCGGTCGTATCATGTCTAAACGCGACCAGGGAAAAGTAACGTTTATTCATATTCAAGATATGGATGGAAAAATCCAAGCCTACATTAGGATGGACGAAGTTGGCGCTGAAAACTTCGAAGTCATTAAAACCTACGATATTGGCGATATTATAGGCATACAAGGAACGGTTTTCCGTACACAACGGGGAGAAATTTCAATTAAGGCAAAAGAATTAAAACTTCTCTCCAAAGCGTTACGGCCACTTCCGGAAAAATTCCATGGGTTAACCAATGTGGAAATACGCTATCGGCAACGTTATCTCGATTTGATTATGAATACTGAGGTCAGAGAGACTTTTATTATCAGAAATAAAATTATCAGAGCCATGCGTGAGTATTTAGAAGGTAAGGGATTCCTCGAAGTGGAGACACCCACTTTAATGACGATACCAGGGGGAGCGGCAGCGAGACCTTTTATTACCCACCATAACGCGCTGGATATTGATTTATATTTAAGGATTGCCTTAGAACTTCCTTTAAAAAGACTTATTGTCGGTGGTTTTGAGAAAGTTTTTGAGATTGGCCGCAATTTCCGAAACGAAGGAATTTCAATCAAACATAATCCTGAATTCACGATGATGGAGCTTTATCAGGCTTATGCCAATTATGAAGATATCATGAATTTGATGGAAGACATGGTTGTCTATATTGTGCAAAAAGTTCGCGGTACCCTTGAAATTACGTACCAGGGAGAGTCAATCAATTTCGCCAAACCCTGGCGGAGAATTCAAATGCTTGATGCCATACAGGAATTTTCCGGGGTAAATTTTAAACAGATTCAAAATGACGATGAGGCAAGGGCAATTGCCAACGAAAAGGGTTTGCCAATTAAAAAAGATGATACCAAAGGGAAAATCATTAATGCCTTTTTTGAAGAATATGTTGAGCCAAAGTTAATTCAACCTACTTTTATTATCGGACATCCTGTCGAGATATCTCCTCTTGCTAAGAGAAACGCAATAAACCCTGAATATACGGATCGATTTGAGGTCTTCATTTATGGAAGGGAGATGGGCAACGCTTTCTCCGAATTAAATGATCCCATCGATCAAAGACAAAGATTTGAAAAACAAATGTCCGAAAGAGAAAAAGGCGATGATGAAGCACATATGATGGATGAAGACTTTGTACAAGCCCTGGAGTATGGACTTCCTCCAACCGGTGGGCTCGGGGTGGGAATTGACAGGTTTGTCATGCTGCTTACGGATTCGGCATCCATCCGGGACGTCATACTCTTTCCGACGATGAGACCAAGGGAAGATTGATTGTGTCTGAGGCCGGGAGTGATTTAGGTGAGAAGGGGCTGGGAATATGTCCGATAAGGAACTGTTTGACCTTGGAGAGACATACTTATTCAAAGGCCTTGATCCGGGCAGAATTGATTTTATTAAAAAAAAAGCGGTTTTAAAAAAGCTGAACCGTAAAGAATATATCTCCTATTCGGAAGATATGGATGTCATTTTCATCCTTTCGGAAATTTTAGGCAAAGACCCGCTCATAGCCAGAAGGCTCATTGTTATTCTGGGGCGGATTCTAAAACAAACCAATGAAGTGATAAAAAACCTTGCTTTTGAAGAAGTAGGCGTGCGTTTAGCGAGGTTTATCCTTGATCAAGGAGAGGAATACGGGATAGAAAAGGAGAACCAAACCGTTATCAAAATGGAGTTGACTCACGAAGATATTGCCGCACTCACAGCGACTTCCAGACAGACAGTGACTTCAATTCTGGGAAGGATGGAGAAAGATAGGATCATCTCAACCCAGAAAAAGAAAACTCATCATAACCAATAAAGAAAAGCTTAAGGAAATGGCAAGATATATCTTAAGTCAAAACGAATAGTGGTCTTTCCAAGGCAAGCTGGTATATTTAAAGACTGAAAAAAATAAGGAAGTTTTGAGAATTTTCAAAAAATGTCGGGCAACTGACATTTTTTTGTTTCTTTCCCTGCTAAGATTTTGATAAAAATAACACCTGGAATTTGAGTGAAAGGAGGAATACCATGCGCAGGATCATGATTAACTTCGAAAAGTGTCTGGGATGTCATTCCTGTGAATTGGCTTGTGCCGTTGTGCATTCCGACAATCAAAACTTATTGGGCGCCTTGATGGAGAAAAAAATACCGATGTCCCGAGTCGTCGTCGGCAGGAGCGGAACAACCAATTATCCACTGCAGTGCCGGCATTGCAGTGATGCCCGATGTATCAAAGCCTGCCTGGCAGGGGCGCTTTACCGTGATCCGAAGACCCTGACCGTTCAGCAGTATGTCCAAAAATGCGTGGGTTGCTGGATGTGCATTATGGCTTGTCCCTTTGGCTTAATCGCGGAGAACACCAATGGGAAAACAGCGGGAAAATGCGATCTTTGCACTGACCGGGATATTCCCGCCTGTGTCAACGCCTGTTTAACCGGCGCACTTGTCTTTGAAGAGACGGCTAATTACAACAAACAGAAGAGACTTGATTATCTGATTGAATTCCCAAAAAAAGAGGAGGTGTCTGCGAATGAGTAATAACCTAAAAAGCATAGATTCTGCTTCTGTGGAGATGATTGAAAAAGCCCGTCAGGACAAAGTGGAAATCGTATGGGACCGTTGGGAAGCCCAACAACCGCAATGTGGTTTCGGCGAGCTGGGGATATGCTGCAAAATATGTCTTCAGGGACCCTGCCGTATTAATCCTTTTGGAGAGCCGAAACATGGTATCTGTGGTGCAACAGCCGATACCATCGTAGCCCGGAACCTTTTGCGCAGTGTTACAGGAGGAACAGCCACTCATGTGGATCACGCCTATGAAGCCGTGGAAATTTTAGGTTTGGCCGTGGAAGGCAAGGTGCCCTATGGAATTAAAGATATCGGTAAGCTCAATGCCGTGGCTTCAAAATTAGGACTGGAGACAGAGAACAGAACGCCGCAGGAATTAGCAGAAAAAATTGTTAAAATCGCCTTTGGGGATTTCGGCAATTCCTCAGGGAACCCCATGCGCTGGCTGACGGCTACAGCACCTGCCGAAAGATTGGAAGTCTGGAAAAATCTCGGTATCCTTCCCCGCAATCCGGACCGGGAAATCAGGGCGGCTCTTCACCAGTCTACCATGGGGGTAGATGCGGATCCGGTCAACCTCTTGCTTGCTACCGCCAAACTCGGGCTTGTGGACGGTTACGCAGGTCTTCATCTGGGCACGGATATTCAGGATATTGTTTTCGGCACGCCTCAGCCGGTTAAGACAGAGGCAAATCTGGGAGTGCTCAAACCGAATTGTGTCAACATTGTGGTCCATGGACACATTCCGTTCTTCTCGGAAAAAATGGTGGAGTGGACCGAAAAGCTGGAAGAAGAGGCCAGGCTGGCCGGGGCCGAAGGTATTCAGTTGGCAGGAATGTGCTGCACCGGTAATGAGGTTTTAATGAGGCAAGGGATACCTTCCGCCGGCAACTACCTGAATCAGGAACTGGCCATTATTACCGGAGCTGTCGATGCACTGGTCGTAGATGTACAATGTATCATGCCTTCCCTGGCTCGTATTGCTGCTTGTTATCATACGAAAGTCATTACCACCATGCCTATCGCCAAAATGCCGGGAGCGGAACATGTGGAATTCACCCCGCACGAAGCAGATGCATGTGCTCAGAAAATTGTCAGGAAAGCCATTGAAGCTTATCAGAGCCGTGACCGGTCCAGAGTAAGGATTCCGGATTACAAAGCGGAAGTATGGGGAGGATTTTCGGTTGAGGCCATTGTAGGCGCGCTGAAAAGCGTTAATCCGGAAGATCCGCTGCAGCCTCTGGTGGAAAATATAAAGAACGGCAATATCCTGGGTGCTGTCGGGGTGGTAGGCTGTAACAATGTCAAAACAACCCAGGATTATAACACGGTAGAACTGGTCAAAGCCTTACTGAAGGAGAATGTCTTGGTGGTAGCCACCGGATGTGCAGCTCATGGTTTAGGTAAGGCAGGGTTACTGAACCCGGAAGGAACAAAAAAATATGCCGGCGAAGGACTAAAAGCCGTCCTCACAGCTGTGGGGAACGCTGCCGGACTGAATGATCCGCTCCCACCCGTTCTGCATATGGGAAGCTGTGTAGACAATTCCAGAATCGAAGACCTGTTGGCAGCCCTGGCCGGATATCTGGGTGTGGCAATGAAAGATCTGCCGGTAGCTGCTTCAGCCCCTGAACTCCATCATGAAAAAGCCCTGTCCATCGGCACTTGGGCTGTGGCGCTGGGAGTACTCACTCATGTAGGGCTGGTTCCTCCGGTGTTGGGAAGTCCTTTGATGACCCGGCTTCTCACCAGTGACTTGGAACAGCTTGTAGGAGGAAAATTCTATGTGGAGACAGATCCGGTCAAAGCAGCGGCCGGAATAGCCGAGCATATCAGGCAAAAACGCCGGGTTTTGGGGATATAGCTATGCGGCACGTAATCATAGGCAATAGCGCAGCCGGTATTTTTGCGGCGGAAGAGATAAGAAGACTTAAACCGGAGGATAAAATCATTATTCTCAGTGATGAGAAAGAACCGGCTTATTCCAGATGCCTTACTTCCTATTACATTGCCGGCAAAGTTGAAGAAGAAAATATGCGGATCCGGACCAAGAACTTCTACCACGATCTGAATATCGAATTTTACCCCGGAGAAAAAGTAATGGAAGCAGATGTCTCGAAAATGTTTCTTAAAACAAGTTCCGGTAAGGTTATTGATTACGACCGGCTCTTGGTGGCGAGCGGAGCTCGGGCTGTGCAGCCGGACCTTGACGGGGGCGAGGGAACAGGAGTCTTCACCTTGCGCACGCTGAGCGATGCCAGAGGGATTGTAGAAAGATGTAAAAAGACAGATAGGGCTGTGGTTGCAGGAGGAGGACTCGTCAGTCTCAAAGCAACCTACGGGCTGATGGCGAGGGGGTTAAAAGTCACCGTTGTGATCGCTTCCGGACAAATACTCTCCCAAGTTTTGGATGATAAAGCTGCAGGCCTTATCCAAAAGCATTTGGAAAAGCATCATGTTGAATTTATCTTTGGACATGAAGTCATGCAGGTGATTCTAGATGAAGAGCATTCCTGTCAGGGAGTGAAGCTCGACGATGGGACAGAGTTATCTTGTGGTTTAGTGGTTATCGGTAAAGGAGTAATTCCTAATACAGATTTTTTAAACAAAGACGAAGTTGAAATTGGGCAAGGGATAAAAGTTGATCAAAACCTTAAAACGTCGGCAGACGGCGTGTATGCGGCTGGTGATGTCGCAGAAAGTTTCGATTTTTTTAACGCCAAATCAGCCCTTTATGCAATCTGGCCCAATGCGACTGCCCAAGGCCAGATTGCCGGAAGCAACATGGCGGGAGAGAAAATGGTCTATGAAGGCGCTCTGTCCATGAACAGCATGAATTTTTTCGGCCTAAATGCCATCTGTGCGGGAGAAAGCAGAGCAAGGGGAAGTGGTTTTGATATAAGTTTTGAATATGATCCGCAAAACAATTACTATCGTAAATTCGTTTTTCATCAAGAGTTACTGGCGGGTTATATCCTTGTCGGAAATGTAGCAAGGGCTGGAATCCTAACAGGGATGATCGGGCAGAAGATTTCTCCTCCCGACTGTGCGGCATTATTAAAAAACGGAGTGGCAAGCTTAGGCATATAAATTCATTAAAATTTAACTGAACATACCTGCATACTACAAAAGAAATAAAGAACTGTCCAAATACAATAATTTATAAGCTGTTTGAAAAAACGGCTTACTTTTTTATTCTTAATATTTTTTGAAATAACATACATATTTTTAAAGAAATTGATTATCCTTTAGATATTCCAAGTATTATGTGATAAAACGAAGTATATTCATCATAGTGATGAATAAAACAGGCTCAATGTGCTTGAAAGGTTTCTTTAACTTTGGTATTATAACAAAGCGCTCGGGATACAACGAGCCCAAAGTCACAAGGAAGTCATCCTAGAACAAATTGGCAGTTGACAAAAACAACTCAGTTTGTTAAGATGGGATTCCGTCGCCTGAAGCGATGTGAAAAATGAAATTACAAGGAAGGTAAATCTAGAACAAATTGGCAGTTGACAACAACAATTCAATTTGCTAAGATGAACTTCCGTCGCGTAAAGCGAACGTGAAAATTACAGGTCATTGAAAACTGAACAACAAGAAAGAATTAAAAAGCTAGACTCGTCAAATGAAATTGAGTAAATCAAGAGCTTTGATCAAAGCTCCGTAAATAGTTTTATGGAGAGTTTGATCCTGGCTCAGGACGAACGCTGGC
>JAAYUV010000040.1 GCA_012517475.1 Peptococcaceae bacterium | reverse complement strand
TAGCCCCAACTCTTCCTTAACGACTGCAACATTTTTTTCCGTAACCTCCATACCGTGGCTGCGTATGGTTATCTCCGCCACATCACCTGATGACATGTTGCTTAAGGCAAAGGCCAAAATTGAAACGATAACGAGCATGGGAATTATTTGTAGCAACCGTTTTAGAATGAGTTTGGATTTTCTCATACTCTTCTCGCTTTCCCGAACAATGGTAAAATTCCTAAATTTTAAAAACAAAGACGGCTCCAATATCATAAATACTTGAGGGGTATATGATATATCAATATGAAAGTATATTTAACATAATATATACTATGATATGATCCGCACAATCCTACCACGGGGGATTAATCAGAAAAAATATATGTTTTTCTACCGTTCCACTTTATCGTGCATTCTCATTATTGACATGTCATCCGCTTCCACAAGCAACAAAAACCACGAAGTTGAAGTTCCGCTCCTGCGGATTATTTCCTCAACCTTCGTGGTTAACTTTATCTTTTATAGCCTGCCTGAAATAAATTATCCTCAAAAGCTATTTGTTAATACTATCCTATGGTCTACGAGTTCAATTTCTTTAGGCTTTGTTTTTGGGAACCACAAAGAGGACAGTCCTGCAGTGAAAACGGCATTTCCAAACCACAACTGTCAAGCAATTCGGCATTGGAAAGAATCTCTCTTGTCTCTCCATCCGCTACAATTTCCCCTTCTTTAATAACTAGAATTCTCTCGCAAATTTCCAGAATCATATCTAAATCATGACTTGTAATAATTTTCGTATGCTTAAAGCTTTTAAGCAATTGTATTACCCTTCTTCTTGATTTTGGATCAAGAGCAGCTGTCGGTTCATCCATAATCAGGACATCAGGCTGCATAGAAAGAACGGAGGCTATTGCCGCTGCACGCTTTTCTCCGCCGGACAGTTTATAGGGCGACCGGTCTTTTAAGTGAAGGATTCCGACCAGTTCCAACGCTTTGAGCACACGCTCCTCAACTTCCTTCTCCTCAAGCTTGTAGTTGCGCGGGCCAAATGCAACATCATCATAAACCGTAGTCATAAACAGTTGGTCGTCAGGATCCTGAAAAACCATCCCCAATCGCTGACGGATCATGGACAGGGTCTTTTTAGTCACATGAACATCACCAACAATAACCTCTCCTTTTTGAGGAAAAATGACCCCCATCAGCAGCATCAAGAGCGTTGATTTTCCTGCCCCGTTGGCTCCAATAATCCCTACGGCCTCTCCATGACTGACCATAAAAGATATCCCATTCACCGCCTTATTCCCATCAGGGTAAGTAAAATGCAATTCCTTTGCCTCCAGCTTATGATGACTCATCTAATTCAACACTCCCGTCAACAATGACCCTAACAACATAGGTATATTATAAATTCTCGCTATAACAAAAAAAGATATCCAGCCTGCCAGAAAAAAAAGATCTATGATTCTAATCCTGTTAGACTTTCCTGTATAATATTCTCCTGTGAAACCCTTTAAACACATACCCTGATACACTCGCTCAGCCCGGTCAAATGTCCTGAGCAGCAGCTGGCCTGCCAGTGTTCCCCAAGCGCTTCGATGAATACCCCTCTGTCCGGGCGCCCGGAGAGAATAAGCCCGCAAAGTTCTGGCTGCCTCTTCCAGCAATACCGCAATGTATCTGTAGGTCAGCACCAATTGCAGGACAAACGCTTTGGGTATTTTCAACATCCTCATAGCTGCGGCCAGACCATCCATCCCCGTCGTGGCAACAAGCAAAAGCGCAACCGTAACCGTCAAGGCGCATTTTATCATAATGGAAAGAAAAGTAACCCATCCCATTGATACAGTAAAGCCACCAAACATAAATGTCTGGTGGTCAAAAATTGGATTTAAAATACCAATTCCAATGATCAACGGCTCTACGATAATGATTCTTTTAAGTATCGGAAGCACCGGAACCTCACCCAAGGCAAAAATCAACACCGGATAAAAAAGAAACGGCATTAAACCGGATATCTGATATCTGCCAAAGGATACGACCACAGTCAAATATACAACTGTGGTCAACAGCTTTATCAGAGGATGTACCCTATGAATAGAGGTTCCCTTTTTGGCCAGGTCATCCAATAACCTCAAATTATACAAAGAATTAATCATGCCAGACATTTTTATAATCAAATCCTATTATATTAATTCCTGCTGTCAATAATAGTCTATCTAACGGGTAATTCCAAAGAGATTAATACTTATTAAGCAGCAACACGTCCTTTTTTACTTTTAACCCGAGTAATAATCAATCCGGTAAGCGCCGCCAGAGCAAGAGTCAAGAAACCGCCAACAAACCCGGACACACTGGTTCCGACACTGACTGTCGGCCAGGCTTCTTCACCGCCGCCTGCGGCTTCTTCGGAAGCAGTTTCACTCTCTGGCGCTTTAAAACCATAATCAGGCAAAAAGGCTGTGCCGCTTTGAATATCCGCTAAGGTCTGATGTATCCCATCTGATGCCTCAAGCTCTTCCACTCCCGCTGTCTTAAACATCGACCACTCCAACCCGTCGGGATTGGCTGAAGCAAACCAGGATAATACTCCTCCTGTTATCATAGCCATAATAACGAAGCCTGTCAAAACCTTCTTAATGGAGATATCCCCTATTGTTTTCCCTAAAGCAGCCCTTTCAATAATTTCAGGACGTTCTTTCCAGACAAAAGAAACTATAGCAGTTACGACAAGACCTTCAACAATACCGATAGCCAGGTGAATCGGCTGCATGAGTAAGACAAACGTACTGAAAGGCAGTTGCGTGATCCCTGAGAACAAAGTCTCAAGCACTACCCCAAAAGCCCCCATTTGCAGGCCAAGCACCACTGCGATCATGGAAGCCAGGAGAATGCGTTTCTGAGTATACCCTTGCCGGATAATCCCTTTGTATAGGAAAGGATAAGCAACAAAGCACGTAAAAAAGCCCAGATTAAATATATTACACCCAAGAGCCAGCAGGCCTCCGTCAGCAAAAAACAAGGCCTGAATCGTCAGAATAGCCGACATCGTCAAAAATCCGGCATAGGGTCCGAGCAAGATAGCAAGTAGTAAGCCTCCTCCAATATGTCCACTTGAGCCGGTTCCCGGAATCGTAAAGTTAACCATTTGTGCTGCAAAAACGAAAGCCCCCATGACTCCCATTAACGGAACTTTCTTTTCATCCATATCGGACTGAACTTTTTTTATAGAATAAGCTGCCAAGCCGCCAGTCGCAGCCCACATTGCTCCACCAACTGCAGGCGATATCAAAGCATCTGCCATGTGCATTTTAATTCATCTCCTTATAAAAGTTCCCCAATGATATTATGTAGTGAAAATAATATTACCCCACCAAGAATTAATTATAATAACGGAAATGCGTTTTACAATCCGCCTGGGGGGGATTATTCTCAATAATATCTCCCAGACCATTTAATATGATCACCTTATGGTTGACAGAAAAAACAAAAAGCCAATAAGAGAAAAGTACAATTCTGTTAGGTGACCAACCCGCAACCCTAACAATATAATACACTAACTTAGAATTAAGGAGGGATAAGTGTGTTTAAGTTCGCCAACGGATTATTGTATCCGGTTGAAGTAAGCTATCCGGACCCCGGCTTTGGACAGATCATGTTTGAGCATTACGGGGGAAAGGACAGCGAGTTTTCGGCAGCAACCCAATATCTGAATCACCGTTCCAACATGCCCAATCCTTATGTCAGAGAACTTTTGGGCATGATCGCCGCAGAAGAACATAGCCATATGGAAATGGTCGCTGTTTCCATCCGCAAACTGGGAGGACCTCCGCTTTGTTACGTCAACTCGGAGGGGGTGCCTTGGAATCTCGGATATGTTGATCAAAGCCTTGATCCTATTGCCATGCTGCAAGCTGATGCTGAAGCAGAGATTCGAGCACGTCAACTATACGATCAGCATTTTGCCATGACGCAAGATCCAGGATTAAGGAAAATGATTGGTTTTCTAGGCAGCCGGGAAGATGTTCATAAACACCTTTTTGAAAAATCCCAAATGCTCATTCTTCAGGGAGCCGGACCGGAACAATTTCAGAAATTAATTACAGAGTATAGAATGAGTTTTCCGGCCCAATAATGAAATAAGACTGCAAATAAGCCGCCTCAGGTCAATCAGACATTGTGGCGGTTTATCTTTTAACGCAGATCCCCTATCTTATGGTTTAATCCCCAATCCATCATTCCCTGAACGATTTCCGTCTCACTGAATGTCTTTTCTATTTTGTCCTTTCCCCCCAGAACGCTGACCAGACTGTACCGGTCTGAAGTAAGCTCATCGACAATCTTGCCAAGAGGAGTATCTTGGGAAACAGTAAAAGAATTGCTGCGCATAAGCCCCTTGCTTAAAAGCTGCTCTTTCTTGCGGCAAAGTTGTTTAAGGAAAACAATCCTGGCCTTCGTAAGCTCTTTCCCGCTTCCTATCCAGAAAAATACTCCCAGTATGATGAATAGAGTCGGTTCATACAGATAATAACCGAATGCCTGCAGTATAAATCCCAATAAGATAAAAATACCTCCAAGCCATCTTCCCCCCATCGCCAATACTTTTGTTGTTTTAACAAAACCAAAAGTTCCTGAAAAACAGGCTCTCATGATTCTTCCTCCATCCAGAGGCAGGACAGGAATAAGATTAAAGAAGGCTAACCAAAAGTTGATTTTCACAAGTTCAAGGGCCCACTCTCCACGGAATATCCCTTCCCAGCGCAACCACTGTATGATGAGGAAAAGAGCGAAGTTGAAAGCAGGCCCTGAAAAAGCGATGATTGTCTCTTCCTTCTTCTTTCCTTCGAAAGTGTCTTCCAGAACGGCGGTTCCTCCGTATGGATAAAGTTCAATACTTTGTATTTTTACTCCATAACCCCTGGCTGCAAGCATATGAACAAACTCGTGAAGAAAAACAAGTCCAAAAACAATTATGGCTCTCGCAGCAAAACCGCATAGAGCACAAATCAGTAAAAGTCCAATAAAAGTAGGATGGATTCTAATTCTTATTCCTCTCCACTGCATTTTTTATCCCTGCCCTAAACTTGTACTTCAGTACAAACTTATGCGGAGTCAAAGGGAATTATCCCTTTTACTTGCTTTGAATCAGATAAGGCAGGGGATTTACAGGTTTATTGTTTTTTAATAATTCAAGATAAAGCCAGGGTTTCTGTCTTGCCCCGGAAATGCCTACTGTCCCGATCTTTAAACCCATGGAAACCGGGTCGCCCTGCTTAACGAATACCTCGCCAAGATTACCGATCACGCCTTCCCATCCATTCCCAAAATTAATTTTAATAAATTTACCGGTACTTTCATTTTGGCTGACTTCGACCACAACCCCTTCTTTCAGGCAAAGCACCGGTGTTCCGAGGGAGCTTTCGATTTCAATGCCCTGGCTAATTGCCCCCTGAACAGTCTTGCCCTGGAATCCTACTTTTACCGCCCCGGCAACCGGGGGATAAAATATCCCTTGAATCTGATTATTTACAGGCGCACTTTCCTGACTAGGAACGCCCATCGCTTCTTTTGCCATAGAATTAAGAGCGGTATACAGATTGCCGCTGTCCATGCCATTTTTATAAAGGGAATGGACGCTTTGAGATAGAAAATCTTCTCCCCTGGCGCTAAAAACAATGGTCAAAAACAAAAGTGCCGATAAAATCACCCTTTTCTGACTCCCATTCAGGAGATCAAGAAATTCCTTGGAAGTTTGCCCGTTAAAATAATATCTTTTCCCTTTCTTGTTATCCCTCCTGCTAAGGGGATAGTCCCGTCCTATCTCCTGAGCGGCTTTTTCCCACTCCCAATCGTCCCAACGTTCAAAGGGATTCATTCACCCACCACCTTTTAAGGGTTTTCTTCTGATTGAGACAACCCTGCTAAAAGATATGTGCAAGTAAAGAAAAAAAGAACATCAAAAATGTTCTTTTCATATCGCATATTTTAGGATATTTGAGTACTCAAATATCCTCAAAACATTGGCCGGTCTCCCCTTAACCCCACACTCATTACCAAGCCTACCGCCAACATGTTCGCCCACATAGAACTTCCGCCCGAGGTGATAAAAGGAAGAGGGATTCCTGTAACCGGCATAATTCCGGAAGCCATACCTACATTAACAAAAATATGAAAAGCCATCATGGATACAACTCCGGCCACAATGAGCGTTCCGAAATTATCTCTGGATTTCATAGCCACATTAAGCATTCTTAGCAGAAGGATACAGAAGATAAAAAGTAAAATAGATGTTCCAATAAAACCGAACTCCTCCCCAACGACAGAAAAAATAAAATCGGTATGATGTTCGGGTAAAATATTATATTGCCCTTGTGTTCCGTGCTGGTAGCCCTTGCCCCAAAGACCTCCCGATCCAATCGCCCAGACTGATTGCATAACATGGTATCCGTCTCCTGAGGTATCCCGGGAAGGATCAATAAAAACAATTAAACGGTTTATTTGGTAATCCTTAAGCGGCAACGGCAGACCTTGCAGATATTTAAGGGGCCATGGCAGGTTGGTGGCTATATGCAAGTAGATAGCCGTGATCGTTGTTGCTATCGTGCCGACGATGATACCCCCGAACTTGATTGGATTGGCGCCGGCAACAAACATCATTCCAACAAAAATTGCGCCAAATACTAAAGCCGTTCCCAAATCCGGCTGGAGAAATATCAGCAGCGTGGGCGGCATAACAAACAAGAGCGGAAGGATAAAGTCTTTGATTTCATTCAGCTTGCCCCTCCGGTCTGAAAGAAAATTAGCAAACGTAATAATCAGCAGGATCTTTGCGAATTCCGAAGGCTGAATACTTTGGGTTGAAGTAATCGGAATCCAGCGCTGGGCTCCTTTAGCTGATGAGCCAACGAAGAAAACCAGAAGAAGCAGCAAAATATTGAATCCGTAAATCCACCAATTCAGTTTTCTCCAGTGCTCGTAATCTATGGCAGCAACAACCACGGCCATGATGATCCCGGTAATGATCCAGATCGTCTGGCTTTTTACATAATGATAAGGATCGGACTTCAAAACATTGATGGATGCAGTACTCAAAATAAGCAGGCTGGCACCCAGCAATAATGCCAATGCCAAAATCATTCCGAAATCAAAACCCTGTAGAAATTTCCTGTCCGATTTCTTCGCCATCTGCTTTTTCCCTCAAAATTAGTATATTTTTAAAAAGATTCTTTTAAATTATATCATAGGTAGCCGTTTTGCAGAAGGTCGAAGCGGGATAAGAGATAAAAAAGAAGCCCGGAATTTTACTATTTTTGTCCTCAAAATTCCGAGCTTTTCATCAATCACCCATTTTTAAACTGAACAATCAATTCAATATCCATCTTTGCACTATGAAGTCTGCGCCCTTTCCATATAATCTCTTCGAATCTTTTTTATTGGTATACTGGCAATCAGAGCAACTTCCTGCTCATCCTGGTCTAAATGCACCTCCATACCCTCTTCATCAATAATCATGTAGTTCGATATTACACGAATGAGATCCTCCTTTAGCCTGTTCATCAGGTAGGGCGAAATACTTGCCCTGTCATGAACCAGAACCAGGCGTAAACGTTCCTTAGCATGAATACGGCTATTTGGAGTGTGTTTGCCCAGCACTCGAAATAAAAGCTCCCACAAGATTATTACCTCCCTTCTGTGCAGGGCTAGCGCATGCCGACTAATCTTCTGAGCTTATTCATAATACTGTTGGATACATCAAGATTCATCAGAGGAACCTCTTCTCCTCTTATTCTTTGAGCTATTCTGCGATATGCTTCTCCAGCCTGGGAAACTACATCCATTACGGCAGGTTCCCCTCTGTTGGTCGAAACGATGATTTTTTCGTCTTCCGGTACAACCCCCAGAAGATCAATCGCCAGGATATCCACGATGTCTTCAATATCCATCATATCTCCTTGCTTCACCATTCGGGGGCGAATCCGGTTTACAATGAGCTTAGGATTTCGCAAATCTGCACTTTCGAGTAATCCTATGATCCTGTCCGCATCGCGGACCGCGCTTACCTCCGGAGTGGCAACCACTATAGCCTTATCGGCTCCGGCAATCGCATTATAAAACCCTTGTTCGATCCCCGCAGGGCAATCGATTAATGTATAATCAAACTCATCCTGCAATTCTTCACACAGGGCTTCCATCTCGTCCGGACTTACCGCAGTTTTGTCCTTCGTCTGGGCGGCCGGAAGCAAGTAAAGACTATCAAATCTTTTGTCTTTAATCAGGGCCTGTTTTAGCCGGCAATTTCCGCTGGTAACATCAACAATGTCATAGACGATCCGGTTTTCCAAACCCATAACAACATCAAGGTTGCGAAGACCGATATCCGTGTCAACCAAAACTACTTTAAATCCCGCAAAGGCCAACGCGGTGCCTAAATTTGCAGTTGTAGTAGTTTTCCCTACTCCACCTTTCCCTGAAGTTACTACAATTGTTTCACCCATATCCAAGCCTACCTTTCATCAAATATGCAAAGCACTTCCACCAACAACCATTCCAGGAAAAATTTTACATACAATATTTAAAAAAATAATTCCCCATTTAACCTGGAAATCATCCTGAAGATTTACCATGAAATCTTTAGGCTTTAGGAGAAATGATTCTACAATACCCCTTTCTTTTCCTCCAGAAAAAGGAAAAAACCGAGGTTTAAATTCCCCGGTTTTTCTTACAAAAGCGCCTATTTCCAACCGAAATATTTTATAAATGCCGCTTTGGCGACAAGACCTGCTGTATCTCCACCATGTCCGCCATATTCGACAACCCCCGCGAAAGCAATTTGAGGATCGTCGTAAGGCGCAAAGGCAACAAACATTCCGTTATAGCTTTCACCTTTGGAAGTCCCTTTAGATCCAATCTGGGCTGTTCCCGTCTTTCCTCCGCCGCTGAATTGCGGAACATCCGAAAAGAGCCAATTGGCAGTTCCTTCTCCGCTGGTTACGCCGGACATTGCTTTCTTTACAATTTCCAGATTTTCTTTGGAAACCGAGACCTGGTTAATCAATTCAGGTTGATTCTCTTTAACCACTTCCCCTGTCACCGGATTAATAATTTTATCAACAAGATATGGTTTGTAATGCTTTCCGCCGTTGACAATGGTAGCCACATAATTTGCCATCTGAATAAGGGAATAAGAATTATAGCCTTGTCCGATAGAGTTGTTATAACTGTCAAATAATCTCCAGTCGACGTAGAATTGTGTCTTTTCTTTATAATCAGCCTCTACGCGGGCAATCTCATTATTTTTCTGCTTTTGCAGATTCTGTTTTTGTTTTTCATCAGCAGTATTAGCCAGAAGTTCAGAATACTTTTGATCAATTGCCTTGAGCTGGTCTTCCCGCCTTTTATCATAGGTTGGTTTATAATAATCTTTTTTCCACTGAGGTGAAGGCGCTATCCCGGTTCCTTCTCCCGGGATATCAATACCGGTAGCAACCCCAAGACCGAACTCATGGGCAATCTGCCTGATCAGTTCAGGCTGTTTCTCAAATACCCTCCGTCCGACTACTTGAAAATAAATATTGGAGGACTTAGCCAATCCGCGATAAAGATTGACAGAACCAAAGTTATTGCCTCCCCATTCCTCTATTCCCTGAGGCCCTAGTATGGATACCGAATCATAGAAGGAGTCTTCAGGTGTAATTACTCCTGCCTGCAGGGCGGACATGGCCGTAATCATTTTAAATGTTGAGCCCGGAGGGTATAAACCGGTTAGAGCACGGTTAAACGATGCGGCATCCTCGCTGCTAAAATATCTTTGGGCAGTTTCGTCGGAAATTACGCCAATCAGCTCATTTGGGTTCATAAATGGACGTGAAGCCATTGCCAGGATCTTTCCGGTCTTGACATCTATCACGATGGCAGCGCCTGCTTGGGCATCCGGATGAACCAGCGAAATATTTTTCACAACTTCATCCAATTTTTGTTCCACCACTTTTTGGAGTTCACTGTCAATTGTCAGTTTAATCGTATTTCCCGGCTGGGCTTCCTGCAGAGTTACGCGATCCACCGGCCTGGCATTACTATCAATTCCTACACTGTCTATTCCGTGATTTCCTCTTAACCAGGCATCATAGCTTTTCTCGACACCCATTTTACCGACAGAATCCCCTTGGGCATATCGATAGGTGTCCCCTTTAGCCTCTGCCTGCTGGTTAAATTGCTCGATTTCATTTTCACTGATTTCCCGCACGTAACCTAAGACCTGTCCGAGTGTTGTGTTCTGGGTATAAACCCTCATTGGGATTGGTTCGATGCTCACCCCAGGGAGTTCGTTGCTGTGTTCAGCTATCACTGCCTGCAGCTGAGAAGGTACATCTTCCATAATTACTACCGGACGATAACTTTTCCACTGCTGGTTTCGAATCATCACAAAGATATCTTCTGTAATCAGCTCCACCGATTGATTCGCATTGGGCCAGTAGGGCTTGATATATTCAGCTAATTTTCCTACAACGTTTTTCCAATCCTGATTTACCTTTTGAAGGTCTGTCCAGTCCAAAACCAGAGCGAATTTTGGAATGCTTCTGGCTAACACCACATTGTTGCGGTCAACAATTTCCCCCCTGACAGCCGGGGTAGTGACATTCTTCATAACATTGCCGGCTGCCAGTCCTGCGTAGTACGTGGCTTTGGCAATCTGTAACCGCCAAAGGTTAAATCCAAGAATTAAAAAAATAAGGACAACAGCAACACCGAGTCCCACGAGTCTTCTGTGATAAGGTTGACGCTCTTTCCTTTCCATCTGTGCTCACTCCTGATATAATTCACTGATGCTCAAATTTAGGTTTTTGATACAAAAAACCACCGGTAAATGACCTGTGAATAAGAGGATAAGTCAACGGGATAAGCAGGGCATTATACAATGAAATTCCAAAAATGATATTAAAGGAATCACTGTAAAACCAGTTTAATCCGGATGTCGCAGCAAAAAGCATGATTAATGTCTGTCCTAATATAGAGACAATGAAAACAAGTACCATGGTCAGAGGAATGTTTTCCCTGTACCACCTTTGCTGCAGAAAACCGATGAGTAAAGCGACTACCGCTAAACTGATGGCATTTAAACCTAAATATCTTCCAAAATAAAGATCTTCAATCAGTCCCAACGTAAAGCCATAGGCGATTCCTTGAACAGGACGATGGTGGAGGGCTATGTATATTACCCAAAGCATGACCAAATCAGGTTTTATACCGCCCCAGGACCAATAATGAAATAATGTGCCCGGCAGAGTGAGACAAAACAAAAAGATGATCAGCATGAGAAATAACCGTTTCATTGATTCACCCCACGCATATCCACCAAGTATACTTCCTCCAGGGAATCAAAATTTACAATGGGTTCTATCGTTGCCGCCTTCATCAGTCCGGTTGAATCTACCCTTACTCCGGTGACGACACCAATTGGAATATCTTTTGGAAAAACGCCGCCAAAACCGGAGGTAAATACCAGATCCCCAGGATTCACTTCGTCTTCCTGGCGGAAATTCATCTCCAAACTTCCGGAAACATTTAATCTTGAATCCTTTTTATACGTTCCCTTTAAAATTCCAAAAATCGCTTTTCCCTTATTATCACGAACCAGGGCGCCAACCTGTCCTTCCCCGTCAAGAATCAGCAAGACATCGGCGGTTGTAGGTGAAACCGACACAACCTTACCCACAAGACCCAGATTGGCAATTACCGGATCATTCACCTTCACCCCATCTTTGCTGCCTTTGTTAACGGTAACGGTCTGATACCAAACGGTTGGGTTCCGGTTAATAACAGTTGCCCCAATCTTAGGAAATTTCTCCAGAGTCGGACTTTGAAAAACGTTTTTATCCAGTTCCTGATATCGCAAAGCAGCCAAGACATGTTGTTTCAGCTGAAGATTATCTCCCTTAAGCTGTTCAACTTGTTTTCTTAATTCTTCGTTTTCGGCTTTTACCGTACGAAAACTGAAGATGGCCCGGAAATTATCCTTAATTCCATCTCCAATATACCAAATCGTTCTTTCTACCGGGGATAGAACTCTATCCAGGGCCTTCCCAACAGGGTTGGGAAATTCGCTACCTATTCCTGTCAGACGGATCGCCGTAAGGGTGATTAAGATAACAGCAAATACCAAGACAGCAATCCCCATAGGATTGATCTTTTTCCCCACCTATTTTCTCCCCCCGCTTTTTAATTCTTCTGCAAAGCGGCAATCTTCCTTAAGATTTCCTCATTCTCCAAAACTTTACCGGTTCCCAGGGCGACGCAGGAAAGCGGGTCCTCTGCCAAATGAACAGGTATACCGGTCTGATCAGAGATCAACCGATCCAGGTTCCTTAACAGTGATCCTCCTCCGGCCATGATAATACCCCGGTCCATAATATCTGCAGCCAGTTCAGGAGGAGTTTTTTCCAGACAAGTCTTGACAGCCTCTACAATCGCTGTTACCGGTTCACTTAACGCCTCGACAATCTCTTCCGAGGTAATCTCCACATTTTTGGGAAGTCCGGTAAGCAGGTCTCTTCCCTTAATCACATAGACCGACCCTTTTGACGGCATATAAGCGGCGCCGATTTCTTTTTTAATGGTTTCTGCAGACTGATAACCAACAGACAAATTATACGTTTTCTTAATATATGCGATGATTGCTTCATCCATCTCGTCACCGGCAACCCGAATAGAACCGGCGGTTACAATTCCACCCATGGAAATTACCGCAACTTCCGTTGTTCCTCCCCCGATATCCACAATCATATTTCCGGTTGGCTCACTGACGGGCAGTCCGGCTCCAATTGCTGCCGCCATAGGTTCTTCCATAATGATCGGATCTTTTGCCCCTGCGGCCAAAGCTGCTTCTTTTACCGCTCTTTCTTCTACCGCGGTTACTCCGGAAGGAACACAGATGACTACTCTGGGACGGGCAAACTGAAATTTGGATCCTAAAGCCCTGTTAATAAAATACTTCAGCATCTTTTGGGTAACGTTAAAGTCCGATATAACCCCGTCCTTCAATGGCCTGATCGCTACGATATTTCCCGGGGTTCTGCCTATCATTTCTTTCGCTCTGTCTCCGACGGCAAGAGGCTCATTTTTTTCTATATCCATCGCAACCACGGAAGGTTCGCGTACGATAATACCTTTTCCCTTCATATGTACAAGAGTATTGGCTGTTCCTAAATCAATTCCTAAATCCTTGGAAAAAAACATGGCAATAAGCTCCCTTCATCCTATAATATCCAAACTTTACTTAGTTTACCACTTCAACCATTTTTCATGCTTGGTTTGTGCATTAATTTATATTTTTTTCCAAAACACCGTATTTAAATAATCCCCTGCTCTTTGAGGCTTACAAATCTTTTGTCCCCAATAATGACATGATCCAAAACTTCAATACCCAGAATTCTTCCTCCTTCTGCTAAACGTCTAGTTATATCCAAGTCTTCCTTGCTGGGTGCAGGGTCCCCGCTCGGATGATTATGCAGGAGAATAATTGTATTGGCATTGCGCCGGATTGCTTCTTTAAAACATTCCCGGGGATGCACAATGGAGGAATTGAGTGACCCTACAGACACCGGACTGATCGCCAAGACGCTGTTACGGGTACTAAGAAGCATAATGCGAAAATGTTCCCGATCAAGGCTCCTCATCTCTTCCATCACCAGATCTGCCACATCGCCGGGAGAATTAATCACAGGTCTTGCCAGAGGGTCTGAACAAACACTTCGTTTGCCCAATTCCAGAGCGGCTTTGACCTGAGCTGCTTTAGCCGGACCTATTCCATGAATCTGTTCCAGTTCGAAAACAGAGAGTTTCGATAGTCCTTTAATACCGCCGGCATCTTCTAAAATCCTTTCGGCCAGTTCCAGTACGTTTTCCCCTTTGGACCCAATCCGCAAAAGAATAGCAAGGACTTCTTTATTGGACAGGACCTCGGCTCCAAAGCGATGAAGACGCTCTCTTGGTTTCAGATCCTCAGAAAGGTCCTTCAGTCGACGGTAAGCCATCCCGATCTCTCCTACCACAATATCTTATTTTTTTGGTAAAATTCCTTTTTCCTTGAGCTTTGCTGTTACAAGTTCCATAGGCAAACCGATAACATTGGTAAATGAACCTTTCACTTCTACAGCAAATTTTCCGGCCTCTCCCTGGATGCCGTAAGCCGCAGCTTTATCCATGGGCTCCCCTGATGCAATATAATTAAGGATTTCCAGCCTGCTCAATTCCCTGAAAGATACGATGGAGATTTCTACTTCCGTTTCAACTATAATATTTTGATGATGATCCAAACTTGCTAAAGCGATTGCAGTCATAACCCTGTGGGTTTTTCCGCTCAAAGCTCGAAGCATAACCTCTGCTTCTTTTTCGTCCGAGGGCTTACCGAGGATATTTTGGTCTAAGACGACGATAGTATCGGCACTTAAAATCAGGTCATGAGCCGAACCGTTCCGGTTTCTCCAGGCCCGGTACCCGGCAAATGCCTTGCGTTTAGCCAGCTCCTGAACTCCTTCTTCCGGAATTATTCCTTCAGGCAGTTCTTCAGAAACCGGTGCATGAACTAAGCGAAAATCAAAACCCCATTCTTGCAGAAGTTCACTCCTCCGCGGGGAAGATGATGCTAAGACCAGCACTTCATATCACATCCTGCATGAAATTACAACAAGCCAGGGTTTTCATCCCCGGCTGATATGATCCTTGCTTCAGTTTAGCACCTTGGGTTTTCTTTGGCAAGATGACGGGTTTTTTTCCATTTTTTATTCATGATTATTGTGATTCTCGTTTATACATGTTATTTCTTATAATATATATTAGTTTCGACGTAATTAATACGAAATCCTTTAGAATCAACGGATTTATTTTAAACTTTCCTTGTTAATTTTCCCTGGTCACTGAGAATGACAAGATATAACGCCTCCAAGAGCGCCTTGGCGCTTGCCCGAAGAATATTACTTGAAACCCCTATTGTTCCCCAGGTATTCAGCCCGTGCCGGGTCTCAGCGATAACCCGTACAAAAGCGCCTGTTCCGCGGGATCCGTCTAAAACTCTCACCTTATAGTCAACTAATTCACTCTCATCAATTACAGGAAAAAAGGCACTTAATGTCCGCCTTAAAGCTCTGTCCAAAGCATGAACCGGTCCGTCCCCTTCTGCGGCAAGATGTACGGATTTATCTTCAACCCGGATTTTAATAACAGCCACAGAATCCAGCTCTCCCCGGAGCGGATCACTCCAGACATGATAATCTTCCAGGCTGAAAGGCGGTTGATATTCACCAAGAATATCCATTAAGAGAAGATCAAGACTACCTTCGGCAGTTTCAAATTGAAACCCTTCGTTTTCTGCCTTTTTAATTTTGTCCATGGCCTCTTCCACCAACGGGTCATCTTTTTCTATTTCCGGCCTGAAACGGCGCATCCGTTCACAGATGTTTGCCCTCCCCGACTGGTCCGAAACAAGGATGCGGCGCTCGTTTCCAACGAGAGATGGTTCAATATGCTCAAATGTCCTTTTATTTTTCAGCACGGCATCCGCGTGCATGCCGGCTTTATGAGCAAACGCGCTCTTCCCCACAAAAGGTTGTTTCTCATCAAAAGGATAATTCGCCAGTTCTGCGACATAACGGCTTAAATGGGTTAGTTTTTGGAGAACACCGGGTTGAAGGATGTCATAACCGAGTTTAATCTGAAGCCAGGGAATGAGCGTACTCAAATTGGCATTTCCACAACGTTCCCCAAACCCGTTCCAGCTGCCCTGTATTTGATTGGCGCCCGACTCCACTGCGGCCAGTGTATTTGCCACTGCCAACCCCCCGTCATTATGAGCATGTATCCCTAAAATTTCCGGGTTAAACTCTTTCAATACAGTTTCTACGCCCCTGGAAATTTCCCTAGGAAAAGCACCTCCGTTGGTATCGCAGAGAATTAATCCCCTGGCCCCTCCTTCCAGGGCAGCTTTAAGACAGCTTAGGGCAAAATCAGGATTATCCACCCAGCCATCAAAAAAATGTTCGGCATCGAAGAAAACCTCTTTCCCCGCGCTAACCAGGTAACAGATGGATTCCCTGATAATTCTTAAGTTTTCATCTTTATCTGTACGAAGTACCTCTCCTACATGCAATTTCCATGTTTTCCCGAAGATCGTTAAAGTATCAGCCCCTGAAGATAGAAGCCCAGCCAGTACCTCGCTTTTCTCGGGAGATTCATTCACCCTGCAGGTACTGCCAAAGGCTGCAATTTTTGTTGTTATTGAATTTTCCTTACCGTTGAAAGGTCTGTTCAAAGAAAGCTGCCGAAAAAATTCATCGTCTTTGGGATTTGATCCCGGCCAACCCGCTTCAATGTAATGGATACCCGATTCCTGAATCTTTTGCAAGTAGACCAGCTTATCTTTGACTGAAAAATGAACTCCTTCACCCTGAGCTCCATCTCTCAAAGTTGTATCATAAATACTGATTACAGTACCAGCCATTCTTTTCCCTCCAAAGATTATTCATACGGTTCTGACAAGTGCTTTAGTTCTACTTATTCTATTTATTTTACATAGAATCGTTCCATAAATAAAGTCAAACCGACCTAAAAAATTAAAACCACCTTATGCAGGGTGGTTTCATTGATTTCTTTTGCGGTTTCTGTATTAAGCCATCTTGCCGCCCAGGTTAAAAGTCAGGACTTCCAGATTGACGGAAAGATCTACATTTCTCAGTTCCACCTCAGGAGGTACATTGAGAACAACAGGCGCAAAATTCAAAATAGCTTTGACCCCGCTTTTCACCAATTTGTCTGCAATCATTTGAGCAGAAACGGCTGGAACGGTTATCGCTCCTATCTGCGTCTGTCTTTCCGAAACCACTTCTTCGATGCGATCTACGGGCATTACTTCTACCCCATCAATCAGCATCCCAATTTTTCCCGGATCATTATCGAAGATACTGGTGATAGAAAACCCTCGTTCTTTGAATCCTCTATAGGTACTTAATGCCAAACCAAGGTTGCCTAACCCTACTAAGCACATACTCCATTCATTGCTTAAACCTAAGATTCTCAATATATTTCGATGAAGATCCTTGACATTGTACCCGACGCCACGTATACCGAATTCTCCAAAATATGCAAGATCTTTACGCACTTGGGCAGGACTAACTCCAACACCCTCAGCAATATCGCCTGAAGAGATCGTAATTATTCCTTTTCGGTCAATTTCCGCAAGATAACGTGAATAAACGGAAAGACGCATAATTGTTGCTTCAGGTATCTTTAAGGTTTTCAAATAAATCCCCCATTTCGCTAAAGTTCATTGATGTCAAAAGATAAGTTAATTATATCACTACCTAAAGATAAAGCAAGTAAACGCGAGAGAGCTTAAGATATGATGTATTATTTGCCATAAATAAGCAAAATATTTTGTTCTTTATTTGGTATTTTTGAAGTATTTTGTCGTAACAGTTTTGTATTCCGCATATAGTCCAAGCAAATCCTGACCGTAAAGATTATTGGAATCCTTATTTTCATATTCTTTACGCAGGATTCCTTGAAGTATTGCATTTAATTTCTGAAAGTCTGCCGGGCATTCACCGGCAAAAATGGTCTCTACATCACCTGCCAGTTCCTCTTTAACCTTATCTTTTTCCTTACCATTGAGCAAAGAATTTGTGATCTCCAGCATTGATGTTATTATTTCGACATTTTTTCCGCTGACTTTATAGTGCAAAGCGGGAAAGGTTTCCTCTTTTATCCAGGTTTTAATACCCTGCTCACCCAGTATCTTGCATAGTAAAACAGCCGTCTCCTTATTGTTAAATGCACCTATCCCCACCGTATAAGGTCCTGTTTTGATAACCTCCGCTTTCCAGCCTTTAAGTTTAAGTAAATCCACCATAGAGTTTGCGTTTTTTTGCTCTTGATACACTCCTGCCTGGCAAGTCCATAAGCCTATCTTAGACAGGGACAGGATTTCACTGCCGGTCTGCTCCATCTTCATCTGGGGTTCAGGCGTACCTGCAGAAACCAACCCAACAAACATTTTGCCAAAATACCAAGTAAACCAGCCAATTCCACTTATTCCTAGTATTACCACGATCGCAGTAATCAAAACTTTTATCGCATTAAATTTTTTTTTCATAAAAAAACCCCTTCAGTATGCTCTTTGGTTCAAGCATATGA
Source organism: Peptococcaceae bacterium (assembly GCA_012517475.1). Lineage (GTDB taxonomy): Bacteria > Bacillota > Desulfitobacteriia > Desulfitobacteriales > Syntrophobotulaceae > Dichloromethanomonas. Next base: position 41,513 of record JAAYUV010000040.1, on the reverse strand, counting down.
AGGTTTGGAAAAAATTAGTACTTTGCACGAAAGGCAACTACCCTAAATCTTTTATATAAAAAATCTTTTTAAATTAAAATTATTTTCCAGATATGTTATAATAGGGCATAAATTTTATATAAAAGTGCGAGGCTCATTAAAATGGACATCTATACAATCTTAGCGATTGATGACCAGGACTTTAATCTTCACTTTCTAAAGCAGACACTCCATCAGTACAACTTTATAGGCGCTGCCGATGCAAAAGAAGCTTTAGCCCTTCTGGAAACCACTTTGCCTGATCTGATCTTATTAGATGTGATCATGCCAGGTATGAACGGTTACGACTTAATCAAGATTTTAAAATCCGACGAGAGGACCAGACATATCCCAGTAATCTTTGTCACCGTGCTTGATTCTGCTGAAGAAGAAGAGGAAGGCTTTAATTTAGGAGCCGTTGATTATATTACTAAGCCTTTTAATCCGAGTATTGTCAGGGCCAGGGTAAAAAATACACTGAGATTTGTGCATAAGCAAAGACTGCTCGAAAAGATGGCACATATCGATGGGCTGACAGAAGTTCCCAATCGCCGGTATTTCGAGGAAATCCTTGAAAAAGAGTTTGGCAGTGCGATACGCAATAAAAGATATTTCGCCCTGCTCATGCTCGATGTGGATTATTTTAAACACTACAATGATTATTACGGACACTCCAAGGGGGATGAAGCCCTCATACGAATTGCCAAAACGATTATGTCCTGTTTAAAAAGGCCGGATGACTTCCTGGCCAGGTATGGCGGAGAGGAATTTGCCATCATTCTGCCTGATACCGATGAAGCAGGCGGTAAAAAAATAGCCGAAGATATCCTTCAGGCAATTCGCAATATCAAAATTCCCCATGAGGGTATTGAGATTGCCCCCTATCTCACAATCAGTTTGGGAGGGTACAGCTCCATTCCTAAGTATAATCAGACATCGCGCAGTTTTTTGGAAAAAGCGGATCAAGGTTTATACGAGGCCAAACATAAAGGCAGAAACCGTGCAGAGTGGCAGAAATAGCTTCATAAACTTCCAAAATATTGCAGCAAGTACTTTCTGACTGCGGAAATCATGTAAAGAGAACCTGTAACACAAAGCATATCGTCTGTTTCCATCCGCCTTATTCCCTCTTCAACTGCAAGAACCGGATCTTCCACTACATGAATCTTACCGGGATCAAGATACTTTTCTGCAAGCCGGCCAACAGCTTTCCAATCCCCGGCCCGGGGTGAATCGGGTTTTGTTACGATAATCTCATTTGCCAGAGGGGCGATGAGATTTACTATTTTTTCAACTTCCTTATCCTGTAAAATCCCTATGCAGAGCAATAGTTTGTTTCTTTGAAAGGGGCCTCCCTCATAATCTCGAAGTGCCTTAACAAGTGTTTTCATCCCGTCTGTATTATGGGCTCCGTCCAGAAGGATCTTAGGATTTTGGGAAATCATCTCCAACCTTCCGGGCCATCTAACAGTCTCAAGTCCTTTGCGGACAGCATTCTCATCTATATCGATATGAAAAAGTTCTTCAAGCATCTCACATACTGCCAGAGCAACGGAAGCATTGATAAACTGGTGTTCCCCGTACAAAGATAACTCCAGCCCCAAATAATGATGTTTCAGCCCAAGATAATGAAATGCAAGGATTTGCCCTTCAACTTTTTCCCACCGGACATCCCTGCCGACCTGAAGTAATCTTGATCTTTTTCTCGTTGAAAATTGCTTTATAATTTGCAATGACTCCGGTTTATCGACTGAAGTAATGACAGGAACCCCTTCTTTGATGATGCCTGCCTTGACCCGCGTAATTTCCTCCAGCGTCTCCCCCAGATAATCCATATGATCCATGCTTATGCTGGTAAGAACTGAAATCACCGGGGTTACCACATTGGTGGAATCAATCTCCCCGCCGAGCCCTACTTCCAGCAGAACAAAATCCGGCCTCTTTTCAGCAAAATAATACAGAGCCAGCGCCGTACTAACCTCGAACTCCGTCGGATGCTCCATACCATCAGCAACCATCTCTTCTAAGACCGGTCTCATTGTCGAAATTCCCCTTACAATATCCGCACGAGAAATCAATTCGTCATTAATACGGATTCTTTCCCTGTAATCATGGAGATGCGGCGAGATAAACATTCCAACCCGGTATCCGGCCTGTTGGAGGACTGACTGAAGGATAGCGGTAGTAGATCCTTTGCCGTTGGTTCCCCCAATGTGGATTATTCTCAGTCTTTGATGAGGATTCCCAAGTCTTTGCAGCAAAGACCTGATCCGGTGAAGTCCAAGATTGATTCCGAATTTGGTAAGATTTTTTATGAATGCCATTGTTTCAAGATAAACAGGATCAAGCTGATTGTCGCTTTTATTCAAGGAATAGTTGTCCTTCATGTGTTCCTCCACTGCTATGGGTATACCTTATATACTCACAATCATGATTCCAAATATGAAAGAAAAAGCCGGAAAGAACCAGTCTTTTACGGCTTTTTTTTAATGGTATGTCCCTTGCCATGTGCTTAGGATTCAAGATCCTCGGTCAAATCAGAAAGCCTGATTTTCAGAGAACGCAGTCTTATTAAAACCGCTTCAAGTTTTTCTTTTTCCTTTGCTATGACCTCTTCAGGCGCCTTACCCGTAAATCCAGGGTTACCCAGTTTGCCCTCAAGCCTCTTCTGTTCAGTGATTGCATTTTGAATTTCCTTACGGACCTTGGCAATTTCTTTATCCAGATCAAGCAAGCCCTTAAGCGGCAGGTAAACAGTCACCCCGTTGAGTACTGCACTTGCGGATTGAGGGGGATTATTTTCTATCTTCTGCAAAATTGTGATTTTCTCTCCAACCGCTAATTGGCGAATATCCTCAATTCCCCTTTCAAGCGTGTTCATGGTCTCGGCCTCAGGGGCTACCAAAAGGATGTCTGCCCTGCGCCCGGGCGCCACATTCATCTCTGCCCGGATATTCCGGACTGAGCGGATAACTTCCATCAAAACTGTCATTTCTTTTTCTGCCCGTTCATTTTTATATCCGCTAACCTCCGGCCAGGAGCTTAACATGATGGTCTTCCCATGATTGGGGAGATGCTGCCAGATTTCCTCCGACAGGAAAGGCATAAACGGGTGAAGAAGTCTCATCGTCCCTTCCAAAATCTCAAAGAGTACGCTTTGGGCAGTATTGCGCTCAGGAATGTTTTCCTTGTTATACAGTCTCTTCTTTGTTAATTCAATATACCAGTCGCAATATTCATTCCAGATGAATTCATAGAGCAGACGGCCCGCTTCTCCCAGATCATACCGTTCCAAAGCAGCCGTAACACTTCGGACCGTGTCTTCATAACGGGATAGGATCCATTTATCCGCAAGCGTCAATTCTCCCCTGGGAATATTCTTATAGTCTTCCAGGTTCATCATCACAAAACGGGATGCGTTCCAGATCTTGTTGAGAAAATTCCTGGTTGCTTCCAATCTTTCAAAATGGAATCTAAGATCATTTCCGGGTGTATTGCCCGTAATCAGCATAAATCGCAGCGTATCTGCACCATATTGATTAATCACTTCGATCGGATCCACTCCATTACCCAAGGATTTGCTCATTTTCCTGCCCTGGGAATCAAGGATCAGTCCATGAATCATTACCTTATGGAATGGAACCTCTTTTTGAAATTTCAGGCCCATAAAAATCATTCTGGCAACCCAGAAAAAGATAATATCTCTGCCTGTCACAAGGACACTTGTCGGATAGAAATGCTTCAGTTCCCCAGTGCTGTCCGGCCACCCCATTGTTGAAAAAGGCCAGAGTCCGGATGAAAACCAGGTATCCAGGACATCCGGATCCTGTTCTATCTTCCCGCTGCCGCATTTTGGACAATGAGCGGGATCTTCTTTCACGCAAATTTCAGCACCGCAATCCGGACAGTACCAAACCGGGATACGGTGACCCCACCAGAGTTGCCGGGAAATACACCAGTCCCGGATATTTTCCAGCCAACCAATATAGATTTTGGCAAAACGTTCCGGAACAAACTGCAGCTTCCCGTCTTCAACGACTTTAATGGCGGGTTCGGCAAGCGGTTTCATCTTTACAAACCATTGTTTGCTTACTCTAGGCTCAACGACAGTAGAGCAGCGATAACACTCTCCAACAGCATGATTATGCTGTTCAACTTTTACGAGAAGACCTAATTCTTCCAGGTCTTTGACTATTTGTTTGCGCGCGTCATACCGGTCCAGACCCTGGTATTTTCCTCCGTTTTCATTAATCGTAGCATCACTGTTCATAATATTAATCTGCTCTAATTGATGACGGAGTCCCATCTCAAAATCATTGGGGTCATGGGCAGGCGTAATCTTTACAGCCCCTGTTCCGAACTCTTTATCCACATATTCATCCGCAATAACCGGAATCTCCCTGTTCATTAAGGGCAGAATCACTGTTTTCCCTAACAGATTATGATATCTCTCATCTTCGGGATGAACGGCAACAGCAACATCACCCAGCATAGTCTCAGGACGGGTCGTAGCTACAACAACCCCTTCTCCCCCATCCTTTGCGGGATAACGGATATGCCACAAGCTGCCTTCTTTTTCCGTATGCTCGACTTCAATGTCGGAAATGGTAGTATGGCATTTTGAACACCAATTAACGATATAGTTCCCCCGATAGATCAGGCCCTTTTCATAAAGGTTGACAAATACCTCCCTGACCGCCCGGGAGCAGCCTTCATCCATCGTGAAACGTTCCCTCGACCAGTCGCAGGAAGCCCCCAATTTTCTTAGCTGCCGGGTGATCGTCCCGCCGTATTGTTCTTTCCAGGCCCAGACCCTTTCTAAAAACTTCTCCCGTCCTAATGCATGCCTGTTGGTCCCTTCCTGGGCCAATTGTTCTTCCACTTTAGCTTGGGTGGCAATCCCGGCATGGTCCGTTCCCGGAAGCCAGAGTGTATTATACCCCTGCATTCTCTTAAACCGGGTTAAAATATCCTGCAGGGTGTTATCCATAGCATGACCAAGATGGAGAGAACCGGTGACATTCGGCGGAGGCATAACAATACTGAAAGGCTTCTTTTCCGGTTCAACCTGAGGAGTAAAGAAACCGTTTTCTTCCCAATAACCATACCATTTCTCCTCTACCTGACTGGGATCATAAACTTTGGCCAATTGTTGCTCTTCCGACATTGTAAGGCTCCTTTCATCTTCCAAGTAAAATAAATATAAAAATGCAAAAAGTCTTTCCAATCCAAAGGACGAAAGACTCGCGGTACCACCTTTATTCCGGTATTCATCTTCATACTGAGAACATCCGGCTCTCTTTGGCAATAACGGGCTCCCCGTAAAGAAGTACATCACTGCAAGCAGCTGTTCCCTCCTACCCCTCCTGTACGACCCCGGCTACGTATTCGGAAAACCTTTCAGCCCTCAAATCCTTTCTCTGGTTATATTAAATCCGAGGTAGTTTTCTCTCTGGGCGACCGTTTTGCCGTTCCTTACAATCTTTGGGTTTATAATTTTCTTTTCAATTCTTAGAATATTATACTTATCCTCCCTAAAAATGTCAAAGGGAACAGGGGGACGGTTCTCTTGTCCCTATCTTAGATTCAAGGGAACAGGGGGACGGTTCTCTTGTCCCTATCTTAGATTCAGTACAATTACCCCGGAAACAATTAGTCCTGTCCCCAGGAGTTTGGTAAGAACGATACTCTCCTGTAAAAAATAGAATGAAAGAAACATCACAAAAACATATCCCAAACTTACCATGGGATAGGCTATACTTAACTCCATTTTCCTTAATACAAAAATCCACATAATCATACTTGTAACAAAACAAACCACAGAGAATATCATTTGTATGTTGAGCATAGATAATCCTAACTTCCACAGGCCGCTTCCCGTTTGTATAGTAGCAGCCGCAAGTTTTAATCCGAATTGTCCAACGGCTCCAAGCATGATGGAAATCACTGCGATCAAATATATCATGTTTTACCTCACTTTGGCCAGCAATGAAAAATAACCTTTTACAGTTCTTGCGACCTTCATCTTACTGGCTCCTTCCTTTAAGCCATAGTTTAAGATCAAAGGAACTTCTCCTGCTTTGATCCCCATCCTGCTGAATCTCGCGGCAATTTCGGCCATACAGTCAAAGCCGTTGGTCGTGATTAAATCAATCCATCTTTCTTGAGCCTGACGAATAATTCGCACCCGATAGGCTCTAAACCCGGACGAATAATCATTTAGATTTTTTATAGGGAAAAAGATTTTAAAAAAACACATTGCGCCCCGGCTGTATAATTTTCGTAATACTTTCAGTCCTAATTCACATCCGCCGTCGGTAAATCGCGAGGCCACCACCAAATCGAGATCATGACTAATCAAACTGCCAATCATGCTTTCAATCAGAAGAGGACTATGCGTATTATCTGCATCCATGGTTACCAGAATGTCTTGATCTTCCATGTTATCAATTGTGTACCGCAGGATAGTTTTTATCGCTTCTCCCAAACCTTTATTTCCTTCATGGTCAATCATCTTGACAAAATCATAGCTATTGGCAAAATTCAGAACGATTTGACCAGTTTGATCGGTACTACCGTCATTTACAACCAAAACCTCTATAGAATACCTGCTGCAATTTCGATAACGCCTGATGCTTTCAAGCACATTGGCAATCCCTGTTTCCTCGTTAAAAGCCGGTAAACCGATAAGCACCTTCATGGTTCTCCCTCTTTCTACTGCAATTGAAAAATGGGATAGCCTTGAACCGGTTCAATCTTTGTATACCGTTCCTCAATACTCCTCATCAGCTGCCCACTTTCATCTCCATATATTTTTCCCTGAATCGGCACAAAATATTTTGCTCCTTTTTCAATATATCCGGCTAACTCTTGCCGGGGGTCCACCGGTGTCTCTTCATAAATCCTTAAATTATAACGCCATCCCCTACGGTCAGCCAGGCTCAGAAGGCATGGCTCCAACGCTCCGACCACAAGAAGATCATCTGGATTTGTTGCCCTTTGTACCACTTCTACTTGGTTTTGCATGACTGAATTTAGTTTGAACATAGGTTTAACCTGGTATAAGCTCTCTAAAGTCATTACAAAGATCAACAATACGGCTAAAATCTTTCCCGTTGGCTCGGACAACATCCGGTACAAAAGATTTCCTATCAGGAGTGAACAAGGGACCGCGAAAAATATCAGGTAATATGCCGACCTGATAAGACCAACGAAGACAATTACTTCGAACAGCATGGCTGCAAACCAAACCAGGATAATGATCTCTTTTTTCGTAATAGAAAAAACTCCGATCAAGACCAGCAGGAGCCCAATAAGCCCTAAGGTCCTGGGAATATTGTCAGAAAAGAACTGCCAGGTTTTAAGCGTGAACAAATCATTTTGGACAATAAGGGAATGTGTAATTCCAACAGTAAACTTAAACTCCGCAATCCTGCCGCTCAAATAATAGTAAACAGCGGGAACGCCCAAAGTAGCCAAAACATATCCCCAGAGTTCAGGGAACTTTGCCCATCCCCATTTAAAATGCCGGAAACAAAGGAAAAGCATAGGGACAGCAATAACAATTACCGGGGGTTTGGTCATAATAGCGAAGGCCAGGAATATGGAGCTTGTTATGAGATATCTTTTTTCTTGATGACAATTCTTTTTATGGATAACCCATTTTTCGAAAAAGTAAAATCCGGCGATCCAAAACATCAACGCCGCTGATTCGGGCATAATTGCCCTTGAATAATATACGTTAATCGGCAAAAGGCCGTAAACAGCCAGGCCTATTGCCGCAGCCCCTTTTCCCATATGGTTTCTGGCGAAGAGATAGAGGAATAACCCTGATATAATAAAGAACGTGAGCGGGACAAGCCTTGCAAAGAAATAATGATGCCCAAACAACCGGTACAAAATAGAAATGACGTAAGTGGTTACTTGGATTTCCAGCGCGGGAATATTCGGAAGTGGTCCGTCATAATTCAGATTGGGATGAAACGGATTACGGTCATAATTGGCAAAATTCCAAGCCATGGATTCTGTATCTGCTTGACGCCAGCTTTCTTCGATCTCCAAAGGGGGAGCACCGATATGGTATAGTCTTACTGCCGCAATGATAAAAAGCAAAAAAAATAGCAAGATTTTCTCCTGTTTTTTCATGGTTTCTCCTGGGTTAATTTTTTATCGGTTTATGCAATTCACTTTCCTTTAGTATTTCCAAAAAACCCATTTCCATGAAAGAATTCCGGAGTTGTTTTTCGAACTTAACGGCTTTTTAACTGTTTTTTCGTTTCCACTCTCCACCAGTCAAAAGCATCCTCTTCATCTTCTTCTATTCTTTCAGAATGCTGACCACAAATCTCGTAAATTTTAGCTCTCTCCTCTTCGGAATTGCCGATGCTTGACCTTGAGTCCCCGAAGAAGTCTGAAGTCTCAGAATTCATATAACTGACAGAAACCGGCCCATGTCTTTCAGGCCTTTCCTTATTAATGATATGGAAATGATCTTTTCTATCGAAAATCTCTCTGCGGGGATAAGCTGTTGTTTCCATATAGTCATAGGGATCCGGATCCGAACTCAATATTCCGGCTCCCAATACACCCGCAAGCAATCCTAACCCGGTACCTTCAGATATAATTTTGATTGCGCCAATTAAATTAATGGGAAAGTAAAGAGCCAAAAGCAGAACCCCAACAATCGCATACCCTCCTGATGCGAGTCCGGCCGGAAGGATTCTTCCTGAATTCCTGCTTGCTCTGTATCCCGACGCTAAACAACTCAACAAAAGACCAAAATCCACTATATATGAAATAATACTTTTATCCATCCCGGCCAATGTAGCCCCCAGAACAGCCAGGAGCGTCAATACCGTTACCAGCAAACCAGTGGTGATCCCTTTTAAAATGCTTGTACCCATGTTAAAAATCACCCATTCCTGTATTTTTTCTATATGTATATTTAAACAGGCATAGTTTATTCATCTTTTTTCTGATTTGTCCAACTTTTTTCCCAAAGGACTTTTCCCCTTGACAAAAAGAGCCTGGTGGATTTAATTTACAAGAAGTGACCAATGTAAATATTATTCTGTTCGCTTAATTGCAGATTTCCAGTAAACCTAACGACTCACTTCGTGTCTGGTTACCGGCGGGGCAAATGAACCGTCCATGGTTCATTGCTCCTAGTTCAGCCATCCGGGCTGAACTCCGGCTTCCAGACACTATGTTCGCCGAGTTTACTAAAGAAATCTGCAAAGGTCGCTTCGCAGAATAATATTTACATTTGAGTATTTGTAAGTTGTATGGAGGACTGCATTGTGCAAGTAAAGCAGCAGAAAAAGCAAATCCCGCAGCTGGCGGCGGATTTTTCCCTTCTTTTTGTGGCCTTAAGCTGGGGAGCTACATTTATTATTGTTAAGACTGCGGTTCAGGATCTTCCCCCTTTGCCTTTCCTGGCTGCCCGGTTCGGCATCGCTTTTATAACTCTTCTGCCTTTTCTTTGGATGCAGCGCCGGCATCTGAATCGGAACGCTGTTGGCAAAGGCTTGTTAACCGGGGTGTTTCTCTTTTTAGGTTATGCCTCCCAGACAATTGGCCTCCAATACACATCCGCATCCAATGCCGGGTTCATTACAGGGCTCAATGTGGTTATTGTCCCAATGCTTGTTGCTTATTATAAAAGAAAATTTCCTCCGGCGGCTATCATTACGGGTGCCATACTCTCTGCGGTCGGACTGGCCTTGCTTTCCATTGGTGAAAATTTTACTGTAAACAGCGGGGATCCGATTGTTCTTCTCTGCGCTTTTTGTTTTGCTGCTCAAATTTTTTTCGTTGGCCGCTTCGCTCCTGACGTAAATGCCACAGTCCTTACTTCTTTTCAAATTCTTAGCGTCTTTTTGCTTAGCGGGATAGGTTCCATTGCTATCCCCCAGCCCCAGGTCCTTTTTTCAGGTTATGTATGGTTTGGACTCTTGTTAACCGCCCTTATATGCACTTCTCTGGCCTTCTTTCTTCAGAGCAAAATGCAGCAGTTTACATCTGCTTCCCATACTGCCATTATCTTTGCTGCAGAACCCGTTTTCTCGGCGGTATTCGCTTACCTGTTAGCCGGAGAAGTTCTAACTTCAAGGGGTTATGCCGGAGCGGCCCTTGTACTGGCCGGAATTCTTATTGCCGAATTCAGCAGCATAAAAAAGGGGTTGCAAAACGACTAGTTTCCGTAATGTATAGACAGTGTAAAGCGCGTTACGCATGCGTAACGCGATGCGGAGCGCGGCTGTTTCGACGTCCATGGATGGACTAGTGCCGCGATGCCATGGAAACGGCACAGGATGTGCCTAATTTCAGCCATGCCATGGAGGGCATAAATGGCTGATGGCATTGAGCGGCTCGCCACGGATGCGTGAAGGCTAGTGGCCTTCACAATCTGCCAAGGGCGGCTATACATTACGGAAACCTTCTTAAATAGTTTTGCGACAACCCCATCTTAAGCCATATTTCGAATTACAGATAAAATAAACAACCCATAGAATACTCCACCTAACAGCAGCCCTGCCGGAAAAAGAGTCCTGTTTTTTGAAAGAAAAAAGTACTGCAAGGCGGCTGATCCCAAAACCAATAAAGCGCTGATCAAAGCCAGCGGCTCCAAAACCCACGGCGTAAAAGCTATACCCAAAGCCGGAATAACCGAACTCTGAAAAACCATAGCCCCGGTAATGTTTCCTAAGGCAAGGGTATCTTTACCTCTGCGTGCCCAGAGTATACTGTTAAACTTTTCGGGCAGTTCTGTCGCTACAGGGGTGATGATCAGGGAAAGAACCAGAACCGGTATTCCTGCAGATAGGGATACCTCCTGAACGGAACTGACAAAAAGCTCGGCGCCGGCCACAATAATGAGAACAGAAAAGAGAATCTGGCTTAGAATCGTAAGCATTGACGGTTTCTTTGATCTTTTGGCAAAATAACACGGGAGCAGGTCTTCATGCGTATCCACCGCCCCATAACTGGATCTGACCGTTTTGAAAACATAAGTAATATAGGCCCCTAACAGAACCGCTACGACCACAAGTTTAAGAGAATATACCGGAATGAACGACGCAATAATCGCCAGGGAATAAACCAATAAAAAGAATCTGATATCTCTCAGCATGACCTGACAATTGATATACATCGCTCTGTTTGAACGGCGGAAAAAAAAGACAGCGCTCCCTATCACAAAAAGGGCTAATGTTCCGAGCATAAACGGCGCTCCTAATATTGCCCCAATTCCTACATCCTGTCCTGCCGCCCCGCTGTGGGAAAAAATAGCTATAATCGGGATAATCGTTTCCGGCAGGGCTGTACCTACGGCTGCAAGGACACTCCCAACCGCTCCGTCACCCAGATTCAGCTTTTTCCCAAGCCATTCTACCCCGTTGGTAAATAAGTCGGCCCCTAAAAGAATAATACCTAAGCTTAAAACCAAGAAAAAAACGTCTTTCAATCTCTTTTCTCTCCTATAGTTGGTTCATAATATTATAAGCTTAGGTTCATCCGATTATTATTATTTTTTGGTTAAAGCTGAAAGTATTTCTTGATATTTTTTTGCATCCCACTGTACCTTGAGGACTTTTAACACGTCCTTATTTTTATCGACTAACCATACAACAAAAAAATCAACAATAGAAAGAACCCTGGCAAAATCACCTTGTCTGGGGTTTTCTCCCTGAACTGTGGTGAAAAACTGTAAACTAAATACCGGAAATGAAAACTCAATGCGCAAATTCAAATCCATCCCCAGATCCTGTTTTTCATCCACACTGGGAATTACTTCAACGGATACTTCCTGATTTTCCATGAAGTCTTTTGACGCCTCATCATTGCATACCACCAAGAAGGACACAATAGGATCCTGCCCGGAAATGGAAGGGGTTACGGAATCAATTTTGAAATCTTCACACCCGGGAAAAATTTGGCCCATCAGTTCTTTCATTTGCTTATCTTCCTGGTTAACTGCCATACTGTATTTCACTCCTGTTCATTCGAATTTAGACTTTCCGCGGCTTCACCCCGGATAATATGCTCAATGGCTTCATGCAGCTCGTTTAATCCGGTTCCGTCCATCGATGAGAAAGGAATGATCTCCTTCCAGTCTTGCATATCTAACGTATCGGCAATGATTTTGAGGTATTTCGGCCGCTGCCCTTTCGAAATCTTATCCGCTTTGGTTGCAACAATCAAGGCGGGTATTTCATTTTCCCAAAGCATATTCACCATTATCCGGTCATCTTCCGTCGGTTTATGGCGGATATCCACCAGTTGAATGACTCCCCTGAGGTTTTCTCGGGTTCGGAAATAGGTTTGCATCATTTTGCCCCATTGTGCCCTTATTTGTTGAGGAACCTTGGCATAACCGTATCCGGGAAGATCGACCAAATACCATTCATCATTCATATTAAAGAAATTGATTGTTTGAGTTTTGCCTGGAGTGTTCCCTACTTTAGCAAGGTTTTTACGGTTTACAAACTTATTGATTAATGTTGATTTGCCAACATTAGATCGGCCCGAAACAGCCAGTTCAGGCCGGTTTCCTTCCGGATACTGCTCAGGCTTAACGGCCGAAATCATGAATTCAGTTTTGCGCAGGATCAATCCTTGTCACCTCAGTTTTTATAAAAACTCAATTAGATAAAGACTGCTACTATTTTACCCCAAATGAGGATGTTTTTCCAAACAATAAGTAAAAGGCTGACCTAAAAACTAATCAAATTAGCCTTTGGCACAGCCTTTGATTTCACAAGGAAATTGTTCCCCGCAATTTCGTTCTAAAGAGGTCTTGTCTCGGGTTGCTGAAATTCGTTGTAAACAGGTACCCTGGGTAAAAATTTATCCGGTTCGGAAACAGGAAGAAGAGCAATTTCAATCACTTCTTCCATCCTTTTGACAAATCTGAAGTCAAGTTCTTTCCTGATTTCTTCGGGAATCTCCTCAAGATCTTTCCGGTTTTTTTCCGGTAAAATCACCGTTTTGATGCCGGCTCTGTGTGCAGCAAGAACTTTCTCCTTAACCCCTCCAATAGGAAGAACATTTCCGCGCAAAGTAATTTCTCCGGTCATGGCCACATCCTGGCGTACACCCCTTGCCGCTAAAGCCGAGGCCATCGCTGTAGCCATGGTAATTCCGGCTGAAGGACCGTCCTTGGGTACTGCTCCTTCTGGCACATGAATGTGCAGGTCAATCTGTTCATAAAAGTCTTCCGGTATTCCGAGTTCCGATGCGTGAGAACGGACAAAGGTCAGGCCTGCCTGAGCAGATTCTTTCATGACATCGCCCAGCTTGCCGGTTAATGTCAGTCTTCCTTTTCCTGCTAACGGTGTTACTTCAATGGTTAGAACATCACCGCCCACTTCGGTATAGGCTAACCCCACAGCAGCCCCAATCTCCGGCGTAATTCCCACCGTCTCGTAATAATAACGGGGGGCTCCCAGCAACATCTCTACTTCCTCAGCTCCCAGGGTTTTTGACTCCCATTCTTCCTTCACAATCCGAACCGCAACCTTTCGGAGTACATTGGCTATTTCTCTTTCCAGATTACGTACTCCGGACTCTCTGGTATACCCGCGAACAATTTTCAGAACGCCTTCTTTATCCAATATCACATTTTCTTCCGTTAATCCATGTGCTTTCATCTGCTTTGGAACGAGGTGTCTCATAGCGATATTGACCTTTTCATGTTCAGTATACCCGCTCAGATGGATGACTTCCATCCTGTCCAGGAGAGGCCGGGGAATATTCTCATAATAGTTTGCGGTCATGATAAACATGACTCTGGAAAGATCAAACGGAATCTCCAAATAATGATCGGAAAAATTACAATTCTGTTCCGGATCAAGGACTTCCAGTAATGCTGAAGCGGGGTCACCCCGAAAATCTGAAGACATCTTGTCAATTTCATCAAAAAGGAAAACCGGGTTCTTTGTGCCGGCCTTCCGGATTCCCTGAAGAACCCTGCCGGGAAGCGCACCAATATAAGTTCTGCGGTGTCCTCGTATTTCTGCCTCATCTCTCACTCCGCCCAACGACATCCTCACGAACTGGCGGTCCAGAGACCTGGCGATGGATTTTGCAAGTGATGTCTTCCCAACGCCCGGAGGCCCCACAAAGCAGAGGATCGGACTGCGCATATCAGAAGCCAGTTTACGGATAGAGAGAAACTCAATAATTCTCTCTTTAATTTTTTCCAAACCATAATGATCTTCTTCCAGAATTGTTTCTGCCTTGGGAATGTCAATCTTGTCTTTGCTTGCTTTAACCCAGGGAAGGGCGAGAATCCAATCGATGTAAGTCCTGACAACGGTTCCTTCCGCCGAAGCGGGGGGCATTTTGTCCAGGCGCTCTATTTCCTTCAATGCCCTTTCTTTTGCTTCCTTGGTAAGCTTTGCTTTTTCTATCTTTTCTTTATATTCTTCAATTTCGGCCTGTTTTTCGTCTTTGTCGCCCAATTCCTTTTGGATTGCCTTCATCTGTTCACGAAGATAGTACTCTTTTTGGGCTTTTTCCATTTGTTTGCGAACCCGGAGTCCAATTCGCCTCTCCAACTCCAGGATCTCTATTTCTCGCATAATAAATTCCGTCAGCTTTTCAAGTCTCTCCGAGAGATCAATCGCATCCAGAATCGCCTGTTTATCTTCTATCTTAAGGTTCAGGTGTGATGCTACCAAATCAGCCATTCTTCCCGGTTCCTTGACTGATAAAACAGTCCCGATTGTCTCAGGAGAAACTTTCTTACCCAGTCTTGCATATTCTTCAAACTGATGGGAGAGACTGCGTGTCATATTCTCCAGCTCGGAAGTCCTCCGCTCGTTCCCTAAAACCTTTAGTACCTTGGCCTTAAAATAAGGTTCTTCTGCAATGAAATCCTCGACCTTGCCCCTGCAAATACCCTCAACAAGAACCCTCAGGGTCCCTCCGGGGAGTCTCAGAAGTTGTTTGATTTCTGCAATAGTTCCTATGGTATACAAATCATCCGCATTTGGACTGTCAATTTCCATTTCCTTTTGCGACAAAAGAAGAATCTGGCGATCCCTTAGCATCGCTTCCTCAATGGCGGCCATGGATCGTTCCCTGCCAACATCCAGGTGTATGACCATATAGGGAAAGACAAGGATTCCTCTAAGCGGAAGGATCGGTATTTCTCGTTGACTCATTTAGTTTATCTCCCCTCAAAAGACTTGTCAGTGCTCTATTTTAACATGTTTTACCCTGCTCAGGCAAATTGGAGACCGGTAATTTTATCCTATTTAGAACTTTATGCAAGGAAGTGCCCTTTTCTGTCAAATTCACTTCGACAGTTTCCATTAATACATCTGCTTCCAGTACCGTGCATAAAACCTCCTCCAATGTATCTACCGGGATTATTTCCACTTCTTTATCCAGATGCGCAAAACGGACCTGCCAGTTTTCCTTAGGGATAAAAATTCTTTTGCAGCCGGCTTGTATAGCAGCTTCTACCTTGGCGGCTACCCCGCCTACCGGTTTAACTTTTCCCCTAATTGATAATTCACCTGTCATGGCAACCGTATTATCTACTTTGCGTTTTTTGATCGCAGAATATACCGCAGTTGCCATGGCAATTCCCGCCGAAGGTCCGTCCAAGGGAATACCGCCCGGGAAATTGACATGAATATCATAATGACGCGGCTCAATCTTTAGCTCCCGGCGCAATACGGTTAAGACATTTTCCAAAGAAGAACGGGCCATACTTTTCCGCCGGATCTTTTTCCCTCCATAACCTGACTCCTCTTCTTCAACAATACCGGTGACATAGAGTTCCCCTTTTCTATGATGGGCAGGATAAGCCGTAACTTCCATTTCCAAGAGCATTCCCAGATTCGCACCATAGACCGCCAGCCCGTTTACAACCCCTACTTGGGGAAGCGGAGGAATTTTTTTCTCAGGTCTGGGTGCATATTGACCGGTTGTCACCACCCACTCGATGATTTCCTCATCAATTTCTGCATGTCCTTCATTTTGAGCTACTCCGGCAGCCAGCTGGATAATATTGACCGCTTCCCTGCCGTTGGTGGCATATTTTTTTATCACTTCCAGCGCATTTTCGGTAATGTTCATATTTACCTTCTCCGCCGAGTTAAGAGCAATCGCCGCAATATCATCCGGCTGCAGGGATCGGAAAAAAATCTCCATGCAGCGGGACCGGACAGCAGGCGGGATTTCTTCGGGACTGCGGGTAGTAGCCCCAATCATTCGAAAATCAGCGGGCAGCCCGTTCTGAAAAATATCATGAATATGCTCGGGTATATTACTGTCTTCCGAGCTGTAATAAGCACTTTCCAGGATTACTTTCCTGTCTTCCAGTACCTTTAACAGCTTATTGATCTGGATCGGGTGGAGCTCTCCAATCTCGTCAATGAATAATACTCCCCCGTGAGCTTTGGTTACGGCACCCATCTTAGGTTGAGGTATGCCGGCCATCCCCATGGCACCCGCACCCTGATAAATTGGATCATGTACGGACCCTATAAGCGGATCTGCTATCCCTCTTTCATCAAACCTTGCAGTTGCTCCATCAATTTCAATAAACTTGGAATCCGGCTTGAAAGGGGAGAACGGATTCCTGGATGCTTCATCCAGTACGAGCCTGGCAGCTGCCGTTTTCCCGACCCCTGGCGGACCATAAAGCAGTACATGCTGAGGATTAGGCCCGCATAATGCTGCCCGTAAAGCTTTAATTCCTTCTCTTTGTCCAACGATTTCAGAAAGGTTTGTCGGTCTGGTCTTTTCGGAAAGCGGTATGGTCAGAGATATTTTCCTCATTTTATCCAACTTTTCTTTTTGTTTCTGTGACTCCTTCTCTACCGCTGATTTCGTGGCATACTGCTGCCTAAGCATAGTCCAAAAATACATACCGATGACAAACACAAAAACGAGCTGTACAACTACCAGCAGCCCACCTAAATTCTCCATGAGTGTCCCTCCTGCATAAAATTCTTCATCTAGTATTTACCGTCCTAGGAAATTCAAAACATTTTTTTCTGTAAAGCTTAATCCCGGGATGATATCTTGCAATTTTCATTCCGCAGTGATATCATTTTAGTATCATTCAGATATTACTTTTCCAGAGCTCCTTTTCCAGTTAATAAAAAAACTTTTTTCAGGAAGGGTGATTCACATGACAGAAACAAAAGCATGGAAAATCAATGGTTTTATAGCTCTTCTCGTAATTCTTGCCTTATTGGCTGCGGCAATTTATAATTTCATAAGTGCAATAAGAAATCCGGAAGTAATGAATATTGTTTTTTCCGTAATCCCGTTTTTGGCGGCACTAATTCTGATGACCGGTATCCAGATTGTTCAGCCTAATCAAGCTAAAGTATTAACTTTCTTTGGAAGCTATTTGGGCAGTATCCGCGAACCAGGCTTTTGGATGACCGTCCCGTTTATCTCCGGCAAGAAAGTTTCACTGAAAGTACGCAACTTCAATAGTGAAAAACTTAAAGTCAATGATGTAGACGGCAACCCCATAGAAATTGCCGCGGTTGTTGTGATTAAAGTAATCGATACAGCGAAAGCTGTCTTTGATGTTGACCATTATGAACAGTTTGTGGAAATTCAAACCAGGAAGTTACGCCAATGACTGCAAAGAAAAATTTCCCACTTCGAATCGACCCCAAATTGTTTCAAATCATAGAAGGCTGGGCAGCCGATGAATTTCGCAGCGTCAATTCCCATATAGAATACCTTTTACGGGAAAGCGTAAAAAAAGCAGGCAGACTTCCGAGGAAAATGAGTGCAGAGGGAGTTGAAACGGAAGAAAACTAGAATGAAATAAAAGCTTCTGCTGAAAAAGGCAGAAGTTTTTTATTATCACTGAAGCCATTATATAAATGAAAATATTTTCTTCCAAAGTAAAAACAAGAAGCCTGACACTTCATGCAGGCTCCTTATAACTCAAAGTAATATTCTCAAAAAAGCAAGTCGTTACGCCGATTCCTCTTTTTTGACCTTCGGCTCAACTGTAACCAGTTCAGGTTCAATTCGTTTGAGAATCGTATCCTTAGTAACAATACACTTGGTGACATCCGTTCTCGTGGGAAGATCATACATCACATTCATCATGATCTCCTCCATAATCGCCCTCAACCCTCTTGCTCCCGTATTCCTCCGGATCGCCTCTTCAGCAATAGCCTTAAGCGCATCCTCTTTGAATTCCAGAGCAACCCCATCCATTTCGAGCAGTTTTTCATACTGTTTTACAAGAGCATTCTTAGGCTGGGTCAGAATACTAACAAGCGCATCATGGTCTAAGGCATCCAAGGTGACAATGACCGGAAGCCTGCCGACAAATTCCGGAATCAAGCCGAACTTCAGCAGATCTGTCGGGAGAATTTGCCTTAATATTTCACCCACGTTTTTCTCATTTTTCTTCTGTATCTCAGCTCCAAAACCCATAACCTTTTTGCCAATACGGTTTTGAATTAATTTATCAATCCCGTCAAATGCTCCGCCAACAATAAAAAGAATGTTGGTGGTATCGAGCTGGATAAACTCCTGATGTGGATGTTTGCGTCCTCCCTGAGGAGGAACACTGGCTACTGTACCTTCCAGGATTTTAAGCAAAGCTTGCTGTACCCCTTCACCGGAAACGTCCCTGGTAATGGAGGGATTTTCAGATTTCCTGGCTATTTTATCGATCTCATCAATATAGATGATACCTCTTTCGGCTTTTTCAATATCATAATCTGCAGCCTGAATAAGTTTAAGGAGGATATTTTCAACATCTTCCCCAACATATCCCGCTTCTGTAAGAGAGGTTGCATCCGCAATTGCAAACGGCACATTCAGAACTTTAGCAAGGGTGGAAGCAAGAAGCGTCTTCCCTGAGCCTGTGGGTCCGAGCATAATGATGTTTGATTTTTGCAATTCCACATCATCAATTTTCATTCCGAGGCTAATCCGCTTATAATGATTGTAGACGGCAACTGATAAAGCTTTTTTGGCTTCATCCTGGCCAACAACATATTGATCCAATATACTTCTTATTTCCTTGGGTTTCGGTATCTCGCCAATCTCAGCCCCAGCATCATCTTGAAGCTCTTCCTCAATTATTTCATTGCACAGTTCAATGCACTCGTCGCAGATATAGACCCCAGGTCCGGCAACTAATTTTTTTACCTGCTCCTGAGTTTTCCCGCAAAAAGAACATTTTAACTGGTTCTTGTCGTCGTTGAATTTTGCCATATTGCTCACCCCTTTACATGGAAATACCATCAATGTAGTGCATTAAACGCTATTCATTTTTCCCTGTATCGGTATTCTCCGTCTCTTCCTCTGGTTCCTTCTTTTTGAGGTTATTATTTTCAACTAACATATCAATGGTGCGGTCTGAAACAATACCGATTTTGAACCATTCCAGTTCACCCCGTGCAGCCAGGGCCTGTTTTAACTCTTCTGCTTTCCGTCCATATTGTTCAGATAGTTTTACCATCTCTTTTTCTACATCTTCGTCCGAAACCGTAATGCCTTCTTTCTTAGCTATGGCTTCAAGCACGAGTTCAGTTTTAACGCCTTCAACAGCTTGCGGTCTGTAATTTTCTCTCAATTGTTGTTCGTTAGAGTTAATATACTCATAGTATTGTTCCAGGCTGACTCCCTGATAGGAAAGATTGGAACGCAAATCTGCAATCATGGAATCAATACGGCTTTGGATCATTCCCTCCGGAATTTCTACACTGGCATTATCAACGGCTTTTTTTACAATCTCTGACCGGAATTCATTATTAAGCCTGATCTCAGCTGCTGAGATCATCTTCTTTTTAATGTCTTCCCTTAATTCTGCCAGGGTTTCAAACTCACTGACATCTTTGGCAAACTCGTCATCCAGAGGAACTAATTCCTTGCGTTTAATGCCATTAATTTTTACTTTAAAAAGAGCATCCTTTCCTGCAAGGTCCTTACTATGATATTCATCAGGGAAACGAACATTCACATTTACTTCCTGATCTTTGCGGGCGCCTTTCAACTGCTCTTCAAACCCCGGAATAAAAGTACCCGAACCAATGGTTAGTTCATGGTTTTCCCCTTTGCCTCCGGGGAAAGGTACTCCGTCAATGAATCCTTCAAAGTCAATCGTAGCAATATCTTTATCAATAATCTCGCCGTCATCAACCTGAATTAGTTTGGCATGCATATCTTGACGCCGTTTTAATTCGTCATCGATTTGTTGTTCTGAGATATCGGGAGACTTCTTTTCCACATTGAGTCCTGTGTACTCGCCAAGTTCGACTTCAGGTTTTACTTCAACAACAGCTTTAAAAATAAAATCCTTGCCTTCTTCTACTTGTATTAACTCGACCTCCGGCCTGGAAACAGGCCAGATCCCGCTTTCATCAACTGCTTGCGCGTAGGCCGGACCAAGTACAGGATCGACCGCTTCATTTTGAAGATATTCTTTACCTACATACCTTTCTATTATATGCCGCGGGGCTTTTCCTTTGCGAAAACCCGGAATATTTATTTCCCCGGCAATTTTCTTGGCAGCACGGTTCACCGCTAAGGAAAATTCTTCAGCGGGTACCACGATTTCCAAACCGACTTTGTTTTTTTCTATTTGCTCCACTTTGACAGCCATGTCTGCTCCTCCTTGGATTTAGCTTTGCTTTTTTGTATATTTATTTATTATTTGTATTTCTTTCCATAACTATTCTTCCCTAATCGTTTTACAAACAAACCTGCTTAGAGAATAATATAAAAATTGTTTATATTCTATTCTAGATTATAAGTTTTACAAAAAATAAAAAAGTGTCTGAAATATAGATAATTTCAGAAAGGGGAAACTTCCGCTTCCCCTTTTTCGAGCTTCTTGAAGATTTGGCCAATTAATTCTATCAGAACTCGTCCAAAGAATCAAGAAAAACCCGATTAATTATATGATTGCCTGATTCTCATATTCTTTTGGTTTTCCATTATTGGCCAAGCCCAATATAGATTTGGCCGTCACCAATGCGGTGTTTTCAGGTATTGCTCTTTTTGCCGCCAAACGCATCTCCTGCAGCCTGATTGGATTAGACAGCAGCTCTTTTGCCAGGCTTTGAAGTTCCTGGGGGGTGTGGGCTCTGATCCCCGCCCCCGTTTGTTCAATAAAAAGAGCGTTACCATTTTCATGACCAGGGATGGGCTTATAAATAAGTAAAGGTAATCCAAGCGTTAACGCCTCAGAAATTGTTAAAGCCCCTCCCTTTGTAATGAGAATGTCAGCTGCAGCCATCAATTCCTGAATATCTTCTCTATACCGGTAAAGATTTGCCTTAACACCTATTTTACCTGTTTTCAAGAGTAAGGAATGATATAAGTCTTCATCATTTCCGCATACAACTAAGAACTGCACCGAATGATTGCCACTCATATCTTCCAGAAAATCAATAATATCCGGATTTTTTCCGGATATTCCCCCGAATCCTCCCATAATCAGAACTGTTTTTTTGTCTTGCTCCAGTTGCAGACTTTTTCTGGCATCATTTTGGGAGAGGGGTACATTAAAACATGGTCTAACCGGGATCCCTGTCAAAATAATTTTCTCAGGCGGTATCCCCCTGTCTATAAGCGTTGATATCGCTGCCTTGCAGCCGACAAGATAGAGATCCACCCCGGTATGAATCCAAACCCCGTGCACAAGATAGTCCGTTACCACAGTAACCAACGGAGTATTAATGAGTCCCTTTTTTTTGTACTCCGCCAACAATCCTGCAGAAATGAAATGTGTGTTGACAATGACATCAGGATGGAATTCCCGGATGAAGCTGAGCAGATTTTTAGATCCAAGTCCATTGACAATTTTGCGGCAGCTTTCCGCCGTAATCTCAGCTGTCTTCTCATAGATAAACTTCCAAAGTTCAGGTGTCTTTGTGACCATATTGAAATAAGCTTTCCTCATCAGATAGTCTGTTCTCCTAAAGAAAAATGAACCAAAATCAAGATGCTTAACGACTACCTTGGAAGAAAGCCGGGATTCTAACACGGAAGCTACCGCTTGACCTGCCTGATAATGACCTTCCCCAAATTTGGAAGACAAGATAAGAATCCTTTCGTGCACCGGCTCCTCCGAAAAACACAATTTGGGCTAAAAACCCCTCTAAAACTTGATTTTATTTTATACCTATTCCCGCAGAATAATGCATAGTTCGTACCGGTTATTTACTCCGGTTTTCCTTAAAATATTTCTCACATGATATTTTACTGTATTCGGTGTCACAAAAAGCTGCTCTGCAATTTGGGAATAACTATACCCTTGCAGTATCATGACCGTTAATTCTTTTTCCCTTTGGGTTAGCCCACATGCTGATAATATCTTGATTTCTCTTACTTATCATTTTTCTTTCCTTTCCGATAAAGAATATGCTCAGACCGGTTAATACTACCCCTTTTGGGTGGTGTCATGAAAGCCGCCTTAGTAGATAATTAATTTGCTAAACATGTGTAAAATTCCTTCCGGAGAGAGAGGAGAATACTTATGGGCAAGCGGAACGATCAAATCCGGACAGCCGGCTAAGATCACTTTAAGCGTAACCTTACCATATACCCTTTCTGATTCAAGCAATATTAAATTAGCCATTGAAAACGGTACTGAACAGGAAATGACAAAACCGGTACCAAAAATGCCGTCTCCGACTGGCAGTACCAGGCTGACTTATACGAAACCTTTTTTGAGGCAGCGGAAAACAGAAAGCGGATCAACAAGATCATCGTAGCGGGGTACTGGTGGGATGACGCCATGGACCCGGATAATACCAAAGTTAGAATCAGCATCCATCCCAGTATTCGCAATAAACCGGCTGAAGCTGTTTTCAAAAAATGGGCGTATTCGCTCGTAAAATAATTATGTGGCATGTATTCAAATCTTTATGAATCAAAAAGAAAAGAAATCCTCTATCCAGCCGCTAACAAACTATGTTGGTGGCTTTCCTTTTTAGGATACAATAATCTCCTTTTAAATAAATTTTAATATGTTTCTAAAAATGCTCACATTCTTATTTGACTCATGCGCATTAAATGCGTATAATATAATTAAGAGGTGAGGAAATGAGGCGTAAAACAGAGCCTATTCCTCGCCACACTGAAATTGATGAATTGTTAGCAAATGCAATTATCAAGCGACAGGGACTAAAATAAGTGTTTTGTCTATCCTTTAAATAAATGGAGGTGTTTTAATTGAAAAAGGTTTATCCAGTAATACTAACCCCATCTAATATTGGATATGTGGTTTATGTACCAGATCTCGATATCAACACCCAGGGCACAGACCTTGCAAACGCTATTGATATGGCTAGGGATGCTATTGGTCTATGGGGAATAACTGAACAAGATATGGGACGCTCAATTCCTGAACCTTCCTTGGAACTCCCTGGACACGAGCCTAATCAAATTGCTACTCTGGTGGATATTGATTTTGATGCTTACCGTAGAGCAAATGATAATAGGACAATCAGAAAAAACCTAACCATTCCAAGTTGGTTGAATATCCAAGCGGAAAAGGCAGGGGTTAATTTTTCACAAATCCTGCAAGATGCCTTAAAAGAGCGTCTTGGTATTCAATAAAAATAAGTCCGGGGTATTATGCCCGTGTCCATAGGGACACAAACTGAACCGTGGTTTTTTGGGAAGGCAGACACCAGATTTGGCTGTCTGCCTTTGCCGTTAGACGGCTATTTTCTGTGCTTCTTCCGCAAATGCGCCGAGGACGCCGATGTCACGGTAGTGGATGACGATCTTCTGCTCTGCCGTTCTGGAATAGCGTTCTTCACGTTCGCCTACTTCAATCCGTTCAATAAACAGGTTCAGAAGTTCGCCGGTCAGCTCCGGAATCTCGGTATAGCGTTTGGCTTTCTCAACAAACCGTGAGACATTGGCGATGGAAGCCTGCAGCTTTTCGATCCGTTTCATGGTCTGTGGGATTCGTTCCTTCAGGCTGTTTTGTTCGTCGTTGTAATCAGCGGACAGCATCCGGAACTGCTCATTTGTGATTCTGCCAAGCACGTTATCCTCATAAAGCCGTTTAAACAGTGAGGATAATTCGGTATCCCTCCGGCGCATAGCATTCAGCTCCCTCTAGTGCCGCTCGATCTCTCGTCTGGTTTCGGCACTGTTTCTTTGGTTGATGTGCTGCACAAATAGCGACTCCTGCTGTCTGGCGAAGTGGGTCACCCGGCGCAGATCGTCCAGAACGATTGCCGCCAGCTGGATTTCCCGGATGTAATGAGCGATACACATTTCCTTGCCGCGCTTCTTGTAGGTAGAGCACATGAAGTTGTTTTTCACCGCGTCCATGGTATGTGCCCGGTGGAGTACCATCGTCCCGCCGCACTCTGCGCAGTAGCTGGAATTGTATTTTGAAAACCTGCCGCGACGTAACAGCGAGGCATATGCACAAGCTTATTCAAATTATTATCGGGACATGGCAGATGCCGGTGCGCTGTTATTTGGTGACTTGCCTTTTGAGCAGAGGTTTCCTGTCAAGGTCAGGTTTACTCCATTACGGCATCCGCAAGGCAAAGGAAAGCCTATGATAGCAGAAGAAGTGGAGTTTTCCTATCTTTCACAATTTCTGTATATGGATTTCTACCGGGGACTTATAGCGGGAAACATGCCGCGCCGCTGTCACAACTGCGGGCGCTATTTCCTCTTGAACAAAGGGTATGATGCCTGCTACTGCAATAATGTCGCGCCTGGCGAAACGGGAAAGACTTGCCGCAAGATTGGAGCTCATAAAAAGGAAGCGCGCAAGGAAGGAAAAACACCTGCGCGACTTGAGTATGACAAGGTTTATAACCGGTTAAAAACACGCCGCGCAAGAGGCAAGCTATCTGTCGATGAATGGAACGCCGCCGTTGCACTGGCTCTTGAATATAAGGACAAAGCTGAAGCCGGAAAGATATCCGATTCCGAGCTTAAGGAGATTTACGACAAAATGTGAGATGATGCAGATTTTTAAGACATAAAGGTTCGCTGACAGCGTACTAAATCCATCGGAGACGAACAGATTGGAATGTAACTGACGGTATTTCTTACGGATTTGTTGGAGGTGTTGTGTTTGGCTTATATGGAGGCGGGGTGCTATTCTTCTCCGGCACTTCGACAAACACGATATAAATTTCTCCATTGACCGGCTCCGACTGCTCAGACGACGGAGAGGTTGCCTCTCTTGATGATGATTCACTGCCGCCCATGATGCGCAACCTGCTTATTAATATCGCCTTCACCGTCAATGGTGATCCCGATACTCCCGCCTCCATGATCCTCAATCCAACAGAAGCCGGGTACCCATATATGTGGCTTACCATTTCAGCGATTACGGCGGTTTTTGCAGGCTCGGCGGGTAAATGCGTTCCGAGGCCACACAGCGGCATACAATGCGACACAGGCGATAATGCCTATTCCGGTGATTATTTGCTTTTTCAATATACCATCTCCCTTCAGCAACAGACACTACCACAGATTGAGGGAGATAGCTGGATATATTTTTTTAAAACTGCTTAAATGTAGAATAAACATAAACGGAATCTTTACAAATGCGTAAAATATATTGTAAAGCACATGCGAATTTTGGTATAATAAGTTGAAACTTAGGAAATGGGTGGCGAATATGCGAGTAAGTTATAAAAAATTATGGAAGCTCCTTATTGATAGAGATATGAAAAAGAAGGATCTGCAATTGGCATCGGGATTAAGTTCAACCACCATTGCCAAGCTCTCAAATCATGAGAATGTCAGCATGGAAGTCTTGATTAAGGTATGTGCCACTCTCGGCGTTGATTTTGGTGACATTATGGAGTTGGTTCCAGATATGCAGGATAACACGAAACAAGATAACCTATAACCGTTAGAGGAGCGTAGTATGGAGATATTTGATAACATAACAAAAACTGTGAAGAATGATTTAGCGGTTACAATCGAAAAGGGCAGCCGCCTTTCAATTGCTGCTGCTTGTTTTTCCATATACGCATACCAAGTCTTAAAGAAACAGTTTGACCATATTGATGAGCTTCGTTTCATTTTCACATCGCCTGCTTTTGTCACCGAAAAAGCACCTAAAGCAAAACGCGAATTTTATATCCCCCGCCTCAACCGTGAGCGCAGCCTTTACGGAACAGAATTTGAAGTGAAGCTGCGCAACGAATTAACGCAGAAGGCAATCGCCCGTGAATGCGCCGATTGGATCAGAAAAAAGGTTAAGTTCAAGTCAAATACTACGCCGGAGAACATGGGTGGTTTCCTCAACATAGATTCCGGCAATGAACAGATTACATATATGCCGCTTAGCGGTTTCACTACAGTAGACATTGGATGTGAACGGGGAAATAACAGCTATAACATGGTTACCAAGTTCCCCGCACCGCACAGTCAGGAATTCGTCCGGCTGTTTGAAAGTGTCTGGAATGACAGAACGAAATTACAGGACGTAACTGAAGAGGTCATCGAAAGTATCACCGCCGCTTATAATGAAAACTCGGCGGAGTTTCTTTATTTCGTGGCGCTTTACAACATTTTCAGTGAATTTCTTGAGGACATATCCGAGGACGTGCTTCCCAACGAAGCAACCGGGTTTAAAGAAAGTAAAATCTGGAGTATGTTATATGATTTTCAAAAAGATGCGGCGCTTGCAATTATAAATAAGCTTGAAAAATATAATGGATGTATTTTGGCCGATAGTGTTGGCCTTGGCAAGACATTTACCGCCCTTGCTGTTATCAAATATTACGAAAAAAGGAATAAATCAGTACTTGTGCTATGCCCGAAGAAACTGACAGACAATTGGAACACTTTCAGGAGCCACTATAAAAATAATCCGCTCATTTCGGATCGGCTTGGATACACTGTTCTTTACCACACCGACCTTTCGCGCGAACACGGCATATCAAACGGCAATGACTTGGAAAAAATATATTGGGAGAATTACGGGCTTATTGTCATAGATGAGTCTCACAATTTCCGCAATGGCGGCGAAGTTTATGGAGATGATGCGCGTGAAAACCGTTATCTCCGACTCTTGAATAAGGTTATTCGTCCAGGTGTGGAAACAAAGGTACTCATGTTGTCTGCAACACCGGTAAATAATCGTTTTGTAGATTTGCGCAACCAGCTTGCACTCGCTTATGAGGGAAAACCCAGCCTGATAAATGAAAAATTGAACACATCGAAACCAATTGATGAGATTTTCCGCAACGCACAAAGGGCATTTAATATCTGGAGCGATTTAGGACCGGAAAAAAGAACAACAGCTGCTCTTTTAAAGATGCTGGACTTTGACTTCTTTGAAGTATTGGACAGTGTGACCATTGCGCGCTCCCGAAAGCATATTGAAAAGTATTATAACGTGAATGACATCGGAAAATTCCCGGAAAGGCTCAAGCCTGTGTCTCTGCGGCCAAGCCTGACCGATTTGGACAATGCCATAAATTATAACGAGATATATGACGAGCTTATGAAGCTTAATCTTGCAGTCTATATTCCAACAGATTTTGTTTTTGAGAGCAAACGGGACAAGTATGTCGACCCTGACGTCAATATCAACCGTGCGGGGCGAGAGCAGGGCATCCGCCGCCTGATGAGCATCAACCTTCTCAAACGGCTGGAAAGCTCCGTCTATTCTTTCCGTCTGACTCTCCAGCGCATAAAGAAGCTGATTGATGATACGATCGCTGAAATTGATATGTTCGAGGCCGGCGGAGACGCTGATATTGAGATTCTTAAGTTCAGTGAAGAAACCGAATTCGATTATGATGATCAGAACACCGAATTCTTCACCTCCGGTAAAAAAGTAAAAATCGATCTTAACGATATGGACTATGTTACCTGGCGTGACTCGCTTCAGCAGGATTCAGAAGTACTGGAGCTGCTGACGCTTATGGTTGCAGATATTACACCGGAGCATGATACCAAGCTTCAAACCCTGCTTGCGCTCATTTCGGAAAAAATCGAAAGGCCCATCAACACAAACAATAAAAAGGTACTTGTGTTTTCAGCATTTTCCGACACTGCCGAATACCTGTACCAGAATGTGAGCGGATATATAAAGGAGAAATACGGTCTTAACACCGCCATGATAACCGGCACGGTGGATGGAAAAACAACGATCCCGAAATTCAGGGCGACTTTCAACAATGTTCTGACTTGTTTTTCACCTGTTTCCAAAGATAAAGCGCTGCTTATGCCGGGGTCAGCCGACTGTATCGACATCCTCATTGCCACTGATTGCATTTCCGAAGGCCAGAATCTTCAGGATTGCGACTATTTGGTTAATTACGATATCCACTGGAACCCTGTCCGCATCATCCAGCGGTTCGGACGTATTGACCGTATCGGCAGCCGGAATGCGCGGATACAGCTGGTGAACTTCTGGCCGGATTTGACGCTTGACGATTACATAAACCTGAAAAGCCGTGTAGAAACCCGAATGAAAATATCCGTCATGACCTCCACCGGAGACGACGACCTTATCAACCCGGAGGAAAAAGGCGATCTCGAATACCGCAAAGCACAGCTCAAGCGCCTGCAGGAGGAGGTCGTTGATATCGAGGATATGTCCAGCGGCATTTCCATTATGGACTTGGGATTGAATGAATTCCGTCTTGACCTGCTTGACTACATCAAGAATAACGGTGATTTGGACAAGACCCCTCTCGGTCTCCATGCGGTTGTTCCCGCGAAGGGCGATGCGCCGCCCGGCGTGATATTTGTGCTGAAAAACATCAACGGCGGCGTGAACATCGACAACCAGAACCGGCTTCACCCGTTCTATATGGTGTATATAGCGGATGACGGCGAGGTCGTCTGTGACCATCTGTCCCCAAAAGAAATGCTGGATAAGATGAGATATCTTTGCAAGGGAAAGGCAAAACCTTGTGCAGAACTGTGCCGCGCTTTTAATCAGGAAACCAAGGACGGCAGGGATATGCGCCGTCTTTCTGAATTGTTGAGCGATGCTATCAACTCCATTATTGACGTAAACGAAGAAAGCGATATAGACAGCCTGTTCAAAAGCGGGGGTACCTCAGCTCTGAACACAAATATTACGGGGCTGGATGATTTCGAGCTGATATGCTTTCTTGTAATACGCTGACCAGAGGTGCCATGCATGATTGATTTACCAGGAAGTACGGCATTCAACCGGCGAATACCGAAGCAGAAGTTCTATGAAAACCTCTCCGTTACTGCGGAGCTTAAGCGGGTATTTGTGGAACAGATCAACGTTATTTACTGGAGAAATAAAATTGCGCCCTCCACGGTGAATATTGCCGCCGGGGAAACAGTCAAGGAAATTGAGGTCATAGAAATACGCCTGAACCAGCCCGGCCTTGACAAGCGGGTGCTGCAGCTGATTGACAGGGAAATCCCCTATCACATCCTTTTCCTGCTTGTGCATGAGGAGCAAGTACAGGCATGGATCGGCTATAAGGAACAAAGCCGGGGCGGTACGGCGGCTTTCAAACCGGGGACTTATTATAACACCGAATGGCAGCCTGTGAATGAGATATCGCTGCGGATAGACGGACTCAGCATGGATGCCGTATATGAAGGCTTTATCCGGCAGATTGCCGGGGAAAGGCTGGAGGACAAAACCGGAGGCGGTTTGAAAGATGCGGTCGCCCGCGATGAACGGCGGCAGAAGCTGCAAAAGGAAATCGCTGCGCTTGAGAACAAGGTGCGCCGCGAAAAGCAGTTCAATATACAGGTTGCGCTCAATGGAGAGTTAAAGCGGCTGAGGAAGGAATTGGAGGGGTTAAGTCCCTCACAAAGACACGAAGGACACGAAGATGAATGAAAATGAGATAGGCGCCATGGCAGTAGATGTCGCGGTTAAACTACATAAAGAATTGGGGCCGGGACTGCTTGAATCGGTTTATGAGACGCTGTTTGCCCGCCTGCTTGAAAAGAGAGGCCTTTTTGTAGAAAGGCAGGTCGGTATTCCCATCCATTTTATGGGTGAATTTTTTGAGGAAGGATTCCGGGCAGATCTGATTATTGAAAAGAAAGTGATATTGGAACTGAAATCCGTCGAGACACTAAAACCTGTTCATAAAAAACAACTATTGACCTATCTGAAGCTGACCGGTCTGAAACTGGGATATATAATAAACTTTGGGGATGCCCTGATGAAAAACGGTATCGTCAGGATTATCAACGGGCAGATACAATAACTCTGTGACCTTTGTGTCTTTGTGAGAGAAAGGGAGGATAAACAATATGGACAAAATGCGTTTTGAATCGGCGAACCTGACAGCCGCGAATATTGAAAAAATTGCGGAGCTTTTCCCCGGTGTCGTTACTGAAGGGAAAGTGAATTTCGAGCTGCTGCGCTCCCTGCTGGGCGACGAGGTGTACGGCGATGAAGCCTACGAGTTTACCTGGGTAGGTAAAAAAGCCGCCATTGCGGAAGCGGGCAGGCCTATTCGCAAGACGCTGCGCCCATGCCCGGAGGAAAGCAAAAACTGGGATACTACCGAAAACCTTTACATAGAGGGCGATAATCTTGACGTGCTGAAACTGCTGCAGGAGAGCTATCTCGGCAAGGTGAAGATGATTTACATAGACCCACCCTATAACACAGGTAATGATTTTATTTACCGCGATAATTTCACGCGGGACAAAGATGAATATAACGAGGAAGCGGGTGTATACGACGAGGACGGTGACCGCTTATTCCGTAATACCGAAAGCAATGGACGGTTTCACTCCGACTGGTGCAGCATGATGTACCCGAGGCTGGTGTTGGCAAGGAATTTGCTGCGGGATGATGGGGTTATTTTTATAAGTATTGATGATAATGAAGTTGATAATTTGAGGAAAATGTGCAATGAGGTGTTGGGTGAAGCCAATTTTGTAGCACAGCTCGTTTGGGAAAGAGCATATGCACCTAAAAATGATGCCAAATATATTTCGAACAGCCATGATTATGTGGTGATGTATGCTAAGTCAATCAATAATTTCCAAATAGGGAGGCTTCCTCGAACAGAAGAAGCAAATTCGCGATACTCAAATCCCGATAATGATCCGCGTGGTGTATGGAAACCAAGCGATATGTCGGTAAAAACATATAATGCGGCCTCGGATTATCCAATTACAACGCCCTCCGGGCGTGTAATTGAGCCTCCAGCAGGTCGCTGCTGGAGGCTCTCGAAAAATGCATTTTTCGAGAGACTCCAAGATAATAGAATTTGGTTTGGTCCTGATGGAAATAGTGTGCCAAGTATCAAGCGTTTTCTAAGTGAACTAAAATATGATGGAATGGCGCCTACGTCAATATTGTTCTACAAAGAAGTAGGTCACAGCCAAGAAGGCGCCAAAGAGGTTACATCGCTACTTGAAGCAGGTGCTTTTGATGGGCCTAAACCTATTCGATTGCTACGCCGCTTTTTGACCCTTTCTAATCTTGATAATGATTCAATAATCCTCGACTTCTTCTCCGGCTCGGCAACCACCGCCCATGCGGTAATGCAGCTTAATGCCGAGGACGGCGGCAAGCGCAAGTTCATCATGGTGCAGCTGCCTGAACCCTGCCCCGAAGGCAGCGAGGCTGCCAAGGCCGGCTATAAAAACATCTGTGAAATCGGCAAGGAGCGAATCCGCCGCGCCGGAGAGAAAATAAAAGAAGATGCCGGTCTGACGGCTCAGAACCTCGACATCGGCTTCCGCGTGCTCAAATTGGACGATACGAATATGAAAGATGTGTACTATGCGGCAAGCGAATATACCCAGGACTTGCTTTCAATGATGGAAGACAACATCAAAGACGGCCGCACCGATATGGACCTGCTCTATGCCTGCCTTTTGGATTGGGGATTGCCCCTCTCCATGCCTCATACACAGGAGAAAATAGGCGGCTTTGCCGTGCATACCTACAATAACGGCGACCTCATCGCCTGCTTTGATAAGCACATCAGCGATGCGGTGATCAAGGAAATCGCCAGGCGCCAGCCGCTTCGCGCCGTATTCCGTGACAGCGGTTTTGCCAGCTCGCCCGAAAAAATCAATGTGGAAGAAATCTTCAAGCTGCTTGCGCCCAATACGAGCGTAAAAGTGCTGTAAGGGGGCGAGGCAATATGGCAAAGAAAAAGAAAAACGAAATTACAATCCGCAGTTCCGCCGCTGAGTATCTGACTTTTATCGCATCAACGGGCGACAGTCAAGACAGCTTTGAAATGCGGTACGAGGACGAGAATATCTGGCTGACGCAAAAAATGATGGCTACGCTGTACGATGTGGAAACGCATACAATCAACTATCATATCAAAAAGATTTTTGCGGACTCGGAATTAGAGGAATGCTCAGTTATTCGAAATTTTCGAATAACTGCCGCCGATGGTAAAACCTACGACACCAAGCATTATGCCCTTCAGATGGTTATTGCCGTGGGCTTTAAGGTCAACTCCGAACGAGCTGTGCAGTTCCGCAAATGGGTGAACCAAATTGCCAAAGACTATACGATTAAAGGTTGGGTTATGGATGATGAACGTATAAAAAGAGGTTCATACTTAACCGACAAATATTTCGAGGAACAGCTTGCCAGGATAAGGGAAATCAGGGCGAGCGAGCGAAAGTTCTATCAAAAAGTAACTGACTTATACGCTACGGCGATTGATTATGATAAAAACGCAAAATCAACAAAGCGGTTTTACGCAACAGTGCAGAACAAAATGCACTATGCCGTCCACGGTCACACTGCGGCGGAACTTATCGTTGACAGGGCGAACAGTGAAAAAGCGCATATGGGGCTTACGACCTGGCAGGACGCTCCCGATGGCAAAATCAAAATAACAGACGTGTCAATTGCTAAAAACTATTTGTCCGAATTTGAGCTGGGGCAATTAAACCGTATGGTAAACTCCTACCTGGATTTTGCGGAAAATATGACGCAGCGCAAAATTCCTTTAACGATGCAGGATTGGGAAACGCGCTTGAATTCTTTTATTGAAATGTTTGAATACGGTTTACTGAAAGATGCAGGGAAAGTATCTGCGGAAATAGCAAAATTACACGCCGAAAGTGAATTTGAAAAATATCGCATTATTCAGGATAGACTCTTTGAGTCCGATTACGACAGATATATCCGTGAGCTTGAAGAGCAGGCAAAGAAAGCAGGTGACGGCAAATGAAGCTACAATTTAAGCATCAAAAATTTCAGGCGGATGCGGCCAAGGCTGTTTGTGATGTATTTGCCGGACAGCCCTACCTCACGCCCAGCTATATGATGGACAAGGGATATGTAAAAAATGAACAGATGACCATTGATGAAGCGGAACGCTTCACCGGCTTTGGCAATTCCAAGCTCGTACCCGAATTAAACGACGGAGTTATCCTTGAAAACATAAATAAAATCCAGCGCAGTAATCAGATTGAGCCGTCCAAGCACTTGGAGGGGCGGTATAATCTAACAGTGGAAATGGAAACCGGTGTCGGCAAAACCTATACATATATCAAAACCATGTACGAGTTAAACAAGCGATACGGCTGGAGCAAGTTTATTATCGTTGTGCCTAGCGTCGCCATACGCGAGGGCGTATATAAGTCATTTCAGATTACAGAAGAGCATTTTGCTGAGGAATACGGAAAGAAAATCCGGTATTTCATCTACAATTCCGCACAGCTGACTGAGATAGACCGCTTTGCCTCCGACAGCGCCATCAATGTGATGATTATTAATTCTCAGGCCTTTAATGCCCGCGGCAAGGATGCCCGCCGTATTTATATGAAGCTGGACGAGTTCAGAAGCCGCAAGCCTATAGATATTCTTGCGAAAACGAACCCCATCTTGATTATTGACGAGCCTCAGTCTGTGGAAGGTGCAGCTACAAAAGAGCGCTTAAAGGAATTCAATCCGCTGGTCACCCTACGCTACTCTGCGACGCATAAGAAAGACAGCGTTTACAATATGATCTACCGTCTGGATGCCATGGAAGCCTACAACAAGAAGCTGGTCAAAAAGATTGCCGTCAAAGGAATATCCGTCACCGGCAGCACAGCGACAGAGGGGTATGTATATCTGGAAAGCATCAACCTCTCCAGGGGCAACCCTACTGCAACCATTGAGTTTGATGTAAAAGGTTCAAGCGGTGTCCGCAAGACCCGGCGTACCGTCGGCGAGGGGTATAATCTGTTTCCCAATTCCGGTGAGCTTGCAGAATACAAAAACGGATACACCGTGTTGCGGATTGACGGAAGAGACAGCTCCATCGAGTTTACAAACGGCATCAAGCTCTTTGCCGGTGATGTTATCGGGGCGGTCAGCGAGGAGCAGCTCAGGCGCATACAAATCCGCGAGACCATCCTCTCTCACATCGAACGGGAACGGCAGTTGTTCTATAAAGGCATCAAGGTATTGTCGCTTTTCTTCATTGATGAGGTGGCAAAATACAAGCAGTACGACGCTGCAGGTCTTGCCTTTAATGGTCTGTATGCCGATATGTTCGAGGAAGAATACAAACAAGTGATCAGTAACCTTCAGCTTGAAATTGGTGATGGCGATGAGTATTTTAAATATCTTGACGGTATAACCGCTGAGGAAACCCATGCAGGATATTTTTCTATAGACAAAAAGAGCCATCGTATGATAGACAGCAAGCTGGGCGACAGGCAGGAACGCACCTCCGACGATGCAGACGCTTATGACCTGATTATGAAAAATAAAGAGCGATTGCTGGATCGCCGGGAGCCGGTGAGATTTATTTTCTCTCACTCTGCTTTACGCGAGGGCTGGGACAATCCAAATGTGTTTCAGATATGCACCCTCAAGCAGAGTGGCAGCGATGTCCGCAAACGTCAGGAAGTCGGGCGGGGCTTACGTCTCTCCGTAAATCAAAACGGAGAACGTATGGATACGAACCTGCTGGGAGAGGATGTCCACAACGTGAATGTTCTTACCGTTGTTGCCAACGAAAGCTATGACAGCTTTGCCAAGGGGCTTCAAACCGAGCTTGCCGAGGCGGTAGCTGACAGGCCTCGCATGGTAACCATAGATCTCTTTAAGAACAAAGTTATTAAAGATGCCAGTGGCGCTGAACAGGTCGTTGATATCGACCTTGCCCAGAGTATTTACGAGGGACTTATCACCAGCGGATATGTAAAGAAAGGTATCCTTACAGACAAATATTATGAGGATAAGAAAAACGGCAGTCTTGAAATCGCCGAAGAAGCTGCGGATTGCAAAGAGTCCGTTATAGCGATACTCGATTCTATTTACGACAGCCGGGCCATGCAGCCTGAGAACGCACGAAAAAACAATGTTGAATTGAAGATTGACAAATCCAAACTGGGCTTGCCGGAATTCCAGAAGTTATGGGCTAATATAAACGCCAAGTCTGTATATGTGGTGGAATTCGACCAGGATGAATTGATTCAGAAAGCAATATCGGCACTGAACCGGGAACTGCGTGTATCTAAAATATTTTTTAAGGTAGAAACCGGGTCGATGACCGATATTCAATCACGCGAACAACTGCAACAGGGGTCAGCCTTCGTGAAGGAGGAAAACGAGGTTTATAAAGCTGAAATTTCCTCCACTGCTGCGGTAAAATATGACCTCGTCGGTAAAGTAGTCACCGAAACAGGGCTTACCAGAAAAGCTGTTGTAAGCATCCTACGTGGAATAGAACAGACTGTCTTTGGTCAGTTTGCGAACAATCCGGAGGAATTCATTATCAAGGCAGCTCAGATCATTAACGAGCAAAAAGCAACGACCATCATTCAGCACATCACTTATAATAAGCTGGATGCTGTTTATGACACCACCATTTTTACCGAGCCATCATTAAAGGGACAGCTTGGCGTGAACGCAATGGCCGCGAAGAAGCATCTATATGACCATATCCTTTATGATTCCTCAAATGAGAGAGTCTTTGCGGAAAGCGTTGATACCAGCAATGAAGTGGCGGTCTATGTAAAGCTGCCGAATGGCTTTTTCATTAGCACACCTGTAGGAAAATATAACCCCGACTGGGCGATAGCTTTTCACGAGGGCAAAGTGAAGCATATCTACTTTGTTGCCGAGACGAAAGGCTCCATGTCCACAATGCAGCTGCGTATGGTCGAGGAAGCAAAAATCCACTGCGCCCGCGAACATTTTAAGGCTATCAGTACGGATTCTGTTGTATATGACGTGGTTGACAGTTATGCGGCGTTATTGGATAAGGTAATGAAGTAGCATAACTTTAATTAGGCAATGGAGGCGCTAAAAGTGGCTGAAAAAATAACTGCTATAAATCCTCAGTTGCTTGTTTGGGCAAGAGAAAGTACAGCACAACAACTCCGAAGCTTTTTACAGGCACCATTAACAGAGCAAAAGAAAATTCAGAAGAAGGAAGACGCATTCGAATATTGGAGAGACCGATTCTATTCAATCGGTGTCTATGTGTTTAAAAATGCATTTAAGGATAATTCTGTATCGGGTTTTTGCATATATGACGAAGAATTCCCTGTCATTTGTATCAATAATTCACTTGCGTTTTCCAGACAAATTTTCACGCTGTTTCACGAAATATATCATCTGATAATTAAGACAAGTGGTGTTGACTTGCTGGATGACCGCGGTATATTTCTCTCGCATAATTTTGATTCTTCGAAAGAAAGGCTTTGTAACAGTTTTGCCGGTGCTTTCTTAGTGCCTGATGACGATTTCACGAAGGTTGCTTCTGGAAAGAAGCTTACTGATAATTTTGTTCAAGACTTATCTAATCTCTATGGGGTGAGCATGGAGGTCATTTGGCGAAAATGTTTAGATCGAAATTGGATTTCTGATGATTACTACAATTCTAAAAGGGATGAAATAAATCAGGAGTATTTTCGTTACACCGAAATAGAAAAGCAGAAGAAAAAAGACTCTCGTGGAGACTGCTATAATACTCAAGCAAGTTATAAGGGTCAGCATTATATGGAACTTGCTTTCTCAAAATACTATTCGAAAAAAATAAGCTTACTTCAATTGGCTGATTATATGAACATGAAAATATCGAGTTTACAAGGATTAGCATCCCGTAAAGGATGGGGTGAAGTATGAATATTTTTGTAGTGGATGCTAACATATTTTCTATTTCGCTTAAAAACCTAAGCTTATCAGTTTTTGAAGATGATATTTATCTCCCATGGTCGGAAGGAATGAAAGAGGGTTCTATTATATCGGTTGACGAAGTGTACCGTGAGCTGGATGCTTTATGGGGAGCTGAAAATCCAAAGGACAAGCGTCAGAAGGAAGGAAATTGGTTAAAAGATCATAAATATGCCTTTCAAAATCCTAGTAACGCCGAATGCACCTTAGTAATAGAAAATATATAAAAGCAAGAAATTTCGTGAAGGGGTAAAGGAGCGTAGCCTCCGGGAAGGAACTCCTGAAGCTGACGCATTTTTAGTGGCAAAAGCCAAATGTGTTGGTGGCATTTTGGTAACTAATGAAAGCAACTCAAAACCGAATTCAGAGAAAATACCATGTATTTGTGTTAAGTTTGATGTGCCTTACATAAATAGAGACGGCTTTTTCCAGATGTTGAAAAACCGATCACAAGGCATCCCGGAGCTTAATAATGTTCAAGTTTTTCGGAGCTTGATCGAAGAAGACTGATGGTTAATTTATTTCAGTATACAAAAGAGGATTATGAAGAAGCCATTATCACAGAGGAGGATCGTGCATCGACCAAGCCCGAAGATATTGAGCGCTGTCTTAAAGCGGGCATCCTGCCCATATTTTATGTATGGCATAGCGAATCAACCATTACAGGTCTATCTGGCTTCGGAAATTCCCTACAATGCTTTTAAAATACTTAAGCGCTGGGCTAAGAAGAAAGTGATTTTGCATATTCGAGATGATATCCCAACACAGAAACTGCGATTATGTCTGTCGGAACATCCTTTTGGCACGGTTAAATGGCACCATGGGGCTCATTATCTGTTATAAAAAAGGAAGTTCAAATTCTGATGCCATCCATGGCGAATTTGAACTTAGGCACATCCTGTACCGTCAAAAAGCCACAGGCGAGCTGGGGCTTAGTTTTCTTGTGTATAATTTGAAGCGAGCGATCAATATGGTTGGAACAAAGAAGTTAGTGGCAGCCATGAGGGCTTAAATGCCCTTTTTTAATTTATTTTTAGATTTTTTTGCGGTGAAACAGCGCAAAAAACTTCCTGAAGAAACTCTAAAACCCGCATGAATAGCGGGTTTTCAGACAAATTTTGGTGCGGAAGAAGGGACTTGCTCCGCCGCTTCGCGGCTATCAGCCGGAGCGGGTAAATGCTCCCATAGGTCGCATTTCCTTTTCCGCCCGTTCAAGTCCCTTAGACAATAAAAGCTTTATCTCTCGATAAAGCTTAACTTTACTTTTGGTGCGGAAGAAGGGACTTGAACCCCCACGGAGTTACCCGCTGGAACCTAAATCCAGTGCGTCTGCCAGTTCCGCCACTTCCGCATAATTTTTTTTATAAAAAAGCATTTTAAATTATATCCTAACTCAAGTTAGATTACAAGATTTTTTAGCAATTCACAAAAAATCCGCTTATTCTTAAATAAACGGAAATAAATAAATATATTGGCTGGGGTAGATGGATTCGAACCACCGGTGTCGGAGTCAGAGTCCGATGCCTTACCGCTTGGCGATACCCCAGCAGCAAACTGTATTATATCGCAAAACCATTAAATGTGTCAAACATTTTTTTAATCAAATAATTATTCTTCAATTAAAAACAATCTTAAGGCGTGTTTTTTTATTACCTATAGAATTCTTCATTGCCGCGGTTTTATACTTCGAAGAAGTATTGAAAAAACAGCAGGTATTTTTAGGCTGTCTTATTACTTTCTCTTCTTAGAACAATCACTCTCTGTACAACAATAAATATTAACAGCAAAGCGGCAATTGCAATTTTTGTCCACCATGAATTCAGGGTCCCCTGGAACATAATCAAAGTCTGCATGATTCCTTCGATGAGAACGCCAAACATTGTACCTACGACAAATCCAACTCCGCCTGTCATGAGCGTTCCACCAATTACCACACCCGCGATAGCGTCCAATTCCAGGCCCAATGCATGAAGCCCGTACCCTGAAAGCATATAGAAACCAAAGATAATTCCTGAAATAGCAGAAGTTAATCCGCTGAGCATATACACTTTTACAATCGTATTCTTAACAGATAATCCCATCATTCTGGCGGATTGTTCATTCCCGCCAATGGCGTACACTGCCCGGCCAAATTTTGTATAGTGAGCAATATATATAAATACACCCAGTACGACAAGGGCAATCACTGCACTGATCGAAACACTTTTTAAAGCCTTCGGATTGCATAATCATGATGGCGATTACAACAATTGCTTTAACAAGCATAATTACTTTCGGTGGAACCCCGCTTGCATAAATCGTAGTTGTCAGGGTCTGTATAACCAGAGCTCCAATCACGCTTGCCGGTAATGAGAAACGGCCGCCTGTCATTTTATTAACGTTACCGTCGGAAATAAGATCAGACTTCCGTAAAGATGTCCGTCTTTAATTTCAATCAGGAAAAAGTCTTTGGTG
Organism: Peptococcaceae bacterium; assembly: GCA_012517475.1. Lineage (GTDB taxonomy): Bacteria > Bacillota > Desulfitobacteriia > Desulfitobacteriales > Syntrophobotulaceae > Dichloromethanomonas. The sequence continues at coordinate 1,972 of JAAYUV010000040.1, read as the reverse complement.
AAAATCAGGTTAAAGAGCAATAATAAAATTAAGGCAAAGATTGGACCGGCTAATTGGTTATGAGTAATCTTCTGCCCAAGAAAGCAGTTTTTGGCTACAATTATAATTATTTTCATCCTTGCGGGAGCAATAATCAACAGGTTTCCCGAATTATTAATTTTGTTGGTAAAGTTGTTATAAGCGGAACATCGTTTCCTGCAAGTAAATCAGCCAGGATCGTCATTGCAGTTTTTCCAAGATCATAAACCGGAACAGCTACGGAAGATAAGCCGTGGCTGGCTGTAAACAAAGTATCGTCAAATCCTATTACTGAAATATCTTTAGGAATTTCAAAACCTCTTTCCCGAAGTGCCTTAATTACACCAATAGCCATGACGTCATTCTGAGAAAATACGGCAGTAATTTTGTCTTTTCCGATTCCCGGGAAATAGTCAATTGCATTATAACCACTTTCATATTGAAAATCACCTTGAATGATCCATTCCTCTTTGGGCTCGATCCCATATTTCATTAAAGCAGCTTTATATCCTTCGAGGCGATCGTTTGCCGTAGTTGATTCTTTTGGACCCGTAATCGTAACAATTTTTTTATGTCCGCAATTTATCAAGTATTCGCAGGCATCCTTTGCAGCCAGGAAATTGTTGACCTGAACGGAATGCAAATCATCAACCAGGGGTTTACCAATAACCACGGTGCTCATAATGTTTTCCTTAAAAAAATTATCTTGTTCAGCGTTTTTTACAATTCCTCCGCCGCAAATAATGACTCCGTCCAGTCTCTTTTCCCTGAAAATTTTTAAATAGTTTTGCGTTCTTTGCCGTGAACGATACACATTAGCCAAAACTACAGTATACCCGTGTTTTTGAGCAGCATCTTCCACACCGCGAACAATCCTCGGATAATAAGGGTTAGAAATATCCTGAATAATGAGGCCTATCATTTTAGTTTTTTTATGATGAAGACTTCTGGCAATTGCATTGGGGTAAAAACCAAGTTCTTTTACAGCATGAAGTACCTTTTCTCTTGTTTCAGGTTTCACTTTATTGTCATCCTTGTTTAAGGCCCTTGATACAGTAGCAATGGATACGTTGGCATATTTTGCGACATCCTTGATTGTTACCATTTTCTTAATCTATTTCCTCACTTAAAATTTTTTCTATTCCATTATCTTCAAATATTTATAAAATGTTACCATTCTGATTTTCTTTTGTCAATTTTGTTTTAGGATATTGTGTATACGGATTCTATGCCTTTTCATTATCTCATAAAAACATCTTAAAATAAATATCGGGGCTGTTGCAAAACGACTAGTTTCCGTAATGTATAGACAGCGTCAAGCGCGTTACGCATGCGTAACGCGATGCGGAGCGCGGCTGTTTCAACGGTCATGGATGACCTAGTGTCGCGATGCCATGGATGGCAAGGAGCGTCGGCCACGGATGGCCGTAAAGGCCTAGCTGGCCTTTACGCTGCCGAGAGCGGCTATACATTATGGAAACCTTCTTAGGAGTTTTGCAACAGCCCCTACATAGGGAAAGGGAAAGGTAGAATTTTATTAAATAAATGAAAAAGAAGGATTCAATTAAGCTCTTTCAGGGAATGCACGATCCTCGTCTTTAACTTTGAATGGGAATTTCTTGACTTCGTTAATAAACGCAGCGAGATGTTCGGCTTCTTTCTCGAACAAAGCAAGACCTTTTTCCGGAGTGCCGCGGAACGGGTTGCCGATGGTTGCATGATCGCTGTACTCATGATGTTCCATTGGAACATATATGTTTTCGGAACCGCGGAACTTAACCGTGATGGTTCCGTCAATCTTGGAAAACTCAGAACCCATCCAGGCCGGAGCATGCGCTCTGTCATTTACTGCACGGCTCATGTCTACCAGGCTCATATCGTGTGCCATCATTTGAGCTGTTTCCATTTCACCGGCATGCCAGCCCGGTGTTTCTTCCGGCGGTCCTTCCAGGAT
>JAAYUV010000016.1 GCA_012517475.1 Peptococcaceae bacterium | reverse complement strand
TTCTAAGAGCTGCCAAAATGCTCAAGGTGAAGACAAACTAAGACAAAGAAAAGAAATAACGGGATAAATCTGAGTATAACTGGGAAGGAATCCGGAGATTAGTTTTTGTTTGACTGGACTTTATCAGGGGAAACTAGCTAATATCGCTAGCCCTGCTACGGTTGACATTGTCGCCGGTACTATTTCCGGTATTATTTCCGGTATTATTTCCGCGTATGCAAGTACAACAGTTTGTTGTGCTGCCGGCGTTCCTCCCATTGGGACCAGTTTTACTGCAGAAAATTGGAGCCCCGCCGGCTGATTTGATCCCGCTGCTCTCTACGATTATTACTTGCGGATTCCTGGTCGACATGAGTCCACTTTCTACCAGTGGAGCTATCTATATTGCTAACGCTCAAGAAAATCAAAATAAGCCAAAAATGTTCCGTGACATGTTAATCTGGGGACTTTCTATGGCAGTAGTCGGAGCCATTCTCTGCTGGCTTACTTTCTACGTATTAAGAATTCCTTAAGATATGCTATTCCACAGGTTTAGATAATCGTTATCCAAATAACAATTTTAGATAGAAAAGAGGAGAATACATTATGACAGTAACAACAAGAGCAGCGCTGCTTAAAGGAGCGTATGACATCGAACTGGTCGAAAAAGAATTGGTATGTGAGGATGACGAGATAATTGTAAAAAACCACCTCATTGGTATTTGTGGTTCAGACAAGAGTTTTTATCGCGGACAAATGCCGCCCAAAACTGCTGAATTCCGCCAAGAGCCTAAATTCCCATTCTGGCTGGGTCATGAAAGCGGTGGTACAGTAGTAGAGGTTGGTTCGAAAGTCAGCCAATATAAAGTAGGTGACAAAGTCATTTGCTTTGGTTGGTGCAATAACTACGCTGACTATTTCGTAGCAAAAGAATTCCAGCTCCAACCCGTTCCCGAAGGATTAGATATGGATTTAGCCGCTTTAGGAGAGCCTATTGCGTGTGCAATGTACTCAGGTTTACATTCCGGTGTTCAGCTCGGAGACGTAGTTCTTGTAATGGGTGGCGGCTTTGCCGGCCAAATTATCGCGCAATGTGCAAAGCAAAAAGGAGCAGATAAAGTTATAGTTGCCGACGTATTAGAGGGAAAACTGGAATTAGCAAGAAAATTGGGAGCGGACGTAACTGTTAATTTGAAGAAAGAAAATTTGCATGAAGTAGTTTACTCCTTAAGCAAGGGTAATGGTGCTGACGTAGTGGTCGAAGCAGCCGGATCTCAAGACTCTTTCAATACCGCTACCGAACTTATTAAGCATAACGGTAAGTTTGTCTTCTACAGCTGGGTTACGCAACCCATAACCTTAAATATCAGCCGTTGGCATGATGATGGACTTGAATTTATTAATACTTGTTTGGTACATCATACCTGGAGGGAACGTTATGTATGGACTCCGCCTTCACTGCGTCCTGTAGTTCAGGGAAATGTCAATATTAAGCCGTTAATAACGGATGAGTTTAAGCTTAGCGAGATCAAGGAAGCCTTTGATTTGGCCGACAAAGACGATACAGCAATAAAAATTGTGCTGCGTCCATGATTAACGAATCAAACAGCCTGAGTTCGATATTTCAAAAGAACTCAGGCTGTTTGATTTTAAATAAATAGATGTATTGAAAAGAACTTTCTTAAAAATGAATAAATAATTGTTTTTCGGTGTATCCTGAAAATGCATAAAAAACCACGGAGGTTATAACTATGCATAATCAAGGAGAAATAAAGAAAATATTGGATCAGGGCATGCTTACAAGATCAATCATTGAAACCGAAGTAGCGGCCCGAAAGTGTTACCTCTACAGTGAGATGGCCCATGACAGGGAAGTAAAATCCTTTTTTCAGAAGCAAGCAGGTGCATTGGATGATCTTACTGAAGTCTTCAAAAGCAAGTTAGCTGAAGTGATGTAGAAAGGGGATTAGACATGAGTAACTTTTCCGATCTTGATATGTTGTATGACTACGATAAAGACGTATCAGCGGCGGCTACAGGTTACATGACATTTGCCACCAAAGTTTCCAACGAAGAACTCATCCACAAATATCTTCAACTGGCAAATGAAGCGGGAAAAGTGTCCGGACAGGTCAGAAGACTGATCGAAAAAGCAGGCGGAATTACTTAATTTATATTTCATATTGCAGACTGATGCAGATTAAATGTAGATTAAACAAAAGGGGCTGTATCTAAACTCAGTCCAAGACGTCTCATATCAATTGAGGCGTCTATTTTTTAGGGAATGTAGACTTACCCAGATACTTTACTCGCACGTTTTCGCAGCTACGAATAGAAATCTTTTGCTAACATGCCAAAACCTCTGGGCTTTCTGCAAGTGAACCGTTGGCATGTCTTAACGCTACAGATTCCTATTCGCTTAACGCTGCTAGCACTTAACGCTCGCTTCCGTATTCAGTGTAAGTCTACAATATTCGGAGAAATAAGAAGAAATATAGAGATGAATGGATATAAATGTGGCATAATTAGTATGAAAGAATGTTTTGCAATTAGGGAGGGATATCAGTGTCAAAGAAAGGACAGAAAGTGCATAACAAGAAAGTATTTATGCCCTACACTCAGGATCAATTGACACTTCCCTTAAGTATAGACAGCTTGATCCCTGAAAATCATGTGGTACGAGTGGTCAACAAAGCCATTGATCAGATGAATCTGGAGGCACTCCTAGCTAAATATCCGGGTGGTGGCCGTTCAAGCTTTCACCCTGTTATGATGACAAAGCTTTTAGTTTATGCTTATACGGATAAGATATTTTCTTGCCGGAGAATCGCTAAAGCAACTAGAGAAAACATTATGTACATGTGGCTTTGCGGCGGTAATCAGCCGGACTTCATGGCTGTTAACCGCTTTCGAAGTGAACGCATGAAAGATATTATTCTGGAGGTATTTGCTGAGGTAATCGATCTGTTAGTTAGAGAAGAATACATAAAATTAGAGAATTATTTTTTAGACGGAACAAAAATTGAAGCCAATGCCAGTAAATACAGCTGGGTATGGGGTAAATCCACTAAACGTTACAAAGAATCACTTATGGAGAAATGCCGAGAGCTATTTAAAGAGATCGATAAAATCAATGACCAAGAAAACGAGGAATACAAAACTTTAAGTATGACCACGAGAATGATGAATACATCTGTGGTTATGGGAGAACATTAGTTTTTCTCTATGAGCAACATCGTACAAGTGACAATGGATATAAAAGTCTAATCCGAGTATATGAGTGTCTGGATTGTTCTGATTGTCCTCACCGGGATCGTTGTGTAAAGTCGGCTAAACCGAAAGCCAACAGGAGGATCTATATCAATCGTAAACTAAATAAATACAAAGAACAGGCCAGAATTAATTTATGTTCAGAGGAAGGCTTAAAAATGAGAAGTTTAAGACCCGTTGAGGTTGAAACTGTCTTTGGAGATATAAAAGGGAACTTTGGAATACGGAGATTTTTCTTGAAGGGATTAGAAAAAGTCAGATTAGAGTGGGGGTTGCACTGCATCGCTCATAATATGAGGAAGATGGCAGTATTAATAACCGGATAAGAAAATATGCGAACAAATGTTGGAGTAAAGAGGTAAAGGGGACGCCACGAAAACTAAAGTTTCGTTACGTCCCCTTTTGCTTGTCTCTATGACAGCTGCTTGATCAGATTGGCTGTTTCGATGGCTGTCATCGCTGCATCAAAACCTTTATTTCCTGCTTTGGTGCCCGCTCTTTCGATGGCTTGCTCGATTGTATCGGTGGTTAATACACCAAAGATAACAGGGACTCCCGTATCTAAACCAACATGGGCGATTCCTTTGCTGACCTCACTGCTTACGTAATCAAAGTGCGGGGTAGCCCCTCTGATCACGGCGCCAAGGCAGATCACCGCATCAAAACGTTTTTGCTCGGCTAGTTTTTTGGCAATAAGCGGAATTTCAAAGGAACCGGGAACCCACACCAGTTCAATATCATCTTCGGCCACCCCGTGTCTTTTCAGGGCATCCAAAGCTCCGCCGATTAACTTGTTGGTGATGAATTCATTAAATCTTCCGGCAACGATAGCGAATTTAAGATTTTGGGCAACAAGTTTTCCTTCTAAAACTTTCAAAACGATTCATCCTTTCTCATTCTCATCGTAGTATTGGGAATTTGCTTTTTATTATCTGGATTTATTTGACGTTGGTCAGATAATGACCCATTTTTGCTTTTTTGGTCGTGAGATAGCGTTCATTTTCAGGTTTGGCGCACATCTCTATGGGAACCCGTTCCACAACATGGATGCCGTACCCTTCTAACCCAATAATCTTCTTCGGATTATTGGTCATCAGACGAACCTTGCATATCCCCAAATCGGCAAGGATTTGGGCCCCTGTACCATAATCACGCAGATCAGGCGGGAAACCGAGGGCAAGGTTGGCTTCCACGGTATCCTTGCCTTCTTCCTGGAGTTTATAAGCTTTTAGCTTGTTTAAGAGTCCGATGCCGCGTCCTTCCTGTCTCATATAGAGCAATACACCGCGGCCTTCGCGTTCGATTTGCATCAGAGCAGAAGATAACTGGTCTCTGCAGTCGCATCTTCTGGAGAAGAACACGTCCCCTGTCAGGCATTCGGAGTGGACACGGACCAGAACGGGTTTTCCGTCATCAACAGTTCCTTTAATTAAGGCTAAATGCTCTTTGTTATCGATCAAACTCTTATAGCCAATCGCTTTAAACACTCCATATTCGGTTGGGAATTCGATGCTTTCCGTCATTTCGATCAGTTTCTCGTTTTTGCGGCGGTAGAGGATTAAGTCCTTGATCGTAATTAATTTCAGGTTGAACCTTTCTTTAAACTTAATCAGATCAGGAATCCTTGCCATGGTGCCGTCGTCATTCATGATTTCACATAATACTCCGGCGGGTTGAAGACCTGCCAGGCGGGCCAGATCAACAGAACCTTCAGTATGCCCGGTACGTACCAAAACACCGCCTTCTCTAGCCTGGAGGGGAAAGATATGGCCGGGTCTGCGCAGGTCTTGAGGTTTGCTGTCTTTATTGACAAGAACCTGAATAGTATGAGCTCTTTCATAGGCAGAGATCCCCGTCGTGCTCGATGAAGCATCTACACTGACGGTAAATGCTGTGCCGTGCGGATCGGTATTATGTTTAACCATCTGATCCAGATCAAGTTCTTTAAGGCGTTCGGAGGTCAGGGGAACACAAATGAGCCCGCGTCCATAGGTAGCCATAAAATTGACTGCTTCCGGTGTTGCCATTTCCGCCGCCATGACGAGATCGCCCTCATTTTCCCTGTCTTCGTCATCGACCACAATAATCATCTTACCTTCCCGAATGTCTTCAATCGCTTCTTCAATTGTATTAAAGATATTCTCTGAAACCTGCGGCATATTACATCACTCCTTTTACTCTATAAAACCATGTTTGGTTAAGAAATCTAAGGTAATGTCCGATTTCCCGGAACTTTTTTCCCGTTGAAGAAATTTGGCAACATATTTGCCAATCATATCTGTTTCCAGGTTGACGGTGGATCCTATTCCTTTGATACCCAGGGTTGTGTGGGCAAAAGTATGAGGGATAAGGGATACGGTGAAGCTGGTATCTCTGACCTCAACTAAGGTTAAAGAGATCCCGTCTATCGCCACAGACCCTTTTGGCAGCAAGTAGTCGGTTATATTTTCTGTGGTCTGAATTTCATAGACGCTGGCAATCCCAATTTTTTGAATGGAAGATATTTTGCCTGTTCCGTCTACGTGCCCGCTTACCAGATGTCCCCCTAAGCGTGTTTGCAACTGCAATGCTCTTTCTAAATTTACCTGTGATTTGTTTTTTAGTTCCTGCAGATTGGTTTTCCTTAACGTTTCATACATGATATCCACGGAAAAAGATTGTTCTTTGAGTTCAGTTACCGTTAAACAGACACCGTTAACAGCAATACTGTCTCCAATCTTCGATCCCTGCAAGACCACATGAGCTTCAATCGTCAACCTTGCTGAATCTTTTAAAGCGTCTAACTTTTGAACTGTCCCTAATTCTTCAATGATCCCGGTAAACAAAGCGAAACCCTCCAGCTTATTTTAAATTTGAGTCATAATCCGGATAACCGGTAAAGTGAAAGTCGCCGGCCAGATTGCCCAGGGTAATATCTTTGATGGGAACAGCCTGAGCCATCCTGGACAGATTCAGTCCGGTAAGAGGGGAGGGGCCTGCGCCTGCAAGTTTGGGAGCAATCATGAATTCTATTTTATCAATGAGTTTCTCCTCCAGCATTTTGCCGGCCAGGATACCGCCGCCTTCCAGCAGCACACTGTTCCAGCCTCTTTTTGCCGCATCTTTCATCAGTGCTTGTAAAGGAACATGCCGGTCCGTCTCATACTGCCAGACCTCGACATGCTGTTTTTCTTTCAGAAGCCGGACTTTAGCGGGGTCCGCAGCCAGGGAAGTGGCCAGGACACAAGGAGATGAAGAGGAATTCAATACCCGGGCCTCAAGCGGGATGGATAGTTTTCCGTCCACCACCAGGCGGACAGGATCCCGGCCGTTTTCTATACCGCGGCAAGTCAATTGGGGATTATCATGGAGAATGGTCTGACTGCCGGTCATAATCACGTCATATTCATTTCTTAACCGGTGAACGTAATGCCGGGAAGTTTCTGAGGTAATCCATTTGGAATCACCGGATTCCACCGCGGTTTTTCCGTCAAGGGTTAAAGCGCATTTGTAAAGAACGAACGGCATCCCGGTTGAAATCGCTTTGAGAAAGGGTTCATTGATTTTAGCCGCTTCCTCTTTCAGAAGGCCTACATCGACTACGATACCGGCTTCCTCCAGTTTTTTAATCCCCCGGCCGCTGACAAGAGGGTTGGGGTCAGTCATGGCCACGATGACCCTTTTCACCCCTGCCTGGATTAGAGCATCCGCACAGGGGGGAGTACGTCCGTAATGCGAGCAGGGTTCCAGGGTGACATACACATCGGCTCCTTCAGCCTGGGTGCCGGCAGCTTGAAGGGCATGCACTTCGGCGTGCGGCGTTCCCGCTTTCTGGTGATAACCTTCCCCGACAATTTCTCCCTCCCGGACAATCACACATCCCACCAAAGGATTGGGGCTGGTTCGTCCTGCGGCTAAAAGGGAAAGATTCAAAGCTCTTTGCATATATTCTTTATCAGATTGATGATGTTTCATCATAAAAACTCCTCATACAAATAAAAATGCCCGGAAATTACTCCGGGCATACAAAAACAAATTATAGGGTGTATTCAAAAACGAATCCCCTTAATTCACTCTTCTCATCCAGACTTTAACTGTCGGCTTCGTAATCGCAACGAATCTGCCAAAAAGGCTCGCGGGCTGTACCGCCGATAAGGAATTACACCTAACCCCAGAGTAATGAAGTATTTACTTTTATTACTTATTTATGATACTTGAAGTTGAGGGATAATGCAATTGATAATTTTGCCTTATTCTATCAAAATTCGACGATTATCCGGAAAAATCCCGTTTTAATAAGCCCAGAATCACAGCATCGTAATAATTTCCATCGATATAATATGCTTCCCTTAGGTTTCCTTCCACGATAAAACCTAATTTTTGATAACAGGATAACGCTCTGACGTTTTCCTGCCAGGTTTCAGCGCAAAGCCTGTGAAAGTTCCATTGGTTGAATAAAAAGCGGATGAAAACCTGTAAGGCATCGGTGCCATAACCCTTTCCCCAGCATTCTTTTGAGCCAATCCCAATATAAAGTTTAGCCGACCTGGCCGGAATGTTCACTTCATCAAAACCGACGGATCCGATTAAATTCCCCTGATGATCGGTGACAGCGTAACGGTGCTCATCCTCTTCATACATTTTCCGTTCAATTTCTTCCCGTCGCATTAAGGTCGCATATGGCCAATTGCCGCTTACCCAATAGGAAAATTCCTGATCATTGTACCATTCGTACAGGAGATCAAGATCATCGGTTTCCAAGGGGCGGATGGTTGTGATTTTTCCTTTTAACATGGAGTTCTCCTTAGGGGTAATTGAAAAAGGGAAGTCCTATCCCAATTTTATCGGGCAGGAAGGAGATTGGCAAGTTTTTATGTAATAGCTGTCTTCAATGACAGCTATCCGGAAATCAATATTTCAGTCGGTTAACGAACTCTGATCCTTTCGCCGACACGGATATGATGCGGGCGTTTTCTCAAATGGGGGTTTTTCTGAAGAATAATAATTACGGTAATACCGTATTGGCGTGCAATTTTAAATAAATTGTCTCCCTTTTTCACCTGATGATGCATATGATCACTCCTCCAAATTATTACGTTCCATATTATGGAAATTGGAGGATTGTTCGTGTATGTACGATTAGGCAGAATAGTAAAATTTAAAAAACTTTTAGACTTGTCTTAGTAATGTATGGACAGCGTCAAGGGGAGCACAATATTATACCAAAGAATATTGGTTAAGATCTAATTCTTGTTACTGAGATATAATCGCAGGCCCGTCTGCTGTTGTGCTGTTTGCCTTTAATTGATTACCGACAGCAGCTAAACCGAAGCCAATTACTTTAAAAATATTGCCTATAGCAGTAATTTCACCGCCTTTTAGCGTTACGGGTGATACATTCGGGTCTGTCGATTTTACTTCATCATACCTGGCAATGGCTACATACGCGAAAATGATACTTGCTATAAAAAAAATCCAACTTGCGGCGGCAATTGTGTAAGCCGAATTGTTTTGAGACGGTATAATCTTAAACAGTTTTTCCAGCGTAAATTTTTCAGCCTGATAAGTTGAGATAATGGCTAATATTGTACCAATAAGGAAAAGAACATCACCAAATCTTTCCTGGTAAATCAAATTCAGATCAAAATATATATTTTGATTGCTTGTATTCATCTGGCTTGTTTTCATACAATCGCTTTTCCTTTCCTCGTATATCCTATCATATGCAAAAAGAAAAGGTTTTTCTAATAGCAAAAACAGCCAAAGCGCCGTACATAATTCCTATGTAAACGCATAAAATATTTTATGGAGTCATGGGTCAGCTGGTCGTTGTATATTTGACAGTTGTGCTGCCCAATCAAATGCTCCGTGAAAGTGAAGAGTCTTTGAGGCTCTTCACTGATTTTATATGTCTTTATTTTTATACTTTTGTTGAAAATCTGTCCCGAAAATAGAAGCGCAAATCTCTTTTGGGTGTAGGCTACTGTTTCTGTTTGGGAATCATGGAGGAATTTTGATGACATTGAAGAAATAGTCTTAGTCTTAAAATATAAATTACCGCAATAGTTACGGTAATACTGCTACAACAAGAATGGATTTTGAAAAATGACGGATTCTTGCTTTTGGGAAGTTGAGGCATCTGGTCAACGCAAAACCGGCCATTCATGGCCAGTATTATAGGAGGAAGAAGTAGTGAGAAGAGTGCGAGTTAGACCAAGTAAATCACAATCCTTGGTTGGTATGATTGCTGGGGGTATTTTTGTCATTATTGGTTTTAGTATTATACCAATGGCCGGCATGTTCGGAATCATTTGGACCTTAATGGCTTGCGTAATTGGTGGCCTGCACGCTTATAACTTCTTTAGTAATAGAGGTGTAGCGTCTTTTGAAGTAGATGTAGATTCCAATAACGGAGAAGGTCATAGGGAAGATGATTTTGAGGAAAAACTTAGAAAGCTAAATAGACTTAAAGAAGATGGCTTAATTACCGAGAGTGAGTGCAAAGACCGAAAGCCTTTAATTTTTAATGATTTTTTTCAAAATAATGGTTGCCAAATGAGAAAAATCTTATGTAGAGGGACCTGCGTCTGGTTAAACGCCGGTCCCTTTATGTTTTCAGTTGCCTGGAGGAAGAAAGTTCAGGAAAAATTTTTGATTCAAACATCCTTAAATAGTAATTGTCCTTACGTATTACTATGAAAGATAGGATAGAGATGTAAAAGGAGGTAGCAGATTGAAAGATATTAAATTCAAAGTTTGGGATAAAGGTAGACAGAAAATATTAAAACCGCACGCCATAACATTTGATACAAAGACTTTAGCTCCATTTGCTGTCAGTGTGCCCGGTCATTCCTGGGAACCAGCCGGGAAATTTGAATTGCTGCAGTGGACCGGTTTGTGTGACGCCGATGGAACGGATGTTTATGAGGGTGATATTATTAATATTTCATCAGTGATGTATCAAGTGATTTGGAATAAATCCATAGCGGGTTTCGTACTTGTTGAACCAGAGGGGGCTTTACATCGAGATATCCGTGATATCGGGATGGGTAATATCGTGGGAAACCAGTATCAAAATGCTCCCCGATAAGTTAAAATCTATCATCATAGGTTTATGTGATTCAGTACATAAAAGACTAGTCCACTTCATGGCTTCGAAGTTTTGGCAAAACCCGAAATTTTGGCGGCGGTTTGCACTTATCGCCTTGCTCGTTCTCCTGTTCTCCGCAGGAGCAACTGTTTTATGGGTTGCATCTCTGGATGTAAGCAAACTGGAGAGTCCGCTTGCTCAACCAACCTTCATCTACGACCAAAACGGGAATAAAGTTTCCCAGCTTTCCTCTTCCAAAATTGAACCTGTTTCGATTGATAAGGTACCGCTTCCCATGCGTGAGGCAATCATCGCTGTTGAAGACCGCCGTTTCTATGAACACCAAGGTGTCGATGTCTGGTCTACCTTAAGGGCCTTGGCTCATGACCTCAAATCCTGGGATTTCTCAGAGGGAGGGAGTACCATAACCCAACAATTAGCCAAAAACCTCTTTTTGCCTTCTGATAAGACACTTGGGCGAAAATTTAAGGAAGCGGGTTATGCCTTAAAAATCAAATTAACCTTAAGCAAGGATCAAATTCTGGAATCTTATCTGAATCATATTTACTTCGGTGAAGGGCGTTGGGGAATTCAAAATGCCGCCCACTTTTATTTTGGCAAAAACGTCCAGGACCTTAGCCTGGAAGAAGCGGCTATGCTCGCAGGCCTTCCGAAAGCTCCCAGTATTTATTCTCCTTTGAAAAGCAAAGACAAGGCTTTAGAGCGTCGTAATGTAGTACTATCCCTGATGAAAGAACAAAACTATATCTCAGAATCGGAATACTTAAAGGCCATGGCCAAGCCGGTTTATTTGAGAAAAGACCCGGATGGGGAACTCTCCGGCAAGTATGCCCCCTATGTGGATTATGTCATCGAAGAAGCCATCTCCCGCTATGGGTTTACTGAAGATCAAATCCTGGGTAGTGGACTTCAAATCTATACGCAAATGGATCAAGTTGTTCAGAAAGCTGCTGAAGATGTGTATCATGACAACCGTTTTTTCCCTCCCGGCAAGTCTGATCAGATCGTGCAAAGCGGTATTGCAATCATCGATCAGCGTAACGGTGGAATCCGGGGGCTTGTCGGCTACAGGGGAGAAAGTTCGTTCCGGGAGTTTAACCATGCCACCCAACTCAAACGCCAGCCGGGCTCCTCTTTTAAGCCCTTATCAGTCTACGGGCCTGCTCTGGAAAAAGGATATACCCCTTATTCTCTTCTTTATGACGGACCGCTTGATTTAAACGGCTATAAACCTGTGGACTGGGATTACCAGACCCGGGGTTATGTCTCCTTGCAGGAAGCCTTGCAGAATTCTTGGAATATTCCTGCAGTTTGGCTTTTGAATGAAATAGGGCTGGATACCGGCATGGCATTTGCCCAGCGGGCCGGGATTCCTCTCAGTAAAGGGGACCACACCTTGAGCCTGGCACTCGGGGGACTTTCTACGGGGGTATCTCCTCTGCAGATGGCTCAAGCGTACAGCAGCTTTGCGAATTTGCCGCCGATATTATGAGTTGAGGGAAGAAATACTCTACTCAAGCGTACAGCAGCTTTGCGAATTTGGGCGTGATGAACAAGGCTTATGCCATTACGAAGATTACAACATTTGGCGGGGATGTCCTCGTTCAGGCCAGACCGGAAGCAGTTCAAGTCACAGATCCAAGCACAGCCTATACCATGACACTGTTATTACAAAATGTAGTTGACAACGGGACCGGCAAAAATGCTGCTTTCGGTCGCCCGACAGCCGGAAAAACCGGTTCTGTTGAGCTTCCCCCTACAAAGGAATTTGCCGGTATTGCCAAAGGGGTTAAAGATGTTTGGTTCGTCGGCTACACTCCGGAGCTAACCGCCGCTGTGTGGATGGGATATGACAAAACCGACCGGGGACACTATCTTACGATCTCCGGGGGTTCAGGGCCGGCTGTTGTATTCCGGGAAGTTCTGACTCGGGCTCTGCGTAACAATCCCGTCGTTCCATTTAACATACCATCAGATTACTGGCTTAACGCTGAAAAGGATGACAAAAAGCCGGATGGAAACAACGGATTGTTAAACCATTTTGGTATTGATCCCAATCTTTTTAATGGAATTGCCCCTGGAGAAAGGGATGAATTTCCGCGGAAAGGGAAGGGTAAAAAAAGGTAGAAATAGACGGAAAAGAAAAGCTGACCTATGGAAGGCTTTTCCCATTCCGGTACATTTTCAAATATAACTGCTGAAGATCTGAAAAAAATCTGGATAAAAACTCTAAAACCCGCATGAAAAATGCGGGTTTTCAGACAAATTTTGGTCGGGGCGACAGGATTCGAACCTGCGGCCTCATGGTCCCGAACCATGCGCGCTACCAAACTGCGCTACGCCCCGATTTAGAACACATAAAATCATAACAAACGAGATATAAGATGTCAAGACATAATAAAGCAATTGCAAATACTATTAAATCGCACAGTAAAATTTTGTCCGCATAATTTGTTGAGCCTCAAAATGAAACAAAATTTCAAAAAATGAGAATAATAACTTCGCACGAAAAGTGAAACTCAAAACACTGAAAGCCTGATTTTATAAGAGTTTATAAAATTTAGGTTAACTGGCATGCAATTTGCGTAGTATTACTATATGAATCCGTCTTTGTTTAAAGATCATGATGTAAGCGTTCCTGATCTGAAGAATTTGGAAAGCGGTTTTCTGGAAGAGAGGGAACGGGATAACAATACGGTCCGGGTTAATATTCCGGAGATCCATGAATTGAGGAAATTTACGGAGGATATTTATGGTGGGTGGCTGGGGTTGAAGTAAACTAAGTTCCGTCTGACTACACAGAAATCAGAATAACTTTTAAGGGCTTTCCTCTCATATTTATAAAGAGGGAAGTCTTTTCATTTGGGTTCGCTGTCGAATATTGCTGTTGTAAGAATCCCCCAGGGACGGATAGTACAAAAAAAGCAAATAGGTATAATTATTATTATCCAATGTCATATTTCCATAATGCTAACTAAAGATTTAAAAGAAATGTATGTATAGCGCGTTGCTGTAATAGATGGTTAAGGCGGAGGTACCGGCAAAGTAATTGTTGAGAAGCTAAGAAAGGTTCTATTACACCACTAATTATGGGGAGATGAGAGAAGAAAATGGGTCAGTATAGCAGCATAGTATCCGTCAAGCGGAATGAACTTTCCGCAAATTTTGATGAAAGACATGCGGTAGAGGACTCGGAGAAATGGAAAGAGGTGCTGAAAAAACTAATAGGTAAAGACGAAATTGCATCTGTTTTTGATGTTGAGACAGGAACCGACTTTCTTGCCATTATGCGTACCGAGCTGGGGTGCAAATCTGACGGCATAGACTTTGCCGAAGGAATGCTTATTATTGGGAGTCAACATGCCGTGGAAAGAGGGGTGGAGGTGGGGTTTCAGCTTGGCGAAGCAGTAAACCTGCCCTATCCCGACAATACTTTTGACGCCGTGATCAGTAGCAGAGCATTATGGACTCTTTTATACCCCGACAAGGCATTCCAAGAATGGAAGCGTGTACTCAAACCAGGTGGAATGGTCTTATCATTTACGAGGACTCAAGGAAAAAAAGATGAAGTGAACAATTCGGTATGTGCCGATGAAACAGAGAGCCGTCTCCCGTTAAGATCTGTAAATGAAATAGAAATCACACAAGCCCTTATGAACAGCGGATTTAAAAGTGCCGAGGCGATACTTTTACCCAAGGATCTTATTTCTATAGAGGATATCAAGCCATGGTTTGCGATAAAAGGAATTAAGTAAACTATCTGGGACCGCTATCCTCACGAGATCAAATACGTAATTAATGTTATGGTCCATTATTCTTGATATATCATATTCCCCTCAAGTGTTTATGATATTGAAACCGTCTTTACAGTTCAAAAGCTTTGAGGTGGTTTAACTTTTTATCAAAAAAATCGAATAAATGAAGGGGACAATCTCTTTAATTAAGAATTGATTTTGTATCAATTTTTATATACTTATTATTCTAGACAAAAGAATAATTATGCTTTATAATTCCATATAGTTAATTAAGTCATGAAGACTTAACGATACTTAGCAAATATAATTTATAAAAATTAGCCACGAAGGCTGAGGTAATCCGTAGAAGCGGAGACTCAACTTCGTGGCTTTTTATTTTTATAAATTTTATTGTCATGCTGCAGAATATACAACTAGTAATCGATACGGCCATAGCGGACGCTTACTATATGGGAAAGATACTCTATCCCGAAAATTTTAAAGATATCGAACCGGAGAAAAAGATCAACGCGAACCACATCCCCCAGACTTGTGGTGAAAGTGAAAATGTTAGTATATTCTGCGATAGAGTGTATTGGAAGGCTAAGACGGCAATGGTTATGAGGTCGATTGATGGAAAAGGAATATCCTACTCCTATGCGTTCGAGGGAAGCATAGATCTTTCCCTGGACGATGTCAGTATTTGTATCGCCCAGGGAGAAATGGTCGCAATACTGGGACATAACGGCAGCGGAAAATCTACGCTTGTCAAGCATTTTGACGCTTTGCTTTCTCTGCAGAAGGGAAGTCTCAAGGTTGCGGGACTGGATGCAAACAATACTGACCGAATTTGGGAGCTGCGAAAAAAATGCGGCATGGTGTTCCAAAATCCGGACAACCAGTTTGTATCATCGATAGTGGACGAGGATATCGCCTTTGGCTTGGAAAATTATGATACGCCAATCGAGCAGATACCGTCCAAAGTAAGCGAGGCACTCGCTCTGGTTGGGATGAGCGGCTTTGAAAAAAAGTCACCCCACATGCTCTCCGGCGGGCAGAAGCAAAGGATTGCCCTGGCGAGTGTTCTGGCTTTGGAACCGGAAATTATTGTTTTTGATGAATCAACTGCCATGCTTGACCCGGAAGGACGCAAAGAAGTTATAACGACCATTCGAAGATTGCATGACAATGAACATAAAACAATCATTCTCATTTCCCACTACATGGAAGAAGCCGTGTTTGCCGACCGTATTTACATCATGAAAAACGGCAGAATCCTGGCGCAAGGGACGCCAAGAGAGATATTGACCGATCAGGTACTGTTGGCTGAAGCAAGGCTCCTGCCGCCTTTGCCCGTCCGGATATATTACGACCTGCAAAAAGCGGGAATTATCCTGCGTCACTGTCCGTTGACTGAGGAAGAACTGGTGGAGGAATTATGCCGGTTGAATTAGATCAAGTCTCTTATACCTATGCACCGGGGACGGTATTTGAAGCAGCCGCGTTGGACCGGGTCACGGTAAGCATTGAGGACGGTGAGTTCGTCGGTATTATGGGGCATACCGGATGCGGCAAGTCTACAATGATCCAGTTAATTGCCGGTCTTCTCGTACCATCCTCCGGTAAGGTGCTGCTGGACGGCTGCGATATCAACGACGGGGGATACCGCCGCGGCGAACTCCGCAAAAGGGTGGGCATCGTATTCCAATACCCTGAATACCAACTGTTTGAAAGCACCGTGGAAAAGGACGTTGCCTTTGGACTAAAGCATTTGGCGCTTAACTCCGCGGAGGTAAGGAGCCGTGTCGCGTGGGCGCTGGAGACCGTGGGCTTGAATTACGGGGAGATCTGCCGGGAGTCGTCGTTGGGCTTGTCCGGTGGCGAAAAACGCAAGGTTGCCATTGCCGGCGTTCTGGCCATGAAGCCGCAAATATTGATCCTCGATGAACCCATAGCCGGACTGGACCCTGTTGCCAGGGACAGTTTTATGCAATTGCTTGACCGCTTGCATAACGGAGGAACCACGATCATCATCGTGTCGCATAATGCAGACATATTGGGAGACTTTACCCGGCGTATCCTCGTTTTGAATAAGGGCAGCCTGGTCATGGACGGCGCTGTAAAGGACGTGTTCTCTGATGTGGCGCAAATGGAAGCGTTAAATCTTGACGTCAGCCGGCCCCGGAAAATTGCGCATCTGTTGGGACAGCGCGGGGTTGCAATCCCGCAGGATATTGTCCGGTATGAAGAGCTGCTTACGGCGCTTACCCACCTCAAAAAAAGCGGTGGTTTGCCATGAATCGGATGCCGATAGGACAGTATATTCCCGGAGATTCCTTGATCCACCACCTTGATGCCAGGGTTAAACTTATTGCTTTTATCCTATTGATCTCGACCATAATTCTAACAGATTCCGTTCCGGGCTACTGTAGCCTGATGGTGTTGACCGCCGGCTTGCTCTTTGTTTCCAAAGTTAAGCTTAAGACCGCTCTCGGTTTCATTCAGAGTCTTTTCCTGTTTCTGATGGTGATCTTTGTCATGAACACCCTGTTCTTTGATAGTGCCCAGCCCATCTGCTCCTGGTGGATATTCCATATTTCGCTCGGCGGAATGGCGCAGGGAGCTAATGTTGTGCTCCGCGTCATCTTTCTTATGATCTTCAGCAGCGTGCTGATGGCAACCACCGCGCCGATGGAGGCCGCCTTCGCGCTGAAGTCCCTTCTGCGTCCGCTGCAATATATCCGCATCCCGACCGAGGATCTTGCCATCATGATTAGCGTAGCGGTTCAGTTCATCCCTGTATTAATGGAAGAGACGGAGATGATACGCAAAGCGCAGACGGCCAGAGGCGCTAAATTTGAGAGCGCCCGCTTAAGGGAAAAGGCCGCCAGTGTAATGCCTTTGGTCATTCCGATCTTTCTCGGCGCTTTCAGGCGCGCCGACGAATTGTCTTTGGCGATGGAGGCCAGAGGGTATCGCGGCGGCAAAAATCGAACCCAAAATAAGCAAAAACCGCTTCGTAAACAAGATATCCTGGCGCTGCTCACGGCAGCCGCTGTCTGCTTTATTCAGGCTTACGCGTTTTGACGGGGTCATTAATCTGAAAAAATGACGGGCGAAGCAGGTCATTGTCTTTCAGTTTACTTATAGATGAGTTGGGTTATTTAGTAGGAGGTAGTGATTTATGACAAACGTTAAGAAATCCATCTTTACCGCGGTATGTATGGCATTATGTGTCGTCCTGCCCATGGCTTTTCACTCCGTTCAGAATGCCGGCAGCATCTTCCTGCCCATACATATTCCGGTACTTCTCTGCGGTCTGCTCTGCGGCTGGTCCTTCGGCCTGGCCTGTGGCATCATTGGCCCGGTGCTTTCCTCACTCTTCACCGGCATGCCGCCCATCGCCTACTTACCGAGCATGCTTGTTGAACTGGCGGCTTATGGATTAATAACCGGCATTATCATGTCTAATGTTCATACCAAGAGAATCTACGCAGATCTCTATATCAGCCTTATCGGCGCTATGCTTGCCGGCCGTGTCGTTGCCGGGATTGCCAAGGCTTTGATCTTCAG
This sequence comes from Peptococcaceae bacterium, assembly GCA_012517475.1. Lineage (GTDB taxonomy): Bacteria > Bacillota > Desulfitobacteriia > Desulfitobacteriales > Syntrophobotulaceae > Dichloromethanomonas. Next base: position 1,255 of record JAAYUV010000016.1, on the reverse strand, counting down.
TCCGGGCCACATTACCATGGCCGCTTGGGTTACCAGCTATTTCGTGACCAGTCTGCCCGGCATCATAATCCAGATCGTTTTAATTCCCAGCATTGTATTTGCGCTGGAGCGCGCCAAGCTGATCCCCGTGCGGTATCCTCAAATAAGCCGGAATCAGTAATAAATGAATGGCTGATGGGCGCTCGACTTTACCGGCTCAAACTGCTTCGCGCCGCTAAATTATCCATCAGCCATTTGCTTCTATAAATGTAACGATAAAACAGAGAATAGCTTTTAACAAATATATTGTAACGAAAGATATTATAAAAATAGTACCGACCGGAAAGGAGCAACATGGATAAAAATGAAGTTATTGCGTTCTTCGATAGCCGGGCTCCCCTTTGGGATAATGACTGTATCATTGAAGAAGCGAAAATCATAAATATTTTAGACCGCGCCGGTGTAAAAGAAGGCATTTCGGTACTCGATGTCGCCTGCGGTACCGGCGTGTTATTCCCATTTTATCTCAAGCGTAAAGTGGGGGCACTTACCGGTATAGATATTTCTTCCGGTATGATAAAAATAGCAAAAGAAAAATTTACAGACCAACGCATCAAGCTAATCAATGCAGACGTAGAGGAAATGAACTTTTCTGTCCCTTTTGACTGCTGCGTGATCTATAACGCTCTTCCTCATTTTGAAAATCCTGTAAGGCTAATAACCCATCTTTCAAATCAGCTTAAGCCTGTTGGGAGATTAACGGTTGCCCATGGAATGGGCCGCGCTCAAATTGATGCGCATCATTCGGGCAGCGCCAGTAACGTTTCTATCGGCTTGATCCACGAAGATGAACTGGCTAAGCTTTTCGCACCTTTTTTCTCGGTGGATACGATAATTTCAAATGAAGAGCTGTTCATTGTTTCAGGTTATAAGAAATAAAGCAGGACAGCTGTTCTTTGTACAAAATAATCCGATGGAGAAAATTGCCTTTGTCTTATTGACCATTTGATTATGTCTTTGGGCTAATTCCAGCAGTAATTTTTATTTATGGAATTCAGGTCTTACCATTCTTTAGAAAAGTGAGAAGCCTATGAAAAAATCAAAACTCATTCTAAAACGGTTGCTACAAATAATCCCCATGCTCGTTATCGTTTCAATTTTGGCCTTTGCCTTAAGCAACATGTCATCAGGTGATGTGGCGGAGATAACCATACGCAGCCACGGTATGGAGGTTACGGAAAAAAATGTTGCAGTCGTTAAGGAAGAGTTGGGGCTA
>JAAYUV010000112.1 GCA_012517475.1 Peptococcaceae bacterium | reverse complement strand
CCGTGATGAAGACAGCTAGGCAGTAATCTTACGCAAATTTGTCAAGCGTAATTCTCCGTATGTTTAAAATCTCAATCTTTTAGGTTTGGTCTGAGGGGCACAATATCGCTTTTCGGCTGTTGCGTCATCTATGACGCAAAAAGCCGCGCTCCTCATCCTGATTCGCTCGTCGCGGTACCATACCCCTCAGACCGATAACAGGATAGCAACTGTAGTTATGAATGCCGGAACGGTCAGCCCTTAATCAGATAAAAGCGGAAGATGAGCTTATCGAAAAAACTGAAAAAGCATTAAGAGATATTCTGGAAAAACAAAACAATAATAAAACTCTGATTTTGAAGAAGAGGAGAGTGTTTTCGATGAAAAAAATCGTATTTGCAGCCTGCTTTGCTTTCCTAATTTTCGGACTGCCAATTGGCGGCTACGCATATTATAAAACTCCTGTGGCCTATTTAAGCCTAGACATTAACCCGAGCGTTGAGCTTGGAGTCAACACTTTTAACAAGGTCGTTTCAGCAACAGCTTATAATGCCGATGGTGAAACTATATTAACAGGTCAAAACGTTGTAAATTCCAATGTTAAAGATGCAATAAAGGAACTTGTCAAATCTGCATCCAAAAATGGCTTTATTAAAAGCAACGGTTCCACAATCATATCTGTAACATCCGAGACAAACAACCCAGTTGTTGCTTCAGAATTGGAACAAAATGCACAAGAAGGTGCCAACGATGCAATAAAATCAAGCGGCTATTCCGCAGTTGTATATAAGGATAACGTTGCTATATCCGGTCGAGATGAAGCAAAAAAACTAGGTGTTACTCCGGGAAAATTAAACCTTATTAAAACGCTTCAATCCGTAGATCCAACAGCAACCGTAGATCAATACAAAGATGCTAAAGTAACTGATATCATGAAAAAAATTGTGGAACAGAGTTCTACAAGTTCTTCTAATAATTCAGACTCTGATTTTCAGAATATAGAAAGCGCAGTCCAACAGTCGGAAAAGAACGCTAACAATAATAATACTCATTTAGATGAAAACAATTCCGACAATGGCACTGTAACCACTTCTCCCGCTACTGAAAATGCAAATGAGAGAAATGGTAATAACGATAAACAGAACGATGGAAATAGCTCTACGGCTACTTCTTCTTCAACTAAAAACGCAGTTAAATCTCAGGATAATGCCAACAATCAAGGTAAACAAGAAAGCGAAATCAAAAATAAGGGAGCGAATACTTCAGTACCTGTTGGAACAAATAATAAAAATGAGAGTAATGGCAATAACTATAATGGTAATAGTTCTACGGTCACTCCTTCAACTGAAAGCGCAACTAAATCTCAGGATAATAGTAACAATCAAGGCAATGAAGAAAATGGGAACTAAGTAACCGGCCAGGTAATATTATTCCCAGATGGCCATCGACATGCAATATTCACAAATACTGATTTTATTGATAATCATCACCACGAAATAGGTGTTATTACAGGACCTCCAATACCAGTTGATAACGATAAGCATGTGCACTTTGTTCAAGGAAATACAACTGTAGATGATGGCCATTCTCATCCATTCCAATTTGCAATTTTAATTCAGAGTCCATTAACCCCATTGACGTAAACTATAAAAAACTAATTTACACCATTAACATGGAGGGAGTATTGGTAAACGTAGCGATACTCCCTTTATACTAATTCAAATAGGAATCTTTAGCTCTCTGACCGTCTCCTAAAACTGTGCAAGCAATTATTTAGGAAGATACTACTTAATTTCCCAAAATTGTTATTATGTTTGTGCAAAAGAAAGTTATATTAAACCCTTTTGAAAAATAATAATGCCCGGGAATTTTCTCTCAGCTGTGCACTTTTATATGTTCTATGTATTATCCCGTAACAAGACTTCGCAAAAACGAAGGACGTTATAAACATCATAAATTCGTTTAAGCGTTTACTAGGCTCTATAGGTAATACACTAATAAGACACAAAAACGTCTGAAAGCAGCATAGAAAGCGTAATTTCAATTCTCCAAACGTTAAGATTATAAACAAACAAATCCCTCAAACCGTATGGTTGGGGGATTTTTATTTATTTTATACTTACATATTTATTCCTTTCCTAAACTCGTCTGAGGAAACACGACAAATAAAAAGATTAGTTAAATGAATCCATTTGGCAGGTCATGTTTCGTAAATTTTAATATCTAAACGCTCTCTTTGGAATTAGATTTAATATGAAACTTCCGTTAAATTCAATCAAAATAATTCCTGTGATCGCAATGATGAATCCCAAAAAGAATTGCGGACGTAGTTTTTCACCGTGCAAGAAGAAGTGGGCAAAAACAGCTGTAAATAGCGGGGCGATGGAGATAATGATACCCGCATTAGAGGCAAGAGTATAGGTTAGGGCAATGTTTTCAAGCAGAAAATAAAGCGTAATTCCGCACAATCCAGCCCCCATAAAAAGAAGCTCTTCGTGCAGGCTTTTGGTTTTCAGCTTGTGGGGATAGATTATCAGCAAGGCTATATAACCCATTATGAACCGTGTAAACAATATTTCAATCGGGGAAAAGCTTTCTAAAAGTACTTTGGTAGATACATAAGTTGTACCCCAAATAAGGATGGTAAAAAACGCTGCCATATGTCCGGCAGCTGCCCTACGATTATCTGTAATCAATTGATCTCGGCCTCCGGTTCTATGTAACCTTCAAATATTTTCATATATTGTTTAGGGGTTAAACCTATCAGCTTTTTGAAGAAATTAGTAAAATGGCTCTGATCGGAAAAGCCAGTCCGAAAGGCAGCTTCAATGGGTGGAATACCCTTTTCCAACAGTTTTTTCGCATTACCGATGCGGACCGTCTCAAGATAACTATATGGGGAAATACCTATCTTTCGTGTGAACGAACGGAGAAGATGATATTTGCGAAGTCCGGTAAGGGCACTTAAATCATCCAAGGTTATGGGTTTTGCATAGTTTGATTCGATATAATTGCAAACTGTTCTGATTTCTAATGAAGGTTCTTGTGAGACTGCCGAAAGTACAGTATCGGAGTATTCCCCCAACAATTGCTCTATCAGAAACATAAAAAGTTCCTCTTTTTTAAATTCCGTCACTTCCTCTAATATCATTAAATGGAGCTCTCGAAGACAGGCGGCAAGCTCACTGCGGTAAAGAACATTCTGTGTAAAGCGTGGTAGATGCACTTTACCTGTGACTTCACACACGGCTTTTTCCATTATTTCCGGTAGGATATTAATGCACCGGTAATCAAACGTTTTCCCGTCAACCTGCTCACAGGTATGCGTATCTCGGGGATTGAAAATGACAATATCTCCAGCATTAATAATGTACTCCTGATTGTTGCACAGCAAATAGCGCTGCCCCTTTTCAATAAAACTGATGACATAGTAATCATGAAAATGGTTGGGGAATTTCTGCATAATGCCTTCAAAGCGATATGCTTCAATTCTTAAACCTGGGTCGAAACAAACAGTGCGCACTTCATTAGCCATTTTTCAATACGCTCTCTTCCATGAGGATAACAAGAGTATACCATAAGTAAATAGGTGATTCTTGAATGATATTGCTCAAATAAATACTGAATAAACATGGCTCTTTCCCCATAAATATTTATGAAAGGGGGAAGAGCCATGTCTTTATTAAAACCTGCAAAATACGACAGGAAATCTAAAGTATGGAATAAAAAAAATGTAATCATCCTTGCCTTGTTTTTCAGTGTATTAGCGGCTGGGGCAAGCTACGTTAACGAAAAAAGAGCGTCCAATATAAGTAATGACATACCTGGATGGAGCTGGATCCTGGGCGGGAAGACCGTACTCATAGATGCCGGTCACGGAGGTGTTGACCCTGGGGCAATCGGATTAAATCGTACCCTGGAGAAAGACATCAATTTAGAAATATCGAAAAGATTACAGGTTTTGTTTACCCAAGCAGGAAGCAATGTGGTTATGCTTAGAGAAGACGACCGCGATTTTGGCACCTCATCCAAACTCCTGCAGCGAAAACGAGAAGATTTGGCTTACCGAATACAAACTGCAATGGATACCGATGCAGACATTTATCTGAGTGTCCATTCCAATAGTTTTCCGGATCAAAGGCAACATGGCCCTCAAGTGTTTTATCATCCTGATTCGGAAGAAGGCAAAAAGCTTGCAGAATGCATTCAAGCCAGCCTGAATAAGATTGCATCCAAGAAAAGGGCAGCCAAATCCAATCAAAGCTATTTTATATTAAAGAATACGGAAATGGTTGCTGTAACAATTGAAATTGGATTCTTATCAAATGCAGAAGAAGAGCAAAAGCTAAATCAAACGGATTATCAGCAGAGATTGTCCATGGCAATATTTGAGGGAGTTGGTAACTATTTGTCTGAGGGACACTCTGTAGTAACAGATGATTAAAACCATCTCCAGTAAATATTTTCATTTCATCAGATAGAAGGAAGATTGCGAATTATCCCGAATACTAAGAGAATAATCAGAACAGGGGGAGATCTATATGACTCTTGAAGCTGTGGCCCTCTTATTTACAGGGATTGTTGTTTTATGGATCTTCTGGCGGAGTAACAAAATTAATTCGGAAATTCTGGCGCTTTTAAAAGGCCTGACAGTGATGGGAAAGGAAATAGATGATTTAAAACAGGAAGTTAGAGAGCTTCAGAAAAAGATTGAGGGTCAAACTGAGAACTTACCTGTATCCGAAAAGCTTAAAAACAAAAACATAACAAAAGTGGAAAGAAACACCTCGGCAAAGTATGGAGATGTTTTGGTTTTAGCAGAAAAAGGCTTCAATGTAACCGAAATAGCCGACCAATTAGCTATTAGTCAAGATGCTGTAGTGATGGTATTAAATACATATTTGCTTAAAGATGACTCAAAAATAGATAAAGAGGACTCAAGAAATACGTGAAAAATTCAATAGTGCATGAACAATTTGGTTAATGTATAATAAATCAATCAATGCATGAAAAATTCAATGGTGAAAACAGAATGAATGATCAAAAGAAATTCATGATAACGGCGGCAGACTCCATGCAGGAACCTATTTGGCATCTTGCCCGGGAAATTGGCTGTAATCCTGAAGAAGGATACCAGGAACATTATGCAACCAGGCTGCTTAAGGGTTTTTTGGAGAAGCAGGGTTTTATTGTAGAGACTCCCTTAGCCGGCATGGAAACGGCTTTCCGGGCCAGTTTCCGCGGAAGATTTCCTGGTTTAAGGATCGCTTTCCTGGCTGAATATGATGCCCTTCCTGATATTGGCCACGGTTGTGGGCATAATTTAATTGGGGTCGCAAGTGTTGGGGCCGCAGTAATTTTAAGCATGATACGGGATCTTCCGGGGGAGCTGGTTGTAATAGGGACACCCGCGGAAGAGACAAGCGGGGCAAAAGTTGCTCTTGCTGAGGTGGGTATCTTTCATGACATCCAGGCAGCTATGATGTTCCATCCGGGAAGCAGCAATGTTCCGGAAATATCGAGTCTTGCTCTTGATGCTATAGAAGTTGACTTCTATGGACGGGCAGCGCACATGGCGATCTCAGACCATACCGGCATTAACGCTTTGGATGCATTGCTGAGGTTTTTTAACAAAATCGACAAATATAGACGAAGGCTTGCAAAGGACGAACGAATTGACGGGATTATTACCTATGGAGGGAAAGCACCCAACATAGTCCCCGACAAGGCCTCAGCCCGGTTTTATCTGCGGGCGGGAAAAAGAGAGAATCTTAACCGGATACGGGAGAAATTTTTAAAATATGCGAAAAAGGCTGCAGAAGAGGTTCGCGCAGAAACATCCTGGCGTTTTTATGAATCATCTTATCATGAAATGCGTACGAACAGTGCATTGGCGCAATGCTTTCGGGATAACCTGTTTGAATTAGGGGTGCGGGATATCGAGTTTCCCCAAACGATGTTGGGATCAGTGGATATGGGAAATGTCAGTCAGGTTGTTCCTGCGATTCACCCATATCTTCGGCTGGGACAAGGTCTTGAAATCCCTCATACTTTGGAATTTGCCCGTGCGGCGCTTTCTAAGGAAGGAGAGAAAGTACTAGGCATAGCGGTTAAAGCTCTTTCCCTTACCGGCTGGGATGTATTAACAGACAAATGGCTTCAGGAAAGGATAATAAAGGAGTTTCAAAAAAGATAATAAAGTTCTGATCCCCGTTTATCGCATTCAAAGGTAGGGCTACGTAATGTATTGACGCTTTCGGCAGATTGCGCCCTCCTTGGCGCAAACAGCCGCACTCCGCATCCTTGCTCCGTTTGACGCTGTCTATACATTACGCAGCCTAGTCTCTGGTTTTTTGTAAGAGATATT
>JAAYUV010000087.1 GCA_012517475.1 Peptococcaceae bacterium | reverse complement strand
TCATCTCTCCGGAAGGTCTTTGCCCCTGCGGACCCCTCATCTCTCCGGAAGGTCTTTGCCCCTGCGGACCCCTCATCTCTCCGGAAGGTCTTTGCCCCTGCGGACCTCTCATCTCTCCGGAAGGTCTTTGCCCCTGCGGACCTCTCATCTCTCCGGAAGGTCTTTGCCCCTGCGGACCCCTCATCTCTCCGGAAGGTCTTTGCCCCTGCGGGCCCCTTGCTTCACCGGGCGGCCTTTGCGGATGGGGTTTCCCCTCAGGCGATTTCCCGGCTTCCGGAGAAGGTCTCCGCCCTTCCTCCGGGGTTCTCCGGTTTTCTGGGGGTCTCCGATTTTCCTCTGATGACCTTCTCCGGGTTCCTCCCTCGGTTTCTGCTTCCGTCATCTTAGAAGATCTTTGTTCGGCCGGCATGCTTTCAATTCCTGTAGTTCTTTCTTCATCTTGTGCTTTATTTTGTGGGACACCGGTTTTGACCAGTGTCTGTTTTACTTTCCTGGCATCTTCAACTGCAACTGCGCTTAGGTGATTTTTTACACCCACACCCATTTTATTCAACTGTTCAATGAGATCCTTACTGGATACGTTTAACTCCTTAGCCAGTTCATGAACCCGAATCGTGGTCACAGTGTCACCCCCAAACAACGAGAATAAAAATATAACCATTCAACTCCTTTAATTACTTTCCTTTATCATCGCATCTGCAAAACCCCTGTCCATGACAAGTACTATTGCCCTTGGTGATAATCCAATTGCCAAACCTAATTCTTCTTTGGTTCCTTCCACTAACACAGGGATATTGACATCACTTGCCCATTGTTTATATTTTGAGACTGCCCCGGGCGAATCTTCAGCGATTAGTAATAAATAGCCCTTTTCCTTCTTTAGAAAAGCTTCAACCTGCGATTCACCAGAGCATATTTTGCCTGCCCGTCTGGCAATACCTAATAATGATTTTACTCTTGGAGTCAAGAAGAATTCAGCTGCCTTTCCAGTTCACTCACCATCTCAGGAGATGGCTTTATTCCAAATGTTTTCTCGAACTTATGGTATTTTAAAGCTTTTGAAAAACATTCCAAATTGGAACACAAATAAGCACCCCGCCCGTTTTTTTTGGAAGTCGGATCATATTCCAAAACTCCCTCAGGTGTTTTGACAATTCTAAGTAATTCTTTTTTGGGTTTCATTTCCTGGCACCCCAGACACATTCGAAGCGGGATCTTACGGTTCTTCATTTTCTCACCTTTTACTTTTCAAGACTTTCAATTATTTGCTTTTTCTGGAAGACCTTTTTTTAGACGGTTTTTCATCCTCTACCAGCTCTTCATATACCTCTTCGGCATGGGGAGCATAATCTCCTCCTTGTGAAGAAGAATCAGATTCGTCGTAATCTATATATTCATTGCCTTCGGAGGATGTGAAGTCAGCGTTTTCATCATCATCAGAATAGTCTTCATATTCGCCATCATATTCGTCATACTCGTCTTCATTATATTCATCGTATTCCTGGTATTCGTCATAATCGTCTTCCGAATATTCGTCATACCCTTCTTCATAGTCTTCATATTCACCTTCATCATATTCTTCGTATGTTTCGTCCTCATAGTCCGTGTACTCGCCATCTTCGTACTCATTATATTCCGAGTCGTAATACTCATCATACTCCTCGTCCTGATGAACCGGTTCAGGCGGTATGAGGTTATTGGCAATCGCTTGGGTTTCATTTTTAATATCTATCTTCCACCCGGTTAGTTTTGCCGCGAGTCTGGCATTCTGCCCTTCTTTCCCGATTGCCAGGGACAACTGATAGTCAGGCACAACAACCAATGTTACTTTTTCGTCATACCGTGGGTAAACACCTAATACTTTAGCAGGGGATAATGCATTGGAAACAAACTCAACGGGATCAGAAGACCAGTTGATAATATCCATTTTTTCCCCTTTGAGCTCATTGACAATGGTTTGAACCCTGCTCCCCTTCGGGCCTACACAAGCGCCAACAGGATCGACATTATGATCCCTCGAATACACTGCAATTTTGGATCTGGCACCGGCTTCTCTGGCCACGGCCTTTATCTCGACAATCCCATCGTGGATTTCGGGTACTTCCAGTTCAAATAGTCTTTTAATAAGTCCGGGATGAGTCCGGGAAAGAAGAATCTGCGGTCCTTTTGTTGTCTTTTTTACTTCCACAACATAGGTTTTAATTCTTTCAAAAGGCTGATAGCTTTCGCCGGGAATTTGTTCAGTAGCCGGAAGCACCGCTTCCACTTTTCCCAAATCGACAATGACGTTTCTTTGTTCATATCGTTGAACGATACCGGTGACAATATCCCCTTCACGGTTGATATACTCATCGTAAATTAAACCGCGTTCCGCTTCACGGATTCGCTGCACAACCACCTGTTTGGCTGTTTGTGCTGCAATTCGTCCAAATTCCCTTGGTGTGACTTCAAATTCAACTACATCGTCCAACGTATAATTTGGATTGATTTTTTTTGCTTCTTCCAGAGAAATTTGAACGCGCGAATCCTCCACGGTCTCAGCAACATTCTTCCGGGCGTAAACTTTTATTTCACCGGTAAGGCGGTCTATGTGAATTCTTACATTCTGTAAAGAAGAAAAATTCTTTTTATAGGCCGAAATAAGAGCGGCTTCTATCGCTTCAAATAGTATCTCCGCAGAAATACCTTTTTCTTTTTCTAATTCGTGAATTGCTTCAATGAACTCCATGTTCATCTGTCTGAATTCCTCCTTAACAACATATTAAAACTCAAAGGCCAAATGTGCTCTTTCTATCAGGTCAAAAGGAATCGCAATTTCTTGTCCTTCATATTCCAGGACTACACTTTCATCGATCAGTCCGATCAAATTTCCGGTAAAACAGGAAAATCCCTGATAGGGCTCAATGGAATATATACTTACAAGCTCTCCCTTATATTTTTCATAATCCTCTCTTTTCCGGAGCGGTCTCTCGATCCCCGGAGAGGACACTTCCAACATATAGGCCTGAGGGATGGGATTCTCTTTATCAAGAATATCACTCATCCTGTGGCTGACAGCGGCGCAGTCGTCAATATCCACCCCGCCTTCCTTATCTATATAAATCCTCAAATACCAGTGGGCGCCTTCTTTGACATATTCTACATCCACCAGTTCAAGACCGAGCTCATTTACCTGTGGCTCAGCCAATTGCCTGACCTTATTAAGAACAGATTCACTCATATTCTTACCCCTTTTGCTTTTCCTAAAAGAAATCTTGGCTTTAGCCAAGATTCTATCGGAAAGGCATACTTTCTGATAGACCAAATGAAAGAGTGGGTAATCCCCACTCCCAACCAAAAATCGTGCTTCAAATAAATTCCTTCTTTAATATATCATATACTTTTATAGTCTGCAATATTCGCATTAATTTAAAACAAGCTCAATTGATTTTTATCCGGCAACCCCTCCAGGCAGCCATGCCGCTCTAAGACTTCTATTACGGTTTTACTGAGCTTGCCCCGGGATTGAAGATCCTCAATGCATTTAATTTGATCACTGTCTCTTAATTTTGCCAGAGATGCAGCTGCTGACTTCCCCAAACCCTGCAGGGAAGAAAATGGAGGCAATAATCCTTCCGGGGTAAGCAAGAAACGGGTTGCATCAGATTCCCATAAGTTAACCTTGCGCAGCTTAATCTTTCTGCAATACATCTCCACTGCCAGTTCCAAAATTGTCTGGAGGTTTTTATCCTTCGGCGTTGCAGCATTCCCTTTATCATTAATTTCTTTGATCGCCTGGCGGCATTTTTCTAAACCCCCTGTAATCAGTTCTGCATCAAATTCGTCAGCCCTTACGGTAAAAAAGGTAGCATAAAAAGCTTCGGGATAATAAATCTTAAACCAGGCAACTCGGAAAGACATGGTTACATAAGCCACTGCGTGGGCCTTAGGAAACATGTAACTGATTTTTTGACAGGATTCAATATACCAGTCCGGGACATCATGTTCCTGCATAGCGGTAATATCCTGGGGTTTTAAACCTTTACCCTTACGGACCTGTTCCATAATATTAAAAGCGTGGCTGGAATCCAAACCTTTCTGAATAAGGTAGATCATGATATCATCACGGCAGGCGATAATTCCGGAAATATCGGCTGTTCCGTTTAAGACCAGATCCTGGGCATTTCCTACCCACACATTGGTTCCGTGAGAAAGCCCGGAAATCCTGACAAGATGGGAGAACGTTGAAGGTTTGGTGTCTTCAAGCATTTGCCGCACAAACTTGGTTCCAAACTCAGGAATACCCAGCGTTCCTGTATTGACGCCTATCTCTTCCGGAGTTACACCCAGCGCTTCGGGGCCTGAGAAAAGAGAGAGTGTTTTCCGGTCATCCAAGCGGATTTTTTTAGCATCTACCCCAGTCAGATCCTCCAGCATTTTGATGGAGGTCGGATCGTCATGGCCGAGAATATCCAGTTTAACCAACCGACCGGAAATAGAGTGATAGTCAAAGTGTGTTGTTGTTATATCGGAATCCGTATCGTTCGCCGGTCTTTGCAGCGGGGTGAAATCAAAAACATCACATTCTTTTGGTATTACCATAAGACCCCCCGGGTGCTGGCCGGTGGTTCTTTTTACACCCGCGCAGCCTTGAACCAGTCTGTTTAATTCTGTTTGGTTATACTTAATTTTTCTTTCTTCCAAATAATTTTTGACGAAACCATAAGCTGTCTTCTCTGCAACCGTAGAAATGGTTCCGGCCCGGAAAACATTTTCTTTACCAAATATTTCTTCCGTATATTTATGCGCCCTTGGTTGATATTCTCCTGAGAAATTCAGATCAATATCAGGAACTTTATCTCCCTTAAAACCCAGAAAGGTTTCAAAAGGAATGTCATGACCGTCTTTATGCAGTTCCCTGCCGCAGCGGGGGCAATTCTTATCAGGGAGATCGACTCCTGAGCCGACACTCCCGTCTTTGATAAACTCGGAATACAGACAGTCTTGGTTTTCACAGCGGTAATGCGGGGGAAGAGGGTTGACCTCCGTTATTCCGGTAAAGGTCGCAACTAAAGAAGATCCGACCGATCCCCTGGAACCGACAAGATACCCGTCTTCATTGGATTTCTTGACTAAAAGATGAGAAATCAAATAGAGTACGGAAAAACCGTTGCCGATGATGGAATTCAATTCCTTGTCGAGCGTCTTCTGAACTTCTTCCGGAAGAGGATCACCGTAAAGCTCGTGGGCACGGTTCCATGTCATGTTCATTATTTTTTCCGGTGCACCTTCAATCTTTGGTTCAAAAAAGTCATCCGGAAATGGCTTTAATTCTTGGATTTGCTCCGCAATCCCCTTCGGATTGGTGACAACAACCTCGAAACATTTTTCTTCCCCTAAATAAGAGAACTCCGCCAACATTTCTTCCGTAGTTCTAAAATACAGCGGGGCTTGCTGGTCTGCATCGGTGTAGCCTTTTCCTGCCATGAGAATCCTTCTGTAAACTTCATCTTCCTGATCAAGAAAGTGAACATCACAAGTAGCCACTACCGGAATATTCAGTTCCACGCCGAGGCTTACAATCTGTCGGTTAATATCCTTTAATTTCTCTTCATTGGCAACTTCACCGCGATGAACTAAAAACATGTTATTGGCCGTAGGTTGAATTTCCAAATAATCGTAGTATGAAGCTATTCTTCTAATATCTTCCCCGCTCGCCCCTTTGAGAATAGCCCGTACCAGCTCGCCCGCCTCACAGGCCGAACCGAGAATCAGGCCTTCCCTGTGCGTATTCAGCAAGGAGCGGCAGATTCTTGGCCGGCGGTGAAAGTTTTCCAAATGGGAACAGGTCACAAGTTTATAAAGATTCTTTAAACCCGTCTGATTTTTAGCCAGGATTATAATGTGATAATAAGGGGATTTAGAAGCTTCTATTTTCCCTTCTTTCCTATCGTCAACCAAATAGCCTTCCATTCCAAAGATCACTTTAATGCCATATTTCTTACCGGCATCTGCCGCATCGGGAAAAGCCTGAACAACACCGTGATCGGTAATTGCTATTGCCTGATGTCCCCATTCGCCCGCTCTCTTGACCAGACTTTGAACCGAGGATACCCCGTCCATTTCCGACATCTTGGTATGGAGATGGAGCTCAATCCTTTTTTCTTCAGCTTGATCCATCCGGTGAACAGGCTTAATGGGCATGATATCTTTCGGCATAAGGGTTAGTTCGGTGGTAAAGCGGTCAAATTGCACCGCCCCCCGTATTCTTAGCCAATCCCCTTTGTTGATCTGCAGCGGTGTTTGTCCTTCATCAAAGAAGATTTTGCAGCTGATGGAATTGGTTCTATCGGTAAGCCCAAAGGAAAGGAGCTGCCGCCCGCTTTTTAATTGTCTAATTTCAGTTTGGCATACTTCCCCTTCCACAATCACTTGCTTTTCTTCATCGGTAATATCCTTTAAGGCACAAGTTGAACCTTTAAATTCTCTGCCGAGGAGAACTGCGGGTTGGGTCTTGGATTCCTTCTTTTCTGCAGGGTTAGAGGATAAAATCTCTTCGATATATTTCTGCTCTTCTTTCTCGGAATCAAAACAAGACTCCTCTTCAAGGGAGCCATCTACTTCCCAAACGGTTTTTATCCGCATTCCGTATTTTTCCTGAAAATAATTCTCCACACTATTTTGCTTTAGTTTACAGTATTCCAAGGCTGTGATATGAGGAACAAATATGGTCAGCCTGTCCTCTTCAGCTTCATATTTCCCGGGAGAGTTCAGCCATCCCTTAAGTGACGGAACCCTTTCCAGAATATCCTGCAGAATCTCAGTCCAATGCTCAAGACAAAGCTGTTCCAAAGAAATTGGGCTTTCATAATTGGTTTTCATTTCAATTTTTATGCCATTATTTAATTTGTTTTCTAAAGCCAAAGCAAGGTTTAGGAGAATTTCTTCTTCGATGGCGCACAACAAGGTAAGGTGGAGTATCCATCTCCTTGCTTCAGGGAGAACCTCCACCTTGTTTAAAAATATATTAGGCAAATATGGTTCTACTTTCGTACATAAGTCTTTGGGAAGCAGTCCGAAAAATGGGGCTTCTTCTAATTTTAATGCAGGATTGGACACACTTTTCCCCCCAGGAAATAAGATCAGTCACAGGTGACAATAGACAATGCTTCTTTTACGATTCTTTCAATGGTGTCGCATACTTGTTCCACCGGAATAAGCTCCGTTTGCTTTGTTGCCCTGTATACAAGTTCCACCTTTCCTTCAGCCATGGCTTTTTGACCGATCGTAACCCTCAAAGGATATCCAACAAGGTCGGCATCTTTAAATTTAACACCCGGGCGTTCATCTCTATCGTCCAAAACGGTCTCCACACCGAGACTGTTTAGTTTCTTATAGATATTTTCTGCAACAGATACAACTTCCGAATCTTTCAGCGTGACAGGAACTACAATGCAATGATACGGAGCAATTGGCATCGGCCAAATAATTCCATTCTCATCGTTATTTTGTTCGATGGCCGCAGCCATTGTCCTGCTGACACCCACGCCGTAACAACCCATATAACATACTTGTTCCTTGCCTTTGTCATCCAAATAGGTAGCATGGAGTTTTTCGCTGTATTTCGTTCCCAGGTTAAAGACCTGTCCGACTTCAATCCCTCTGGCCTCCTTCAAGCTCCCCCCGCATTTAGGGCAGGGCTCCCCGGGTGTAACCGTTCTCAGGTCGGCGATTTTTGCCGGTACAAAATCCTTGCCGCATACAACATTCAGCAAATGATAATCCTTTTTATTGGCACCGCAAACAGCACTTTTCATTTCTGCAACTTCCAGGTCCGCCGCGATAAAGATCTCTTTCGGAAGGCCTACCGGCCCGACGAACCCCGGTTCACAGTTCAAGACCGAATTAACCTCTTCCGGTTCCGCCATTCTTAAGTTCACAAAAGGCCCTAAAGCATTATTCACTTTAATCTCATTGATTTCCCGGTCTCCTCTGACCAAAACGAGGAAGAATTTTTCGTCCCCCTTATAGGCCAGGGTTTTGATCAGGGATGTCTTTGAAATACCAAGAAATGACGCAACCTGTTCGATTGTTTTTGTGCCGGGAGTATGAACTTCGCCGGTTTTTTCTTTTAAGGACTGATCCTCTGGAGCATAACGGGGCAAGCATTCTGCCTTTTCCACATTAGCCGCATAACTGCAATCCGAACAGAACACAACCGCTGCCTCACCCGATTCAGCCAGAACCATAAATTCATGAGAACCTCCGGTTCCTCCGATGGCCCCGGCATCTGCTTCAACCGCCCGGTAAGTAAGCCCGCAGCGGGAATAAATTCGTTCATAGGCATCATACATTTTCCGGTAACTTTCTTTGGAACTTTCCGGATCGCGGTCAAAGGAATAGAGGTCTTTCATAATAAACTCTCTGCCCCGCATCAGACCGAAACGCGGTCGTCTTTCATCCCGGTATTTATTTTGGATCTGGTACAATAATAGAGGCAGTTGTTTGTAAGAACGCAGTTCTCCTCTTACCAGATCAGTGATAATCTCTTCATGGGTTGGCCCCAAACAGAATTCCCGGTCATGCCGGTCTCTCAGCCTGAACATTTCAGGTCCATAAACATCCCAGCGCCCTGTTTCTCTCCATAATTCCGCAGGCTGTACGATAGGAAGCATGACTTCCTGGCCGCCTTTGGCATCCATCTCTTCGCGGACAATTTGCTCAATTTTACGTATGACCCTCCAGCCCAGTGGGAGATATGTATATATTCCTGCCGCTGCTTTACGGATATATCCTGCCCTTAACATGAGCTGGTGGCTGATTACTTCAGCCTCCGCAGGCACTTCTCGCAACGTCGGATTAAGAAGCTGGCTTACTCTCAATTATTTTCATCCTTTCTTAGTGCATGTCCTATTTTTTATTAATATAAAAATATCATATAATAGCAAGATGCATTTCTGCAACTAGGTAATAAACCACATGTCAAGTTTACCACCCTATAAGGGTGGTAAACAATATACTTCTTACATTTTCTATTTTTTGTTTTGGTCTATATACCTTTCAATCTTCTCCATTAAAGCAGGCAATAATTCTTTTTCGGGCAACCTTGCTATCACTTCTCCCTTTTGAAAAAGCAACCCGCTGCCCTTCCCGCCTGCAATCCCGAAATCGGCTTCCTTTGCTTCTCCGGGACCGTTCACGACACAACCCATGACGGCAATAGAAAGTCCTTCTTCGGGACATGGTAATGTTTCCAGTCTTTTTTCAACTTCTTCCGCCATTCGCACCAGATCCACCTGAGTGCGGCCGCATGTGGGACAGCTGATCAGTTCAAAGCCGCCTTTCCGTAATCCCAGAACACGCAAGATATGAAGAGCCACCGGAATCTCCGCTACGGGATCACCGGTCAGGGAAACCCGAATGGTATCTCCTATCCCCTCAGCCAGAAGGGTGCCAATGCCAATTGCTGATTTTACAACCCCGGATCTTATTGTACCGGCTTCTGTTACCCCGAGATGAAGCGGGTAATTCACCTGATCAGCGATTTTCCGGTAGGCTTCTATCATGAGAGGAACCCTCGAAGCTTTCAGGGAAATCTTAATATTTTCATATCCTTCCTCCTCCAGGATCCGGACATGACGCAAAGCGCTTTCTACCATCCCGTCCGCGGACGGCCCCTGGTATTTTTCCAAGAGGTCTTTTTCCAACGAACCGGCGTTTACTCCGATCCGGATAGGGATCTCCCTCTCCTTTACAGCTTTAACAACCTCTTGCACCTTCCACCTTTCCCCGATATTTCCGGGATTGATCCTTAAACCCTGGACACCGCTTTCCACTGCTTTCAAAGCGAGCTTATAGTCAAAATGGATATCCGCTACAACAGGTAAAGGGCTGCGGGTGCACAAATTTTTTAATACCTGAGCGGCTTGATCATTTAATACAGCCACCCGGACAATTTCACAGCCCGCTTTGGCCAATCGGTTTATTTGCTCAAGGGTGGCCTCAACATCCCTTGTATCTGTATTGGTCATAGACTGGATCACCACAGGATTAGATCCTCCAACAATGACCGGACCAATATGGACTTCTCTGCTAATCCTGCGCTGCAAAGAGTTTCCCCCTTATTTAACCAGTATCCTGACAATATCCTGATAGGTTACCGCAATCATTAATGCCATAAGCAAAACGAAACCAGTTAGCTGAATCCAACCTTTTTTCTCCGGATTCAGAGGTTTTCTCCGAATGCCCTCATAGGCAAGCACAACAAGTTGGCCACCGTCTAAGGCCGGAATAGGGAGCAGATTCAATACCCCAAACTGAATGCTGAGTATCCCCGTTAAGCTTAAAAGATTGGACAAACCTTGTCTCGCGCCCTCCCCGATGACTTGAGCCACCGCAACAGGGCCTGATAATTCCACAGGCATTTTGCCGGTAATCATCTGCACAAGGTAGGTTACGATCAACTTTGTAAACTGTGCCGTTTGCTGCAGACCATATTGAGTAGACTTTATGACGGATACCTTTTGATTTACCACATTAGGGGTAATTCCAATCAATCCTCTTCCTGACTGCTGGTCATACTCAGGTGTGATCTGCACCATTACAATTTGCTTGGTTTGGGCCTTTTCAATTTTAAATGATACTTTTTCCCCCGGCCTGGAGTGAATTTGTTGAGTTACCGCGTTCCAATCAGGGGTGTCAACACCATTAATAGCCAAAATCCTGTCCCCAGGTGCAAGTCCTGCTGCAGCTGCCGGTTTATTTTCAACGGTACTGCCTATGATATTATCGTTGCTGGCCACCGGAACTCCAAACCAGGCAAAAACTATAATAAAAAGAACTGCTCCAAGAACAAAGTTCATGACCGGCCCTGCCACAATGACCGACATCTTCTGCCAGATCGACTTACTTTCAAAGCTTCGGTTGATTAATTCTTGTCTGCTGACTGTATCATCTTCTTCAATTTCCTCTGCACTAAGAAAGCGAACAAACCCTCCCAGCGGAAAAATCCGAACTGAATATACCGTTTCCTTCCCTCTGATGCCAAAGACCTTCGGGCCAATCCCAAAGGCAAACTCCAGTATTTTAATCCCAGCCTTTTTCGCAACCAGAAAATGTCCGAGTTCATGAACCATGACCATCAAACCAAAAACGAGGATAATGGATAGGGTAGTTAACAATTCAGTCACCTCACACAACTTTCAGCTTTACTTCAGCTTTTTTTGCAAATGAGTTCTTCCGTATATTCTCTCGCCCAACGATCTGCTGCCAATATCCTGTCTATACTCCCTGAATCCTGAACCTTATGGTCCTGGCATGCTCGTTCAACCAATTCAAACATCTCAAGGTATTTTATGCGTCCTGCTAAAAAAGCATGTACGCAAATTTCATTTGCAGCATTCATGACAGCCGGAAGGGTTCCCCCTCTTTCTCCACACCGATAAGCTAATCGGATGGATGGAAATACTTGATCATCCGGTTCCTGGAAAGTAAGAGTCTTTCCTGCAAGGGATAATTTTTCGAAACAGGAGTCCCATCGGTCAGGATAACTTAATGCATATTGAATAGGAAGCCGCATATCCGGCATCCCCAATTGCGCGATCACCGAACCGTCAATAAATTCTACCATAGAATGAATAATACTCTGAGGGTGAACAAGCACTTCAATTTCATTGTAATCAGCATGAAAAAGAAACTTCGCTTCGATCACTTCCAAAGCTTTATTCATCATGGTTGCAGAGTCGATACTGATTTTGGCGCCCATATTCCAATTGGGATGTTTAAGAGCCATACCAGGGGTTACACCCGTAAGTTTATCCAGTGTCCACCCAAAGAACGGCCCCCCTGAAGCTGTCAAAATAATCTTTTTGACCTTATTCCTATTGTTATTAATACACTGAAACACAGCAGAGTGTTCACTGTCCACCGGGATAATGGAACAACCTTTCTCTCCCGCCGTTTTCATTACAAGCTCTCCGGCAGCAACAAGCGTTTCCTTATTGGCCAAGGCAATATCCTTTCCCGCCTGGAGTGCCGACAGGGTAGGCAGGAGGCCGATGCTTCCGCTGACAGCGGTAACCACCATATCGACTTCTTCCCCTATGGACGCTTCCACCATACCTTCAAGTCCGCAAAAAACTTTAACCGGCAAATCGCCGACCCTGTTTTTTAATTCATATGCCGCTTTTTCTTCTGCCAATACAGCAATCTCCGGCCTGAACTGGCGGATTTGTTGTTCTATCAGATCTGTATTGGAGCAGGCCGTTAAAGCATGAATTTTTAGTTTTCCCTCAGAGGCATTGACAACTTCCAATGTTTGCTTGCCGATGGAGCCGGTTGAGCCCAAAACAGAAATCGTTTTCACGCAATATCTCCTTATTGTGGTTAAATCGGATTATAACTCCCCAAACTTAAAAAATTCTGAGTTTTTCACAGATACCACTTATATCACTTAGGGAAAAATCCCGCTTTCCTGAGAGCCTCATAGATAACAATTATTGCCGGCCCGATAATCAGCCCGCTAACCCCAAAAAGGTTTAGCCCCACATAAATCGAGATCAGTGTGGGTAACGGGTGAATTCCTATCCCCTGTGCTAAAATCTTTGGTTCAAGAATCTGACGGATTACGGTTGCGGCAAGATATACAAAGAGTATTTTTAAAGCCGACGATAACGCACCGGTAAAAAACAAGAAAATAATCCATGGAATGAAAATAAGGGAGGGGCCAATGATAGGAATCAAATCCAGCAGTCCCGACAAAATTCCAATAGTAAAAGCATATTTATTACCAAGGATCAGCAGACCAATCGTAATCACGATGGATGTCACGGAAACTAAAATCAACTCCGCTCTTAGAAAGCCTACCAGAGCAGACCCGAGATCAGCCACAACCAATCGTGTCATGGAATGATATTTTCCTTTTACTCTTTGATAAAACCAATCCCTAACCGAAGGATAACTGATACTGGTGAGTAATGTCGCTACAATTGTAATAATAATGATGATTAAAAAGTTCGGTAAAGCTCCTAAAAACGCTAAGAGGCTGATGCTCCCATTTTTTAATATAACCTGCAATGAAGCGATAATATCCTGAGAAGAAGAACGGATTGTATTTTGAATCTCCGGGTTTAATTCGAGATATTTTTGCACAATGCCTGCCTGTTCAGTGATCAATGATACGCTTCTGTTGTACATTTCAGGGAATACCGTGGTTAACTCCGCCAATTCCTTATATAACCTGCTTCCAAGTAATACAAGAAGAAGGATCAGAAAAATAGCAACAGCAGTGATGACTAGAAAGGAAGAATACGTTCTTTTCATTTTGAACGATTTTATCAGCTTTTGCACAAGGGGTTCTATTAAAAATGCAAAGATAAAGGCAAGTATAAAAGGCAAGAGTGAGGAAAGCAATTTTCCTAAAACTGTACTAAAAACGGGCAGAAAATCTTGGACCGTATATGTAAATAGTTTCAGTATCAACAAGATTCCGGCAATGATAACTAATCGATTAATATTTTCCTTAAGAGAAGAGCGAGGCTGAACGCTCATTTTAAAATCCCACCAATCCAAGGATTAAAGCAAAATAAACCATGGGAAGTGCAAACAAAAAGCTGTCAAACCGGTCCAGGATCCCCCCATGACCCGGTATGATGGTGCCGGAGTCTTTGACCCCTGCAGATCTTTTTAATGCAGATTCAAAAAGATCCCCAATCTGAGAAACCATGCTTGTGACCATAGATAAAATCAAAACGGCCGGCAGATTCCCCTCTTTCGTAATTAACCAAAAAACAAGACCAAGAAGCATTGCAGATAATAATCCGCCGACAGCACCTTCGACAGACTTTTTAGGACTGACTCTGGGCGCAAGTTTTCTTCTTCCGAAAGCAGTTCCAACAAAAAAAGCTCCGGTATCTGTTGCCCAAACCACAGTAAACACAAAAAAGCACCAGACCAGCCCGTGGGGTAATTCCCTCAGAAAATACAGATAGGTAAAAAGAGCAACCGGATAAACAAAGGCAAGAAAACCATAAGAAGCTTGCGTATAAGATATATCCGGGTAATTGAGGGCATAACGTCCAAAAATAAGAACAAACCAAATAAGGCCTAAAGGCAAAAGCCATGTGTAATACCCAAATAGAAATATTCCCAACCACAAGGCACAAAATATAACGATAAGCCTTGACTGAGAGACGAAATCTGCTTTACGTCCTATGTCTAAAAATTCTCTGAGACCCAACAGGGCAAGCACCGTCACCAGTAAGGCAAGATATAACCCTCCAAGCCATGTCATGTACAGCAAAAGGGGAGCTCCTATTAAGGCACTGAGGATTCTTTTTGTCATATTTATTCCTCAACCTTCTTAATTCCGCCAAATCTTCGGTCCCGATTCTGGAATATCCGGACAGCTTCGATCAGGGATTTTTCGTTAAAATCGGGCCAACACTCATTGACAACGACAAATTCGGAATATGCAACCTGCCATAATAGGAAATTGCTTATTCTCATTTCACCCGAGGTTCTGATCAGGAGGTCCGGTTCAGGACAGCCACCGGTATACAGATAGTTTTCAAAGGATTCTTCGTTAATTTTTTCCTCGTCCAGTTTACCGGCCTGAACATCTTTCACGATAGATTTTACTGCGTGAAGTAACTCGGCCCGTCCGCCGTAATTCACAGCCAAATTAAAAATAAGGCCGGTATTGTCCTTGGTTTTTTCACAAGCCAGAAGTATAGCTTCCCTTACATCCGGCGGTAACTGTTCAATGTTGCCAAGAACCCTGATCTGAACATGATTGGCGTGTAAATCTCCTAGTTCTTTGCGAACATATTCCTTCAATAAAGACATCAGTATCCCGATCTCAGACTGGGGTCTCTTCCAATTTTCAGTAGAAAAAGCGTAGACTGTCAAATATTTAACGCCTAAAGCATCACATGTCCTGACAATTTCCCGCAAAGCCTCTACTCCGGCCCTATGCCCCACAGCCCTGGGCATCCCTCGAAGCGCTGCCCATCTCCCGTTTCCATCCATAATAATTGCAATATGGGTAGGTATTCGGTTCATATCAATGTCTGCAGATAGTTCCTTTTTCTTATTGTTTTTCCATATTCTCACAGTAAACCCACCTTAAAACCCCTTTTCCCCTCACTGCGGAAAAACCCCCTGGCTGAAGGGGGTCGATATACTTATTTCCTATTAAATCTATCATGTAATAGAATAAATTTCAATTTGCCTTTAACCTGGTTAACCCTGGCTACGCGTAAATCGCCGCAGGGGGTCACTTTGCCGTATGGGTATGTTGTTTCACATTCAAAGTCAATCTTATCTTCCGTTAATTCTTTTAAAACTACATCCCATCTTCTACCAAGCCAAATCAAAGATTTACACTTCCATTATTTCTTTTTCTTTTTTCTCTAACACATCGTCGATGTCCTTAATGTATTTATCTGTAAGCTTCTGAGCTTTTTCCTGACTTTTTTTAGAATCGTCTTCAGAAGCAGCCTTTTCTTTTTCTAATTTTTTAATATCATCAATTAGCTCGCGGCGGATATTCCGAACTGCTACCCTGGCCTCTTCCGCCTTCTTTTTTACTGTTTTGACAATTTCCGTCCGGCGTTCTGCCGTTAGCTGGGGAATGTTAAGCCTTATCACTACGCCGTCATTCGATGGAGTCAGACCAAGATCGGATTTCAAAATGGCTTTTTCAATGTCCTTAATTGATGATTTATCCCAGGGTTGAATAATAAGGATCCGCGGTTCCGGAACGGAAACATTCGCTAATTGATTTACCGGAGTGGGAGTTCCGTAATAATCAACGGAGATTTTCTCCAACATAGCCGGATTAGCTCTTCCTGCCCTCACTGAAGCTAAATCTTTACGCAGTACCTCTACCGTCTTTTTCATCTTTTCTTCTGATTCGTTCAACACATCATTAATCACTTTAGTCCCTCCCTACATAGGTTCCAATAGTCTCGCCCTTAAGTGCTTTTATAATATTGCCATTTTGATTCAGATTAAAAACAATTAGCGGAATATCATTATCCATGCACAGGGAAGTGGCAGTTGAATCCATTACCCCTAATCCCTTACTAAGTACATCCAGGTATGTCAGCCGGTCAAATTTTTTGGCATTGGGATTTTTCAGAGGATCGGAATCATAGACTCCATCAACCCGCTTCGCCATAAGTATTACCTCCGCCTCAATTTCCGCAGCCCTGAGCGCGGCGGTAGTATCAGTAGAGAAATAAGGATTTCCGGTGCCGGCAGCAAAGATGACAATTCGTCCTTTTTCCATATGGCGGATAGCTCTTCTTCGTATGTAGGGTTCCGCTACCTGTCTCATCTCAATTGCAGATAAAACTCTCGTACTAATATTATATTGTTCCAGTGCATCCTGTAAAGCCAAAGCATTCATCACCGTTGCCAGCATTCCCATATAATCGGCAGTGGCGCGATCCATTCCCTGTGAGCTTCCTGCGATCCCCCGCCAGATGTTTCCTCCTCCAACTACGAGAGCCATTTCCACTCCAAGTTCTTGAACTTCACTGACTTGCTTAGCAACAGATGTTAGCATGCTATGTGCGATCCCAAAGCCCTGCTCACCGGCAAGAGCTTCTCCACTAAGTTTTAGAACAACGCGGCGGTAGCGTGAAGTTGTCATGGAAGAACCTCCGTATTATCTTTATTTCTTCACTGAAGATAAAAATCCTTTTCCAAAAAATCAAGAACCTCTTGAAACTTTTTGAAATAAATGATGTCCATTGGGTTAAAAGATGTTTCTTTTCAATAAAAGAGAACACCGAGGTGTTCCCGTTTAACAACGATTCATTTCTTTCATTACTTCATCGGCAAAATTATCTTGACGCTTTTCAATTCCTTCACCCAGTTCATAACGGGCAAATCTGCGAATAGCTATCTTTTCCCCGATTTTAGCAATTTTTTGCATGACAAGGTCCTTAATTACGATATCCGGATCTTTAATAAAAGGCTGCTCTAATAGACAAACTTCCTTATAAAATTTCTCTACCCGGCCTTCCACCATTTTATCAACGATTTTTTCCGGTTTTCCCTCGTTAAGCGCCTGTGCTCTTAAAATTTGTTTTTCATGTTCCAGAACATCCGCAGGAACATCTTCCTTTGTAACATAAAGTGGCTTAGCGGCAGCTATCTGCATGGCTATATCCCTGGTAAACTGTTTAAATTCATCTCCACGAGCAACAAAGTCGGTTTCACAGTTAACTTCAACCAGTACCCCTATACGACCGCCGCCGTGAATATAGGATTCTACCAAACCTTCTGCAGCAATACGCCCTTCTTTTTTAGCTGCAGCAGCCAAACCTTTTTCTCTCAAATAATCAATAGCCTTATCCATATCCCCATTGCATTCAGTCAAGGCTTTTTTGCAATCCATCATTCCCGCTCCGGTTCTTTCTCTCAGTTCCTTAACCAGAGCAGCAGAGATATCTGCCATAAACGAAAAACCTCCTTGCTTCAAAGACCTAATGAAACAAAAGAACAGGGTAAGTCAAGAAATATGAACATACCCTAATCTCACCCTGTTTAGAACCTATTCTTCAACTGCCTCTTCTGTTTCTTCTTCCACATTATCGATACTTCCTTGTTGTCCTTCGATGATTGCATCGGCCATTTTTGCTGTAAGCAGTTTAACCGCACGGATTGCATCATCATTAGCCGGGATAACCACATCGATCTCATCAGGATCGCAGTTCGTATCAACAATACCAACGATCGGAATATTCAGCCTTCTGGCCTCGGCAACTGCGATTCGTTCTTTGCGTGGATCTACTACAAATAAGGCATCAGGTAATTTCTTCATATTCTTGATTCCGCCCAGGAATCTTTCTAATTTTCCCATTTCATGGCGAAGGGCGGCAACTTCCTTCTTGGGAAGAAGTTCAAATACCCCTTCTGCTTCCATTCTTTCAAGTTCGTGCAATCTCTGCACTCTCTTTTGAATCGTCTGGAAGTTCGTGAGCATACCTCCGAGCCAACGTTCGTTGACAAAATACATTCCGCAGCGTTCAGCTTCTTCTTTAACAGATTCCTGTGCTTGCTTCTTAGTACCGACGAAAAGCATGGTGCCGCCGTTGGCAGCGATATCTCTTACGAAATAGTAAGCTTCATCAACTTTTTTGACGGTTTTTTGCAAGTCAATGATGTAAATGCCATTTCTTTCAGTAAAAATATAACGCGCCATTTTTGGGTTCCAGCGACGAGTCTGGTGCCCGAAGTGTACACCGGCTTCTAAAAGTTGTTTCATGGATATTACAGCCATTGTGTTACACCTCCTCTCTTTGCTTGTTTTTTCCTCCGCAGGTTCATCCCCCGTACCCCTTGCCTTGGCAGGGAACAATATACGTCAGGTCCCTCTGCGTGTGTACTGTTAAAACCACACTGCGAATAGGATATCACACCGATGAATCGAATGCAACTAATTATTGCAGGATTACTTTATTCGTTCATGCCGTAATGGCTGGAAAGGTTGGAGCGAATATTATTGTTGAGAATAAAGTCTTCAATATCAGTCATCAATTCATTAAAAGGAAAATAGAGATTGGAAAGATAGAAAACCTTCTTCCCCGCTTTAATTTGCACAATCTCTTCATTCCGTTTGGTCCAGAAGAAAGATGCTTTTCGGATATCGTGCGGCTCAATAATCTCCTTGCCGGCCAAAGATCGAAATATAATGATATGATCGTCCACAATGATCCTTTTACTTTTTGCTGTCAGCCAAATAAGAAGGATAATTAAAGCCGAAACGATATAAATGCCGGAGAAGATTTTGATATAGATTTGCGGGAATAAAAAAACATAACTGATTGTTCCTAAGAGAACAGGGTATAGTATAAGATACCCCAGTCCCGGAATAACCAAAGGTTTCATGCGGTATACGTATTCGTGTCCTTCCATCTTCTTAACCGACCTTTAGTGATGATGTTTAACGTACTTATCCAGTTCTTCCAAAAGATAATCGTTTAATACCCGAATATAGGTCCCTTTCATACCGAGTGATTTTGATTCGATTACACCGGCAGATTCGAATTTACGGAGAGCATTGACAATAACAGAACGGGTTATTCCCACACGGTCAGCTATTTTACTGGCTACCAGCAGGCCTTCCCCGCCGCCCAGCTCCGCAAAGATGTGTTCAACTGCCTCCAGTTCGGAGTAAGACAGGGTACCCACTGCGATCTGTACCGCGGCTTTTTTGCGCGCTTCTTCCTCGGCTTGTTCAGCTTTTCCTCTTAAAATTTCCATACCTACAACAGTCGCGCCATATTCGCCTAAAATCAAATCGGAAGCTGTAAACTGCTTGTCAAATTTCGCCAGAACCAAGGTGCCGACTCTTTCTCCGCCGCCGAGAATGGGGACTATGGTAGTAATTTTATTATTAAAAACACACTTCTCATATTTATTGAAAACACAAGCATTTTCGACTTGGGTTGAGTTGGCTTTGGTTTCAGTAATCTTAAGCAACCCTTCATTATAGCTCTCAGGGAAACGTTCGGTATGGAGGACAATTTCCTCCATTTCTCCGCAATGAAAATCAGTTATAAAGCTGTATCCCAGAATTTTTCCCCTACGGCCTACGATATAACAGTTGCATTCTATTTTCTCACTTAATACTTTGGCCATTTCTTCGAAATCCACAGGTTTCCCTGCGGCTCGTTGAATCAATTTGCTGATTGCCCGGGTTTTATCCAGTAAATTTTCCACAAATTAACCTCCTTTGTACATCAATATAAAAATTCTTCATTTGCCATCTACTTGTTTAAATTGTTTATTATTTTCATTATATATGAATTTTTTGAAAATTTAAAGTATATACTTTGACAGATCTTGATTTTTTGCGACATCCCCTACTCTTTTCTGAATATACTCTCTATTTATTGTAATGGAATAATCTTCAGGCAGTTCAGAAGCTTCAAATGACAGTTCTTCCAATACTTTTTCCACAATGGTATGAAGTCTTCGCGCCCCGATGTTTTCTGTAAACGAATTGACGTTATAGGCGATCTGCGCAATTTCTTCTATAGCATTTTCGGAAAAGGTTACAATTATCCCTTCCGTAGACAATAAAGCACTATATTGTGTGATCAGTGAAGACTGGGGTTCTGTGAGAATCCTTTTAAAATCAGCCACACTTAAAGATTCCAGTTCTACCCGAATTGGAAATCTTCCCTGAAGTTCCGGAATTAAGTCTGAAGGTTTAGCGACATGAAAAGCGCCTGCAGCAATGAAAAGAATATGGTCAGTCCGGACCGGCCCATACTTCGTCATCACAGTCGATCCTTCAACAAGGGGTAAAATGTCGCGTTGAACTCCTCCCCGGGATACATCGGGTCCGCCAGTTGATTCTTTCCCGGCGATCTTATCGATCTCATCGATAAACACAATTCCTTCCTGTTCTGTCCTGCGGATTGCCTCTTGTACTGCTTCATCGTGATCGATTAAGTTTTGTGCTTCTTCCTGAATGAGGATCCTTCGTGCTTCTTTTACCAATGCTTTACGTTTTTTGCGCTTTTTGGGAAACATTCCAGCCATCATATCCTGTAAATTGACCCCTAATTCAATCCCGGAAGCCCCAAGCATATCGGAATAGGGTGGGTTTTCCTCAACCTCAATCTCGACGATATGCTCCTCAAGTTCACCCTTGCGAAGTTTTTCAAGTAAAAACTCCCGGTCTTTTTCCACTTCCGGAGTTACCTGGCTCTCTTTTTCCTGTTCTCCCTCTTGTCCGAAAAGATATTGAAAAGGGTTCAGATTATTCGATTCTTTCTTTTTTCCGGGAACAAGGATGGTCAAAAGTCTTTTTTCCGCATTCACTTCAGCCTGACTTTCTACTTCTTTCATTTTTTCCGCCTTGACCATCCGAATAGCTACTTCTGTTAAATCCCTGATGATGGATTCAACATCCCTGCCAACGTATCCGACTTCAGTAAATTTTGTGGCTTCAACCTTGGTAAAAGGGGCTTTAACCAATTTTGCCAGCCGGCGCGCAATTTCAGTTTTACCAACCCCGGTAGGGCCTATCATTAAGATGTTTTTGGGTAGGACATCTTCCTGAAGAGATAATGGCAGAAGGGACCGGCGGTAACGATTACGCAGAGCAATTGCAACAGCCCTTTTTGCTTCTTTTTGACCTACAATGTACTTATCAAGTTCTGCAACAATTTCTTTGGGTGTCAACTGTTCCATTTTAGTCAACCTCCTCCAGCTCTTCCACAGCAATGTTGTCATTGGTATAGACACATATAGAAGCTGCAATTTTCATAGCTTCTTTAACAAGTGCCCCTGCACTTAAGTCGGTGTGTGCAGCCAAAGCCCTGGCGGCTGCCAAAGCATAATTCCCGCCTGAGCCTATCGCAGCAATCCCATCGTCCGGCTCAATTACCTCACCGGAACCCGATATGAGAAGAATCTTCTCTTTGTCAGCAACAATGAGTAACGCTTCAAGATTTCTCAGCATTCTATCTGTTCTCCAGATTTTAGCCAACTCTACTGCTGCTCTTTGGAGATTTCCATGATATTCTTCCAATTTTCCTTCGAATTTTTCAAAAAGTGTGAAAGCATCTGCAACTGATCCCGCGAACCCTGCCAGAACTTTCCCCTGGAACAAACGGCGTATTTTTCTTGCTCCATGTTTCATTACTGTTGACTGACCGAAAGTTACTTGTCCGTCACCCGCAATGGCTACTTGTTTTCCCCGCTTGATAGCGATGATCGTTGTGGCGTGAAACATAAACGCTTCCCCCTTATTGGCAGTTTACTAAGTATTGTTACCCCAGTCAAGCAAATTTTCATAATTGCATTGTTTTTTATGAAAATTTAAAGATTCCCTTCTGATTTGGCCCTTGGATGAGAAGCCATATAGACATCCCTCAATTTTTCCCTGGTCAGATGCGTATAGATTTGCGTAGATGATAACTTCTTATGTCCCAGGAGTTCCTGAACAATTCTTAAGTCAGCACCGCCATCAAGCAAATGGGTCGCGAAGGTATGCCTTAACATATGAGGATGGATATGCTGGTTCAGGTTGGCTTTTTTCTCCAGTTTATCCAGAATTCTTCTGACGGAACGAGCGGTAAGACGTGTTTCCTTATAATTCAACAAAAGTGCTTCATCTTTATCTTTTCTTTTTTCCAGGTATTCGGAAATAACTTCTCTGGCTGGATCAGTAAGAGGAACAATTCTTTCCTTCCTGCCTTTTCCGCTTACACGGATAAGACTGCTTGCCAAATCCACATCTGAAATATTTAATCCGACAAGCTCACTCACCCTTAAACCTGAACCATATAGAAGTTCTATAATCACTTGGTCTCGTAACCCGTTTTTCGAAATTAAATTAGAAGCTTCCAAAAGTTTACTGATATGTTCGTGAAAAAGAAACCGGGGAAGACTCTTGGAAATTTTCGGGGCAGATATTTTTTGTACAGGACTTTGGGTAATTACACCTTCCCTGCAAAGGAATTTAAAAAAAGAACGAATTGCTGCAACTTTACGGGCTATGCTTTTTCTGCTAAGTTTTCTCTCCGACATGATTCCGATGTAACTGCGGATAATATACTTGTCTACTTTTTCGACCTCTAAGTCCTGGCTTTCTACTCCCAATTCATAAGCCGAAAATTCCAGGAACTGAATAAGGTCTGTTTGATAGGCAGCGATTGTTAATTCGGATGAATTCTTCGTCCTTAAATAAATCCCAAAAGCGTCCAGCGCTTTATCCACCAGCACGAGTCCCACCCCCATTTTACAAATACCTATTCAATTCTTCCTTGTATTTAAAGATTTTTCTTCTATAAAATCATGCAATACTTTTAAAGCCCGCTCAGATATTTTCAGATTCTTTTCTTTTTTGTTTCTAATCCTGCATCCAAGGGGGGCTAGTAAGCCAAAATTAATATTCATGGGCTGAAAATCAGTACTAGGCGAACCTTCCAGATGCAAAGCGAGTCCTCCTAATGCCGTTTCAGACGGGAAAACGAGAGTTTCCTGACCTTCTATGCGGCGAAAGACATTGATTCCTGCCAGAAGACCGCTCGCAGCGGACTCCAGATAACCCTCAACTCCGGTGATCTGGCCTGCAAAAAAAATATCGGGCATTTTACGCAGGCTGAAATCGGCCTTCAGAACGTTAGGAGCATTCAAAAAAGAATTCCTGTGCATAACACCGTACCGCACAAACTCAGCGCGTTCCAATCCCGGGATGAGTCTGAATACCCTTTTTTGTTCAGCCCACTTCAGATGCGTTTGAAAACCAACCAGATTAAGAAGTGTCCCCTGTATATTCTCCTTACGCAATTGTACTACAGCATAGGGGGTCCTTCCTGTTCCAGGGTCGGTAATGCCAACAGGTTTCAAAGGTCCGAAAGCCATGGTCATGAATCCCCTGGATGCCATCACTTCAATAGGCATGCAGCCCTCAAAAACCAGATTTCTTTCGAAACCCTTGACTTCAGCTGTCTCAGCTTCAATGAGCGCTTGATAGAAAATTTCATATTCTTCCTTGGTCATCGGGCAATTAAGATAATCCGCTTCTCCTTTGCCATAGCGCGAAGCCCAAAATGCTTTTGAGAGGTCCACCGAATCCAATTCGACGATGGGGGCCGCTGCATCAAAAAAAGAAAGGGCTTCCTCTCCGGTTAATTCAAGTATTTCCTCTGCGAGCAAATCCGAAGTAAGGGGCCCTGAAGCAATAATAACCAGTTTATCCCGGGGTATAGACGCAACTTCTTTCCGGATAACTTTTACCATGGGATGAGCAGATATGGTGTCGGTTATGAATTTGGAGAACAGATCCCTGTCAACAGCCAAAGCGCCACCTGCGGGAACAGCTGTCCTATCTGCCGCTTCCATAATAAGTGAATTTAACCGGCGCATTTCTTCCTTCAACAGCCCAACGGCATTTTCCAGCCCTGCTGCTCGAAGTGAATTACTGCAGACCAATTCTGCAAATTGCCCGGTATGATGGGCTGGAGTTGATTTTTCCGGCCTCATCTCGTAGAGATCAACAGGGATCCCGCGCTCAGCCAGCTGCCAGGCAGCTTCACAGCCTGCCAAGCCAGCCCCGATAATGATTACTTTATCCATTAATATCACCTAAAATTAGCCTTTTTGACCGGCCTCTTCTTTCATTTCTTCTGTAAAATGACAACTCTTATTGGTACAGACATTTTTCTTCTGTCCCTTATAGTTTTTCTCCGTCATGAGCCCGCCGCACTTCGGACAAGGATTTGGAGCCGGCTTATCCCAGGCTATGAAATCACAATCCGGGTATTTGCTGCAACCGTAAAACTTACGCCCCTTTTTGGATCTTCGAACCACCAGCTTATCCCCGCATTTAGGGCAATTGACACCAACCTCCTCCAATAAAGGCCGCGCATTTCTGCAATCAGGAAAACCGGGACAGGCCAAAAACTTACCGAATCGGCCCATCTTGATAACCATATTTTTTCCGCAAAGCTCACATACTTCGTCGGAAACTTCATCTTCCACCTTAATCTTCCCGATCTTTTGTTCAGCCGTATTTAAGGTTTGAGCAAAAGGTTCGTAAAAGTTTCGAATAATCGTCCTCCAGGAAGCCTGGCCTTCCTCCACATCGTCAAGTTTTTCTTCCATATTCGCTGTAAACTCAAGGTTAACAATATCGGGAAAATGCTCTTTTAACAGGGCGATTACGATTTCCCCGAGTTCTGTAGGAACGAGTTTTTTCTCTTCTTTCACTACATAGCCCCGGGTTTGGATCGTATCAATCGTCGGGGCATAAGTGCTCGGTCTTCCTATCCCTTCTTCTTCCATCTTCTTGACTAAAGAAGCCTCTGTATAACGCGGGGGAGGTTCAGTAAAGTGCTGCTTTTCACGCAGGTCTTTCAGTGTAAGCTTTTGTTCCGGTTGAAGATTCCCTTTTAGGCAGCCTTCTTCATTCTCCTGCTTTTCGGGATCATCGTAACTTTCCTCATACACGGTGAGATAACCGGGAAACTTGATAGTTGAAGCGTTTGCCCTAAACAAATAGTCATTTGCTTCCACATCAACCGTAATGGTATCAAAGACAGCTGCGCTCATTTGGCTGGCAATAAATCTTTCCCAGATTAAACGGTAAAGCCGGAACTGGTCTCTCCCTAGATATTCTTTAATAGAATCGGGAGTTCTTAAGACAGAGGTGGGTCTTACTGCCTCATGTGCCTCCTGGGTTCTTCCTTTACTTGAGAATTTTCTTGGCTCCTCAGGATAAAAATGGTGCCCATACTGGCTCAAAATATATTCCCTGGCTTCTGCCTGCGCAGTATCTGCGATTCGAACCGAATCCGTACGCATATAAGTAATTAAACCAATTGTCCCGGCATTGCCCAGGTCAAGTCCTTCATATAGCTGCTGGGCCAGCATCATCGTTCTTTTGGGAGTAAAGTTCAACTTGCGGTAGGCCTCTTGCTGAAGGCTGCTTGTCGTAAACGGAGGTGCCGGCTGTTTTTTCTTTTCTTTATTTTTAATGTCACTGATCCGATAAGCCGCCGGTTTCAGTTCTTGAAGTACAGCATCCATGTGATCGCGGGAAGAAATCGTTATCTTCTTCCCTTTATGGTGAAGCAGTTTGGCAGTAAAGCTTCCTCCTTCGCAAAGAAACTCCGCATCTAATGTCCAATACTCTTCCGGCTGAAAGAAACGAATTTCTTCTTCCCTGTCACAAATTAAGCGAACAGCAACAGATTGAACACGCCCGGCACTTAATCCCTTTTTAATTTTTCGCCAGAGGAGAGGACTTAGTTTATAGCCAACTAATCGATCCAATACTCTGCGGGCTTGCTGGGCATCAACCCGATGCATATCAATTTTTCTGGGATGTTTTACTGCATTTTGGATAGTGGGTTTTGTAATCTCATGAAATTCGATTCTGCTGTTTTCCTCGGGATCTAATCCAAGAAGATGGCTCAAATGCCAGGCAATTGCTTCTCCTTCCCGGTCAGGGTCAGAAGCCAGAAGTACTTTGTCAGCAGCTTTTGCGGCATTCTTCAGTTCTTTTACAAGATCGCCCCGTCCCCTAATGGCAATATATTTAGGTTCAAAATCGTTTTCAATATCTACTCCGATCTGACTTTTGGGAAGATCGCGCAAATGCCCCATCGATGCTTTCACCAAGTAATTCTTGGACAGAAATTTACTGATGGATTTCGCTTTTGCCGGCGATTCTACAATTACCAGGGTTTTAGCCATAATTCACCTCAAAAAAAATTTTCCTACATAAAAACTAGTAAGTAGACTCGTAAATTTAAATAATATATAGGCCAAAGTCACCATAATGGATAGTCTTCCAGAAAAATATTACAACAACTATATCAATTTTGCGTGAAAACTACAATTGGTTCCTGATGATTTACCCTCAGAATTTCAGGATTAATGATTTCTTTTATATTCACTATTATATTTACTATTATATAGTTTGATTGATTTTACCTTCTATTATAAATACATTTTCCCCTTCTTAAACCTTACCCTATCATTTACGCTGTAACACATAGTTTTGCCCGGGAAGTTGAACAATTTCCCCCGATAGCTGTAATTCCAGCAAACTTAAAGCTATTTCCTGAGGAGAAAGAGAACATTGAGCAGTTAGTCTGTCTATATGAAGGGGAACATCCGTTAATATTTCCAGAATCTCATTTTTTTTACCAGGTTGCTTTGTTTCCCTTTTATCGTTGGAAATTTCTCCGGCAAATTCCCCGGTTTTATTCCATTGTGGGGCAAATAACAATTCCGAAAAAACATCTTCCTTATCACTTACCAGTTTTGCACCCATTTTTAATAACTGATGCGTACCCCTACTCTGCTTGCTGAATATCGGGCCAGGTACGGCAAACACCTCTCTGCCCTGTTCCAAGGCAAAATCAACGGTGATCATGGAGCCGCTCCGTTCAGCAGCTTCTACAACAATAACCCCTCTGGAAGAACCACTGATGAGTCTATTGCGTGCCGGAAATAAACCGGCCTCCGGAGGTACTCCGGGAGGATATTCACTGATCAGTGCTCCTTTTTGCATGATTGTTTGGGCAAGACCCACATTTTCCGGGGGGTAAATCACATCTAAACCGCCCGCTAAAAACGCCCAGGTAATCCCGTCTGCTTCGAGCGCACCTTTATGAGCTGCGGAATCGATTCCCCGGGCCAACCCGCTTATTACCACGTAATCCGTTTCTGCAATAGAACGAGCAAGATAGGAGGCCGCGGCTTTTCCATAAGGAGTGGCGTGACGGGATCCCACGATTGCTAACCCTTCCTTTTTTGGCTCAAGGTTTCCTTTATAATATAATAATGGCGGTGCATCGGGACATTCAGCTAATAGAAACGGGTAATTTTCTTCACCTAACATGACAAGAGAAATCCCATTCTTTCGAAGACTCAATTCGATCGTGATGGGATCAATCCGTTTTCTGTGCTGAAAAAACTCTTTGATCCAAGGGGTATTTTCAAATCCGGCAAATAAATCTGTTTCCGCTTCCCAGGCATGTTCGGCGCTTCCAAAAGAAGCAATAAGCTGCCGCAATCTTTGACTTCCGATCCCCGTAATAGATAAAATGGCCGCACGGTAGACTCTTTCTTTTTCTAAACCCATTCTTTCACCCCTTTCCTTTACTTTCTGTATAGAAAGGGATTAATCCTTCTCGGAATATGTAAAATTTTAACAAAAAGTTCTCAGACAGAGAACTCCTTGCTGATTTGTTTTTATTTATTTTTGTCTTCTTATTGATTGGTTGTTAAACTATTAATCCTTGATAGATTTTTTGCAGGGTCAAGGTATCTCCTTCAAGATTGGGGCTCTCACAAATGACTGTCCCTGATATTCCAAAACTGATTATCGCTTTGATTAATTGCTCTGCCTTGAAATCCGCCTCCTGGAGAATAAGATGTTTCTTTTCCCCTTTTGGTCCATATTCGATACCGGAAATATGAAAATGGGCATTTTCTACCCAAACCTGGCCAAGTCCTTCAGCTGCTTTGTCCAAGATTGAACAAAATTCATCATAGGAATTATATAATCCGTTTGATCTGGCATGAAGATGACTGAAATCAATACATGGTAAGACCCCGAGAATTTCTTTTGAAATTTGGATTGTCTCCTCTAAATCTCCGAATTGTGTTGGTTTGCCCGTGGTTTCAGGCCTTAAAATCACCTTATTTCCTTTTTGGTCGAGTTCTTCTCTAACATCGGAAAGTTCCTTTACTACTTTCTTTAAAACGGCATCGGAAGAATTTTCGGAATAAAATGCGGGATGGAAAACAATACTTCCTGCTCCCAGACATTCTGCTATTTGTGCGGTTTGAACAATGCGGGTTTTACTGGCGATTACTTTTTCTTCTTCGTTGGAATTGAGATTAATATAATAGGGGGCATGACAGGATAGCGATACCTGTGTTTCTTCAGCAACTTTTCGTACAAGAAAAGCCTTTTCTTCTCTCATCCTGACTCCATGGACAAATTCAACTTCCATCGCATCAAGTCCCAATTCCCTAACTCTCCGGACGCCGGCCTCAGTTGAACCTTCTTTTGCAGATAATGGCACTCCTGCTGTTCCGAATTTTAGTGACACCCAAATCTCTCCTATTCAATATCAAAATTCACTTTTTTTACGCTCTGGATTCCGATCTGTTCTTTGAGTTTATTCATAACGGGAAAATTAATATCGGTTTGTACCCCAACAATCATGATATTTGTACCAATCGCTTCCGTTTTGCCAACTTGCATACCGGTAATGTTAATTTGGTTTTCGCCTAGAATCGTTCCAACTTTACCAACCATCCCGGGATAGTCTTCATGCGGGATTAGTAAAAGCCAGCCTACCGGATCAACATCCACTCTGAAATTGTCAATCTCGACAATCCGTCCCTCTATTTTACCAAACAGTGTCCCGGCAACACGGTGCTCACTTTTGTCCGTTCTTACGGTAACCGTAATTAAATCCAGAAAGTTCTTGGCTTCTTTACTTTTTACTTCGTTGACAATAATCCCTCTGGCTTTAGCAACTTCAGGCGCATTTACAAAATTAACGGCTTCCTGCAGAATGGGATTTAATACTCCCTTGATCACTGCCAGAGTCAGCATCTTGGTATCTACCAGACTGATCTCGCCGTTATATTTTACCTCAACATGTTTAATTCTGCCTTCAGTAAGGTGAACAGCCAATACCCCCATTTTTTCCATAAGATTTAGATATGGTTTGATTGTATCCATGACATCTTTGGATACAGGCGGGATATTTAATGAGGTAGCCACCGGTTCCGACCGTAAGGCGGAAAGCACTCCTTTAGCTACTCCGATGGCGACTTCATTTTCTGCTTCTTTGGTTCTGGAAGCAATACGCGGGGTACAAATCACATTCTCCATGGTTAATAACGGATTAGACAAGTCAACCGGGTCTTCTCCAAAGCCATCCAGAGCAGCTTCCGCCACAATTCCCTCCTGAAGCGCCCAGATCAGGGCCGCTTCATCTATGATTCCCCCCCTGGCGCAATTGATTATTCTTACACCTTTTTTCATCTTGGAGAACGCTTCTTGATTAAAGAGGTTTCTGGTATCGACCGTGGTTGGAAGATGTAAAGTAATATAGTCAGCCTTATGTAAAACTTCCTCAAAATCCAATAACTCTATTCCTATTTCTTTTGCCTTTTCTTCACTGATAAACGGATCGTAAGCAATAACCCGCATATCGAAAGCCCGGGCTCTCCGGGCTACACCCGTTCCGACGCGTCCCAAACCAATCACACCCAGGACCTTTTCCCGAATCTCCATTCCGATAAATTTTTGTCTTTCCCATTTCCCATTTTTAACGGAAGAATAAGCCTGAGGAATTTTACGACTGAGAGCTAAAATCATCCCCATCGCATACTCGATCGTGGAAGCACTGTTTCCCTGAGGGGCGTTTAATACAATTATCCCTTTTTTGGTAGCCGCTTGAATGTCAATATGTTCAACTTCCAAGCCCGCTCTCCCTATCACTTTCAAATTATTACCCGCTTCAATGACTTCACTGCTTACCGGAGTATCTCCCCGAACAATCAATGCATCGTATTCAGGGATCATTTTAACCAATTCTTCCATAGTCAAGGAACAAAAAGTATCAACTTCATGTTCTTGGCGCAGCAGTTTTATCCCTGCTTCTGCTATTTTTTCGCTTACCAGAATTTTCATTTCTTTTTCCCCCGTCAAAATATACATAAACCCCTCATCCCTGTTAGGGACGAGAGGTTCTCCCGCGTTGCCACCCTTATTGCCTGAGAAAACAGGCCCGCTTTCATCTGCTATAACGGGCAGACCCGCCATGATTCATCATCCGGAACTCCGGGGCGGAATAATTTCATCACGGACCGGCTTACACCAACCACCGGCTCTCTTCATCCGTGCAGAAACTACTTCCCCATCAAAGTTTTTGATTAATTTTTTTGATTATATATGATTTTTTGGGCTTCTGTCAAGAATCTGAAGATTTTACAAAATAACTCTCCTGCTTCCGCGGTAGGCAGCGACCCAGTATGGATTGTCCAGGGATTGTTTTTGAACGCAATTTCTTGTGGCCGAAATAAATTCACCGTTCCCAAGGTAAACTCCTACATGACTTGCACCGGCTCCATTGGTATTAAAAAATACCAGGTCCCCCGGTTCCAGTTTTATTTTGGGAACACCCACTCCTTCTCTGAACTGCTCATATGACGTTCTTGGGAGCATTATCCCCTGTTCTCTGAAAACACGCTGTACAAGTCCTGAACAATCTACCCCTCCCTTTGTTCGTCCTCCCCATTTGTATTGAATTCCTTCCCAGGATAAAACTGTGGAGACAATTTTGTCTCTTAATAACTGCATTTCTTTTTCTGCTTCTATTACCTTCATACTGCTTATACTAAAATTAGAATTATTCTCTACCCTGGTTTTCCCCTCATTCACTTTTTGGTTTGCAGTCTGAACCGTTACTTTTGCGTCAAACCTGTTTATTCCTTCAATCGCTTGCACATTCATTGGGGTAATCGTAGCTCCGGCTAACAAGGCCGCAGCTAATCCTACAACTTGTTTTGGAACCGACGTTCTCGGTTTTGACTCTTCAAATGTAAGGGCAACCTGCATTATTCAATAACTCCTTTCCAGAACTCATCCAAAGACAATCCATTATTTTTTTATGCTTTACAAGCGGGGATTATGCTTTGTTGTTAGAGTCTTCCAGATTTCGTCTGATATATTCTATTAACAGAACCCTTTTTTGGTGAAAACAAGCTTTTTCCATGTCTTAGTCATAAGAAATTGATAGATAATACTGGAAAATATTTTGATTCTTTTTTATAATGATTTATGCACATCTTTTAATAACTTCTCTTTTTATAAACAGATTAAGGAAAATGAATTATTAGCAATTTTGATATCCTCTTGCTGGCTCATCTGGTAGGAGATTATCTGTTTCAGACAAACTGGATGGCTGTCAATAAGGTGCGTCAATGGCTGCCCCTTATCACTCATTCTATGGTTTATACGCTGACCGTTTGGGTAATATCTTTTCTCGGATTTCATGGATTGCCTTGGCGGGCATGCATATTAATTTTTATTTGTCATATCTTTCTTGACCGCAGAAATTTTGTA
Source organism: Peptococcaceae bacterium (assembly GCA_012517475.1). Taxonomy (GTDB): domain Bacteria; phylum Bacillota; class Desulfitobacteriia; order Desulfitobacteriales; family Syntrophobotulaceae; genus Dichloromethanomonas. The sequence goes on along the minus strand of JAAYUV010000087.1, from coordinate 5,758 downwards.
TTTTTCTGGTCAAAACACGTAATGGGTTTGAAGAATGGCGAACCTTCCTGGCTACATACAATAGCCGATCAAACATTTCACATCATTGTCCTCGCCTTGGCATTGCTGGTATAAATTTATTTTTGTTTTACTTATAAAATTCCATCCACCTGATATATCTCTACAGGTTTTTCCTTTCCTTTTACTTTTATCGGTTCGAGCTTTGTACATTGTACCATATGTTTAACCCGATCATAGGTTTCACTGCTAATTAGGATTTGACCGGGTTTCGCATTGGATTCCAATCTGGCCGCGAGATTTACCGTATCCCCAATTGCAGTATAATCAAGACGATCATGAGAACCAATATTCCCGATAACCGCCGGTCCTGAGTTAATTCCAATACCAAAGAAGACGCTCTTGCCATAGCGTTTTTCTAAATCTTCAGCAAGTTTTCCGGAATTCGCTTTCATTACCAAGGCAGCTCTGACAGCCCGTTCAGCATGATCCTCTTGTGCTATGGGTACGCCAAAAATGCTCATAACTCCATCTCCGATAAACTTATCCAGAGTTCCTTCGAATTGAAAGACGGCTTTCGTACATAGATCCAAGTATTCATTCAAAATATTAATGACCTCTTCCGGTTGCATTTTCTCTGACAGCGGAGTAAACCCGCGGATATCGACAAACATTAACGAGACATCTTTCCGTACTCCTCCCACCTTAATATCTTCACCGGTTGAAAGGATTTCTGCCACAACCGCTTTAGAAACATACCTGCCGAAAATACCGGTTATTCTGTTCCTTTCCTTTCTTTCTTTCTTTCAGATACTGGGCAATAACGGATGTAACATAGGCTATGATTAACCCCAGCAAAGTATAGAAATAGGGCAGCAGCAGGCCATAAGCTTGATAAATGCAATAGACAAAACCTGAATAACCGATGATCAGCAGGACTAAAATGACTGCCCCCAGTCTTGCCCTAAGCCAATCAAATAACAGGTATCCCAGCATGGCAATGAAAGCCACGACGAGCATGGCAGTATTTCCAGATGCATGACTATAAAGCTCATTATCCAGAAATGCCTGGATGATATTGGCATGAATTTCCACTCCAAACATTTGACTTTTGGCCATGGTTGTGGTGTATTGGTCAAGCAATCCTGTCGCGTAGGGGCCGATCAAACAATGCTGTTTTCGAAATAGGCCGGATCAATCTCACCCTTTATTACTTTCCAGGCGGGAATAACATCAAATTGGGTATTTAGCGGGGAAGAAGCATAGGAAAACCCGATTTGCATCCGCTCATTGACTGGAATGATTTCTTTTCCCCTTTTCCAGATAGAATTTTGGTTCCAGGTAATCTTGCTGTCCTCCGGAAGGAGAAGATTTGCCAAACGGACATCGATCAAAGGGATTATCTTCCCGTCTGAAGCAGGGATACCTAACAGGGCCTTACGGACGACATTGTCCTTGTCCGTCAAAACATTAATATGCCCCAATCTTTCCTGGGGTATATTCATTACCGGCAGATTTAAGTATTCAACTTCAAGCTCGTTCTCAGATTTTTGTAATGCCTTAACCTGAAAATACACAGGTAAATATACATTATTGCGGCCGACTACGGCTTGTGCCAGAGCCTGGTCATCTTCAGGGTTTGTTTTTTCTGAAAACAAAATATCTGCCCAAACCGCTGTTGCCCCGCTTTTAGAAATTTTATCAATTTTAGGTCCGGCTGATGCCGAGCTGCTTAAAATGGCCTCACCCATGCATGATATTGGCAAGGTTGGTATCCCTGATTCCATTCTCACGAAACCCGGGAAGCTTACCGAAGAAGAATTTACCCTTATGAAAACCCATACAGAAATAGGATTTAATCTATTAAAAAGTTCACAGAGAAAAATCATCCGGGCCGCTTCCATTATCTCTCACCAGCATCATGAAAAATGGAACGGTAAAGGTTATCCACTAGGACTTAAAGAGGAGGAAATTCATATTTTCGGAAGAATCACCGCCGTTACGGATGTTTTTGATGCTCTTGCCAGTGACCGCTGTTATAAAAAAGCGTGGGAACTAGACCGGATCATTAACCTTTTCAAAGAAGAACGAGGCAAACAATTTGATCCTCATTTAATTGATGTTTTCCTTGAGTGCCTTGATGAGATGCTCATAATAAAAGATACATACACAGATCTTTTTTGTATTTAGCAATACGCCTTTGATGTAAAATAGACAGAAAGAGCTGCTGACCACGAATTAAGTCATTCGTGTACAGCAGCTCTTCTTTTTGGTTAGCATGATGGTGATTTCCTAAATACCTTCTGTTAAGAGTTTTTGAACAAACGGAATATCTGCAGAGGCAAAATCATAAAAAGGTAAATCCTTGATCTCAACCCATTTCCCCTCATCATGGACATTCAAACAAATATCATCCTGGAGCATGCTCGCTAAATACCCTAAAAGTTCCATCGTTTGTCCTTTGTGTTCAAATATACTCTTTGCATAATAGCGTTCTATCCTGATGGGGACCCCAAATTCCTCGATCATTTCCCTGTGCAGGCACTGTTCCGGGGTTTCATCCTGTTCCAGCTTCCCCCCTGGAAATTCCCATTTTCCAGGTAAAGAATCATAAATACTCCGCTTGGCAATAAATACTTTATTTCCTTCCAGAAAAATCGCAGCAGCAACTTGTTTCATCATTATCGCACAATTCTGTAATGTTTGGTTGGACGACCGATAGCACCATATTCAAGAGCCACTTCCACTTTCCCTTTTTCTACAAGATATTCAAGATAGCGCCAGGCGGTTATTTTGGATAACGTTAAAGCATCGGCAATCTGTTGACAGGACAATGAATTTTTCTGACTATCTAAATAATTTAACAGTTGTTTTAGTGTGAGAAAATGCACCCCTTTAGGCAAGGATGATAATGTATTTAATCCCCCAACTTCTACCGAATAGTTGTAATGGTCCAATTCTTCCTGACTCACATCAGCATGCTCCGAGATCAGCTCTCGAAGATTCAAATAGTTCAATAAGGCTTGCTGTAAACGTTCAAAATCAAAAGGTTTAATTAAATAGTCAACCGCACCATAACGCAGGGTTTCTTGAATCGTTGCTGTATCTTTCGCTGCAGTCACCAGGATGATATCCGTCGGAATACTTTCCTGACGAATTTTTTTGAGAAGATTAAGGCCATTCCCATTGGGAAGGAAGATATCAAGAAGAATCAAATCGGGTTTCAGTTCCTTTATTTTTTCCAAGGCATCATTCTCCGAAGCGCTTGTGCCGACCACTTTAAACGGCGTAACCTTTTCCGTAAACTGTTTATTGATGCTGGATACCATTGGATCATCTTCCACTATAAAAACACGTATTAACTCCATTCTTCTTTTCCTCCTTGTTCATCACCGATAGGGGCTTCAAAAGGAATCGTCACATAAAAAGTTGTGCCCTGATCGCTTGTAGTAAATTCAATGGCACCGTTTGCCGCTTTTACCCTGCTGGCGACATTGGCAAGACCATATCCGGTTCCATGGGATTTAGTGGTAAATCCCGGTTCATAAATACTCTCCCGAATATCTTCCGGAATTCCGGAACCATTATCCTTTACCTCAATTTTTAATAAGGTATCTGTTTGCTTGACAGACACATACACCTCTGGGTACTCTGAATCTTCCATGGCTGCATCGAAGGCATTCTCGATCAAATTCCCCAAAACGATAACAATCGCATGCTCATCAAAATAATCCGGGAGAGAATAAAGGAAACTTTGAGTATCTAAATTAAATTTAATCCTTTTCTCTTCCGCTTGACTCGCTTTTCCCATCAAAAGACCGGTTACCGCATTGATTCTAAAATGACCTAACAAACAGCTCAGCAGCGTTTCCTCGTAGCGGGAAACACTGGCCGCATATTTGCTGGCTTCTTCATAAGAACCGAGCTGCAAGAGACCGGAAATAGCATGAAGTTTATTTGAAAACTCATGAGTCCTAGCCCTGAGCGCCTCTACGATCTTATTTACACCGGTGAGCTCTTCCGCCAGGTGATGGACTTCATTGAGGTTGCTAAATGTAATAACAGTTCCTACCACTTTGTCCTTAATAAACAGGGGAAAACTATTTGATAAGACTATTTTTTTATTTATGGAAAGCTGCTTATTATATTGCGGCTTTTTAGTTACTATTACATCCGGCAGCGGAGAATCAGCAATTACCTTTGTGATATTTTCTCCAATTAGTTTTGTATCTTTGGGAAAAAGCTCTTCTGCGGAATGATTTACCACGGTAATATTTAAATCCTCATCGGTAGCAATAATTCCTTCTTTTACGGAGTGAAGAATACCCTCTCTTTCGATAAGACGGGTGCCAATTTCCTGCGGTTCCATTCCGAATAAGCGCTTTTTAATGTTGTTGGCCAGAAGCATGGAAAGAATAATAAGAATCAAAAGAGCCAAGGGTATAACCGTATAAACAGAGTTGTACAGTTGTGAAAGTATATGCTGGATGTCGGGTTCTAAAAATGCGGCAACAACCGCCCCAACTTGTACATCATCAACCGTAATAGGCACAAAACATCTTATGGCCGGACCTGATACCCCTATTGCCCTCGAAGTATAGGTCTCCCCCTGAAGTACGCGTTCTTCACCGCCACCGACCACTGTCGTCCAGACTCTTGAGGAGTATGGCTCTACAAAGGAAATCCCCCTCATATCTGTGAATATGATATAGGCGCCGGTCCTGTTTTTCAAATCATTAGCCGTTTTTTGAAGACGATCCTTATCAACAGGTATCATCGAATAGGCTTTTTTTACATCGATATCGTTCGCAGCCCACATGGCTATTTCCAAAGCATGCTGCTCCATCCTGGTCTCAAAGAAGTGCATGAACGTATACTGAAGAACCGAAACAGTAAGAAGTAACGGAACAAACCCGCAAAAAACGGTAAAACATATTACCTGAAAACGCAGCGAAAATCGGTTTTTCGTTTTCATCCGTTCCCTCCCCGGTTAGCCAGAGGAATCAAGACTTTTCCCTATTATTCTAACAAAATATTTCGTTTATTTCTATATTTTTATTAATGAGCTACTGCATTAATTACATGCTTAAAATTTTCTCAAACCTTTTCTAAATTAATTAGGCCGATTTTATCCCTATTTATTCTTCAATATTCTATTTATTTCATTTTTTTCAACGTCTATCTTGTGAATATATAAATCAATTGAATGATATTTTAAATTGGTTATCCTGATAAATTCTGTTAATTCATACGTTAAATTACTTTTAATTCTACAAAATTATTTTTCATTTATTTCAATTGATTTAATTTAATATATCAGAGAAAATACCAATAGGGCTTAATTATTTGAAAACTCATTATTTTCTTATTTTTTTAAATATACTGATAGTTCTATTTTCCTTTTGCCTGTCGTATGGATTTTTAACCATCATTTTTTTCATTTATTTCGGTGGTTAAAGATAAAAGCTGATTCTTCGGGAAATCAATTTATATTTTTGTTCTCTGAGATCAGCAAGTTAGTTCAAAAAAGGAGGTGAATAGGAGCATCGTTTTTTGCGAACTTATTTTATATTTCGTTTAAAAGTAAGGAGGAGAAATTTTGAAGTACTATCAAAACTATGATCCCCTCGGTAATGTGTTTCTTTCCACTTTAATGGCAGCCCTGCCGATTATTGTTCTGCTTTACCTCTTGGCTCTCCATCCGCATAAGACCAAAGATGGTCACAAAGAGCTCGGAATCTTTGCTCCTTATGCTGCCATA
>JAAYUV010000085.1 GCA_012517475.1 Peptococcaceae bacterium | reverse complement strand
TCACGCATCCGTGGCGAGCCGCTCATTGCCATCCATGGCATCGCGGCACTAGGCCATCCCGTGAAGGCTATTAAAAGCCTTCACGCATCGAAACAGCCGCGCTCCGCATCGCGTTACGCATGCGTAACGCGCTTGACGCTGTCTATACATTACGGAGACTAGTAGTTGTGCAACAGCCCCCTTTTTTTTGACGTTATTAATTTATTTAGTCGCCGTATTTTAGGGCAATCTGCATAAAATCCTTTTCCAATTCCATAAATACATCTATCAGATAAGGATCAAATTGAGTCTCTTTGGCACTGAGAATAATCTCTACAGTTTCTTTATGAGAAACCGGCGGTTTATACACTCTCTTAGAAATTAGCGCATCGTAGACATCCACCAGTGCCATCAATCTGCCTACAATCGGTATATCTTCCCCTTTAAGGCCTTGCGGATAACCGTTTCCGTTCCATTGCTCATGGTGAGTGTACGCAATAATGGGTGCTAATTACATTACGTTGGCCGTGAGTGCGATGATAGGAATTCTGGTTAACCTGGGGTTTTCTCTAATTAACCTGGCTGCTTGCATTCCATCCATCTCTGGCATTTCAATATCCATCAGAATGAGGTCATAATTGTCCTTCTCCAAAAGATCCAGGGCAATCCTTCCATTCTCTGCCAGATCATAACGAGCATGAACACTATGTAATAATTCCCCGGCAAGGATTTGATTCATCGGGTTATCTTCCACCAGTAAAACTTTGAAAATACCAAAATCATATTTTGGAGACTCTGCCGCAGTACCCACTTTTCTTTCGTTTTTTTTCGGTTCTATCACTTCAACCAGCATATTATGCAATGTGGAAGGGGTAAATGGCTTTGTCAGTATCTTGTATTCTTTATGATCCAAGGAGAAATCTTCTAAGGCTGTCTTGAGGATAATTACCGGAATACCTATTAACCCTAGTTTAAACTTAAGAAATTCTACCCCTTTGGAACTGTCTGCATGTTCAGATTCACTATCCAACAAAAGGATATCAAATGTACTGTCCTTTTTTTCTTTTTTGCTTAGTTTCAGTAAAGCTTCATCTGCAGAAACTTCTGCGATTACACTCATCCCAAATGATCCTAAAGTTTTTATAAGTACTCTTCTTTCATCTTGTGAGCGACTGATGACCAGCACATGTTTGCCTTTGAGAGCCCCGGAAATGCTTTTACCCGATACCTTAGCCAAAGCAAAGGGAATAGTGAAAATAAAATTACTTCCTGCGCCTAACTCGGTTTGAACTGAGATTTCCCCGCCCATTGCTTCGATTAACCCTTTACTGATGGCTAACCCCAAACCAGTTCCCCCGTATTTTCGCGAAATCGAACCATCAGCCTGCTGAAATGCCTGAAAGAGCCTGCTGGCTTGGGCCTTTGTCATCCCGATCCCGGTATCCTTTACATTAAAACGAAGAAGAATACGATCAAGGTCTAATTCAATAACTTCAACCCCAATAACAATATTTCCTTGCTCCGTAAACTTAATTGCATTACTTGCGAGATTAATCAGGATTTCTTCCAGCCGGAGGGGGTCTCCAATAAGCTTAGAGGGAATTTCCGGATCAATATCAAAGATTAGATTCAGATCTTTGCTTTTTGCCTTGTGTGTAACAATGTTGGAAAGTTTGTCAAGACATGATGCAAATCAAATAGAATATCCTCCAGTTCAATCCTGCCTGCTTCAATTTTGGAATAATCATCAGAAATTTGATCCAGTATAAAATTAAGGTCATAATTAATAATCCCACGTGAATATTTCATATCATGACCTCTCTTACCAAATTGGTTTCGATTCCCCACTACACAAGGTCTACATATTTAGCTCCAGTGAGCGTCACAAGGTCCCGTGGGCTGATTTTTACTTGAAGGCCTATTTTCCCGGCGCTAATCACAATAAATTCGTACTGGGATGCCATCTCTTCCAAAAAAGTAGGATATTCTTTCTTCATCCCGATGGGAGAACAACCACCATGAATATAGCCCGTTAGCGGCAAAAGATCTTTTGACTTAAGCATTTCGATATGTTTATCTTGGGCTGCTTCGGCTCCCTTTTTCAGATCCAGTCCGCAATTACCGGGAATGACGAAAACATTTATCCCGGTACTCTTTCCCGAAGTAACCAATGTCTTAAATACCAGATCCGGATCAAAACCAACTTTTCGGGCAACTGAAATGGCATCAAGTTGTCCATCTTCCACCGAATACTCGAAAACTTCATGTGCTATGCCTTGAGATTCCAGAATTCTGATAACATTTGTTTTCTGATATGTTCCCATGAATTGACTCCTGATGATGGCTGTAATTCTCTTAAAGTCCTATTAATTTTAACAAAAATTACCTTTCTAAACAATGTCAGAAAAGTCCGTTTAAAGAAAAGTATTTTAGTAATTAAGCCATACTAAGAAGTATGGCTTTAAAATTATTTGATATTCATTTTAGTGATACAATTTTCACAATAACCGTAAAATTTCACACGGTGATTTATGACTTTAAACTGATTATTTTGGTAAATTCTTTCCTCTATCGTTCCCAGAAGATCTTCTTCCATTTCCTTAATGGAACCGCATTCTAAGCAGATTAAATGGTGATGACGATGTTCCTCTTCATTTTTGGCAATTTCATATCTGCGAAACCCGTCTTCGAAATCCACGCCATAAATTAAACCCATTTCTTCCAAAAGAGCAAGTGTTCTATAAACAGTTGCTACCCCGATCTCGGGATATTTTTTCCGCACAAGCTCATAAATTTCCTGGCTGTTAAGATGTTTACCGTCATTTTCAACAACGACATCAAAAACATGTTTTCTCTGACTTGTAAACTTGTATCCTTTTTCTTTTAGAATTTTATTAAAATCGTTTTGATTGTTCATAAAGGAAAAAACTCCTGGAATACATTATAGTCCGATTTTAACATACCGTGGTAAAATTACAATCTTATCCGATAATAAATTATTTTTCCCGTAATAACTTTTCCATTATGGAATTAACAACCGATACTATAGTATATTATTACATATTTTTTCAGGTCTTAAAAATATCCGGTAAGATTAATCAATTAACCCATAAAAAAAACCGGTAACCCGGTTTAAAGACAATACTTTTGCTTATTTATCCCACTTTATATTCGGTTTCTTCTATTACACTGGGATAAAAGGCTTTGTCCAGTTTTGAATTAGCATACCCTGCCGCCCGTATAGAATATTCCAGTATAGCCAAACTCTTATCAGCCAATGTTGTGATCCAAGCTTCATAACTTCTGGGCAAACCGATTGGAAACATATGATGAGTAATGATATCAATTTCTTTTTCGTTTAATTCAAAGTATTTCGAGGCATTTTCCTTAGCAATTTTCGGGTGATTACGGGTATGCCTGTAGCTTTCAGCCAGAAGATTCTTGTTTTTTCTTTTTTTGAATTTATATAGGTAAAAATCATGCAACAAGGCTCCCCTGACCGTGGAAACGACATCAAGTCTGAGCTTTGAAGCCATCCGATAGGATAAATAAGCTACATCTAAACAATGCTCAAAAACTGATCCATGGTGATGAGGAATCGTTCTCATCTTTTGATACTCATCATGTTCGACTATCGGTATGGCAATAGAAAGAAATGCATCGTCATATTTAGTTAGTAAATTTTTCATTTTATCTCCCATATATTATTACAAACTTATCTCCGATTATAGTAAAAATCTTACCGGGACACAATATATATGATATTCCATTTATGTAATTACCATCCATTTTTTATATCTTAGGCTGTTCTGTTTTTTTAATTAACATTAATAAACCAAAAATGACAATTGAACTTCCAATTAATTGAAACATACCTGGGAATTCAGAAAAAAAGAGCATTGCCCAAAAGGTGGCGAAAACAGGTTCTCCTAAGATCGCAGTAGAAATAAAAGTAGGATTTAAAAATTTTAAAGCCCAATTCAAAACATTATGACCAAGAACCGTACAAACAAACGCCATGGCCAGGAATAAAATCCATTCCTTCATGGCATATGGGTAAAATGGTTTTTTGACAATCAGGTTGATTACAAAAAGGGTAATTGTACTGCTTAGATAGACCCAGAAAGTGTAGGTAGTTACAGAGATTTTCTGTCTTGCAACCCTTCCGATCAACATATACAGCGTCATTAACAAAGCCCCGAGAAAAGCGAGAACATCCCCAAACAATGCCGAATTACCTTGTCCGGCATCACTTATGGATATGACGATTCCTCCAATCAGGGTTATGAATACGGCTTTAACAAAACCGGAAGACATTTTTTCTTTCAGAAAATAAAAGGACCCTAACCCTACGAATATGGGATGAATCGTAACCAACACCGTACTGCTTGTGACGGAAGTATATTTCAAAGAAGCCATAAAAGCATAAAAATGCAGTGCGAGAAACACTCCGCTCATAGTCGAGAGGACAATAAGATTACGATTTAAGGTCTTTAGTTCGGATATGCCTTCCCGCAAAAACAAGGGCAGTAGCAAAAGCACAGTGAACAAAAGTCTGTAAAAAGCAATAATAAGACTTGGAGCTTCCGCCATCCTGATAAAAATCGAAGAAAAAGAGATGAACATAACTCCCAGAAAAACGAAAAGATGCTGCCTGGTATGTGCCAATAGCCTATCTCCTTTATTCCATGATATCCATCTTGTTAAACCGTCTTGCGGAGAGACCGAGCACAAACATGCTGACGGTTAACCAGATGACTAAAACCAACTGTGGATTTACCAATAATTTTATATGATAATCCTGAAGCCATGCAATTTTTAAAAAAGACGGTAAAATACCGGTATACCAGTCGGACAAATCCCATAGGATCTTCGGCGACAGTATAATACCGGGGGGTAAGGATAAAAAATAATGAAAAATGCTGCTCAGGTGTGTATTAATGTCAAAATACAATAAAAAGCGCAATTCCTGATAAAGAGCAACACCTGGTCTTAGCAACGGAACACCAAAATAAATAAATAGTATGATCAGGGACAATACAAAATATGTTTTTTTTAAGGTCTTAGACAATATGGATACACTTAGCGAAAATGCCGAAGTACAAAAGCTTAAAAAAAGCAAGTACAAAGACAGAAAAGGGATTGTTTTAAAAAGCTGTAAAATAATTACCGGATCCGGAGAAAACATGAGGACAATCACAGAAAGGTCAAGAAACAGGGAGCTTACGCCAACTACAAGAGCAGAGAAAATTAAGGCAAAATATTTTCCTAAAATAATACGATATCTCGATACGGGTTTACTAACAAGTAATAATAGCGTTCCTTCCTTTTTTTCCAGGCCAATCATCCTGATTCCATGAACTGCAATCCAGAGCAGAATAGATACCCCTAAGATCCAAAGAAAAACTAATTTGGCGAAATACATGTTAAATGAGATGACACCACCCTGAAGAACAGGACTGCCGGATAGATTTTCAACAAATAAGGCTGTCACGACAGTTACTGCCGCATTGATTATCAAGTATAAAACAACTAATTTTGGCCGTAATGTTCTTGTCAAAGCCATCCGAAAAATTAATCCCATTTAATCACCTTCTGTCTTCAATAAATACTGTGAAATATTCCCCAGATTGATCTCTTCCTGGCGAAAGAACATTAACTCTAATTGAAGTTTGTAAAGAATACCCGGCAAATCTTTTTTAAACCGTTCTACTTTGCCGGTAATTACCGTAATGACATCTTGTTCTGACCGGACGATATATTTTAAATATGCCATTCTGCGGAAAACTTCCAGCAGTAACTCGTTGTTGGATGTTTGAAGAATGAAAACGCCTTGGCTTGAAAACTCAATGATATTTGCTGTTTCGTCACTTAGTATAGACCTTCCGTCTTGAATAATGGTTATATTATCTGCGATGGATGCAACATCTGTCCAGAGGGCAGATGTAAGAAGAACAGTAATATTATCACTGGCCGCCATTTCCTTAATCATTTGCAAAATACTGTCTTTCCCTGCCTGATCCATACCCGTAACGGGCTCATCCAAAAGCAGGAGAGAAGGCCTGGAGAGAAGACTCTGGACAACGGCTATTTTGGTTTTCATTCCACTTGGAAGATCAAGAGGAAATTTTTCTTTAAAAGCGGACATTTCCGCTTTTTTTAATAAGGAAACCGCCCTTGACACCGCTTCAAATTGCTCAAGCCCCGATAGGATTCCCATATATACGAGGTATTCAAGGACTCTGAGCCCGGGATAAAAAGAAGGCTTGGCAGGGACATACCCGATCATCTTTTGAACTTCCAAACTCCCTGCTTTCCTGTTCAATATTCTTACCGTCCCATTATTTGGCTGAACCGTGCCCGCTAAAATATTAAGAAGGGTAGTCTTTCCCGCACCGGCTGAGCCTGTCAGGGCGTGAATCTCACCCTGCTTCACGGCTAAATTAAAATCGTTAAGAACCGTTTTATTATTAATTTTTTTATAAAGATTTAAAACGACTAAAGCATGATTAGACATGATTTGCACCTGCCTTCATGCGTCGTCTGATTAAATAAGGGATAAATATAACGAACAGGAAAAACAAAGCGGTAATCCCGAACAGGACATATTGGACCATTCTATTTTTAACCACGGTTACTTTGAAGGTATGATACTCATATTTTCCGTCAAGAGAGTACTGGGCTACCCCTATGGAATGCTCCCCTTCCGAAAGCTCGAGGGCGGCCTTTTCATTCTTTGTTTCCAAGGCCAGCAAATTATCAACAAAAATCTGGGTTCGGACAAATTTGTTATTGTTTTGCCATTGAAGCTGGATGGGAGAGGCATTGCTTTGATTGACAATCTTGACGTTCGAATCCGTTTTAGGGAAGCTCAGGAGACTTACCTTTCCCTGGAAATCTTCAGCGATCAGCCCCTCACGGTATAGGCTGAATTTTTTGCTGGAAACCGGGTAGACAGCAGCAGTCACTTCCTGCCGGTAATCAAAAAGGATAAGTTTTGTTCCCGCATCCTTGCCGCCAACCCTGCCGACCGCAGCCAGATAAGGCTTATTTTCGTATTGGATCTTGGTAAGAGAATACCCTGCAGACCATGACCTTGTCATCTTGCCGGCAGAGTCTTGTTGGAGGACCAGCGTCTTATAAGGTTGTTCCCATCCTCCGGCAACATCAAAAACATCAATAACCAAACCCATCCCGGAACTTGTGTTTTTCAAAACCGCAAACTCCGGAATACTGTCTCCGTTCAAATCATCCAGAACACAACCGGGTATATTTTTATAATCCTGAAAAGCATTGTTCCCATTAAACCCCGGATAAGTCCAGATTACATTTCCGTTGTTGCCTTCCAGGATTTTTAGTACTCCCCCTGTGTTTCCCGTCTGATCATAATAGAAAACATCTTTTGTTCCGCTGTGATTAAAATCTACCCCTGCTGATTCAAGAATAGGGTTAACCCCCGTTAGAGAGATCATTTGACGGCCGTTTGCTCCGGAAATGATTTGTAGGTCCGTATTTTTGTCCCCGGTTTTCTTTTTCAAAACAAGTTCGGGGCACCCGTCTTGATCCAAATCACTGATAAGACGTGCTTGTTCGAGGTCATATTCCCCTTGAGCAAGTTTATAGAGGTCCTTGGTATAGAAATCTATTCCCTTCAGTTTATTTGTTAAACCCAACCTGATTTCTTGAGGGGAAATAACAAAAATATCCCTGAGACCATCTTTATTTAGATCGACCGACGGAAGAAGAATAACGTTCTCGGCCAATCCTTTTGTCGGTTCAAAATAGGTTTTTTCCTTAAGATTATAATGTGGCCAGTTATTTATCATCTTACCGCCGGCTCCGTCCAGGACAAAGAAGTGATAAGAGGTCCCTACCATGATTTCAGGTACTCCGTCACCACTGATATCATCAAACTGCAAAAGGGATTTTACCTCTTCGGAAAGAAGTAAATCCGTTATCCAGAGGATATTTCCCGTACTGCCGCTTAGAGCAATAATTTTGGCCGGGGCAGATGTCCCCGAAGGTGATAATGCTCCGACAATGTCATTAATCCCATCCTTATCATAATCAGCGCCGGTTTTAATTTTTGTTATCCCCTCAAACATATTTAGTAAAGACTGCTCTAAACCATACTCCCACAGAATTCGTCCATCCTGGGAAATCTTCCGGATCAGAGCAATCTTATTCTCTCCGTTTTTTTTGCCGGAAGAGAAAAGAAGCAGAGATTCTTGCGATGCCGTACTGACTTTTATGAACCCCGCGTCGAACAACCTCGTGATAGACCAAATCCGGTATTTCATTCCATCATCAAGAAGACAAACCTCCGGTGCAAAACCCGCAGTTAAAATTCTGCCCAAGTGATCAGTCGCCACAAAATGACTTCCTGAAACGGACTCATCATAGCCTAATGGACTAATTCCTTCCTGTATCACCTTGCCATTTTTCATGTCCAGCAAAATAAAATTCTGAGCGTTTGAACTGACCGGATTCAGAATAAACAAAGTCTTTTTTTCTTTTGTCTCCTGGGCTGTGGTCAGGATCTTCTTTCCTGAACCTGATAGATTAAATTCCCACTTTATATCACCGGTTTTTCCGTTCAGGCAAAAAACCTTCTTGGTCTGTTCAGAGGTCAATATAATATCCGGGAATTCATCTCCGTCAATGTTGCCGACAAATTGGCTTTCGAGATCAGAGACGGGTCCGGGCTTTTCTTTGGAGAAGTCCTTCTTCCAGACACTTTTGCCGTCGATCGAATTATAAACGTCGATTCTCCCATTGGCTCTGACAGTCAAAACATTTTTGCCGTTAGAAAAGACCTTCGTTTTGTCATTACCCTCATCTCTCCATACAAAGAATCCTATTCTGTTTTTCTGACTCCATAGTTCTTTTCCGGATTGCGCGCCAAGAGCAATGATTTCGCCTGATTGGTTGGCGATGCATACATCCTCTTCCTTATCCCCGTCGACATCAAGGATCCTGGCAGAAGAGACAATCGCTTCCTGTTCCCGATGTTCCCATACAACACTTCCGTCAGCAACCCAAATCTTATACAAAGTATTACCGGAAGTAACATAAATATATTGATCGTCTTTTGTAACAGGGGGAAGAATTCCCCTGATATCCGGTTGACTTTGAAACCACCCGAAAGTATTGAAAAAACTCAATTCTTCGGGTGAAAACCACCAAAAAATCTGACCGGTTTTGCTGCTTACGCCATAAACATTCGGCAGCAAGCCATCCCGTACCGAGATAACCAAATCCCTGGCGCCATCAGAATCCAGATCAGGTACTACTACTGCAAAAGATACTTCTTTCCCTGGAAGAAGATGACTGATAACCCTACCGTCTTTAATCAGGTATAATCCTGAAGTAGTCGGAAGAAGAAGGGATTCCTCCTGGCCGTTAAGATAAACAAAACGAGGTTGGGCCGAAATCCCACCCAATATGCTTTGTGAGAAAGGCTGGGGCTCCTGGGCATACACGGGGGATCTTTGAGTTCCTGAGAACAAAAAGAAACACAGAACCACAAGACACACTTTGATTTTCAATTTTGTCCTGTACATACCCACAGAAGAACTCCTTCGATTTTAAATATATAGTAAGAATGAGCCCTTAAACAGAGCTCATCGAGTAAACAATTATAATGCCGTCCTTCATTGACCCTGAAAATTTATGCAGCTACGATGGTGAAGATAATCAGAGCTGCTAACACAAAAGCCGCAGGAAAAGTTACAGAAAATTTTGCTCCCATTTTACTCCCTCCCCTTCCTGATATAATGTTGTTGTTTTGTATATGTTTGTTTATTCACAAACTAAATCCATACCTATCTTAACAAAAAAAAGGATATTTGTTAACTACTACTTTTTTATTTACTTTTGAATATAGCTCAATCCAAGTGTTTTCATCCCGCAATGACTGGATATTACGCAGCCGGCCTTCGTAATAAGGATTTCTGTTCCGGGCAATTCCTTTTGAATCATAGATTTCATTAGTTCAGCATCTTCTTCACTTCCCAGGGAGTATGGAATGATGATTCTATTTTGATATATACTTTGAGGATTTTTAAAGAGTTTTTCCAGCAACTTTTCAATCGCCCGTTTTTTATCCCCTCTGACTTTATCTTCTACAATCATCCTGCCATCCTCTACAGCGATGATGGGTCTTATCTTGAGAGCAGTTCCCAATAAATTTTGAATCACATTACACCTGCCCCCTTTATAAAGATATTCCAAGGTATCAATGACAAAACTCACTTTCACCTTAGTAACCAATGCTTCAAGCTCCTGAGCAATGGAATGAATTTCAATCCCCTTCTCCGCCATTTCCCTTGCAATCATAACCAGAGACCCAATTCCTGTTGTAAGGTTTTGAGAATCAATTACCCGGATCCTCCCCTTTGGAAATTCGGAGGCCGCTAAAACAGCATTCTGATAAGTGGAAGACATTTTTGCGGATAGGGTTATTACCAGAATATCCATCCCTTCCTCGATATATTTGGTATAAACAGATATAAAATCAAAGGGGGACGGGGCGGCCGTTTTGGGCAAAATCCCTTTTTCCGAAACCAGCTGAAATAATTGTTCGGGTATAATATCTACCCCATCTTTATAGGTTTCCTCACCAAATTCCACATACAACGGAACAACATCAATATCATATTGCTGAAGTATCTCAAAGGAAAGATCATTGGTACTGTCGGCAATAACCTTTACTTTTCTCACCTTCGCTCACTCCTAAACATTTCTCTAACAAATACGATGTTTGTTATCATACGTCATCCATACCTTCCCCGAATTCCTGTTCAAACTCGTTGGTCAGTAAAGTTTTGGCTATTTCGGTCTTGTTTTCCGGCACATAAATATCTACTCCAAAATTGGTCATTCCCATATAAATTACTAAATATTCGCCTGCCTCTTGATATTTCTTCATAACCGGTATTCCCTCCGAGAGCAAAACGGATTCAATAATATTCGCTTCATTTTCACTCGCGGCTTGTGTCAAAAAAGCCCACTTCAAATTTTGTTCCAATTTTTTTAACCCTTCTTCCATCATTAGCTTCCTTTCTCAGGTTTTTCTCCCTATCCCTGGTCCCGGCTCCAATAACAATCTTAACCGGTAACCGTTCATTGCTGTCTCTCCCAGTTCATCCAAGAGCTTGTAATTTGCGTAGGCACCAACAAATGCTCCTATCCCCGGAACCAGCTGGAGCATCTTGGCAAGATCAATATAGTCCCGGTATTCCTGTTGAAAAGTTTGCCAGTCGATTGATTCCATAGAAGGCGGGTGTTGTTCGATAAATTCATCCCAATTAAATATTTTGGAATAAATTTCTCCTCTTTTTTGCCTGCTGGAAAAAGCCAGTTGGAAAAGATACAGAATATATATTCTTTCTTTAAGATCTCTGACATCAAAGCCATACACACTGGCTATGTCGAAAAGGAACTTCATTTTAATGGTGAGCAAAAGAGGAAAATCGGCAAGTCCGATAAAGATTCCCCCTGCACCCGTCCCTGCCCCCTCAAGGCTGGCCGTTCTTTTATAAAATGCAATTTTTTTTCGAACAATGATCTCACGCTGTTCCATGGACAGTTTTTGAATTGGGTTTTTAGTGATAAATTCCGATCCGGCCAAAACGGCAATAACCATGTTCTTAATTGCCGAAGTGATGATAGCATGTGCTTTTTGAGGGATTAAATGATTAACCCTGGTTTGGATGTTTTTTGCAACTTTGTCCGTGAACGTAGGTTTACGTGTCATCTTTTTTTGCCACGCTTTAAGTTCCTTTAAAATTTTCTGTTCGTATTCATCCACCCTGACTTCTTCATCTCCCCTGCACAGGCAACCCGTTATTCCATATTTTTGTTTATGGTGTTTTGACTTTCTCTCTGGACAATCCGTTCTAAGATTTCAGCCGCCTTGAAAATCACGTACCTGCATTTCAATTCTTCAGTCCTGTAGCTCTTTTTGAGAGGGGCGCAATCAACTGAACCCATTTCCTTTTGATATTCTTCAAATAATTCTTTGGCAAGTTCCTTAATCCTGGTACTTTCATGAGCTCTGTCTATTACAAACATTTTCCCCAGAACCATGATGGATGCAGTTAAAGCTCCGCATTTATCCTCAATTGCCATTCCGCTTCCAAAACCCGATGCCAATTTTATATCTTCTTTATCCAGGCCTAAATGATATACTTTATTCGCAGCACTTAACAATTTCTCAGCACAGTTTAAGTCTTCCTGCTCTCCATAACCTTGATTAATCAGTTCTCCCAGCATAATATTCCCCCCTGAATCACAATTGATTAAAGATTCTCCATTACGGGAATCTTATCCTCTTTATGCTTATCTGATTTTTTGATCAAAATATTTTAAACCCCAACGATTGATTATGGGTATAAAAACCGCTATAATATACCTATTAGGGGTATGTTATAGCTATTGTCTTGGGGGTGTAATACATTGAAATTTAAAATTGCTTTAGAAGCAAAGAATATCATAAAGCGCAAAGGGGGGATATTTACTATCGGAAAGATTTCCTGCCGTGGTTGAGCAGGCGATTATAAAAGCCTCTGGTCAGGGGCAGGCTCTAAGAAACAAAAGGAAAATGATTTTAACAAATATGTTGATGAAGAAATTACTATATATATTGACAAGGAACTGGAAGTTTCCGAAACTGTAGAGATCGATGTAAAATCAAACCTTCCCCTTTTGGGCCCATCTTTTATTGTTAAGGGAGTAACGTTTACATAGATTGGATATCCCTATAAATCAGTTGTGAGAGGGTATCATTGCCTGCAATGATTGAAATTCCCCTTTTATTCTCCAGGCGAATTACCTTTCCGCCTGCCTCTTCCACCAAAAGGATTCCGGCGGCAACATCCCATATAGATAGGTTCAGCTCCCAGTAAGCATCGAAAACGCCCGAAGCCACATTGGCCAAATCGTATGCCGCTGAACCCAGACGCCTGATTCCTCTGGATCTGGGTACAAAATGCGAAAAATAATTGGTATTGTTATCCGTGTTGGTGGCTTGGTCATAGGGAAAACCGGTTGCCAAAAGACATTCTTTTAAGTTTTCCTTATTTCCCACCATTATTTTTCTTCCATTAACAAACGCTTTTTGTCCCCGAACTGCTTCAAACAGCAAATCCAGCATAGGAAGATATACCACACCCAGAATCGTTTCATTATTTTGTTGTAACGCAACAGAGATGGAGAAAATCGGCAATCCTTGAGCATAATTTGTAGTTCCGTCCAACGGGTCAATAATCCAACGATAGGGTGACCCGTTGTTTTCATATTCTCCGGATTCTTCAGAAAGAATGCAATGATCCGGGTATTCCTCTTTTATAGCTTTAATAAAATACTCCTCAGAAAGCTTATCCACTTCCGTTACCAGATCGTATTCATTAGACTTTGTTTCTATCAGGAGATTCTTTTTGCCAAGATTCTCTTTCTGTATTTGACCTACTTCCTTCACCCAATGCTTTACATGATTTAACACCTGATTAACTGCTATCATTTTACCTCCATAAAAATTTCTACATAATAGAAAAGAAGGGGGGGCTGTTGCAAAACGACTAGTTTCCATAATGTATAGGCAGCGTCAAGCGCGTTACGCATGCGTAACGCGATGCGGAGCGCGGCTGTTTCGATGCGTGAAGGCTTTTAATAGCCTTCACGGGATGGCCTAGTGCCGCGATGCCATGGATGGCAATGAGCGGCTCGCCACGGATGCGTGA
>JAAYUV010000025.1 GCA_012517475.1 Peptococcaceae bacterium | reverse complement strand
CTTGCAGGCTCTGCTCCATTTGAGACACTCCCTTTCTATCTAAGTGTCTCCCTCAGACTCTTTTGGTGACACTAGACACTTTGGGATATTTTCTCATTCTGCCGCTTCTCTGACAATCCGCTGCTTTAGTTTACGCTTACGCTCAAAACATTGAGGCAAAGGTTTTTTATTGGTTCTTCATTGTCGGCGGTTACTTAAGAAGATCCACTAAAATTTCTAAAAACTCGTTTCTCTGGTCCGGATCAAAAAAGTCAAAGCCGGATATGTCGTTGATATCGCTTCTAAGAAAAGTTACTTGAATTGTAGATATAAGCGCCAGCAAAATTACCTTTTGTTCCTTTTCGCTCCTATTTCCTTGAAAGGCTTCTTTAATGAAAGGATAATAAGTTTTCATCATATAACTGCTGTTATCATTCTCTTTACCGTTGGATAAATCGGTTAGAGTAGATATTCGGGCAAGCTCCCGATTTTCTGCCATAAAAGCCGCAATAAATTGAATCAGAGATTTTAATTTATCAGCAGGTTGTAAGCCGGTAAGATTCGCGGAGACCTCTTCAAATGAGCCGAATAATTTGCCGATGACCTGCTGAACACATTGATTGATCAAATTTTCTTTTGTTTGAAAGTGGTAGTTGATTAAGCCGATTCCTACCCCGGCCCGTTCCGCAATACTGCTTATTGGTATCTGGTTAACCTCCTTGTTTTCCATAATCAAATCAATTGTAGCGCTAATAATTCTTTCCTTGGTGGATAAATCTTTAAGCTTCATTTATATCTCCTTCATGTTTTGTCAGTCTAAACGAGCTCAATGAGATAGCTCTCGGGCAATCAGGATTAACCAGGCAATGCTTAAAAGCCCTCCGAACATGGCAAAAATCAAGGCCAAATTGTAAGAAGAAGGAATAAAAGTTGCCCAGATTGTAAAGATGAATAAGATGGTGGTACCCAGAACTCCGCAGTAGGATGCTGCTTTACTGAATACCCCACCGCGCAGCATTACCAGGGAAATGATTATGCCTGCGATGCCCAAAAAAGAAGGAATTTTTTTTATATCATTATTTGAATACATAGCTAAGATAGTACAAATCGGAGATAATAAGAAAACATTACAATAATTAACCCGGGTGATAGTATGTCTAAAAAATATAGAAAAAGAAAATCAGAGATTATTGGATGCAGTAGTAAGGAAACAAATAGAAATATAGAAGTTAAGGCTTTGAATAAATCTCTGGATCAGAATATATCTTTATTTAAAAATATTTTCAAAAATGATGAAACGTTGATTGTTAGAGAATTCCAAAATAAGCGGTTAGAAGCTGCAAAATGCTGTATTGTCTATCTTGATGGAATGGTGAATATAGAAATTATTAACGAGAATATCATTCAGCCTATTCTCCGGAGTGATTTATCAATAGATATAGAAAATGAAAATTTATTAGAAGAGTTAAAGAAGAAAGTTATTGTTTCAAATAATGTAACTTTGGAAACCGAAGTTAACAAAATAGTCGGTTCGGTTATTTATGGGGATACATTTTTTTTATTGAAAGGATATGACAAAGCGTTAGTTATTAATTCAAAAGGATGGCAGACAAGGTCAATCAGCGAGCCTGTGTCTCAAAGAGTTGTGCGTGAACCAAGGGAAGGCTTTACAGAATCAATTCTGATAAACTTGTCGTTGGTACGGCGCAAAATAATAAATCCTGACTTAAAGTTCAAGTTCAGAGAAATTGGGGAGAGAACACATACCAAGACCTGCATCTGTTATATTGAAGGTTTAGCTTTGGAGGGTGTATTGAGTGAATTGGAGCAGCGCCTGGATAGAATAGAAATTGATGGAATTATTGATTCCGGGTATATTCAGGAACTGATCAAAGATGCACCTTATTCCCCATTTGAGACGGTAGGCTCAAGCGAAAGACCGGACGTAATTGCAGCCAAGCTTCTGGAGGGCAGAATAGCTTTGTTTGTTGATGGAAGTCCCTTTGTTCTAACAGTCCCCTATCTAGTTGTCGAGAATTTTCAGGCAAATGAGGACTACTATAATAATTACATATTTTCTACCATCAATCGGCTTATCAGGGGTTTTACTGCGGTATTCCACATTGTTGTTCCTGCAATTTTTCTGTCGCTTGTCACTTACCATCAGGAAATGCTGCCTACTCCCTTGTTACTCAGCATCTCTGCTTCAAGGCAGGGCGTTCCGGTCCCAACGGCAGTATCATTATTTATCATGTTCTTTATATTCGATGTCTTACGGGAGGTCGGTACCAGAATGCCATCTCCTATAGGACAGGCAGTAAACATTGTTGGTACGCTTGTATTGGGGTAGGCTGCTGTAGAAGCAAAATTGGTAAGTGCTCCTGTCATTATTGTGACTGCTCTAACTGGAATCATGACTTTAATCAACATGAATTTTATCACTGCAACCATTATTTTTCGAACTTTTTTATTATTGGGTGCTTCGTTTTTAGGGGTCTACGGATTCTTTATGTGTTTTATTGTTCTATACCTGCATTTAATGAGTATCCGTTCTTTCGGTGTGCCTTACATGATGAATGTCACCAGAGCAAAAAACCATGACGGACAGGACGCCTGGATTCGTGCCCCATGGTGGACGATGACTTTAAGGCCTAAAATTATTGCAAAGAATAACTTGGTCAGACAGTCATCGAGGAAAGGCAAGGAGAACTAGATATATGAAAAAAAAAGAATGGCCTTGCTGGTGTTGTTAATCCTGATAAGTTTAATATTCCTTAATGGATGTTGGAATTATAGAGAAGTAGATAAATTGGCTATTGTGGCCGGAGTCGCTGTTGATAAAGGGACGAACGGTCAATATGAAGTAACTGTTGAAATTTTACAGACTAGCGGAGGGAGAGATCCGAAAATCACATCAAAAACGGTTACGACAGAAGGGAATACCATGTTTGATGCGGTAAGGAATGTAATATCCTTATCCGGAAAAAGACTTTATTGGAGTCATGCGAAAGTGATTATTTTAAGTAAGGAAATTGCACGTGAAGGAGTAACAAAGATTATTGATTGGTATAATCGTGACTCTGAAACACGGGCAGATGTATTTATCGTAATTTCAGGAGGAGATTCCGCTAAAGAAATATTCAGCGGCCAAGGTACGACAGAAGAAATCAAGTCTTTTGTATTGGAAGAGATGATAAGAAATTAGGTGGGTTTAAGTAAGGCTCCTAGAACCGATATTTTACAGTTTGATATCAATCTGCAGGCTAAAGGGACATCTGCAATAGCTCCTGAAGTAAATCTTAAGGAAATTAATGAAAAAACGCTGCCTTTTATTATGGGAACCGCAATTTTCAAAGAGGATAAGGTGATAGGCTTTCTCAATGGTGAAGAAACAAAAGATTTGCTTTTTATCAAAAATGAGGTTAAAGGCGGAGTGTTAGTTGAAAAAATGGAAGGAAATGATGCAGCCACACCAGTTTCCCTTGAAATATTTAAAAGTAAAACACGAGTAAAACCTGTTGTAGATGGCAAAGATATTAAAATTAACTTAAATATCGATACAATAGTTGGTGTTGACGAAATAGAAGGTACACAAAACTTTATGGATGACGAAGGACGAATCCAATTAAAGAATTAATTATTTCTATATTTGGAAAGTAGGCTTATCATGTTTCAAAAAGAGCAAATTACAGACAAGGAAGCAATATGTTTAGTCATTATATTTGTTATGGGAAGTACTCTGATTATTGGCATTGGAGGAGATGCTAAAAATGATGCATGGATCTCCGGAATAGTAGGCGTCATTATGGCTATTCCTATGTTGTTGGTGTTTTCCAGAATACTATCACTTTTCCAGGGAAGAGATTTATTTGATATTCTGAATATCACATTTGGAAAAGCTATAGGTAAAATTGTTCATTAAAAACAAAAAGGTCACCTTTTAAGGTTTTTTATTGGGGGATAATGATCTCATCGATCATTGTTATTATTACTACTATTAGAAATATCACCGTGTTAGGCAATATGCTTGGAAGCTTTTATTTTCCGTCTTATGCAGCTGTAAGCAGGATAAGTATCGGCGATTTCCTGCAAAGAATTGAAGTAACTGTGTCCGGCGTATTTATTTTTGGTGTTTTTACAAAAAGCTCAATCTGTTTGTTGGTCGCTTGTAATGGAATTGGAAAAATATTTAATCTAAAGGATTACAGATCGATAGTTTATACAGACCGGATTATTAATGATTTATTTTTCTTCCATTTTTTATGATAATATTATGGAGATGAAATATTGGGCTTTTAAAGTGTATCCTTATTACGCTTTTCCTTTACAAGTGATAATACCAATTGTAATCTGGACTCTGGCAGAAATTAAAGTAAGAAAAACTAGTTTTAAATAATTGGAGAAATCATAATTAGTTCAAAATCATAGTTACGAATATATTAGAACTGGCTCATGTAACATTGGAACATAATCGATATAGAAGTATTGCTTAAATCAAAAGAGAGAGATGTTTATGGCAGGGATCATGCTGAATAGATTGGAACGGAACTTTCCGGCTCTTTTTCACAAAAGCTTCCGGTATTTTTGGCTGGGTCAGATTATCTCGGTGATTGGAACCTGGATGCAGAGAACGGCCCAGCAATGGTTGGTATACAGCCTTACGAAGTCAGCTTTTTTATTGGGATTACTGGGAGTAGCCCAGTTCGGGCCAATGCTTCTTTTTTCTTTGTTTGCAGGAGTGATAATAGACCGTTATTCCAAGAAAAAAATACTGATAATTACTCAAATCACGATGATGGCTCAGGCAGTAATCCTTGCTGCAATTGTTTGGAGCGGAAAGGCGGAATACTGGCAGATCATCGTATTAGCTTTGGTATTTGGTTTTCTGATGACCGTTGATATGCCCAGCAGGCAGTCTTTTGTGATCGAGCTTGTTGGCAGAAAGGATTTGCCCAATGCCATTGCTCTTAATTCCAGTGTTTTTAACTTCGCGAGAATAGCCGGTCCGGCATTGTCCGCTGTTCTGATGGCCCGCTACGGGGCGGCCCTCTGTTTTTTTCTTAATGGGATAAGCTTTATTCCCGTTATTTTTAGCCTGATTCTTACGAAACCGGTAGCAGCCAAAATTCAGAAAGAGCGCAAAAACATCATTGCCGGTATTCACGATGGAATTATGTATATTTGGCGGCTTCCGTCTCTTCGTATCCCTATTTTAGCTTTACTGGCCATTGGAGCCTTTGCCATCAACATGGAAGTAATCATACCAGTTTTCGCCGATAGAGTGCTCGGATTGGGGGTTCACGGATATGGATTCCTTCTCTCGGCTATGGGATTCGGGTCGTTAATCGGGGCTCTTTTTGTTGCGGCGAGAGTTCGTATTCCCAAACAAAGCATCATCTTCCTGGGCGCCTTTTTAATCTGCCTTTTTGAAATAATAGCCAGTTTCCTGCATAATTACTATTTGGTGATGCCGGCAGTAATCCTCATCGGCTTTTCCAACGTTCTTTTCTTAACTTCCGTTAACTCAATCATTCAATTAAATTCAAGTGATGAATACCGCGGACGGGTTATGAGTGTATATGCTTTGAGCAATAACGGCATGACACCGCTTGGAAATTTTTTTGCCGGGAGTATTATGGAAGTTTTCGGGGCCTCAATCGGATTATTCATGTGTGGCGGAGTTGCTGGCATCCTGGTAATTCTACTGTTGGTTTGGATGGGAAAGTCGCATCATGAATTATTGGAATAGAAAGATTAATAAAAGGATTATCTTACAAATAGAACGAATAACATAGTATAGTTAACTTATATAAAAAGGAGTGATTTCTTAAGACCTTATCATCCTTTCAAATAGCGTAACCACAAACGCGCGAGGTGGTTATAATATGGAAATAAAGCTAAATCATGAATTCGGAGGGATAAAATTTTGTTGGATCTGATCTCACAAGCGATAGACTTTGTTTTGCATATTGATAAGTACATGGATATGATCATTCAAGCGTATGGTTTTTGGAGTTATTTTCTGCTATTCTTTATTATCTTTATTGAAACGGGGTTGGTAGTTACTCCGTTTCTTCCCGGAGATTCCCTGATATTTGCCGCAGGCACTTTTGCAGCGATCGGGTCATTCAATGTTTCTTTACTCTTTATCTTATTAACACTGGCTGCGATCCTGGGGAATACGGTCAATTATTTTATTGGAAGAAAAATTGGGATGCAGATATACCAAAAGAAAAACGTACGCTTTATCAAGAAGCGTTATTTGGATGAAACCCAGGCGTTTTACCACAAACACGGGGGAAAAACGATTATTATAACAAGGTTTATTCCAATTATCCGGACCTTTGCACCTTTTGTAGCCGGAATAGGGAATATGAACTTTGCTAAATTTGCTTTTTACAATATCATCGGCGGAGTATCATGGGTAGGACTATTTACACTCTTAGGTTATTATTTCGGTAATTTGCCCTCTGTCAAAAGTAATTTTACCTTTGTTATTTTTGCGATTATTATCATATCTGTTATGCCCGGGGTTATTGGCGTAGTAAAACAAAGAATTAAGTAATTACGGTAAAAGACTGTTCATCAATAAATAATAAAAACCCCCATGTAATCATGGAGGCGAAATGATCTATAACGTATACGATCATGTTTAGGCTATACTGGATGAACCGAAGGGAAATGCTATCGTGACCGTTGTTCCCTTGCCAATTTGACTATCTAAAGATACCTGGCCGTTAAGCAGCTGAACCAGATGTCTGGCAATAGCCAGACCGAGACCGGTGCCGCTGCTTTTCCGCGATTTGTCTGTTTTGTAAAACCGGTCCCAGATATAAGGAAGTTCTTCCTGAGCTATTCCGTAACCTTGATCCTGAATGATTACATTCAGGGTATTTTTTTTGTCTGCATGGATTGTAACAACCGAATTTTCGGGTGAATATTTTATGGCGTTATCAATGAAAATGACAAACAACTGTCTGAACCGGTCATAATCTCCGGAAATAGGAGGGATATCCTCAGAGATATGGCAATCCAGCAAAATTTTCTTTTTATCCGCAATGGATTGCATACTTTTGGCCACATCAAAGAGAAGACTGGGGATGTGGACGGGCTCAATGTTCAATGTGATTTTCCCGGACTGCAGGCGGGAGAGTTCCACCAGGTCACTGACCAGTCTCTCCAGACTCCTGGTTTCCGAAAGCATACGTTTATAATAACTTTCAATATCAGAAGGATTTTGGATTGTGCCGTCGGAAAGGGCCTCAAGGGAACCCCTGATTACCGTTAGGGGAGTCCTGAATTCATGGGAGACATTGGCTACAAAATCTCTTCGTACTTGTTCCAATTGATTGATTTTTTCCATAGCGCCAGCAAGTTCAGAGGCTAAATAATCTAAGGAGCTTCCGAGCTGGCCGATTTCGTCCTGACGGTTTATTCCCGTCCTTGCCCCGTAATTCCCATGAGCCATTTCCAAGGCGGCATTGTTCATTGCTTTCAGGGGGCGGGTAAAAATGATGGAATAAAAAACTCCCAGTCCGATCGCGATGGCAAGAGCAATCAATAAACTGATTAGGAGAATGCTTATTGTTTTATATAGGGCGCCGGTGATTCCGTTTACGGGAGTGTGTAAAAGAACGGATCCGATGATATTTTTGTTGGAATCCATAATCGGGACACCGACAGTTAAAGTTGCTTCCTGGTATACGTCACTAAAACTTTGGCTTATTGATTCTTTGCCGGAAACGACATCATTGATGACATTTTTTGCTTCTGCAGGGAGCGGACCGGAATAGAAGGAATGAGCTTGTTGTCCTGATCCGGCTCCCATTCCCATTCCCATCCCCATTCCCATTCCGCCCGTTAAAATGAGAGGATTTCCTTGTTTGTCCATGATCCAAACTCTTGCCTCCGCCATGGTATCCAGGAAACGCATTAACCCCCCAAACCCGCGCATTTGTCCATTACTTTGCATGTTTTCGGACACAACCTGGGAGATGCTTCTTGCTCTTTCCAGCATGGTTTGTTGACGGCTTTCAAAGGCATATTGACGAAACACCTGGACAAAAATCAGTCCGAGGGTAAGCATGGAAACCAGAACAATTAAAACAAACCCGGTGGTTAGTTGGAAAGCAATTCTTTTTCTAATCATGGTTCACCTCAAATTTGTAGCCTACACCCCAAATCGTTTTGATTTCCCATCTAAAAAGACCCACTGTTTCGATCTTAGCACGGAGCCTTTTGATATGTGTATCTACCGTACGGGTATCGCCAAAATATTCAAATCCCCAGACACTGTTCAGTAAATTATCCCTGGAATAAACCTTTCCGGGATTGGAAGCCAAAAGCCAAAGAATTTCTATTTCTTTTTTGGTCAGGTTTACAGGTTTGCCGTTTAATTTAACGAGATAATCCGAAATATTAATTTCCAGTCCGGGATAACGGACAATATCCTTCTTGGATTCTTCGGGGATATCGATTCTTCTTAATACTGCGCGAATACGGGCCATGACTTCACCCGGACTAAAGGGTTTCACAATGTAATCATCCGCGCCGATATCCAGACCCATAATCCGATCAGCATCCTCGCTTTTCGCAGTAACCATAATGATCGGAACGTTGGAATTCCTGCGAATCTCCCTGCAAACCTCAAAACCGTCTTTTTTGGGCATCATGACATCCAGCAAGATGAGCAAAGGCGAGTATTGGTTAAACAAATCAAGGGCTGCCTGGCCGTCATAAGCTATTAATGGGACGAATCCCTCTTTGGTTACATAAGACTGTAATATGTCCACGATTCCTTCGTGATCATCCGCAATTAAAATATACCTGTTCAAACCTTATTCCCCCCATCTGACTCGGCTTATCTAACATCTTAAACAAATTTGGTGAAGCCTGTTTTTTTCCATTATATCATCTTAAAAAAATTGATTTGTGACAAAAATATGGCGTGATTTGTCATTTTTGTTTCAAACTTTTGTCAAACTTTTGTCACATTTTCCTTTTAAGATAAAGCCATAGCCGGACGATAAAGAGCCGAAAAATCAAAAAGGAGTGACACATGATGAAAAAAATCAAAAAAATTCTTGCGGCTACTGTCATAACAGTATTAGGGATATCCGGGGCGGTGTATGCGGTTGAAATAAGAACACCGGCGGATATTGCCGCAGCGCTTACCGGAAAGAGCATTACGGAAGTAAATCAGGAACGCGCTGATGGAAAGACCTATGGAACGATTGCCAAAGAAGCGGGTAAGCTTGATGAATTTAAAGCCGAAATGCTGGAACAAAAGAAGGCTATTCTTGATGAGCGGGTAAAGGAAGGAACCCTTACCCAACAACAGGCCGACCAAATTCTGGCCAGGATCCAAAATAACCAGGCTAACTGCGATGCTACCGGAAATGCAGGAATCGGTCAAAGGAACGGTGCCGGTTTTGGATTAGGAAAAGGCATGGGCTCATGTAATGGCACCGGATTCGGTCAAGGAATGGGAGCAGGAAGAGGTTTAAACAGATAGATTCTCCTCTATAGATTCCGGTTGCCGGAAGTGCGGCATTCATAGTATATTCCGGCAGCCGGTTTTGCAATCCGGAGTGAGTTATTAAAAAGAAGAAATTTATGAGGGGATAAAGAAGTGTTTGAATTGAATGGAAACAAGGTTTCTAAATGGCTGAGAATGTTTATACTCATTGCTTTACTGGCCTGGGTAACGTATGAATTGTATATGCATCAGGTTCTTGGTGGGGGAAAAGCCCCATCTGTCCATGCCTTATGCCCGTTTGGCGCGCTTGAAAGTTTATATGCATTGCTCTTTATGGGAACTTTTATTAAAAAAATCTATTCCGGAACCGTAGTTTTATTGATTCTCACCGTAGTTTTGGCAATTCTTTTTCGCAGAAGCTTTTGCGGTCTGCTTTGTCCCTTTGGTGCATTGCAGGAAATCTTTGCGAAAATTGGATATAAAGTATTTAAGAAACGTTATGTAATACCGGAAAGAATAGATAGGCCGTTGCGGTATCTGAAATATTTCATCTTACTCCTTACTATAGGAATGGCCTGGTATACAGGAACCCTTTGGATGTCTGCGTATGACCCTTATTCAGCCTATTCGCATTTATCGGCTGTATCAGACACGATTAAAGAAGACCCGCTTGCAATCATTGGTTATATCCTGCTTATTCTCACTGCGGCCGGTTCCTTCCTTTATGACAGGTTCTTTTGCAAATATCTCTGCCCGGCAGGAGCCTTCTATGGAATTATCGGCAAGCTAAGCCCGACGAAAATCGAACGTAATGATGAACTTTGCAGCCATTGCAAGGCATGCAATAAGGCTTGCCCGGTGAATATCAATGTGGTTAAAACAGAAAAGGTAACGACCGCCGAATGCATCAATTGCAATGAATGCGTTCTGGCCTGCCCCAGAAAAGGCGCTTTAGAAGTTAAGGCCGCGAAAAGAGCATTTCATCCGTTGGCTATTCTGGTTATCGTAGCAGGTATATTCTTCGGTACAATAACGGTTGCCCAGGCTACAGGAAATTATGATGTCCTGCCGTCTGCCCTTAAAAACGGGCAAGTCGTATCGATATCGGAAGCCAAAGGGTATTACTCTATTGAGGAAACGGCTGTTGCCACCGGGTTATCTCTTGAGGAAGTATATGCAAAATTGGACATTCCTGCAAGGGTAGCCAAAAGTACAAAACTAAAGGATATTTCCAAAGAGGTACCTGAGTATAGTTTTGACGAAGCCAAAGCCAAGGCCGGCAGAGCAGAAAACCTGCCCAAAACAGAAGCCAATGGTTCTCAGAAAATAAAATAAAAAATTTATCTTCCTATGCAATTCATTCATCTTTCTTTAAGCAAAATAGACTATTATGAAATCAAATTAAGAATCGAAAAATACTCAATCAATAATGGCATTCAAGATTGATCAGAATTTAATTAATAAAAGGAGGAAAATAGGTATGATGCACAATTGGTATGGGCACGGAAGCAACTTGATCTCTCAAGGCAATTTTTGGTGGATGGGAGTGGCTTCAATGATTATTCATCTTCTCTTCTGGGGCGTGGTGATCTTTTTAGCCGTGAAATTTCTGAAAAAGTATTTGGAGAGGGCTGACCGGAAAAGAGTCAATGAAGATTCAGCCATGATGATTCTCCGGGAAAGATTTGCCAAGGGAGAAATCGAGCTGGAAGAATTTAAACAGAGAAAGGCTGAACTTGAGCAGGCGAATCAGTCAAAATAAGCAAAAAGAGCTAAGTAAGTATTAAAATGTACCTGCTTAGCTCTTTTTGAATTCGTATATGCAATAAACAGATAAAGATATCGGGGAATTCAAGAATAGGGTAAAATCTTATTCGAGATTGACCAGATACAGGTATTTGGCCGAAAAAGCATATCTTTGCGATGATATCGCAAGAAGATGATCATTAACAAAATCAACATTCTGAGCACTGCTAAACACGGTTCGAAATTGGTATTCTTTTAACAGGGACCCGTCTGAAGCGGAACAAATATACAGGTGATACTTCTCATTTTGTGTATCAGAAAAATCTAAAACAGCAATCTTTTTTCCATCGGGAGAAAAGGCAAAGCTTGCCTGTTTAAGTCTTTCTTTAAACCCATCATCGGTGATGATTTTTCTGGCCGGAAACAGGGGCGCGGATAAATCGATTTCCACCGGGTCAAAAGGAGCACCCATATCCCCATTTACAGCAAAGAGCTTATTTTCCCGTATAGCAATCGGTAAAGCGAAACGGCCTGCCTGCTCAAATAATGTGTCCCTGCCCGCAGGAATATCTACAACCCCGCATCCATTGGACCACTCATATCCTCCGACCCCGTAAACGATCATAGAATTGCCGTACCAGGCAAAAGGATAGTAGTACATCCTGTCTTGGCCTTGAGATGCATTCCCTTTAATCAGAAGCTTTGGAGGATATTGTCCTTTCACATCCGCAACATATAAACTGCCTTGATTGGAATAGGCATATTGATTTCTATCCGGGGAATACCGGACAAATGCTTTGTTTTCCGAGGATTCCTCTCTGGTGATATTTTTCTGCGGGTCTATTCTGACTATAGTAGGATTGGAAGATCCATTTTTCCAGGTATAAAGAAGGATATTTCCTTCTTCAACTTTGGAATTATGACTCGAATAGGTTCCGATAGAGATCGTTCCAAGTGTTTTGTTTTTCACCAGGTCATAAAAAGAAACTTCCAGGGAATAGTTCTCTCCATCTACAGGGGTTGTGCAGACTGCAGCTATTATCTCACCTGGCAAAAAGTGTTCCGTGTAACTATTACGCCCATTTGTAATTTGACTCATATCGATTAAGGAAAAATTATTGGGAAGGTCAAATTTAGGAAAAGGCTTTAACCTTGATGAAAAACGTTTGTCTTTGGAGACCACATTATAGATTTCCTGCAATGCACTATATTCATTGAACTGGGTAGGACCAAGCAGGCCGGATAATATAATTTTTCCTTTTTCAAAAACTACAACTTCCATGACTTTTATTTTGTATTTTTTTTCGTTCTTGATTGCTCCCTGGAAGGGTTTTTGGGATGCAAATTGAATGGAATAAAGTGTTGGCCGGATATCAAAACCCTCCGACAGTTGATCAAAAACGGCGCTGGATTCATAAGAAACTTCAATACCGGTAAGACCATAGTCTGCATAAGTGCGTTCCAGCCAAGCCCTGGCCCATTCTGCTCCTTTGCTGTGATAATTGAAACCATCTGAAGCGATTTCATCATGGAGGACAAAATCCTGTGATACAGGTATTTCCGGGTTGCTTTTTTGTACCGGTAATTCTTTTTCTTTATTGCAGGCGGTAAGAGTAAAGCATATATAAAACAGGATAAAAATCAGATAAATCCGACGTGTCATATGATTCCTCCAAGACTGCAAAATCCCCCCAACATGAGTGAATAAAATATTCTCTGCTGTAAACGTTTTTCCTTTTTGGCTAAAAAAACAAAATTTATTTTCAAGACGGCTGTGTAAATTTTTGTATAAATACGTTATAATCACAAATGTGTATTCTAGGAAAAAAGACCTAGATAGAAGAATTTCGAAAACAAAATATTTCGGAAAAATAATTAAAACAAACCGTACATAGTCTAGTTTAATCAAAATGTATCCCTTGGAATTTTATTTTTTGGTCTAGTATATGTTTGAGGTGTTTGTTATGTCTAAAGAATTGACTCCCCAGTTCTTTAACATTCTGAAAAATGTTAAGGAGAATTTGACTTCGAATTCTTTTGACTTTTCACTGGCGGTAGCCGGATTTTGTCAAGGTCTGGCGGAAAGCTTAGATTGTCCCTGTGTCTGGATTGGCCTAAAAGAAGAAGAGGGTGCAATTAAATGTTGCGCTAAAGCAGGGGAAGCTTCAAAATATCTGGATACTTCCAGCATGAGGTGGGATGACACAAGGTTAGGCCAGAATTCTGCGGGTATGGCAATTAGATCGGGTTCGATACAGTTTTTGGATATTAGGGGATTTCGAAATATTAATCTGCCGTGGCTGACTACGATAAAAGAACTAAAAATCAATACAGCCCTGGCGCTGCCTATTATTTGCAGTGATGATGAAGTATTAGGGGTTTTGGTTATTTACTCCAGAGATATCGAAAAATTTGAACCGGAGAAAATCGAAATATTAGAGTCCTATGCTTTACAGTTATCTCTGTTACTGGAAATGGAAAAACGGAGTGAAAGGATATTACGGTATTCTTTTCTTTCAGAGGAATCAAGAGACATTATTCTATTCATCAGTCCCGATGGAAAGATCGTAGACGCAAATTTTGCTGCAGAAAAAGCATACGGTTATTCCAGGCAAGAACTAAAAACGATGAACATCTTTGATCTTAGATTAGATGATAACACTTTCGTTGCAAAACAGATGGCTAAAGCGGGATCCCAGGGGATTTTATTTGAGACAGTTCATCGTCGTAAAGACGGCAGCGTTTTTCCTGTGGAAGTAAGTTCCAAAGGCGGGGTATTTAAAGGCAGACCTTTATTATTAAGCATCATTAGAGATATTACTGACCGAAAAACGATAGAAAACGATCTGAAACAAAGCGAAGAACGCTATCAGGAAATTTTTGACAATATGAGCGATGGGGTAGCGGTTTATACTGTTGATAAGCATGGGGATTTTATTATTAAGGAGTATAACAAATCGGCAGAAAGAATCGGACAGATCAGAAAAGAAGAAGTGATCGGCAAATCACTTTTTGAAGTATTTCCGGGAGTCAGCGAAACCGGAAATATTTTTGATTCTTTGCAGCGGGTATGGTTAACCGGTAAGGCAGAGCACTGCCCGGTATCACTTTATGCAGATGAAAGAATAACCAGGTGGACCGAAAACTATATCTTTAAATTGAGTACAGAAGAAATAGTAAACGTCTTCCAGGACATAACCCTGGAAAAACAGGCGGAAGAGGCTTTATGGAATGCTAAGGAACATGCTCAGGTTACCCTTAAATCCATAGGCGATGCAGTGATAACAACAGACCCATTTGGAAATATCGATTTTATGAATCCTGTTGCCGAAGAGCTCACCGGATGGAATGGAGACGAGGCCAAAGGGCTGCCCCTTTTGACTGTGTTTCATATTGTAAATGAAGTCACGCAATTACCGGCGGAAGATCCCGTAGAAAAATGCCTGAAAACCGGACGGGTTGTAGGGTTAGCAAATCACACCATTTTAATAAACCGTTATGGTAAAAGAATATATATTGAAGATTCTGCATCCCCGATACGGGACCGTTATGGTGAATTCATCGGAGCTGTGCTCGTATTTTATGATGTAAGTGAAAAAAGAAAGCTATTAAATGAATTGAATTATTTAGCAAAATATGACGGTTTGACGGGCTTGCCTAATCGGGTTACATTTCACAGTGTATTGAATGAGATCCTCGAAAAGAGCAAGAATAAAGGCAAGCAATTTGCTTTATTCTTTATTGATATTGACCGTTTTAAGTTTATCAATGATAACTACGGCCATACCGTAGGCGATTCGCTGCTGGTCGAAATCGCAAAACGGATAAAAAATCATTTCGGAAATATGGATGTGGTATGCAGGTACGGTGGAGATGAATTTGCAATTATCATCAATGGTTTTGAAGATCACGAGATAATATTTGAAAGGGCTGAAAAGCTAGTTAAGTCTTGCGCGGAGAAATTTGATGCTCAAGGGGAGGAACTTTACATCAGTATAAGTTTGGGAGTTGCGCTCTACCCCAATCATGGTGAACATGCAGATTCATTAATAAAACATGCCGATTTGGCAATGTATTCTGCTAAAAGAAGCGGGGGAAATAAGTACAATCTTTATATTTCTGAAGTTGACAGCGAAATGTTTCAACGGTTTACCATGTTAGGGCTGTTGAATAAGGCTCTTAAAAATTCTGAATTTGCTTTATATTATCAACCGATTATCAATTTGGCTTCTCAAAAGATGGTTGGGGTGGAAGCGCTTATCAGATGGTTTTCGCCTAATGGGTTGATATTACCTAACGAATACATACCGTTTGCTGAAGAAACCGGTTTAATCATTCCAATTGGTGACTGGGTCATCAGAGAAGCATGCAGACAATGTAAAAGCTGGATAGATAAAGGATATTCTCCGGTGCAGGTAGCGGTCAATATTTCTGCCAAACAGTTTTACCAGCTTGATTTTGTAGAAAAATTAGCGGAAATAATGAAAGATTTTCAGTTAAACCCAAGTTTGTTAACGTTGGAAATAACAGAAAGTATTGCCATGCAGAATTTTGCCTTTTCGTCGCTCATTATTAGCAAACTTACGAGCATGGGGATAAAGATTGCTATTGATGACTTTGGCACAGGGTATTCTTCCTTAAGCAATTTAGCAAATATGAGTATCCATTGTTTGAAGATAGACAAATCATTGATTCAAGACCTAAAGAAAGAAGAAAAAAAGGCCCAAATTACCACTGCTATTATTAACCTGGCTAAAATTCTTCGGCTTGAGGTGATTGCCGAGGGCATCGAAGATAGGGAAGATATGATTTTCCTGAGGGAATTACACTGTGACAAGGCACAGGGGTATTATTTCAGCAAACCTATGCCGGTAGATAAAATTGAATGTTTTTTGGGTTAAGCGTAATTAACGATTTGCCAGGCTTTTAATAAATGTGCCGCCATATTTCGTTATTCATTTTTCCTTGAACGGAAAGACCGGATATCTTTTTCGGTAAGACAATAACTACTCTTTTCAAAATGGAAATTCAGATCAAAAGATTTAAGTTCGCCATTTCGAAGCTCAATATTTTGAATAATTTTTGCCATCTGGTCATTTAAGAACAAATTCAGGTCTTTGCTTGTAAAATGCACTTTTCTTATCATCATAATTGATCCCCCCTTACTATTGTATGTCCTTGCCTAAATTGTCCGTGATAGAGAGGGCAAATAAAATAAGAAAAGCAACCCAGATTAAACCGGTTGCTTTTCTTTTGAGCTTATTTTTTCTATTTCCTTATACAATTGTCTCCGGTCAAAGAAATAGCCCCGATAAGGTATGGTTTCTTTTAGACAGTTTGGCGATAAAAGGCTGCTTCCATATGTCGTATACTCTGTGTCAATGCCCGCAAGCTCAAGAACAGTAGGAGCAATATCCAAGAAAGATGCAACAATCTCATTCTGCCGATAAATACTTCTTTCCGGGGTTATGATATATAAAGGTACAAATTCCAGATGCCTTTGTTCTATTTTCAAGGAAGCTTCCCGGTATAAATTCTTTTGTAAGCCGGGAGTGTGGTCTCCAAGAATCATGATAGTAGTTTCCTCGCCTGAAGATCTTACTTGTTCCACGAAGGTTTTTAACGTTGTATCTACATAGGATAGGGAATTATAGAAATTTTTCAGGTCATTGTTTTTGATGGATTGGTATTCGTGATTTTGGTAATAGCAGTTAGCATTGGTAAACCTGCAATGGTTACTCATCGAAATGATGTAATAAAAGAAAGGAGGGGTCTGCTTTCGGATTTGATCGATAACGAATTGGAATACTTCATGATCGGGTGCACCCCAGCCAACTTCTTTTAAATTCATTTCTTTGATATCATAAAACTTGTCAAAGCCCATTTTCATAAAGGCTTTATCCCTCTGGTAATAGCTCCCTTGATTTCCATGGAAAACCGCGGTGTGATAAGCATTTTCAGATAATAACCTTACGAAGGAATTTTTATAATGATATGAAGGAATCTTAATGGAAGGAAAGTTGCTTAAGGGCTCGACGCTGTTTATAATGGAAAATTCGGCATCGGAAGTGCCCCCGGCCTTATGGTAATTGAGCATAAAAGGATAATAGATGCTTTCCTCAGAAAGGGAATGAAGGAAAGGCATTACACTTTTTCCCTGATAGCATAGATGAATAGCATTAGAATCAAGGGATTCCAACTGGATTACGACAAAATTCGGTTTGTTCCGTTTTTTTCCCTTTAACACCAAAGGCTTTCCATAATCAAATTGTCTTGTAATTTTATCGTATCTGTGAAATAAGCAAAAATCGATCAAGAGATTGATCAGAGTTCCATAGTTGGACACGACTTCGAGTTCGCTGCCGGGATAGGTTCTAACCAAGTGGAACAAGGATTTCCTCTTTAGCCCGTGAAACAATTCAAATAGGAGAATCAACACCAGGCTTGTAAAAACTGAGAAGTTCGCGTAGTATTCCATTTCGAGAATCACATTTTGGTCATATAAAATTACAGCAGGTAAAAATAAAGGTAAATCCATAACAGCAAGAAGTTGATTGGCGTTTCTGGGTACGGATTTATGGCGCACAACATCAAGGGATTCCCGGATAAGCTTAATGCTTTGAGGCAGATGGAGAAAATAAGAATAAAAGTTAAAATAGGACATGCAAATGTTCAAATAAATCAGTTGGAAAAGATAAAATCCTATTAATAGAATCATGGAATTAAAAATCAGGCCAAGGTAAATAAACGTCATCCAGAAAAAAGTATAAACAAATTTATATAAAATCATTGCCGGCTTCCGTTCGTTAAGCAGAAACAAGTTAAAAATAGCTATTTTTGCACTATTTACAAGCAGAAATAAAAAATAAACTATTTGCACGTTTTTCTTCTCCATATCCCTTGCGTGTAATTTGGGTAATTTATCCAAATACTGTTTCTATTATAGTATCTTAATCATCAATACAAAAGAAATAAATAAAAAAGAATAAATATAAACAATCAGCAGAGTCTCGTATAATGCCAAAACGTATAATGGTAATTTTTGTTCTAATATAGGATTAAAACAGTTGTTAGGAGCATCTATGAAGAAAAATAGCAGTTTGATTGCGGTTATATTGATCTTGATTGCAGCCGGCCTGGTATCTGCCTTTTTCTATTTTGACCGGCAAAATGCCATTTCTGCAGTTATTTTGAAACTAGGATGGTCGGGCACAATACTGGCTGTTTTCTTGATGGCCCTGCTTTGCATGACACCTGTGCCTTCAGAGACTCTTCTCATGATGTATCTCAAAATCTATGGCGTTATATGGGGAGCAGTTCTTTCCTGGTTAGGCTCAATTGTAAGCGCATTAATCATATTTTTTATCGCCAGACAATATGGACAAGATCTGATGCGAAAAGTGATCACCCCTGAACGCTTCGAAATTGTGAATGGCTGGGTTGAACGAAAAGGAACAGTAGGCTTGTTTGTAGCCAGATTACTTCCTTTGCCTGCGTTTGCGGTAAATTATATCGCCGGGATTATTCCTTCTATCCGGCTGTGGCCCTACCTTTGGACAGCAGCCATATCCATCATTCCTTATTATGTTGGAACAGCCTTGTTATTTATGGGAATAACCATGAAAACATGGTATTGGCTGTTGTTGGGCGGAATAGGGGTTGGGGCTTTTTGGGCTGCAAGTTATCTGCTAAACCGGAAAAAGTTTGTATTGGATCACAGGAGGTAGGTAAAACAGGAACCGGCAAATAGCCGGTTCCTGCATTTGGCAGCGCATAGTATTTTGAAGATAGATAAACCCGGGTTGGAAATCGGGTTTCAGTTTTCTAACCGAGGTTATGTTTATCCAGTTTTTGCATAATCGTATCCAATTTGCTTTGATTTTGAATGATTAGCTTTTGATTGTTTATGATCGTTTGCTGGTTGTTCATAATGGTTTGCTGGGTTTTCCTGATATCGTCAACGTCGTCCTGATTGAAATTACTGCTCATCGTTATCTTCCTTTAACCTGTTATCCTTAAAAACCTTAACTAATCCTGAATGATTTCAATGGCTCCCAAGTCACTTATAATCATCTTTACGGTCAAAACCACTATTTTTAATATTATAACCGATTTTAAAACGAATTATTATTCCTATGTCGCTCCCCGCTCTGGTTATTAATGAGAAAGTGGTTTCTTATGGCAAGGTTTTAAAATCAAAGGAAATAGCGGAAATACTTGCATGATTCTAATATTAAGGATAAAATATAACAAATAAAGCGATGGGGCTCGCTTTTTACCTTAAGGTTAATGGCTCCTGCCGGCTATATATGGGTATAGCCAGGTAGGGGTTTTCTGTTTGGAAAAATACATATAAAATAAGGAGTAAGACCGCACATGATGAATTACCTCTTTGTGGCTGTCGGAGGGGCATTCGGAGCAATCCTGCGCTACGGTTTCGGAAGCTGGGTATCCAATAAGTGGATCCATGCTTTTCCTCTCCATACTTTTATCATTAATATTAGCGGCGCATTTTTATTGGGCTTCTTAAATACCTTGTTTCTGGACAAACTTACGGTAAGCCCGGAAATCAGGCTTGCTTTAGGAATCGGTTTTATCGGCGCCTTTACTACCTTTTCCACTTTTGGGTATGAAAATATTATGCTGATCAAAGACGGACAACTCTTTACGGCAGGGATCTATACTTTATTCAGCATTATTATCGGTTTTTTAGGAGTATACTTGGGTATGGAGCTGGCGCGTCTCATGTAGCACAAAATGAATTTAAATCCGGAGAGGAGAGTCATTCTAAAATTCTATATGGGTTTATAAGAATTAGGGAATGAACATGTAAGGGGGATTTTATTATGCCTAAAATTTCCGGACAGGCTCGCAGAATTCGGATTTACATCGGGGAAGCGAGTAAATACAAAGGAACGGTTCTATACCATACTATCGTCTTAAAGGCTAAGGAACTGGGCCTTGCAGGTGTGACCGTTTTCAGGGGAATAGAAGGTTTCGGCGCAAATTCCCGGATAAAAACAGCGAAGATACTTGAGCTTTCGCATGACCTTCCCATTGTCATTGATATCGTTGACAGCATCGAATATATTGAAAAAATCATACCCTTTTTGGATGAAGCGGTTCAAGAAGGGCTTATTACAGTAGAAGACCTGGAGATTATCAGGTATTCTCCTAAGAGGGAACCTGATAAAATCAAAAAGGACGGAAATCCGCAATAAAAGGAGGCAGTTTCCTTGTCTGATTTTCATGCAGCGGCCTGGATGGTACCGCTGGAAAGCGGTCTGAAAAAGAAACATATTGTAAAGGTGCTGGCACTTTTACCGGAGGACTGTGAACTGGTGCCTTTTGAGATTCATGAGAGCAATTCTTCGGCTTACGGTTTTGCGACAACGGAGGTCATTGATGAAGAAAATGGTTTGGAATCGATTATTGACCTTCTTGGACCGGTTGTCGACGATTGGACCAATGAATCTTCCCATTGTACATACGCTTTGCCCGGCGGCAAAAAAGTCTACATCGGCTGTGACTTCAGAACAGTGATGATCGGGACGGCCAAGGAAAGAAAATAACTTAAAAACTATTAACAATTAGCCAATAAAGTTCTGTAAGGGTAAATAAACCGAATGCAGGACTTTTTGCTTTAAAAGGGATTAACCCGTTCTGTCCGGCATATATTGAAATAGAATCTAGGACAAGGGGCAGGGAAATTCTTTAATGAATCTTTTAGAAGCGGCCAAAGGGAAAAAGGGTTAATTTTATTGGAATTTATGATTATTGTCGCAATTCTTGGGGTTCTGTTTTTGTTTTCAGCACGAGGCTATATGAAATCAAAAGCCCTGGCGGCTGATGAAACTTCGGTAATCTTGTTGAATTCGGCTACTGCCTATTATATATTGGCTCAGGAGGGTGCAGGCGGCAGCATTTTTCAGGGAACGGGCAGCGACAGGGAAAGACTTCAAATACTTCTTGAGCAAAGATATCTTGAAGAAATTCCTGTTCCCCGACAGAGCGGTGCAGTGTTTTGCTGGAATATGGAAAGGCAAAAATGGCAAATAGTTAAATGAAATAGAAAATAAAAATTCCTTTGCGAGAAGGGATATTTTTTTGCGAACAACATCTTGATATTTGAATATTATAATATTACAATATAGCTAAGTGAACCACAATTTTAAAAAAGTGATGTTATTCACAAAGTGTGAGGAGGATTTTATAACATGACAAACGACGAACTGAAAAACATGATTGTTAACAAAGTGGTAGATGCCAGAGGTACTTCCTGCCCGGGTCCTATTCTTGCTGCAAAAAAAGCAATTGTGGATGTTAAAGTTGGAGAAGTGATGGAGATTCTCGCTACTGACTCAGGAACCCAGAAAGACATCCCCGCTTGGTCTAAAAAGATGGGACATGAGTTTTTGGGAGTCATCGAT
The DNA here is from genome assembly GCA_012517475.1 of Peptococcaceae bacterium. Lineage (GTDB taxonomy): Bacteria > Bacillota > Desulfitobacteriia > Desulfitobacteriales > Syntrophobotulaceae > Dichloromethanomonas. The sequence continues at coordinate 47,286 of JAAYUV010000025.1, read as the reverse complement.
GATGCGGGAACTTATAAACTTTATATTAAGAGGATGAAGTAGTATGCAAGGGCAGGCAAGCACAGACAAGGATTTTACACCGAAAATCCTTGTCTTTTCAACCAACAATATTTCAGACCCGGGAATAGACTTTGCCGGAAGCTCACACCTGCATTATTCCCCTTCGGTATCGGTGATCAGCATGCCCTGTACCAGCGGGGTGAAGCCTGAATGGATTCTCTATGCGGTGGAAAAGGGTTTTGACGGGGTTTTTCTGGCTGCGGACGGGGAAGAGTGTGCCTACTTGCCGGATTGTGCCGAAAGAACCTCTCATATCGTGCATGAGGCACAGGAACTTCTTACCCAGCATGGATATGAACCGCAAAGATTAAGGATGTCCGCAATTTGTTCCGTTTGTGCTGAACCTTTTGTCAATCATATGAAAGAATTCTCCGAGTCTTTAAAAAAACTCGGATCTGCCAGGAAGGGATAAGAAATGAACTATGATGTTCTTGTGATCGGCAGCGGTATCGGGGGGATGGAGTCCGCCCTGAAACTCGGGGATATGGGTTATAAAGTCTTGGTGGTAGAGAAAGAAGCCAGTGTCGGCGGCAAAATGATTTTGCTCAGCAAGGTTTTTCCCACATTGGACTGTGCAAGCTGTATTTCCACACCCAAAATGGCCTCAACGATTCACCACCCCAATATCGACGTCATGACCTATTCCGAAGTGAAAGAAATAAAAAGGAACAAGGCAGGCAAATTTGAGGTAACAGTACTCAAAAAGCCTACCTTCATTAATGAAAATCTTTGCACAGGCTGCCGCGAATGCGAAATGAACTGCAACGTAGCGGTTCCGGATCAATTTAACTTTGACATGGTTGCGAGAAGGGCGGCTTACATTGCCTTTCCTCAGTCTGTCCCCAAAAAGGCTGTCATCGAAAGAGAAGGGACCTCCCCGTGCACCTATACCTGTCCGGCGGGAATAAAAGCGCATGGTTATACGGCCCTGGTCAGAGGAGGAAAATATGAAGAAGCTTTCAACCTTGTGCTGGAAAATGCTCCTCTCGTAGGCAGTCTGGGCAGGGCCTGTTATGCCCCGTGTGAAGGGGAATGTGCCAGAGGCAGGCTGGAAGGGCCGATCTCTATTCGGAGAATCAAACGATTTGTCGCTGATGAGTATTACAAAGATCATGTCCAGCCGGCCTATGGCGTATCGGAAGAACGAAAGGATAAAAAAGTAGCGGTTGTGGGCTCAGGGCCGGCAGGTTTGACCGCGGCATTCTTTCTTGCCCGGAAAGGTTATCCGGTAACAATTTTTGAAGCCGCCTCCGAACCGGGAGGGATGCTGAGAACGGCGATACCCTCATACAGACTCCCTAAAGATGTAGTCGACAGGGATATCCGGAATGTAACAGCTCTGGGCGTTGAGATCAAGACCGGAGTACGGATAGATGACCTGAATGAACTGAAGGATCAAGGATATGAAGCAATATTTGTAGCATCGGGAACGCATGGCACCCGGAAAATGGAGATTGAGGGAGAAAACCTGGGGGGTGTTATCAGTTGTATTGATTTCCTGCGGGAAGTAAACCTCGGAAAAGATGTTTCCTTAAAGGATAAGACTGTCGTCGTGGTCGGCGGTGGGAATGTCGCCATAGATTCAGCGAGAGTGGCAGTAAGGCTTGGGGCGAAAAAGGTTATAGTTCAATACCGCCGGAGCAGGGCGGAAATGCCCGCTCACGATTGGGAAATTCAGGCTGCGGAAGATGAGGGGATCGAGTTTGAATATCTGAGTACACCTGTAAAATATACCGGTTCCGGTGGGATACTTGCCCAAGTGGAAAGCATCAAAATGGAATTGGGCGAACCGGATGCCGGTGGGCGGAGAAAACCTGTGCCAGTGAAAGGGTCCGAATACCGGACGGAAGTCGATATGGTCATTACTGCGATCGGTCTGGAGCCTGAGACCAAGGCTTTTCAGAAGCTCTTGCAAGTTAATTCCAACGAAACCCTCGTGGTAAACCCCGAAACTCTTCAGACTTCAGTTCCTCATGTTTTTGCCGGAGGAGATGTGGTAACCGGCCCTTCCATGATTGTCGAGGCTGTGGGACAAGGGCGTAAGGCGGCGTTCTTTATAGATTGCTTCTTGAATGACGAAAGCCTGGAAGGTGTGCATGCCCGAGAGTATGAATACAAGATGCCGGTGGTGGACAAAGACAAGGTTATCGCCCGGCAGCAAAATTACAGAAAGCTTATTCCCGTTGCAAATAACAAAACCTTGCTTTCCAAAGATCTTGATTTTACGGAAACAGAGCTCCCGTTGACGGAAGAGGAAGCCAGGTACAGCGCGGGAAGGTGTCTGGACTGCGGGGTTTGCTCTGAATGTCAGACTTGTGTTCATACCTGTCCGGCTAAAGCGATCGACTTGTCGATGAAAGAAGAGAAAAAAGTAGTTGAAGTGGGTTCCGTGATCGTTTCCACAGGCTTTAATCTCTTCCCCGCCAAGCTTAAACCACAGTATGGATATGGAAAATACAAAAACGTCATTACCGGGATGCAGATGGACAGATTATTGTCCCCTACCCGTCCTTATAATACGGTGTTGCGCCCGCACGACGGCAAAGTTCCGGAAAATATCGCCTATGTGCTTTGTACCGGTTCCAGAGATCAGGCCGTAAATAACTCTCTGTGCTCAGGAGTTTGCTGCATGTATTCCGTGAAGCAGAACCAGCTGATTATGGGAGCCTTGCCACTGGCTGATGTCACAGTATATTACATTGACGTTCGGGCCTTTGGCAAAGGGTATGAAGAATTTTACCAGCAGGCAAAGGATATGGGAGCCAATTTTGTCAAAGGAAGAATTGCCGGGATCCGGGAGAAAGATGACGGGAATTTGACCCTCTTTTATGAAGATATCAATAACGGCGGGAAAGTCATGGAAGCAGAACATGATCTGGTAGTTTTGTCCGTGGGCCTTCTGGCCAGTCCCGATGCCAAGAACTTGTTCCAGAATGCCAGCTTGGAAACGGACGAACATTTCTTTGTCAAAGAAATCGATGAAGATATCAGTCCTGCCAGGACCAGTATAGAAGGAGTATTTGTCGCGGGGGCAGCGTCAGGAGCAAAGGATATTCCGGATTCCATCTTGCACGCGGGTGCGGCTGCGGCCCAGGCAGCAGCTTATGTGGAAAGGACAAGGATGAAAAAATGAGTGACAGGAGAATAGGAGTATATATTTGCCACTGTGGCGGGAATATTTCAGACTATGTTAATGTCGATAAAGTCAAGGAAGCCGTTCAGGATGAACCCGGAGTGGTGGTAGCCAAAACTTCCATGTTTACTTGTTCGGATGCCGGGCAGCAGGATATTATCCGGGATATCAAGGAGCAAAATCTGGACGGGTTGGTTGTAGCTTCCTGTTCCCCCAAACTTCACCTGCATACTTTCCGGGACGTAGCAAAAAGAGCCGGTTTAAATCCGTACCAGTACACCCAGGTGAATATCAGGGAGCAATGTTCCTGGACCCATACAGACGACCACGAAGGGGCTACGGAGAAGGCCATACGGCTGGTCAGGGCCGGAATTAACAGGACAAACCTGACCGAACCCCTCCATTCGATCAAGATCAATACTGTTCCCAAAGTGCTCATTATCGGGGCGGGTATCGCCGGGCTGAGGGCGGCAATAGGGCTGAATGATATCGGGATTGCTGTATATCTGGCGGAAAAAGAGCAGGAGCCCGGAGGCTGGGTGGCAGGTTTCGGAAAAATGTACCCGCACGGAAGAAACGGCAAAGAAATCATTAACCAACTGGTAAATGAAGTAAAGAAGCGGGACAGTATAACCCTTTTTACCCAGGCTGAAGTGATTGATAAAACAGGGAGTGTTGGGGATTTCCGGGTAAAAATCAGAGTCCGGGACCAGGAAGAAATCGCTCTTCATGTTGGAGCTATCATTACGGCTACAGGATTTAATGCTTATAAGCCCCATGAAGATGAGTATGGGTATGGTATGGACGGGGTAGTCACCCTGGCGGAGTTTAAGAAACTCCTGGATAAAAGTGAAGGAAAAATTATTCGCCAAGGAAAAGAGATCAAAAATGTGGTGTATGTTTATTGCGTGGGGAGCAGGCAAGGCGATGAGGCGGAAGACGGCAACCGGTACTGTTCCCGTTACTGCTGCAACGCCGCCGTCCACTCCTCTATTCAGGCCTTGGAAAAGAATCCGCAAGTCCATCAATATCATTTATTCAGGGATATGAGAACTTACGGCAAATTTGAACTGCTTCTCAATGATGCACTGAAGCGCGGCTCTATTTTTCTTAAGTTTGATGAAAACGAACCGCCTCAAATTACCAAGGGTGCCAACGGAACTCTCAATGTAACCGTAAAAGATTTGCTGACTTTCGGGGAAGAAGTGGAGATTGAAGCCGATCTTGTGGTACTGGCAACAGGCATGGTTCCCAAAGAAAATCAAAAGCTGGTGGATATTCTGAAACTGCCGGTCGGGCGGGACCGGTTCTTTAATGAAATCCATCCCAAGCTGCGTCCGGTGGAGACTGTAGTGGACGGAGTATATATTTGCGGTACCTGCCAGGGTCCCAAGAATTCTGCTGAAAGTGTGGCTTCGGCTCTAGCGGCGGTCTCTCAGAGCGCGGCCATTCTCAAGAAGGGGTATGTGGAATTGGAGCCCCTGATCGCCATGGTTAACCGGGAAGCTTGTACCTGGTGCGGTGAATGTGAGACGGCCTGCCCTTACACCGCTATTAGTAAGGAACAGGTGCAAGGCAAAGAAGTAGCTAAAATCCACGAAGCACTCTGTAAAGGGTGCGGCGGTTGTATTCCAATATGTCCAAACCATGCGCTTGATCTGAAAGGATATACCGATGGGCAGATGAAAGCGATGATTGATGGACTCTTAAAGGAGAAGTTCTGATGGATGGAATAAGAGATGTAAGGGAAATTATCCGGGAAGAAATGGTGATGCGGGACAGGATTCTTGAAGTCCTCCAAGAGGGATCCAAAACTGTCCCGGAAATTGCTGATGCCATCGAATACCCCTCTCCCGAAGTGATGTACTGGGTGATGGGGATGCGCAAATACGGCTACGTTACTGAGGATGGGCAAACGGATGAGGGGTACTTTCTCTACAGGCCGGTAAAGGAGGAAGCTAAATGACAGTTGCTAATCCCAACTTTGTGGAAGAAGTTAAAAAGTCTAATGAGTTTAATGCCTCGGCCTGTATGAACTGTGGGGTATGCAGCGCAGTATGCCCTATGGGTATCGAGCTTCTCCCCCGCAAACTGTTCAGGTATGTTTTGCTGGGGTTTAAAGACAAAGTACTGGAAAATAAGGAAACCATCTATTCCTGCCTTCTCTGCAGGATGTGTGAAGCAAACTGTCCGGCAAAGGTCCATATTGCGGAAAACGTGAGATTGCTGCGCTATTATCTGAATAAAAATGTCTTTCGTGTCTAAGGGAGTCTAATGTTAGGGGGAGTCAAGACATGCCGTTGCCGATCGGTGATACCATAGGAATTCTTGCCGACAATTTAAAGATCAGAAAGTCGGTACTGCCCATTTCCGCCAAAAATGCAACGAAGTGGGCTGAGGGTTTGGATCTGCCCAAAGGTGGAGAAACCGTACTGTATACCGGGATGATGTACCAGCTCATTCCTTATATAGAAGCCATGAATAAAGCTCAGGAAAAGATCGAGGATACCCGGATTGTTGACTTGATCAAATACGGCCGGATAGTCAATAAGGCCGTAAATCTTACTGATTTTATGGCCAGGCCTTCCAAAGAGTTAAGGGATTCGTTTGACAAAATGCTCGCCAATATAGCCAAACTTTTACAAAAGGCCGGAGTTGAATTTGGTTCTTTATATGAGGATGATCTGTATTCCGGTGCCCTGGTTTACGACCTGGGGATGGATGATATTTTGGAAGAGCATGCCCGTAAGGTCTATGCGGTATTCAAAAAATATCAGGTAAAAAACGTGATTACGGTGGATCCGCATACCACCAATATGCTGCGTTCCGTCTACCCAAAATTTATCAGGGACTACGACCTGAACGTGAGAAGTTATATGGAAGTATTGGTCGAAAAGAACATTCAGCCCAAAAATCAATTGGACATGGAGCTGGTACTTCACGACTCCTGTGTTTATGCCCGCTACGAAAACGTCCTGTCTCAACAGAGAACGCTTCTGCAAAATGCCGGAATCACCTTGAAGGAACCTGTTGATTCAGGAACGTTTACGCTTTGCTGCGGGGGACCGGCGGAATCCCTCTTTCCTAAAAAGGCCAGGGAAAGCGCCTGCAAAAGGGTTGACCAGCTGAAAGCGGTTTGTTCCAAAGGGGCTACGATGTGTCCGATTTGTTTGGTGAATTTGCATAAAGCAACTCAGGGTGAAATCGAACTGCAGGATATATCGGATTATCTTGTAAAGGCTTATTTATAGGTTAAGCTAAACGGTATTCGGTTTAAGCGGCTTTATTTTATGGTTGAACAAATACTCATTGACCGGAAGATTAGTTAAGAACATTTCTTGAATTTCTTTATTGGTATTTAAACGACTTAAAAATTTAATGATTAAAAGGAAGGGTTTGCAATGAAAAAAACAATCATAGTCTTTAGCGGCGATCTGGATAAGGTCATGGCGGCCTTTATTATCGCCAACGGTGCGGCCGCAATGGGTGACGACGTCACCATGTTCTTCACCTTCTGGGGGCTGAATACGTTAAGGAAGCCTGAGAAAGTCAGTGCCAAAAAAAGTTTCCTGCAGGCCATGTTTGGTCGGATGATGCCCAGGGGAGCGGACAAACTGGGAATTTCCAAGATGAATTTCGGAGGTATGGGCGCTTCCATGATGAAAGTGGTCATGAAGCAGCAAAACGTCACATCTCTGCCTGAACTGATCCAGACGGCTAAGGATCAGGGTATTAAAATGATTGCCTGCACCATGTCTATGGATGTGATGGGCATCCGGGAAGAAGAATTGATGGAAGGGCTCGAGTTTGCCGGAGTAGCTACTTATCTGGCAGAAGCAGACGAAGCGAATGTCAATTTGTTTATCTAGTTTTTTGGAAAATGGTAAGGGCCATAAAAAATCCCCATCAGGTACCATATTGGAAGAACCGGAAGGGGATTTTTATGCTGCGTAGATTTTAAGATTTAGAGAAGCTCAACTTTCTGCGAAGATCCCTATGGCATTGGGACCTGCATAACAGGCTACAGTTGAACCGATGTGAGAAGTTATGATCTCCTTGGGACAATAACCCTGAATGAGAGACTTCACTTCTGAGAGGAGAGCTTCGTTATTGATCGTGCAAATACCCACCGTTTTGTTTTTGAGATCCAGTTTGGAAAGGTATTTGCCTATCCACTTCAGAATGTTTTTTTCTTTTCCGATAAATTTTTCTATGACGCTGATTTTACCGGCCCCGTCTGAACCGCATACAATATTTAAGTTGAGGAGATTACCCGCTATGTACTGGACTTTACTAATGCGGCCTCCTTTAAACAAATAATCTAAGGAATCAATGATAATTGCATAATTCATTTTATTACGCAATTGGTTTAGCCGGGTAATGATTTCCTGGGAAATCATTCCTAATAAAGCCATTCTCGCGGCTTCTAAGACTTGGAGTCCCTGCCCCAGGGAAACCCCCATGCTGTCCAATATTTCTATTTTTCTGTCCGGAAGCTGCTGCCTGGCTAACATAGCGGAATTATAGGTTCCGCTAAGTTGGGAGGACATGGTAATGGCAATTACTTCATCCCCATCACTGGTTAACTTCTCAAAAACCTCATAAAACTTCGAAGGGGGAATCTGAGAGGTGCTTGGAGAGTGGCCATTTTTTATCTGTTCACATACTTGAAGCGATGTGATATTGACTCCGTCCAAATAAGTTTGATCCTCAATATTAACATGTAAGGGAATAATCGTAATACCGTACTCTTCAATTAACTCCGAAGGAAGATCAGAGACACTGTCGGTTGCAATTTTGATCATACCTATCACCCATATCCATTAATCAAGGAAAAAGGTTCCTCTAGATTATTATAGTACAATAATTGTATTTGATCTAAGGTTTTTTCTTTGCCTTTCAAAAATAAAATCATACGAAAAATCTTAGAATAAGATTCCGGTTAAATTATCATAAATATAGATAATGGGCGGACCAATGATCTTGTCAAGGAGGTTCGTAATAATGAGGACAATGAGAATCATTGTGCTTAGCTGCTGAATCCGATAATACAACGGGCTGCCTGATAAACCTGTTAAACCAAAAAAGATGTGAGAGCCGTCCAGCGGAGGTATTGGGAGCAGGTTAAACACAAAGAGAACGACGTTAATCCATACTGTATAATCAAGGATATTTATGACAATGTCATAGGTGCTTTTATCCAATAAATTTTCCGGAAGATACAAAAAAAGTTTGCTTAGTAATACAAAAAGGAATGCAATGAATAAATTCATCAGGGGTCCTGCGATGGAGACGAGGAAGTCGTCTCTTTTTTTATTTTTAAAATGATAGGGATTGATTTGAACCGGTTTAGCCCAACCAAAGTGTGCCAGAAGTATCATCAGAAAACCAATTATATCAATATGGGCAAAAGGATTTAATGTAGTTCTTCCTTGGAGTCTGGGCGTATCATCTCCTAAATAAACTGCGGTCTGCGCGTGGGCAAATTCATGAAAAGCAAAACCGATTAAAATTCCGGGAAGAGAATATAAAGTTTCCGTCAGGTCAAAGTACAAGAACTTACCTTCTTTCTTGACAATACTTTTCTTAAATCTTAACACTAGTGTTAGCAGTTCGGGTAATGTGATATTCAAAGCTGCTTACTAACATTTTAAAGGAAAATGTTATTTTGTGAAGACTGGATTTAAATATAAAAGTTGACCGCTGAACCCGTCAATGCTAACATAAGCGTTGTATAATGGAAAAAAAGGAGTTGAAGAGCAGAACCATTTATTCGTACCTAGGTTGTTCTGCGCTAATAGATGAAGATAGGCTTGATTGGGTTACCCTCGGTAGGGAAGACAACACTTTTTAATCTCTTGACTGGATCCGATATCGAAGTTTCAGGTTTTTCCAAAGGTAAGGTTGAAGCGAACCTGGGAATTGCCAAAATACCGGACGAAAGAATTGATTTTCTGGCGGAAATGTACAACCCCAAAAAAACGACCTATGCTACGATTGAAGTGATTGATGTACCCGGTCTTGTGAGCGGGTCCAGCACAGGGAAAGGGGTAGGCAACCAATTCCTTGATAATATCCGAAAAGTTGACGCGCTGGTCCATGTCCTGAGGGCCTTTGAAAATGAGGGTGTTATACATGATGAAGGCAGTATTGACCCCATGCGGGATATTCAGACGATTAACTTAGAACTATTATTTGCAGATCTTGGGGTAATCGAAAATCGTATCGGGCGTATCCAGACTTCCAAAAAAATTACCAAGGAAAACCTTGAAGAACTTGAAGTATTGAAAAAATGTAAGGAAGGCCTGGAAAACGGGCTTCTTATCCACAACCTGAACCTCACGGAAGAAGAAAATGAACTGCTTAAAACTTTTTCGTTTTTATCGGAAAAGCCTATGATTTTAGTTGTCAATATGGATGAGAATCAGCTTCTGGAGAAAGAGTATCCTGCAAAAGACGGATTAATTAAGTATGCCCAGAGCGTAAATACCCCGTTGATAGAATTATGCATTAAAACTGAACTGGAGATTAACCAATTGGATCCGGAAGACAGGAAAATTTTTATTGAAGATCTGGGAATTACCGAATCAGGGATCGATAAGCTGTCCAAGACAGCGTATGATTATCTTGGGCTGGTTTCTTTTCTTACCGCAGGTCAGGATGAGGTAAGGGCGTGGCCAATCAGAAAGAATACCGCCGCCAAAAAGGCTGCCGGAAAAATTCATTCCGATATTGAAAAAGGATTTATCCGTGCGGAAGTATGTAAATTCCGTCATTTAAAGGAACTGGGCTCCATGAACAAGGTTAAGGAAAAAGGCCTCGCAACTTTGGAAGGCAAAGAGTACATTGTAGAAGATGGAGATATTATTAATTTCCGGTTCAATGTTTAAGTTATATCTTGCAGCCGATTCTTTCCCCCATCATGATCTTGGTTTCAATCCCTTCTGAGGAGTTTGAAAGGAGATCAGGATCAATTTGCACGGTGTTTTTCCGGAAGAGCAAGATGATTGTGGAACCACCGAACTTGAAATAGCCTTTTTCGGATCCTTTCTGCACATGCTGTTCGGGGGAATAGGTTTGGATGATGGATCCAACACAGGTAGCCCCTACTTCGATGATTAAAATTTCTCCGAAATGATCCGACTTTAAAATTGTAAGTTCCCTTTTGTTGGCACAATAAAGTTTAGCAACCTTTTTTAAGGCCAGAGGATTTACAGAGTAGTAGTAACCGTTGATCCTCCGGGGTTTAGACGGGATACCGCTGTCCGGGAAATGATAGCGATGATAATCAGAGGGGCAAAGACGAATAATAAGGCATGTCCCCTGATCATAAACCGAAGCCAGCTCTTTATTCCCGAGAAGGTTTTCCAGCGAATAGGTGCTGCCTTTAACCTGGAGAAGCCGGTCCTTATCAATCTTCTCCCAAGCCAGTATTTTGCCGTCTGCCGGAGAAATGAGGATACCAGGATCAGATTGAATCGGCCTGGCGCCGGCTTTCAATTCCCTGGTAAAAAACTCATTAAAAGTACGGTAGGATTCAAGTTTTTCTTGTTTAGCCTCGCGCATGTCAATCCGTTGATGGTTGACAAATTTTTTTATCTTTTTACTGCTGGAGGGAAGGTCCTGAAGTTTTCCGTAAAAATAAGAAAATAATTTTCGTTTCACAAGGGATTCCAGCAGAAAGGAACCGGAGTTGGTTTCGTAAATCCACTTGAGAAATTTATCGCCGAACACGATCTCTTCGTGATATTGGCCTGTTTTCCTGTCCAGATAATTAATTGACATTTTTTGTTCCCCCGGTGCGATTACATATTTCATATTTAATATTGTAAACTTTAGAGGATAAAAAAGCCAAGTGTAAAATATCTTCAAGCACTTATCGTGGTATGGATACCTAGATAAAACGCAGAAGGAACATGGCTGCCATACCAATGCTCAGCGTTGCAACAATATTCCTGCTGCGATAGGCAATAAACGCGGAAACGATACCCGCCACCAGGTAATGATTTTGAAAGGAAAGAAAGAGTTCGCCCTGGGGTAAAAGAAGGGATGGAACGATGAGAGCGGTAAGAATCGCCGCCGGTATATGTTTCAACCAGCGGTCAAGCCAGGCGGGAATCCCGGTTGTACGGAAAAGTCCCAGACTGGCAAACCGGGTCGCAAATGTCACAAGAGCCATTCCGCAGATGATAAAAAGGATGTCTTCACGCATTATTTTTTTTCCCCTTCCAGGATTCCACCTAAAATAGTTGCCAACAGGCAGGAAACAATAATATACCATTTTCCGGGCAAAAACATGGAGCCCAACACAGCAGCCAGAGCAGAAGCCCCGCAGACCATGAAACTGATCCGGTCTTTTAACAGGGGGAATAATAACACCATAAAGGTAGCAGGCATAGCAAAATCCAGCCCCCAAGCCAGGGGATCGGAAATATAGTTTCCCAGAATAACCCCTGCGATGGTAGAAAGGATCCAAACGATATAAATCGGAAGACTGACCCAAAGATGATACACAAAGGAATAACCTTCTTTGGTTGCCCTGGAAATCGTCAAAGCATAAGACTCATCGGTTAGGAGAAATGACAGCAAAGCCTGAGAGGGGAAAGACTGCTTGAGCGTAAAAGGAGCAAGGGAAGCTCCCATTAAAAGATAACGGAGATTTACCAGTAAAGAAGTCAAAACAATTCCCCAAAAAGCTATACCTGAACCAATCATGGTAATGGCAATAAATTGTGCCACCCCCGCAAAAACCAAAACGGACATCATAATAATCTCAAATGGATTTAACCCAACGGTCAAACCCATGATCCCGCACGTCAGTCCGAAAGGAATAAGACCCAGGAGGATTGGGGCGCTGTCTTGAACAGCTTGCTGCCATACCGGATGCGGCTTGCCGTAACCAGGAATAGAAATCTGTTTTACATTCACGTGCTTTCCCTCATATCTCTGTATTTATTTTTTTTGTTATTATGAATGATAACCAGAAGGAAAAACATCGTAAATATCCAATTATAGATTTATACAAAATAATTGGATATTAATGAGGTGAATTGCGAAAATGGATATATCCAAATTCTTCTCGACATTACGGCTTGACTCCGAAGCCCCTGTACCCTTATACATTCAAATTGGCGAATTTATTCTTGGACTTATCGAGGAGAAGGTGCTTTTTCCTCATTCAAAGTTACCCCCGGAAAGGGAACTTTCGGATTTACTGGGAGTTAGCCGTACTACTGCTATTAATGCTTATCGTTATTTGGAAAAGAAAGGCGTTGCCCAAACCAGGGTTGGCAGTGGAACCTATATTACGGAGCAGGATTCTGAAAGGGAATGTTCTTCGATGCCGTGGAATCAGCTTTACCGGCCTTTTCCGCAGACATCGCAAGGCAGTATCCTCAGAGAATTGGTCTCTTCTCCGTATACTGACGACCACATCTCCCTGGCTGCCGGGATGCCTAACCCCAGCTTTTATCCTTTGGAAATAATCAACAGTCTTCTCAGTACCATATCTTCTGCTTGTCCCCGCGATTTCGGACATATCCCTACGGAAGGCTACCCTCCGTTAAAGGTATCGATCACAAATCTCTTGGCTGACAAGGACATAGTTGTCCAACCTGAAGAAGTCATGATCGTATCGGGTTCTCAGCAAGGACTTTACCTTTTGACCAAAGCTTTTGTGGAGCCCAGCGACTATGTTATTGTTGAAAGTCCTACCTATATCGGAGCTATTCAGACGTTTCAAATGGCAGGAGCCCGTCTTCTGACCGTGCCTTATTCAGACCGTCTGGATCTGGAACTGATTGAGGATTACCTTATACGCTACCGGCCAAAACTTTTTTATATTATGCCTACTTTTCACAATCCTACCGGACGGGTGCTTTCGTTGGAGGAAAGAAAACGTTTAATCCAGCTGGCTGCCAGGCACCGGCTTACAATCATTGAAGATGATGCGTATGGAGACCTGTACTATTCTTCACAAAAACCCCCCGCTTCTTTAAAAGCATTGGATAGTTATGGCGGGGTGATTTACCTTGGCACTTTTTCTAAAATTCTTTTTCCGGGTCTTCGTACGGGATGGGTTGTTGCCCCCAATGAAGTGATTAAAAGGCTTTCGCTGGAAAAACAGTATACTGATCTCCATAGCAATAATCTGACACAATGGCTTTTGACCCAATATGTAAATGAGGGGTTGCTTCATGAGCATTTGAAAAAAGTCCGGGGGGAATATAAAATCAGGCGGGACGCTCTCGTCCAAGCCATCGGGCGTTTTTGCGCCAAGGATTTTCGGTTTGTTGTCCCTGATGGCGGCTTCTATCTTTGGTGTACGCTCCAATCCTCTTTTTCTTCTTCTTTGCTGCTGTATGAAGCTGCCCGAAGAGGAGTATCCTATGTTCCGGGAGAAGTGTTTTATACCGGACCCCAGAATTTACGGCAAATTCGTTTGTGTTTCACGACACATTCTCCTCAGGAGTTAGCCGAAGGAATAAAAAGGCTGTCGGTATCCTTAAAAGAGGCCACTAAAAAAAGTGTCGGCAATAACAACCGGTCTTCCAACTCCTTGCCCATCATCTAAAAACTTATAACCCGTTATCTAAAAGCATATTTATAAAGCAAAAGCTCCTCCAGCCGGTAAGGCCTGGGAGCTTTGGTCTATTTTCTATTCCTTGTCGTTACGGACCTGGCTATGAAAAATCTGTTCGGAGGGGGTATTCTTCTTCTCAGGCTTAATCTGGGAGATTACCTGCTTTACTCCCCTGGCCGAAGAAGCGTCTTCCATTGCCGCCAGGATTTCCTCATGATCGTTGGAGCGGCCAACCAAGAAGACCTTGCCATGACTGCTTTTTGCCCCAATATGTTTCATATTTACCCTGGGGTCTGCCTGAAGTTCTTCAGCGACTTCAAATTCTACACCGCGGTCTGTGATGGGTCCGTCGGTGGAAATGGTCAGATCATTGCTCAGAGTCTTAACGTCCGGAATGTTTCTAACAATCCGATCCAGTCTCTCTTTTTCCGAAAGGGTATCGACGATTCCTACCAATTGAACTTCACCGTCCACAACATCCACATTGATATCGTAAAGCTCGCTTAGTTCAAAATCCTTCTCAATGGCATCCTGTACCTTGTTCAGTAATTCAATATCTTTGGCGTTGGACATATCCATTACTCCTTTTCAGACAAATTTATATCTTATTATCTCCGAAGAAAATCTATCCTATTTATGATAAGTATGATTATCGTGTATATTCGGAGATGAGGAAGTTTTTCTACGCTGGTACAAGGAATTACCATTTGCATTCGTTCATATTATCGAGTATGATTTGTAAAAATCCTTCTATATTTATTGCTTACATAAGACTCGGGATTTTGGCGTAATTTAGGAGGGTGACCGCAATGTTTTTCATAGAGTTACTTCCATATCTTATTTTGGCAGTAATTATTTTTCATTTAATCACTCGGAAAAGATATGGCAGGATACCGGCGAAGGCAGTGCTTAAAAAAGAGAAGATCGCTTCAAAAAGTTGATTTGCACAAATTATTACTTCAAACGATTTGATTATTTCTTGCTTATTTTTGCGGGATCATGTAAAATATTCTCGTTATAACTTTAGAATGTCATTAGGGGAGTAGTTTCTTAGTGATAAAGTCAACACAATGGCTTTGGCCTGGCTTTATCGGCTGATCTGATCTGCCAAACGAGACCTAAGGCACATATTTATGATGTGCTTTAGGTCTTTTATTTTTTAATAAATGGAGGACTATTTATGGAAGCACTTTTATCATCCACAATCTTTGTTGTACTTGCGGAAATGGGAGATAAGACCCAACTGCTTGGAATGGCATTTGCCACCAGGTACAAGGCCACTACCGTTTTGCTCGGGGTTTTAATTGCCACACTGTTGAATCACTTGCTCGCTGTGGCTCTGGGCGATTTTTTAACAAATTTTATTCCTTTGTCAACGATCCAATTAGTGGCTGCATTTTCTTTCGTTTTTTTCGGATTATGGACACTCCGGGGGGATTCCCTGGACGGGGAAGATAAAAAGACCTATTTTAATCCGTTCTGGACAGTAGTCATTGCCTTTTTTATCGCTGAAATGGGGGACAAGACCCAACTGGCAGCTATCGCGCTTGCAGCAAAATACCACTCTCTGCTGTTCGTTTGGTTGGGAACTACCTTAGGAATGATTATTTCCAATATCATTGGGATCATGGTAGGGGTTGTCCTCGGAAAACGAATCCCGGAAAAATTGGTGAAAGCTTTATCCGCGAGCATTTTTATAACTTTCGGCTATATCGGAATATGGCAGAATATGACCAACCCTGGTTATAAAATAACTGTTTTAAGCCTCGTGACATTAATTTGTGCGGTCTATCTCTTCTTTTTGTTCAGGCAATCCAAGAAAAAACAAAACATGAACGAAGCTAAATAGGTATAAATGCCAACAATATCATGATGTTTAAAAGGTTCCGGAGTACACAATCCATTATCCCTTCATATCATAGACCGAAGGGGGAAAGACCTATGGATGCAAAGAAAGCGCCTTTGGATCATAATCATGGAAGTGTTACACATACTTCTTGTGACCAGAACCATTCCCATCAATGTCTGGATGTATCAGGACCATCTATTCCGTCGGGAGAAAGCCATGTTCATTATTCGGAAAACTTTGTGGTCTATGAATATGGGCATGCTCATTATTACCAGGCTACATCAGGACCGTCAATCCGGACGGTAAACGGTTACCATGTCCATAACTGGGATTTCTATACCACTGTCAACAATGGGCACAGGCACCATATCAAGGGATTGGATATGCCGGCTCCGGGGATCTAAGCAATTCTTGTGTGAGATATATGTGAGATAGAAACGAATCACTGTTTTTTACTTGAGTTTTTCTGCGGGAGAAACTCAAGTTTTTTATTCCATGGTTAAGCGCTGCTTATCATCTGATTCTTGCATGTGGGATAAAAACGCCACATGCGAGAAATAAGCTGTAATTTTATCTTTGGTTGGAAGGTATTTCCACGTGCCTCCTAGAATACAAGAGCAGGAAAATTGTTGTATGAGTCCTGCGGAACATAAGAGGTGCAAAGATGATAAGGGGATCGAAATTTTTTTTAACAGTATTCTCACTATGGCTTGCAGTGAGTCTTTACTTTTATCTTGAACACCGGATTACGGTTAAAACTATGGTTATACCCGGTTGGGATCAGGACAGCAATGTGCTGTTAAAAAAAGTGGAGATAATAGAAAAAGAAAGAAAGCCGAGTATGTGGATGGATTCTCCTGCCAGGAATATTGCGGGAAGTTTTGAAGCTCAGTTATCCGGGGCAGACCCGCTGCTATTGAGTTTAATCTATAAGCTCAATCCGGCTGCGGAATTCAAAGATCAGTCTTTCTTCGTTAAGGATAAAACATCAATCGAGTTACTGGGATATGAAAAAGCTAAGCAGGTTACATTCAACAAATGACTTTTGAAATCGACCTCGGAACCTGCCAGGTTGAGAAGAGAATATACCCCTGCTTCCGGGGCAGTGAGAGTTTTACTGAAAATCATGTTTCGTAGCACCAATTCGTCATTTCCTTGGGAATTTTCAATCCGGTATTTCATCATGACACAGCTCTCCTTTAAAAATGCTTCTTCAGTAGCTTTCATTAGTATTTGGAGTAATTGGATAATTATTCTCATCATCTTGTTTTTGGCCAATGGGAATATGCTATTCGAAACGGTAATCGGCTGACTCTTTTGCTTATCCGAAAGAAGTTTTGTAGAATAGTAAAAAAGCTAGAATGAAATATCCGGGAAGGACTGCCATGAAATCATATCATACATTTCCTGTTGAAAATCAGCATAGTGGCTTAACTGTTGAGGAATATCTCAAGCAAGTTTTAAAGTATTCAGGAAGAGCTATTCAAAAACTTACCAGAAAAAAAGGAATCCTGCTGAATAAAAAAACCGTTTTCCTTCAAAGAAAGATAAAAGAAGGAGATGTCTTAAGCATTCTCAGCCCGGAGGACCAATCTTATGGTGTTGTGCCGCAGGAAGGGCCGGTTGAAGTTTTATTTGAAGATCCTTTGATCATTGTGTTAAACAAGCCGCCGAAAATGCTGGTGCATCCGGCAGGACATACCTTTCAGGGAACATTGGCCAATTATTTGGCTTATTATTTTCAACAACGGGGAGATGTTTTTACCATTCGCCCGCTGCATCGTCTTGATCGTGATACTTCGGGCTGTGTGGTATTTGCCAAAAATGCGCTGACCCAGTCCATGCTTGAACAACAAATGCTGCAGGGGGTTTTTAAGCGAACCTATCTGACTGTGATTAGCGGTAATATTGAACCGCAAACGGGTACGCTGGATTTTCCGATCGGAAAGCATCCTACCCTACCCAACCGCCGCACCGTTCATGAACAGGGAGAAAGAGCTGTTACCCATTATAAGGTGATTCAATTCCTTCCGGATATGTCTTTAGTGGAACTGGAGCTTGAAACAGGCCGGACACACCAGATTCGTGTTCATATGGCTCATATTGGACACCCGATTATCGGGGATACCATGTATGGAAAGAGTTCTCCTAAAATAGCTCGTCAGGCCCTGCATGCCGAATCGGTTACTTTTATCCATCCTAAAACAGGAACACCGATTACTGTGCACGCTCCTCTTTACTCTGACCTCGAAAAGGTAATAGGTAAATAAAAGAGAGCCTCACAAAAATTTTATACGGCTTATTTTATAAAAGGAAAAGGGTGAGTAAAAATCAGTCCTTTTTCTTATTTTTTACATGTTAGGCAATAAAAATCATCTTGGAAACAATCTGCAGTAAACACATAGAGATTGCAATATATTTTTTTTCAAAAATCTATTGACATGGTAAAAAGTGCCCGTTACAATAAACTACAATAAAACCCATAGGAATACTGTACTATGGTTTAGAGGAGGAAAGAAAAATGATCAGTCCCCAAAATAGTAACAAGAAAAGAGTTTTTCTAAACATCATGAGAGCGGCGCTCATTATCGTGCTTATTGTTTCATTGGCAGGATGCGGAGCTCAAAACCAGGGAACTGCCGCGAATACAGGATCCGCAAAGCCTGTGACCCTGCTTAACGTATCATACGATCCAACACGTGAATTATACCAGGAATACAATGCGGCCTTCGCTAAATATTGGAAGGCAAAAACCGGACAGGATGTAACCGTGGAACAATCACACGGCGGATCAGGGAAGCAAGCCAGGGCTGTACTGGACGGATTAGAAGCGGATGTCGTAACACTGGCTTTAGCTTATGATATAGATTCCATCAACAAGAATAAAGAATTGATCAACAAGGATTGGCAGAAACGTTTGGCCAATAATTCTACTCCTTATACATCAACCATCGTTTTTCTTGTTAGAAAGGGAAATCCCAAAAACATCAAGGATTGGAATGACCTGGCGAAGCCTGGCGTGTCAGTCATTACTCCGAATCCCAAAACTTCTGGCGGTGCTCGTTGGAATTACCTTGCAGCTTGGGGTTATGCTCTGAATAAGAATAATAACGATGCTGAAAAAGCCAAGGAATTTGTAAAAGCGATTTATAAAAATGCACCCGTATTGGATTCAGGAGCCCGCGATTCCTTAACAACCTTTACCGAACGAGGTCTCGGCGATGTCTTGATCTCCTGGGAAAACGAAGCATTCCTGGCAACCAAAGAACTGAAAAATAAAGATAATTTTGAAATAGTCGTTCCTTCCATCAGTATTTTGGCAGAGCCTCCGGTCGCGGTTGTAGATTCGGTTGTCGATAAAAAAGGAACCCGTCAAGTTGCTGAAGCTTACCTGCAATATCTCTACAGTGACGAAGGTCAGGAAATCGCAGCCAAAAACTTTTACAGGCCCAGAAACGAGACGATTGCGAAAAAGTATGCTTCCCAATTCACTCAAGTAAAGCTCTTTACCATTCAGGATGTTTTTGGCGGCTGGAATAAGGCCCAACAGGAGCATTTTGCTGACGGAGGGGTATTCGACCAGATTTATACAAAAAAATAAAACTTAATAGAATTAAATAGGAACGGTTCCGAGTTTTAGCGGACAAGAAACCAGGAACCGTTCCGCCTATTTTCGTTGAAAGTTCTTTAATGAGGTGGATTCATGAACTCGATAGGTAAACCATTCAGACTAAAGCATAAAAGTGTCATACCCGGATTCGGAATAACAATGGGGTTTTCTTTGCTGTACCTCAGTTTGCTGGTATTAATCCCTATTTCGATGGTTTTTCTGAATAGTTCAAGCATGGGTTTAAAAACGTTCTGGGAAGCTGTTTCTACTGAAAGAGTGTTGGCCTCCTTACAAGTATCCTTCACCACTTCTTTTTTAGCGGCTTCTGTCAATGTCTTTTTTGGGGTTCTTTTTGCCTGGGTTCTGGAAAGATATTCTTTTCCCGGACGAAGAATTATTGATGGCCTGATCGATTTGCCTTTTGCTTTACCCACTGCTGTGGCCGGTATCTCCCTCACCACTCTCTATGCGGAAAATGGTTGGATAGGCAGGCTTTTTGCCCCTTTGGGAATAAAAATATCTTACACCCCTTTGGGGATTACATTAGCATTAATATTTATCAGTTTCCCATTTGTCGTTAGAACGGTCCAGCCCGTTTTGCAAAGCATTGACCTTGAAGCAGAAGAAGCGGCCGCTTGCCTTGGCGCAACAAGGTTTCAAACTTTTTATAAAATAATTGTTCCGACACTTCTTCCTGCGATCATCACCGGGTTTGCACTTGCGTTTGCCCGGGCATTAGGGGAATACGGATCTGTTGTATTTATTTCGGGCAATATGCCGATGCAAACGGAAATAACTCCTTTGTTAATCCGGACAAAGCTTGAACAATATGATTATGCCGGGGGCACAGCGATCGCGGCGGTGATGCTGGTAATTTCATTTCTGATGCTGCTGTTTATCAATTTAACCCAGTGGTGGGCAAGCAGCAGAGATAAGGCGTAATAGGAGGGTAAAATGGCCGGTTCAACTCATGGCAGGATTATCCAAGATAATCAAAAGAAACTGAATCATTCATCAGGGAGAAACAGCTCGAAAGCCGTAGAAATTCTTCTGATCGGGGCTGTCCTGTTTGTTTTTATCATAATACTCATCATTCCGCTTATTTCTGTTTTTCTAAAAGCGTTTGAACAAGGAGCCGGGGTATATATTGCTTCGATTACAGATCGAATTGCCTTAAAGGCTGTGAGGCTTACGCTTATTACCATGGGATTTGCGGTCGTGATTAATACTGCTTTTGGTCTTACTGTCGCCTGGGCGGTAGCAAAATTTAAGTTTAAAGGCAAGAATTTATTGGTTACTTTTATTGACCTGCCCTTTGCCATATCCCCGGTTGTTGCCGGTTTGATTTTCGTATTGCTTTTCAGTACAACCCATGGGGTTACGGCGCCTCTTTTAAATGCCTGGGGAATAAAGATTATTTTCGCGCCTCCCGGTATTATTCTTGCGACCATATTTGTTACCCTTCCTTTCGTCGCCCGGGAACTTATTCCCTTGATGGAAGCTCAGGGAACTGCGGAAGAAGAGGCCGCACTTACCTTGGGAGCCAGTGGCTGGAAAACTTTCTGGTTTATTACGCTGCCCAATATTAAATGGGCTCTCTTATATGGCGTTGTCCTGACAGTAGCGAGGGCTGCCGGTGAATTTGGCGCAGTTTCCGTTGTCTCCGGGCATATCAGGGGGTTGACCAATACGCTTCCTCTCCATGTGGAAATTCTCTATAACGAATACAAGTTTTCGGCTGCCTTTGCTGTAGCTTCCCTTTTAACAATCATAGCGATTTTGAATCTGGTTATTAAAAATATTTCTGAATGGAAAATAAATAAACAAGAAAATACCTAAACGTAAGAAAATCTCTGAAGGGGTATGTGCGTAACCTGAAATGGAGGACTGGCTATGAGTATAGAAATATCCAATGTGACAAAAACCTTTGACTCTTTCCAGGCACTGAAAGATATCAATTTAACCATCAATACCGGAGAACTGGTTGCTTTATTGGGGCCCTCAGGTTCGGGGAAAACGACTCTTTTGAGAATTATTGCCGGGCTTGAAACCCCAGACCAGGGGAACATCATTTTTGACGGGGAAGACAACACCGAAAAAAGTGCCCAAGACCGTAAGGTAGGATTTGTCTTCCAGCATTATGCGCTTTTTAAGCATATGACAGTTTTTGAAAACATTGCGTTTGGCTTAAAAGTGAGACCTTCCAAGCATAGGCCCAGCAAAGAAGCGATTCAGCAAAAAGTACAAGAACTTTTGTCGCTGGTAAAGATGGAGGAATTGGCCAAACGTTATCCCGCCCAGCTTTCCGGAGGGCAGCGCCAAAGAATTGCTCTGGCCAGGGCCTTGGCGGTCGAACCGAGAGTTTTATTGCTGGATGAACCTTTTGGGGCCTTGGATGCTAAGGTCAGAAAAGATCTGCGCAGATGGCTCCGGAAACTGCATGACGAATACCCCATTACCAGTGTTTTTGTAACCCATGATCAAGAGGAAGCCCTGGATGTAGCCGATCGGATTGTTATTCTCAATCAAGGCAAGATAGAACAAATCGGTACACCCGAAGAAGTTTATGATAATCCGGTTAATCCATTTGTTTATCATTTTCTCGGAAATTTTAACCTGTTTCACGGAAGGGTGCATAATGGCAAGGTTGAACTTGGTTCGTTGAAATTAGATGTACCTGAGCATGCGGGAACTAAGAATAAAGAGATTGTCAGCTTTTTCCGTCCTCATGATATTGACATTAGTCTGGAAGCCGGAGGAAGAGATGATATTGAAGCCGAGATTTTATTTATCCGGGCGGTGGGCCCTATTGTCAATCTTGAACTGAAAAGACTGGAAAATGGCGATTACATTGAAGCAGAGATCAGCAAAGAGGTTTATAGAAAACTGGATCTAAAGGAAAAACAAAAGGTCTATGTGAAACCGAGAGATTTCAAGGTATTTATACCTGAAGATTATGTAATTTGAGTAATCATGGGTACGGGGCTGGCAAATTTTATACAACTCTTAAATCCTAATATTGTTATTTTGAGCGGACCGGTTATCAGGTATTCCAAGCTTTTCTATGACGAGAGTGTTGAAACGGCAAAGAAAAAAAGTTATTGGAATACGGGGAAAAATATTGTTTTCAGCAGGGGCGGCAGCTTTCACGAAAATGCTATTTCAATCGGTTCCGCTGCCTTGGTTGTGGAAAGTTTGTTAGATAGAGAGCATCAACATGAAAGAAGTTAACAAAGCGGAAAAGAGTATGAGCAAGATCAATAAAAGAGAAGGAGGAAAAAGAAATGGTGGGTTTTGATCTCGACACATTGAATAGAAAATTTACACAGGAAGATCCGGAGAAGTTGATGGAATATGTACTGGAGAAAATCGGGTCATCCAAGGTTGCGCTCGCTTCCAGTCTTTCCATCGAAGACCAGATTCTTACCGATATGCTTCTGAAAATCAACTCCAAGGCCAGAATTTTCTTTATTGATACCGGAAGGCATTTTCAAAAGACCTATGACCTCATGGAGCGAACCATGAGAAGATATGAGTTTCATTATGAAGTCTATGCTCCGGAAAGCAAAGATTTAGAGTACCTGGTTTCAGAATACGGACCCAATTCTTTTTATGATAGTGTGGAACTCAGGAAAAAGTGCTGCGAACTGAGAAAAGTTAAGCCTTTACAAAGAGTATTACACACTGTGGACGCTTGGATCTGCGGTTTGAGAAGGGAACAGTCTTCAACCCGTGAAGAAATTCACCTGGTTGAATGGGATGGGAATCATTCCATATATAAAATTAACCCGCTTGCTTTTTGGAATGAGGAACAAGTCTGGGAATACATCAAAAAGGAAAATGTGCCTTACAGTAACCTGTACAATACCGGGTTCCGCAGTATCGGCTGCGAGCCGTGCACCAGGGCGGTGAAGCCGGGAGAAGATGTACGCAGCGGGAGATGGTGGTGGGAAAGCCCCGATAAAAAAGAGTGCGGGCTTCATCTCAGTAAACCATGAAGAGTATAAAATACATTGCTGAAAATAAGCCCTGGCAGAAAGAAAATGACAGCAGAGATGGAGGGAAAATCGATGGATCATTTGGATAAACTTGAAGCTCAAAGTGTCTATATCTTAAGAGAAGCGTACAGAGAATTTAAAAATATATGCATGCTCTGGTCCATAGGGAAAGACAGCACCGTACTTTTATGGCTGGCCAGGAAAGCATTTTTCGGACATGTACCCATACCGCTGGTGCACATTGATACTCACTATAAAATACCGGAAATGATCAAGTACCGGGATGAACTTGCATTGAAGTGGAAACTGACCATGATTTATGGCGAAAACAGCTATGCTTTGCAAGAGAAAAAAACATTTCCTGATGGGAATGCCGACCGTATCAGCTGCTGCCAGGCTTTAAAAACCGAAGCGCTGAAAAATACGCTCTCGGGAGAGTGGACCCGGTATATCATGGACTTGAACAATGGAAAATACAAAGTCGATCCGAAAAAAGAAAAATTTACCGGAGTGATTGTAGGAGTAAGGGCTGATGAAGAGGGAAGCCGTTCCAAGGAAAGATACTTCTCGCCCAGGGATAAGGAAAACGATTGGGATGTAGGAGACCAACCTCCTGAATTCTGGAACCAGTTCAAAACCGATTTTGCGCCGGGCACCCATATTCGAATCCATCCCTTATTGGACTGGACGGAATTGAATGTATGGGAATATATCGAGAGAGAAAATATCCCGGTTACGTCCCTTTACTTTGATCAGGGCAACGGCAAACGGTACAGATCTCTGGGATGCTATCCTTGTACTTTTCCGGTTGATTCCACATCGAAAAATGTGGGAGAAATCATTGAAGAGTTGAAAAGCGGAAAGTTTGCCAATATTGCGGAAAGGTCCGGAAGGGCTCAGGATAAAGATGATGGCGGAGGACTCGAAACTTTAAGAAGAGGCGGGTATATGTAAAATGGAAACCAGAGAACAGATGAATATCGTCATCGTCGGACATGTTGATCATGGGAAGAGTACCGTGATCGGGAGACTTCTGGCCGATACCGGTTCCCTTCCTGAGGGGAAGCTGGAGTCGGTAAAAGAATACTGCCGAAAAAATTCCAAACCTTTTGAATATGCTTTTCTTCTGGATGCTTTAAAAGATGAACAGGCACAGGGAATCACCATTGATACCGCCAGGAGCTTCTTTAAAACAAACAAAAGAAATTACATTATCATTGATGCCCCGGGGCATATCGAATTCCTCAAAAATATGGTAACAGGGGCTTCAAGGGCAGAAGCCGCCCTTCTGGTTATTGATGCCAAAGAAGGTATCCGGGAAAATTCCAAAAGGCATGGGCACATTGTTTCCATGCTGGGTATCCGCCAGGTAGTAGTATTGGTTAATAAAATGGACCTTGTGGATTTTGATAAGGATGTGTTTCATTCGATCCGTTCAGAATTCAGTGAATTTCTTCATAAAGTAAATATCAACCCGGTTAATTTCATCCCCATCAGTGCCTTTCATGGAGACAATATTGCTCTTAAGTCGCCCCATACTTTATGGTATGACGGGCCAACCGTCTTGGAGCAATTAGACGGATTTGCCAATAAAAAACAAAATCAGGAAATGCCCTTCCGTATGCCTGTTCAGGATATTTATAAGTTTACGGAACAGGGTGATGATCGCCGGATCATTGCGGGAACCATTTTAAGCGGCCAAATCAGCTGCGGAGAAGAGGTCGTCTTCCTGCCTTCAAATAAAAGAAGCGTGGTAAAAAGCGTTGAGCGATTTAACGTTAGCCCGCACAACACTGCTTATGCTGAAGAAGCCATAGGATTAACACTGCAGACTCAAATTTATATTAAACCCGGAGAATTATTGGTGAAGGCCGGCGAAAAACAGCCAATATTAAGCTCCCGGTTTAAAGCCAATATTTTCTGGGTGGGTAAAGCCCCCCTGGTTAAACATAAAAGCTATAAACTCAAAATAGGCGCCATGAGAATCGGGGTGAAGCTCGTTGACATCTTAAATATTATTGATGCAGCGGAATTAAATATAGACACATTTAAGGATCAAGTGGAAAGACATGATGTAGCAGAATGTATTTTTGAAACCGTAAAGCCGATTGCTTATGACACCATAGTCGATATTGAATTGACCGGAAGATTTGTTATCGTTGACAACTATGAAATATCCGGCGGCGGTATTATCCTGGAGGGAATAGCCGATTCTGAGCATACTTTGGTGGAACATGTAAGAGACAGGGAGTATTTATGGGATAAAGGGTTAATCCCTTCTTCGCAACGAGAAACATTTTACGGTCATAAATCAAAATTCATTGTGATTACCTCAGGTACTGAAGGGAATGAAAACGCTATACAGGATATTGGGAGGAGGTTGGAAAAGATACTCTTTGATAAAAAGTTTAAGGCGTATTATCTTGGAGTTTCGAGTCTTTCTCTTGGTCTTGCTTCTGAACTTGTTTCCGGTTATGAAGGAAGGGATGAGCATATCAGGCAGATTGGAGAACTGGCAAGAATATTTACCGATTCAGGGCAGATCTTCATTACATCGGTATTTAATCTGGATGACTATGAAGCGGAGAAACTTAAATTGTTGAACCAACCCAATGATATCTTGATTGTTAACATTGGAGACACTCCTTTTAACACCTTTCGTCCCGATGCCAGCATCGAACCGGATGGAGCAGTGGACAGAGTCTGTGATCTCTTGAAAAAACAGGAAGTGATCTTTGATTATAACATTTAAAATAATAGATTATTTTCTAAAGAGTAAGATATCTGATCAAATAGTAAAAAGCAACGATTAAATTGGAGGTTATGAGATATGGAGATCACTGTAAACGGAAAAAAAGAAACCCTTGAAAAAGAGTTGAGTGTCAACGAACTATTGCAAACGCTAAACGTTGAAATGCCCCAATATGTAACCGTGCAAATCAATGAGGAACTGATAGATAGAGAAGATTTCGAAAATCTGATTGTAGTTGAGGGAGATGAGGTAGAATTCCTTTACTTCATGGGAGGAGGCACATTATGAGTTTTACGAATGAACAGTTGGAAAGGTACTCAAGGCACATTATTCTTAAAGAAGTTGGCGTAAAGGGACAAAATAAGCTGCTCGAATCTAAGGTTCTGGTTATCGGTACCGGCGGTCTCGGTGCACCCGCAGCGATGTTTTTGGCAGCAGCAGGAATAGGAACTATCGGACTGGTAGATTTCGACGCAGTAGAACTCTCCAATCTGCAAAGACAGATCATTCATCTCACCAAGGATGTCGGCAAGCCCAAAGTGCTGTCGGGAAAGGAAACCATCCGGGAAATGAACCCGGATGTGGATGTCGTCACCTACCACGAATGGGTTAGTTCGGCCAATATGAAGGACATCATTCACGACCGGGAGTATGATTTTATTATCGATGGGACGGATAATTTCCCTGCTAAATTTCTTATTAATGATGCCTGCGTTCTGACGAAAAAACCTTTTTCCCATGCCGGCATTATCCGGTTCTTTGGGCAGACCATGACCTATGTGCCCGGACAAGGGCCTTGTTACCGGTGTATATTTCAAAGCCCTCCCCCGCCGGATGCTGTGCCTACTTGTAAACAGGCAGGAGTATTAGGGGTTATGGGCGGGATCATCGGAACGATCCAGGCAACCGAAGCCATTAAATATGTACTTGGTATCGGGGAATTGCTTACAGGTAGTCTTTTGACTTATGATGCCCTGCTGATGGAATTCAGGAAGGTGAAACTGTCAAATAACGAAAAATGCCAGGTTTGCGGAGAAAATGCGACGATCAAAGAACTGATAGACTATGAACAGGCTGCATGTGATGTAAAGCATTAGAATCCGGGGCGTCAAAAAAATAATAATAGCGGGTGATTGCTTTGATTGTACTGAAGAAACAACAATATGAAGAAATCCTGAGTCATTCTCTCCGTGCTCTCCCCAATGAAGCCTGCGGACTTTTAGGCGGAAAAATCGATGATGATATGAAGGTTGTGGAAAAAGTCTACCTTCTTACCAATACCGATCAAAGCCCTGAACATTTTTCCATGGACCCCAAAGAGCAATTTGCTGCTGTGAAAGACATGCGGAAGAGCGGATGGATAATCCTTGGAAATTTTCATAGCCATCCTGAATCCCCTTCAAGACCTTCCGAAGAAGATAAAAGGCTGGCGTATGATCCGGAAATCAGTTATTTGATCTTATCCTTAATGGACAAAGATAATCCGGTATTAAAGGGTTTCAGGATACGCCGGGAGAATATTGATGAGGAACAAATTCTGGTACAAGGGGAGGATTAATCATGGCGGAAGTAGATTACAAGGAATTAAAAAAAGGCGGTTTTATGAGGCAAGTCCAGAAGGACCGCTTTTCACTCCGGCTTAGAATTGTGGGCGGTCAGATTCGGGCTGAACAACTGCAAAAGGTGACCGAGATTGCTGAAAAGTATGGACAAGGTTATATTCATATGACCTCCAGGCAGGGGATAGAAATCCCGTTTGTCAAACTTCAGGATATTGATGCTGTGAAAAAAGAGTTAAGTGAGGTTGGATTGCAGCCCGGGGCCTGCGGACCCAGAGTAAGGACAATCACAGCCTGCCAGGGAGAAAACATTTGTCCCAGCGGCCTGATCGATACGACTTCTTTAGCCAAGGAATTGGACAACAGGTATTTTGCCAGGGAGCTTCCGCATAAATTCAAAATCGGGGTAACGGGTTGCTGTAATAATTGCTTAAAAGCTGAGGAAAACGATCTGGGAATTAAAGGCGGATTAAAGCCTGCCTGGCAGGCGGACGTCTGCAATTATTGCGGTTTATGCCAAGCGGTTTGTCCTGTCAAAGCAATTGAGATTGTAAGTGGAGATACTGTTAGTTTGAATGAAACGCAATGCAATTACTGCGGGAAGTGTGTCAAGGCTTGCCCTGTCGAAGCCTGGAAGGGAGAAAAGGGGTTTATCCTTTCTTTCGGAGGATTATTTGGCAACAGAATTGCTGTAGGAAAACAAATCCTTCCGATTGTTTCTTCTAAGGAGAGCCTTTATAAAGTCATTGATTTGACCCTGGCGTTTTTCCAAAAATACGGGAAACAGAGCGAAAGGTTCAGGAATACCCTGGATAGGGTTGGCTGGGAACTGTTTGAGAAAGAGTTGGAGGTTTTGAACATTGAATAAGGGAAAAGCAGATGCCTTTGTAGATATTACGGATGTGGTATGCCCGGTTACTTTTGTCAAAGTAAAGGTTGCGATCGAAGAACTTGAGCCGGGGCAGATCCTGGAGATAAGAATGAATGAAGGAGAACCTATCCAGAATGTTCCCAGGAGTTTAAAGGATGAAGATCATAAGGTGATCCGGGTTGAGAATAATGGTGATGGGACCTATACTGTTCTCGTGGAAAAGGATGGTCTGACATGAGATTTAATACTTCTCTGCTTCATGGCAATTTTTCCGGAGATGAAAGAACCGGTGCAACGGGAGCACCGATTTATCAGTCCACATCTTTTCAACACAAGACTGCTGAGGAATTGGAAAGTATCTTCAAAGGGAATGCCCCGGGTTATGTTTATACCAGAATTAACAATCCAACGATTGACTCTTTTGAAAGACGGCTTGCCTTTCTGGAAGGAGGGGTAGGCGCTGTGGCCTGCGCCTCCGGAATGGCTGCTGTCGCGCTTGCCATTATGAATATTGTTAAACAGGGAGAAGAAATTGTAGCAGGAAGCGGCATTTTCGGAGGCACCTGCTCTCTTTTCCACGATCTCGAAGCCTATGGAATCAAAGCCAGATACGTTCAGGACAATGATATTGAAACCTTTGACAAGGCGATTAATGAAAAAACCAGACTCCTATTTGTTGAAACCATTGGCAATCCGAAACTGGATGTTCCGGACCTCCGCGCTTTGGCTGAATTGGCTCATTCTAAAGGAATACCGCTTGTTGTGGATAATACCGTTACTACCCCATATTTGGTAAAGCCAATTAAACTAGGGGCGGACCTTGTCGTCCATTCCACATCCAAATATATTAATGGGAGCGGAAATTCCATCGGAGGAGTCATTATAGACAGCGGCAAGTTCAAATGGGACTTCGATAAATTTACGTCCTTGAAGGAGTTCAAAAAATTTGGTGCTTTTGTTTATCTTGCTAAACTCAGGAACAGCTTATTTAGAAATTTAGGCCCTTGCATATCTCCTTTTAATGCCTATTTAAACAGTATCGGTCTGGAAACTTTGGGCTTAAGGATGGAAAAATTGTGTGAAAACGCTATACAACTGGCCTTGAGCCTTAAAAGAAACGGAAAAGTTCTTTCAGTCAATTATCCCGGCCTTAGGGATAACAATTATTACAGAATTGCTAAAGAGCAGTTCAACGATAGGTATGGAGCAATTCTTACCATAAGAGTCGGGTCAAAAGAAAACGCGTTCAAGGTGATTAATCACCTGCAGTATGCTTCCAACCTTGCAAACATAGGAGATTCGAGAACTCTGGTCATTCATACAACTAAAGGAGTAATTGTTGTGACTAATAACCGTGAACTGCTCTCCCTTCTTGCCGAAATGACAAAAGCATCAAGGTGCTGCCAACAGGATGCCATCCTTGGTGGGGGTATTACTTTTACCCAGTTTTACATTTTGGATCTGATCGGAAAGAACGGAACTTTACAGCTTTCAGATTTGCATGACTTACTGTCTGTTGAGAAGAGTACTTCCACAAGGCTGGTTGAACCACTTGTGCAGCAGGGGCTGGTGAAAAAGCAAAGATCGGAATTTGACTGCAGAGCGATCAATCTGGTACTGACAGATAGCGGAAGAAAAATAAAAGAAGAGCTATGGGAACGCCTAAATAGCTTCTTAGAAAAACTTTCTTCGCAAATCCCAGAGGATAAACACAAGGAAGTTTATAACAGTGTAAGACTTTTTTTAACAGCGATTAAAAATTTATTGAACGACCATAAATGCTGTTAAAAAATTTATATAAATAGTTGTATGATACAAGCATTTCGATTTTTCACAGGATGTCCGGGAGCGGCGACGGCCAGGACGGCCTAGTGCCGCAGTGCCATGGATGGCAAGAAGCGCGAAAGGAGGTGTCGATATGTTTACAAAACACTGGATGCTGCGTGAAACCGCGCACTGCAAAGAAGACTGCATAATCTGGTCCTGGGGAAGACGGTAAACTCCCCAAAAAGGGCTCGTACTTAAACGGGCTCTTATTTTTTATTGACAACCAAAACAAAAAAGTGATACACTTAAACTACATAAATACCATAGATATACTAGGGATTAAGAAGCTTTTATTATACTGATAAGCCAAGAGAGGAGTGTTACATAAATGAAGATTGTACTGATAGGAGGCCATGACCGGATGCACCAGGAGTATAAAGGAATCTGTGCCAAACAAGGCTACGGGATAAAAGTATATACACAAATGCCTGTGAATTTGGAAAAAGTGATTGGACGTCCGGATTGCATCGTTATTTTTACCAGTACGGTATCTCATGTAATGGTACATGCCGCTGTGAAAGCTGCAAAAAGCAGAAATATACCATTGCTCAGAAGTCACTCCAGCAGCGCTACCTCGCTTGGGGAAATACTAAAGCAATTTGAAGAGCAAGTGACCTGTGCTTGATTATCCTATCCTTCATCGTTTATTTTTAGGATAAAAATATAAACGATAGAGGAGCGGAATTCATGAACACAAGGAAACCGCAAATCATTTTTTCCAAATCCAGTCCATACATCGTCCAGGACGTAGATATATTGGAAGACTGCGAGGGAGAAATCCTGCCCACCAAACCAATCATGGCATTATGCCGGTGCGGCAAGTCGAAAACCAAGCCATATTGTGACGGTAAGCATATTGAGTCAGGATTTCTCAATCAGTCCAAAGAAGATTTCCCGGGAGAAATAAAAGAATACTACGGAAGAGAGATCACAATATACTTCGATTTAAGCGTATGTTCCCATTCTGCGGTATGTTTAAATCAGCTTCCTTCGGTATTTAATCTAAACAGAAGGCCCTGGATCAATGCAAATGGCGCAAAAACCCAACAGATTATGAAGACCATTGATGATTGTCCTTCAGGGGCTTTAAAGTATGTGCTACATGGAAAGCAACATGAAACCCTGCAGCGGGAAACGAAAATTGTGATCGCCGAGAACGGACCATTCAACGTTGAAGGGGGCATTGAACTCTGCGGGGACACCCATCCACCGGCAGACCAGGAACGGTACTGTTTGTGCAGGTGCGGGTGTACCAAAAATACCCCTTTTTGTGATGAAACACATAACATGCTGATTAATGAGGAAAAGTTTTGAAAACGGGGAAATTTGATGATAAATTTTGGCTATAGGATTTCAATCTAATCTTCACTGGGTAAAATATATAAAAGACCTAGGTTTTGTGGTATATTATTGGTACAGAGTGATTACTGAAAGAAGGGAAAAGCTTTGAAATTGTCAACTAAAGGAAGGTACGGTCTTCGTGCTATTCTGGATGTAGCTATGAATCAACATTTAGGTCCGGTTACGATTCACAGTGTCGCCCAAAGGCAGGAAATATCCGAACGGTATCTGGAGCAGCTGCTCATAACCCTGAAACAAAATGGGTTAATAAAGAGTATTCGCGGTTTCCAAGGTGGCTATGTCCTCAATAAAGAGCCAAAGGATATTTCTGTCGGCGACGTGGTCAGAGCATTAGAAGGGCCGATTGCTCCGGTTGAATGTGTAGATGACGGGAAACAGGGATCGTGTTCCCGAATGGATTTCTGCGTTACCAAGATCGTTTGGAATGATCTTAAAATTGCGATTAATCAGGTTTTGGATTCGTATTCCTTGGAGGATCTGATTGAGGAAGCTAGAAATATGCAGGAGAATGCATATTACAATTATAGTATTTAATTCGAAAATAATATCAAGAAGGGCTTTTGCCATGTATCATGATAAACTGGTTTTACTCAAACAGGATTTAGAAAGTATGGAGAAGGTGCTTATCGCTTTTTCCGGAGGGGTTGATAGTACCTTCCTGTTAAAAATTGCTCAGGATGTTTTGGGAGAAAACGTCATTGCGGTCACTGCCAGGTCAGCTACTTTTCCCGAGAGGGAGATAAAGGAAGCAAGTCGTTTTTGTACAGAACAAGGAATCAGACATCTGATTTTTGATTGCGATGAATTGGATGATCCGGATTTTGGGAAAAATCCTATCAATCGATGTTATCTTTGTAAAAAGCAGCTGTTCGGCAAAATACAATTGATAGCAGGGGAACTTGGTTTCCGGCATCTTGCCGAAGGCTCCAATCTTGACGATTTGGGTGATTACCGGCCAGGCAGGCAAGCTCTAACAGAGCTGGGGATTCACAGTCCCCTTCTGAAAGCCGGATTAACAAAAGAAGAGATCAGAATACTGTCCAAAGAATTAGGACTTGCTACATGGAATAAACCGTCTTTCGCTTGTTTATCTTCAAGAATCCCTTATGGGGAAGAGATTACCAGAGAAAAACTGAAAATGATAGAGCAAGCAGAACAATATTTGCTGGGTCTGGGCTTTAGACAAGTCAGAGTACGCCACCACGGAGATATTGCCAGGATTGAAGTATCCCCTGAGGAACGAGGGAAGATACTGGAACAGCAAAATGTGGAAGATATCTATGAGGTTTTTAGTAAAATCGGCTTCACTTATACGGCTCTTGATCTGAAAGGATATCGAAGCGGAAGTATGAATGAGAAGATACTCTAATATATATGGCATAATAGAAAGAAATCATTCCATTATTATATGCAGATGTCGTTTTGCAGAGGAGGAAGTACTATGCCGATCAAGATACCGGATTACCTACCGGCTAAGAATGTTTTAGAAAATGAAAATATATTTATTATGGATGAGGACCGGGCGCTTCACCAGGACATTCGTCCCCTGAAGATTGCCTTATTAAACCTGATGCCTACCAAAATTGTAACCGAAACACAATACCTGCGACTCTTAAGCAATTCCCCTTTACAAATTGATATTACCTTGCTTCATACCCAAACTCATAATCCGGTAAACACTCCCGGTGAACACCTGACCAGATTCTACAGTACCTTCGAGGAGGTAAAAGACCAAAAATTTGACGGGTTGATCATTACCGGAGCTCCGGTTGAAACCTTACATTTTGAAGAAGTGGATTACTGGGAAGAATTGTGCCAGATCATGGAATGGAGCCTTGTGAACGTTTATTCCACGATGTATGTTTGCTGGGGAGCCCAAGCCGGATTATATTATCATTATGGGATTCCCAAATATCCGCTTCCCTCAAAAATGTTCGGAGTTTTTCCTCATCGCCTGATCAATAAGAATAATAACAGGTTTCTGCGGGGATTCGATGATCTTTTTTATGCACCTCATTCCCGCCACACGGAAGTAAGAGCGGAAGATATCATAAAACACGAAGCTTTAGAGATATTGGCCCAATCGGATTTAGCAGGAGTTTATCTGGCTGCCCGGAAAGACGGGAGACAGATATTCGTTACAGGTCATCCCGAGTATGATCCGTTAACCTTAAAAGGGGAATTCGAAAGGGATATTAATAAGGGACTGGAAATTGCTCCCCCCAAAAATTATTTTCCAAACAATGATCCAAATTGTGACCCTCTTGTTACCTGGAGAGGACATGCGAATCTATTATTTATGAACTGGTTGAATTATTATGTATATCAGGAAACACCTTACGACTTAAGTGAACTGAATCAGGTATAGTATTCAGGATAATTACTTTCGCCAATCTGTAAAGAAGGATGATTTTATGACCGATACCCTAAAAAAACTTTACGAAACCAATGACTTGGGCCGCGAAGAGCTTGTCTATTTGTTAGAAAACTTAACAACAGAGGATAAGCCGGTTCTCATTCGGTATGCACATGAGACAAGATTAAAGTATTATGGACCTAAAGTATTCATGCGCGGGCTGGTGGAGTTTTCCAATTATTGCAAGCAAGATTGCTTATACTGCGGATTAAGGGCTTCAAATAAGGAGGTAATCCGTTACCGGCTGACAAAAGAAGAAATAATCTCAAGCTGTCAGGAAGGTTATGCTTTAGGTTACCGGACATTTGTGCTTCAAAGCGGTGAAGACTATACTTATACAGAACAAATTCTAATTGATATTATCCGGGGAGTAAAACAGCTTTTCCCTGATGCCGCTTTAACACTGTCTATCGGGGAAAGGGATTTCGAAGTATATAAAAACTTATACGAGGCAGGAGCAGACCGTTTCCTTTTACGGCATGAAACGGCCTCCAAAGAGCTTTATAAGACATTGCACCCAACAATGAGCTACGAAAACAGGATGAAATGTTTGAAAATGCTGAAAGAAATTGGCTACCAGGTTGGAGCAGGTTTTATGGTAGGGCTACCTGGACAAACAGCGGTTCATCTGGCAGAAGACCTGATCTTTCTCAAAGAATTCCATCCTCATATGATCGGAATCGGTCCGTTTATCCCTCACAGTGAGACACCCTTGAAAGATGAAAAAGGAGGAACGGTGGAGGATACGGTTGTTTTGGTTGCACTGGCAAGATTATTGGTCCCGGATGCTCTGATTCCTGCTACAACGGCGATGGGAAGTCTTCACCCCAGGGGAAGAGAGCTGGCGTTGGAAGCAGGGGCTAACGTTGTAATGCCGAATCTTACGCCCGTTCAATACAGGGATAAATATGAACTTTACGAGAATAAGATTTGCCTGAATGATGAGCCCGCCCATTGCCAGGGATGCATCGAGAGAAGGATTAACTCTGTCGGTTTACAAGTTGATATGGGCCGGGGAGATCATTTAAACAATCCCGTGAGGAAATAGCTATCAATCAATAGCGAGATTTTCACCAGTCACGCTGTTTTGAACATGTACTTTAACGGTCTTGACAAATAATAGAAATAATCCCATAATTAAATTACCATAAAACTATAAAGTTACTAGGAATTAAGTGCATGGAGGATAAAACATGGCTAAGATTGCAAAGAACCTTACTGATCTAATAGGAAATACACCTTTGTTGGAACTTTCCAACTATGGCAAAAGCGACAAACTGGAAGCAACAGTCCTGGCTAAACTCGAATATTTTAATCCGGCAGGAAGCGTTAAAGACAGGATTGGATATGCCATGATTAAAGATGCTGAGGAGAAGGGGCTTCTCAATAAAGACTCCGTTATCATAGAGCCAACCAGCGGTAATACGGGGATTGCTCTTGCCTTTGTGGCTGCAGCCAAGGGATACCGGATCATCATTACCATGACTGACGCTGTAAGTGTGGAAAGAAGGAGCCTCCTAAAAGCATTAGGTGCTGAAGTGGTTTTAACCCCGGGGTCGGAAGGAATGCCTGGTGCTATTAAGAAGGCTAAAGAGTTGGCTGCAGAGATTCCGAATTCCTATATTCCACTGCAGTTTGAAAATCCTGCCAACCCCGAAATTCATCGAAATACTACGGCTGAAGAAATTTGGAGAGATACGGACGGACAGGTGGACATCTTCATTGGCGGTGTAGGAACCGGGGGAACAGTGACCGGTGTGGGTGAAGTATTAAAAAAGAAAAATCCTGCAGTCCAAATTATTGCTGTAGAACCTTACGAATCACCGGTCTTATCCGGAGGAAAGCCGGGGCCAAACCGGATTCAGGGTCTTGGTGCAGGGTTTGTGCCGGAAGTATTTAGGAGAGAAGTTGTTGACGAAATATTCATGGTAAAAGCGGATCAAGCTTTTGAGACTTCAAGGAAACTGGCCCAAACAGAGGGGCTGCTGGTGGGGATATCCTCCGGTGCTGCGGCGTTCGCAGCTTCTCAGGTAGCAAAAAGGCCGGAAAATAAAGGAAAGACAATCGTTGTCCTATTGCCGGATACCGGTGAGAGATATCTATCTACGGCACTTTTCCAGGAAGGATAATCTTTCAATTCAGTTTTGAGCTATTGTCTATTTTTCCAAAAGAATTTATTATTAATATCTAAGGAAAAATCATTTAATTTAAAGGAGTTCGTGATTATGCCGATTGTTCAAATTGAGATGTTCGAAGGGCGCACCCTGGAACAAAAGAGAATGCTGGTGGAAAAAGTGACTCAAGCTATCGTAGAGTCAGTCAATACCGCGCCGGAAAACGTAAAAATTGTTATCAGAGATATGTCCAAAGAAAATTATGCCATCGCCGGTAAACTTGCTTGTGACAAATAATAATTGTAACCTAATTGGGTTTTGCATGAAGGATATTATTGTTACTTAGATAAGATACGGGAAAAAACTATTCGGGACTGTCCCACCAGCCAGTTTTGGTTTCGGGGACAGTCCCTTTAGATTGCGTCGCTTTTAATAATTGTTCATGTTCGTAGGGCACATTCTTAGAAATTTTTTAGGCTGTGGCTATCATTGTTGCTGCTCGTACCGGTGATGAAAACAAACAGGAAATTGCCGTCCTGAAAGAAGTACTGAACTCTCAGGCAGTGAAAGACTTTATTAACAACAAGTACAAAGGAGCCGTTATTCCGGTATTTTAACCCGATCCCTCAAAGGATGGGTTATGAGAATGAAGGGGCTGTTGCAAAACTCCTAAGAAGGTTTCCATAATGTATAGCCGCTCTCGGCAGATTGCGCCATCCGTGGCGCAAACAGCCGCGCTCCGCATCGCGTTACGCATGCGTAACGCGCTTGACGCTGTCTATACATTACGGAAACTAGTCGTTTTGCAACAGCCCCTCCTTATTTTTAGTTGTGGCTCCATGAAAATTTCTAATAATAAAAAAGTAGGCTGCCTCCATTTGATTTTAGAGACAGCCACTTATTCAACCTATTCTTTGATCCTTTGTTATCGTTAAGATGAAGATCCTTTATTATGTGAGTCGTATCAAGAATACGTGAATCGTACATGTCCATCAAGACTCCACTGCAGTTAAAAAATCTTTCACTAGGTCCTCGGGATCTTCCAGCCCGACTGACAGCCTGAAGAGATTATCGCAGATCCCGAGTTCTTCTCTGACGGCTTTAGGCATGGAAGCATGCGACATCGTCGCCGGGTGGGTCAGGATACTTTCCACAGCGCCCAAGCTTACTGCTACAGCGGGAAGGGAAAGCTTTTGCATAAGGTTATTTTTTACTGCAGAAGTGGTCACTTCAAAGGTGATAATGGCCCCGTATCCGGTGGAAATATTCTCTAACAATGTTTTTCCGGGATGACCGGGGAGTCCCGGATAGTATACTTTTTTCACCCATGACTGTTCCAGAAGCCAAGGCGCTATTTTTTGGGCGCTTTTTTCCTGTCTCTCCATACGCACGCCCAAAGTTTTTAATCCTCTGAGCAGGAGCCATGAATCCTGCGGGCCTAAGACTGCCCCAACAGCATTCTGCATAAAGCCGATTTTTTTAGCAAGCACTGGGTCCTTAGCCGCTGCAACACCGGCAACAACATCACTGTGCCCATTGAGAAACTTGGTTGCACTGTGCAGGACGATATCCGCACCTAATTCCAGCGGGCGGCAATAATACGGAGGCAGGAAAGTGTTATCGATAATTGAAAGCAGTCCTTTTTCACGACAAATAGCAAGGATACTTTTTAAATCTGCGATCTTTTGAAAGGGGTTAGAGACAATTTCAAAAAATATGGCTTTGGTATTGGGTTTGACGGCTTTTTTGACCGTTTCTATATCTGTGATATCCACAAAGTCTACTTCTAACTGCCATTGCTTAAATACTTGGGTAAGGATACGGTAGCTTCCTCCATAAATATCTTTTCCGGCAAGGATATGATCTCCGGGGAAGAAGATAAAAAGGATTGTACTGATGGCGGCCATTCCGGAAGAAAAGGCGTATCCGCGAATTCCTCCTTCCACCTTGGCGATGTATTCTTCCAGAACATCCCTGGTTGGGTTGGCAGACCGCGAATATTCATAATCAGATGGGTTATCGGCATCCCTGTGGAAAGTGGATACCTGATAGATCGGGGTACTCAAAGCCCCGGTCGCCGGATCTTGGTCACCGGCTGCATGCAGGAAAAGTGTATTTATACCGGAATAATCATCTTTCATTTCATAAACTCCTCGATAAAAATATAATTTTTAAGGGGCATGAGTGAATTCGCTATTTATTGAAAGCTTGGTTAAGGTCACTGATTAAGTCCTCTATGTTCTCTATACCAACGGAGATACGAAGGAGACAGTCGTCGATTCCTAATTGCTCCCTGATATCGGCAGGAATATCGGCATGGGTCTGAATAAAAGGATAAGTGATTAAGCTTTCCACACCGCCAAGGCTTTCAGCAAAGGAAATTATTTCCACGTTTTTCAAGATGCTTGGAATTTGTTTTTTATCCTTGAGGGTGAAGGAAATGATGGCTCCAAATCCTGAAGCCTGACTCTGCTGGGTAGCATATCCGGGATGATTTGGTAATCCTGGGTAATATACCGTGTCTACGTGCGGATTGTTTTCCAGCCAACGGGCAATCGTTAAGGCATTGCGCTGCTGGCAGTCCAAACGGAGTCCGAGTGTTTTTAACCCCCTGATCAGTAACCAGGAATCTTGAGGTCCCAAAGTTGCCCCTAATGCATTTTGAAGAAAACCTACCCGCTCTGCCAATTTTTCCCCTTTCACAGCAACCAGGCCGGCCACCACGTCATTATGCCCGCCAATGAATTTAGTGGCGCTGTGAACGACAATATCTGCACCCAGTTCCAATGGCCGCTGGTAATAAGGGGTTAAAAAGGTATTATCAATAATCGTAATGATATTCCTGGATTTGGCCAATTCGCAGATACTTTGGATGTCAGCTATTTTCATTAACGGATTGGTAGGAGTTTCGCAAAAAATGGCTTTGGTTTTAGGGGTGATGGCATTACGGATCAGCTCAGTCCAGCTGGTGTCCACATATGAGACGGAAATGCCGAATTCCTTAAATATTTTGTCCAAAAGGCGATAGGTGCCTCCGTAAGAATCTTCCGTTACAATTAAATGATCCCCGTTCTGAAAAAGCGATAGAAGCGTTGTGATGGCTGCCATCCCCGAAGAGAAAGCGTATCCCTTACATCCTTTTTCGAGCCCTGCGATGGCATCTTCCAGGACCTTCCGGGTGGGATTTCCTGACCTTGAATAATCAAATCCGGTACTCTTTCCGAGTTCGGGGTGGGCAAAAGTTGCAGAATAATAAATAGGGAAACTAATGGCTCCGGTTGAATCGTTTCTGTTTCCAATCTGGGCTAACTGGGTCATAATGTCCCGGTCTTTCATTTTGATGTTCCACCTTTCAATTCTAATAAAAGCTATCTTTCAAAGGCGTTAAACGAACGAAACCTCTTCCCGGAAAAGAAGAGGCAAAAAAGCATCTCATCTCCAGGATAAAAATATCCTCTGGAATTAGCACCGTACCGCCAGGGTCGGTTGCCGGGTATCACAGGGCCAGTCCCTCCACCGCTCTTGATAAGATAGTATTCCTATAAAATTAGTCATCTTTAGAAAGAGTATAAGTAATTCTAGTATTTTCGTCAAGCGTTTCTGAAAAAATCTTATCTAAAAAATCCATAAGCAGGTGATGTTGTGCTAAAATAGTTGCATAAAAAAGAATGCTCCCTTGAAAAAAGGGATTAATTGGGATGCGGAAGATGAAATGGTCTATAGGTATTGATATCGGATCTGTTTCAACAAAGGGCGTTCTTTATAACGGTCAGGTTTGGCATTCAGAAGTAATTTCGACAGGCTGGAGCCCTTCCCAGGCTGGGAAAGAAGTACTGGAACGCTTGCTCCTGACTCATGGATTAACCCGTGATCAGATTCAAATCGTTGTGGGGACCGGTTATGGGCGGATTCAAGAGGGAATGTTTGATAAGACTTTTAGTGAGATAACCTGTCATGCCCGCGGTTCCTCGTATCTGCTTCCGGAAGCTTGCGGGTTCATCGATATCGGCGGTCAGGACAGCAAGGTCGTAGCTCTTGCTAAAACCGGCAAAGTCCGGGACTTTGTCTTGAATGACAAGTGTGCTGCCGGAACGGGGAGATTTTTGCAGGTAACGGCACAAACCATGGGTTTGGAGGTTTCCCAATTATCCGATCTTGCCCGGGAAGCAAACTCGGTGGCCATTAATAGCATGTGCGCTGTTTTTGCCGAGTCCGAGGTGATTGGGTTATTGGCCCAAGGGATTTCCAAGAGTTGTATTATTGCGGGACTGTTGCAATCAATCGCCAAACGTATAGGGGTAATGGCCGGAAAGCTCAATTTTCAGGGTTGTATTATTTTTTGCGGCGGAGTTGCCCAGAATCAAGTGCTCAAAGGTTTATTAAGCAAAGAAATAGGTTGCAAATTGTTTGTGCCCCCAAAGCCCCAATCTATAGGGGCTTTGGGAGCAGCGATACTGGGTTATGACCTGATTAAAGAGGAGGAATAAAGAAATGCGTGCACAGACGATGGCTTACTTTGATCAGTTAATCCCGAGTGGGATGCTCTTGGCAAAGGAGGCGAAAGAACAAGGCAGGAATATCGTAGGTTACTATTGCGTATTTTCCCCGATCGAGTTAATTGAAGCTGCAGGAGCCATCCCGGTAGGTCTTTGTGCTACCAAACAGGAACCGATTGCCGAAGCTGAAAAGGTATTGCCTCGTAACCTTTGTCCTCTGGTCAAATCCAGTTACGGGTTTGCTGTAAGCGGAAAATGTCCTTTCTTTCATTTTTCGGATCTGGTCTTAGCTGAGACGACTTGTGATGGCAAAAAGAAGATGTACGAGTTGTTGGCGGAGCATAAACCGATGATCGTCCTGGATATTCCCAATTCTTCCAATTTCGAAGATAATCAGGAACATTGGATCAAACAAGTATACAGGGCAAAAGCCTATTTCGAAAAGAACTTAGGAACGGAAATCACCGAAGAAAAATTAGCGGATGTGATTAAGATCTACAACGAAGAAAGAAAATTGCTGATGGAATTGGTAAGCCTCAACAAACAGCATCCGACCCCGATTTCCGGGACTGACCTGCTGAAAGTGATGTGGGGAAGAAGCTTCCAGTTTAAACGCGATGAATTTACTGCCAAGGTCAAGGAACTGATTGCGGAATTAAAGGACATGGCGGCACGTGGAGAAAGTGCTTCTCAAGTTTCAAGCAAACGAATCCTTGTCACGGGATGTCCGACCGGTGTTGGTCAGGAAAAGGTGATGCGTATCATTGAAGAATCGGGTGGAGCCATCGTTTTACAGGAATCCTGCAGCGGGATAAAAGCATTTGTTGACCTGGTTTCTGAAGAGATGGACCCCTTTGAAGCCTTAGCTGATAAATACAGTAAAACTCCTTGTTCTTGTGTTTCTCCTAATAAGAGGCGTCTCGAATTATTGAGCAGACTTGTGGAAGAATACCGGATTGACGGCGTTGTGGACATTACCCTGCAAGCCTGTCATACGTATAATATTGAGTCATACTCTGTAAAAGAACATTTGAAAAAGAAACATAATTTGCCTCTCTTGCAGGTCGAAACCGACTACAGTGATGCGGACAGCCAGCAAATCAAACTGAGAGTGGATGCCTTTTTAGAGATGCTATAGAAAAGACATAAATCATTCTTTAGAGCAAACACTAACTTTATATAAATCAACATTAGCCTTGCATAAATAATTTTTAAAATTGTCAACAAGCATTTTGTTAAGAAAATGAAAGGAATTCGTTGAAAAGCGAAGATATTCTTGCTTATCCTCTATTAATCCAATAAAAAAATCCTTATAATTAGAGATAGGTAGTCTTGTCCCAAATCTCTAAAAATAAGGAGATTTAAAATGCAGGACAAGAATACTACACATTCCACATTTTCGCAACTGTTTCAAACCATTTTGTCCAAAAAAATTTGGACAAGAATCAAAAGTTTAAATCCTAACCTGGACAGCTACGTGAAAAAGCTCTTTGCCCCAAAGTTAATCCAACTCATAATGCTTGCTCATCTTGAGCAAAAAAAGAGCTTACAGGAAATCAGTTTCAGTCTAAGTAATGAACATTTAAGTCAGTCCCTTCAACTTGAATCCATCAGTGCTTCTCAGTTATCTCGGAGATTACAAGACCTGCCTACCAATATCGCTGATCAATTGCTGGGTGAACATGTAAGGCAAGTAGGGATTAATACTTCAATGGAGGCGGTAAGACAAACAATCGGCAGACTTAACCTCATCGATTCCTCAACAGTCTCTCTAGCCTTCACCCTGTATCCTTGGGCAAAATTCCGCAAAACCAAAAGCGGTATCAAGCTCCATCTGGGACTAAATTTTTACAAAGAACCTATTCCTGTTAACGGTCTTATTACTGAAGCAAAGAAAAATGACAAAACCCAGATGGATAAGCTTGTTGTCTACGACAAAGATGTCATCAACGTTTTTGACAGAGGTTATGTTGACTACGAAAAGTTTGATGAATACTGTGAAGCAGGTATCCGCTTTGTAACCAGGCTCAAAGAGAATGCTTATACCCAGGAAATAAAAGCCGCTTATATTAGTGAAGACAGCCCTATAGAAGAAGATTTAATCGTAATTCTGGGTAAGAATCAAACCAAAATGAAGCATGAATTAAGGCTGGTGGTTACTAAGGATACCCAAGGAAACCCGGTAATGATTCTAACCAACGTCTTTGATAAGAGTGCGGAAGAGATCGGCAGTATTTATCGCAACCGCTGGAAGATAGAACTCTTCTTTAAATGGATTAAACAACACCTCCAGATTAAGCATTTATATGGGCAAAGCCCGGCAGCGGTTGTAAATCAAATAATGATTGCCCTAATTACGTACTGTGCATTAATGTTGATGAAACTAAAATCCGGGTACCAAGGGACACTGCTGCAGGTGACAAGAATACTAAGAGAATGTCTGTATGAAGAATTCAGCGTGTTTGTAAGAAAGATTCACTGCAAATACGGTAAAAGTACCAAAGGACGAAGGCGACTGAAACACGAGATATTGTTTGAAGCAACTGAAAAGCAAGTTGAAGCCGGAGAGTTCTATTTACTGAATGATTTG
The DNA here is from genome assembly GCA_012517475.1 of Peptococcaceae bacterium. Taxonomy (GTDB): domain Bacteria; phylum Bacillota; class Desulfitobacteriia; order Desulfitobacteriales; family Syntrophobotulaceae; genus Dichloromethanomonas. Next base: position 4,067 of record JAAYUV010000025.1, on the reverse strand, counting down.
ACCTATGACCCAGTGATCTTATAAAAAGCATATTGGTAAAATGTGGGATAAGGCTACTTCTTAAGTCGATGCCCCTTTGGAAGATGGAAGAAAAATTAACTTACTGTATACACCATATTTTCCTTATAAAGGATACTAGATTTTGACTTGAAATTTTTTAAAAAGTTTTATGCAACGCTAATGATAAATCAATGATTAATAATAAAAGATGCAACATCCAAGCTGCATCTTTTATTTATGGAAAATATGTTTATTTCTGATACCGATTTGAATTACGGGTTAAAGTAGCTTTTCCAGGCAGGAAGTTTAGCCATCATTTCCAGAGCAGTCTTGCGTGCAGCTTCTTCATCCAATCCCTGTGTCTTAATAATGAAATTCGTTAGACCTTCCCGCTTTTCATCGAAAGTGTGCATGCTGCCGTCAGGTCTGGCGCAGTAAAGACAATAGTCTTTTTCCATGTCACCCTGAGGATAGTCGGCAGCTGTCTGCATTGGCATTCCGCAAGCGATACAGATTTTCATTTTATCCCTCCTAAATATGATGTACATGATAATAAGAACGGGCCGCGATATGAAAAATAGAAATAAGCTAATATATTAATGATTTACGGGGAAATCATCGTCAGGAAGTGGTCTATCAAGGTCTGCCCGTGACGATGCAAAACAGAATGATTAGGGGAAAACAAATCTGCATTTGACAGATAATAATGAATCAATCCTACCCAGGTATTAAAAAGCAAGTGGGTTGGGAAAGGCCGGATTGAGCCAAGGCTTACTTCTCTTTCTACTGCATGGTTCAGGTGAATTGAAATAGCGGACTGAATCATAATCAAGGTATGGCGTGATTTTTCCGGGATGAGGTTATTTTCAACAACTAATCTGGTGTAAAAAGCTTCATATTCAGACAAGCCTTTTAGGTGTGCCGTTAAGATATCTCGGACGGAACCGCCGTTACCGGCTAATTCATTAAGTCTGGAAGCGATGCGCATTCCGACTTCTTCAATTACTTCGCTAAGCAGAATCTCCCGGGTAGGAAAATGTACAAAAACTGTTCCGTGGGATACTCCTGCCGCTTTGGCAATATCCGATGTTTTTGTGGTAATCAAGCCATCTTTTGCCAATTGTACAATGGCAGTATCAAGGAGAAGTTTTCTTGTTTGATCTTTTTGGGTCTGACGCTGCGTCTTCACTTAATGACTCCTAACTCATTGAGTTTAAACTCATTATATACATATATGCAAATATTGTCAATACTTTAATCAGAAGCATTTTTTTTTCCAATATCCCTTCTTGGGAATACTGAAGGGTAGAATCGGCTAACACTGTAGCATAAAAGGTTTGAAGAAGGGTAACTTTCTTTTCTGGATCCATCAGAAACACCTCTTTATTATATTCCTTATAAAATATTCATACTTTAGATTGAATACAATCAACCCAAAATGTGAATATTGTTTATCTAACGTATGATAAATTTGAGGGACAGTGATTTCTTAGCTATTGTTTCATTACACGAAAGGCGTAAAAGAGTTCTTCCTTAATTTTTTGATCAGGTATTTCCTCATTATTTAATATGATTTCCTGAATCATGCTTTCCAATATTCTGACAACAACACGGGAACCGGCTTCCAGATGAGGGTGATCTTTATAGAACATCTGAAAGATTTTTTTGGTGGACTCGTGTTTTTCTTTTTCCCATTCTTGAAGTTTCGTTCTTACTTTAGCGTTCCCTTCAAATCCAAGCCAAACTTTTAAGGCCATTTTATAGATTGCTTTATCGTAAAGATTTAATTCCTTTCTCTGTTTTACGGCAAAGAAATAAATATCCTCCAGGGGTAATCCTGTTGGGACGGCTTTGTTGAGTTTATCGGTCAATAAAAAATTACCAAGTTAAGAGCAGTAGAAACAGCTAGTAATTTGTTTAATGAAATGACGGAAATTTTTTACATAATTTTTGACAAAACCACAAAAAACTATTGACAAATAAATTAAATCTTATTATCCTTTTTATTAAATACTACTAAATCTATAGATTTTATGATTATTAAAGGAGGATATAGGTTCATGGAAAAAATTTATGATGGTTTAACAGATTTAATAGGTGGAACACCATTGGTCAGGTTGAACAAAGTATCGGCTGGGCTGAAAGCAAACGTAGTTGTTAAGGTGGAGTCATTTAATCCGGGCGGTAGTGTAAAAGACAGGATCAGCTTCAATATGATCAGGGAAGCTGAAAAACAAGGGAAGATTAATAAAGATTCCGTGATTATTGAACCTACCAGCGGGAATACCGGAATCGGTCTGGCATTTGTTACTGCGGCAAGAGGATATAAGTTGATCCTGACCATGCCGGATACAATGAGTGTTGAACGACGCAACCTGCTTAAAGCTTACGGGGCAGAACTTGTCCTGACTCCGGGAGCTGAAGGAATGAAAGGGGCAATCAAGAAAGCCCTGGAGCTGGCGGAAGAGACTCCTAATTCTTTTATCCCGCAGCAGTTTGAAAATCCTGCAAATCCTGAAATCCACAGACAAACAACTGCTGAAGAGATTTGGGCTGATACGGACGGAAAAGTAGACATTGTTGTCGGCGGGGTCGGAACAGGCGGAACCATCACCGGGGTTGGCGAAGTCCTTAAATCCCGTAAACCTGATGTAAAAGTTATTGCGGTTGAACCCAATGATTCACCGGTTCTCTCAGGCGGAAAACCTGGGCCTCATAAGATTCAGGGGATCGGAGCCGGATTTGTTCCTCAGGTACTGAACTTGGGTATCGTTGATGAGATTTTCCGTGTGACCAACGACCAGGCTGTGGAAACAGGGCGCAGATTAGCCAGAGAAGAAGGATTGTTAGTAGGTATTTCCTCCGGTGCGGCGGCATTCGCAGCATTAGAATTGGCAAAGCGTCCGGAAAATGAAGGCAAACTGATTGTGGCAGTACTTCCTGATACGGGAGAAAGGTATTTAAGTACGGTTTTATTCCAAGAAAACTAGAAACACTCGGAGGACAAAATGACGGAAACGGGAACAGAAAGAGGAACATGGGAGCTTAAAACGGGCTTGGCTGAGATGCTCAAGGGCGGGGTTATCATGGATGTGACGACCCCGGAACAAGCTAAAATCGCTGAGGAGGCAGGGGCTTGTGCGGTAATGGCTCTGGAGCGGGTGCCTGCTGATATCCGCGCTGCCGGTGGGGTAGCGCGGATGGCGGACCCGACAATCATATTGAAAATCATGGAAGCGGTAACGATACCGGTCATGGCCAAGGCCCGGATCGGACACTTCGTAGAGGCCCAGGTACTGGAGAATCTGGGAGTGGATTATATCGACGAAAGTGAAGTGCTGACTCCGGCGGATGATCTTTATCATATTGACAAGCATGCCTTTGATGTGCCTTTTGTCTGCGGGGCCCGGAATCTGGGGGAAGCCTTGCGCCGGATTGGGGAAGGTGCTGCTATGATCAGAACAAAAGGGGAACCCGGAACAGGAAATGTGGTAGAGGCTGTAAGACATATGCGCACCGTCCTGAGCGATATCAGAAGACTGAAAACCATGCCGAAGGAAGAACTCATGACTGCTGCCAAAGAAATGGGTGCGCCCTATGATTTGGTGCTCCACGTGGCTGAAACCGGCAAACTGCCTGTGGTCAATTTTGCTGCCGGCGGAATTGCCACTCCGGCGGATGCCGCTCTCATGATGCAGCTGGGGGTTGACGGGATTTTTGTAGGCTCTGGGATATTTAAATCTTCCAATCCGAAAGTTCGGGCAAGGGCAATTGTTCTGGCTACAACTCATTATAATGAGCCTAACGTTCTTGCCGAAGTATCCAGGGATCTGGGGGAAGCCATGCCGGGCCTTGAGATATCTGGAATCAGTGAAAATGAACGGATGCAGGAACGAGGCTGGTAATTTATAGAAACTATATTATGGCCTGAATCCGTGATTAAATAACTATTAATCGGCTAAGCTGCTTGGTATAATTGAAATAGTTAAACAGGGAAAATTTCACCAGGCAGGTGCAGTGAATGAAATTCATACTTGAAAATTCTGATGAAACTCTAACGACACATT
>JAAYUV010000047.1 GCA_012517475.1 Peptococcaceae bacterium | reverse complement strand
GAGATTTATCTGAAGGGCCCGGGAATGATTTTTAAGGGTAACCCAAATAAATACTTAACTGAAATCGTTATACCAATAGAACAGGAAAGCTAAACGGCGTTAGGAACTGAAAGAGCATGAAAAACATGCTCTTTTCTTATTATCTTTAAATCCTGTGATTCGTGAGCGGACTTTATATTTACCTTACTGAGAAATGATAGTAGGGCCGCTTGGGGTAGAAGCATTTGCCTTAATTTGATTACCAATTGCAGATAATACAAAGCTAATAGCCCTAAGAGCATCTCCCGCAGTTGCAATTTTACTGCATCTAAGAAGTAAGGGCGAATCCTGCCGAGTACATACATTCGTATGGTGTAGATCAATTTGCATAGAAATAATTCCCTTCTATTATTCCTTTTTACCTTATGCGCAATAAACCTTATGATAATTTATGTAGGGGAAGGGTAAAAAGGAATTAAAAAAGCGGAAAACGAATATAAAAGATTGTCCCCGTTGGCCGGCTTTCAACTTTTATTCTGGCATTATGGCGTTCGGCAATGCTGAAACAAGTTGCAAGGCCTAATCCTGTGCCTTCCTTTTTGGTTGTCAGAAAGGGAGTACCTATTTTGGGTAATATAGAGGGGTCTATTCCGGGGCCTTCGTCCATTACGACCAAAACGATTTCTTCATTTTCCAAGAAGGTTTTGATTGTGATATTTCCTGACCTGGTCTCTTTCATTGCTTCTAAACCATTGCGGACGAGGTTTAGCAAGAGTTGATGTATTTCTTTTTTATTCAGATAAATATCGGGAAGTGGTGTTTGTTCCACAACAATATCACTGTTTGAAATTAAGACATCCGCCAAAAGCAAGGGATATAAGTCATCAATAATATGATTCAAATTCAGCAACTGTAACTCTGACGGATTATTTCTTGCTAAGGATAAAAACTCGGAGATAATGGAGTTGGCTCTGTCAATTTCATCAATCATTAGTTGAAAATACTTAACATTGTGAGAATTTTCTTCTCTTAAACCAAGCAGCTGAAGCAGACCTCTTACAGTGGTCATAGGATTACGAACTTCATGACCAATACCTGCGGCCATTTGCCCAATAAGGTTTAGTCTGTCTAAGCGGGCCATTTCCGTTTGTGTAATGATCCTTTCGGTAATATTACGTCCAATTGAATAAAAAACCTTTTCACCCGGAACAGGGGTATTGGTCCATTCAATCCACTGATAGGAGCCGTTTTTGCACCGGAAGCGGGTGATCGCTATAAGCAAAGGTTCACTGCATTCAATCAGGTTCTTAAACTCACTGTCCAGAGGCGAAATTTCTTCAGGATAAACGTAATCCGTTATTTTTGTTCCTATTAATTCTTCTTTACAATATCCAAATTCTTTTGTGAAAGCTTGATTCACACGCAATATTTTCAAGTTGTAATCTGCGATACAAAACAAGTCGTGTGTCAGTTCAAAAAAACGTTCCAGTTCAATCTCTTTTTTCTTTTGGTCCGTAACGTCAACAAGGGTAAAAATAAGGATTTCTACTTCTCCGTTTTCATCAAGGACAGGGACCAGTGTCCAATCCCAATAGGTTATACCCCTTTGGGGATTATCCGGAAATACAAAAGGCCTGGCTAAAATTTGGAAGGTTTCCTTTGTTCGGACTACGTTTTCAAATATTGCTTTTACTTCATCTCCAGGGTAAAACTCAAAATGGTTATGGCCGGGAAAATCAGTTGCCGGACGATGATCGGCTTTGGCATAAAGTTCATTTACTCTGATAAAATTAAAATCTCTATCTAGAATGGCAATCGCAGTATGATGATTATTAAAAATTTTTTCCGTAAGGGATAGGTAAGCAAGAGACTTTTTTTCCAACTTATTTATCCTCCTGATCATCCTCAGATAGCAAGGATCTAAAATAGAAGAATATTTTGTATAAAAAATTTTAGTGTTTGCTAAATATTTTTATTTCTATCTTAACATTAATTTACAAAAAATTCAGAATAAAATTTTCAAGTCTTGATTCAGATATCTTAAATGCTTTTACAATTAAAGGAAATTAACTGTTCGTGTAGAATAAAAATTGGTATAAAGGAGGGTCGAATTAAATGTCAAAATTGGAAGTATCTCAAGCTGAGATAGAACAACGGACTTACATTACTCATGTTTTTGCCTGGATGACTGCTGCCCTTGTAATGACAGGATTCATTGCTTTCCTGGCGGCCTCTTCAGAACCCCTAATGGAAACTTTTTTTCCAATGAGATTCTTTTTTACGGACTTATGATTGCAGAAGTTGTATTAGTGGTTTGTCTGACCGGATTTGTAAAAAAAATGTCGGCAACAACGGCAACCGTTATCTTTTTTTTGTATGCCGCTTTAAACGGGTTTACTTTTTCCGTGATTTTTTATGTTTTTACGATGGAATCTATTGCTGCGACTTTTTATGTAACGGCCGGAACATTTGGGGCAATGGCATTCTATGGTTATGTCACGAAGAAAGATTTAACAACTTTAGGCAATATCTGTTTGATGGTTTTACTGGGTTTAATCATTGCCTCGATCGTCAACATATTCTTATATAATGATATGTTATATTGGATTACCTCCATTGCAGGGGTTATTATTTTTACACTGTTGACTGCCTATGACGTGCAAAAAATCAAGAAAATGAATATTATCGGGAATGAGGGGACGGAAGAAGATACCAAAGAAAGCATCCAGGGGGCTCTGACTTTATATCTCGATTTTATTAATCTGTTTTTATATCTGCTGCGCTTCATGGGGGAAAAAAAATAAATGGAATCATTAACGTTGCATAAAAAATGTTCAAGAATTTCAACCAGAAAATAATATCCTTCATTTGGTAAATATGGTGTATACAGGTAGTTTGGTTTCTCTTCTCAACTTTAAAGGGGCAGCGACTTAAGAAGGTAGCCTTGTTC
>JAAYUV010000034.1 GCA_012517475.1 Peptococcaceae bacterium | reverse complement strand
CTTTATATTCAATACTTGCAGCTTCCTTGCCTGTCAGTACTTCTGATACTGTCCGCAAAGCTGCTTCCGTAACACCGCCGGTAGCCCCGAAAATCACCGCGGCGCCGGTGCTTTCTCCTAACGGGCTGTCATATTCGGCATCAGTAAGATTTTTGAAATCAATGTTGGATTGCTTGATCATTAAAGCCAATTCCCTTGTGGTAATCACCACATCAACATCTTTATAGCCTGATCCGTTTATCTCCGGTCTGCTGCATTCAAATTTCTTTGCAGTACAGGGCATAACGGAAACCACAAAAATCTTTGATGGATCGATTTGGGCCTTTTCCGCATAATAGGTCTTGATTACTGCTCCCATCATTTGCTGTGGAGACTTGCAGGTGGAAAGATTATCAATAAAATCCGGATAGTAGGACTCCAGGAATTTGACCCATCCCGGACTGCAGGAAGTGATCAACGGAAGCTTCCCGTCTTTTTGAATACGCCCGATTAACTCCGTTCCTTCTTCCATAATGGTTAGGTCTGCGGCAAAATCGGTATCAAACACTTTGTCGAAACCAAGCATTTTTAATGCGTTAGCCAGTTTTCCGGTAACGATACTGCCGGGTTCCATATTAAATTCCTCACCGAGAGCAACCCGGACTGCGGGAGCTGTCTGAACAACAACATGCAGATCGGGATTTCCCAATGCATCCCAGACCTTTTCGGTATCGTCTTTTTCACGGAGTGCTGCAACCGGGCAAGCCTGGATACACTGGCCGCAGTTAATACAGGCTACTTCATTCAGGCTCATGCCAAAAGCCGGTTCAATGGTGGTATGGAAACCACGGTTTGTAGCCTGAATAACTCCAACCCCTTGAACCTCATGACAAACGGCTACACAGCGGCGGCAAAGAATACATTTGCTCTGATCCCGGACAATGGATGGAGAAAGAGAATCAACCGATGTCTCAAAAGGCTCGGTATTAAACCAAATTTCCCGGATGCCCAGCTGCCTGGCAAGATTCTGAAGCTCGCAATTTTGGCTGCGGACACAGGTCGTACATTCACGATGATGGTTTGATAAAATAAGCTCCATGATGGTCTTGCGGGTTTCCCTCAGAAGTGGAGTATGGGTACTGACTTCCATTCCTTCCGAAACCGGCAAAACACAGGAAGCCTGAAGAGCCCTGGCACCCTTTACTTCTACAAGACACATCCGGCAGGCCCCGATCTGGTTGATATCTTTGAGAAAGCATAACGTGGGAATACTAATATTTAACTCTCTGGCGGCCTGCAGTACGGTATAATCTTCCGGAACCGATACACTGCGGCCGTCTATGGTAAGAGTAACTTTTTTCATAACTTCCGCTCCTTTCAGGTAGTGGTGCCCGTTACTGGTTCTGCTTTTTCTCGATGGCTTTGGCAGGACATTTTGTCATGCACAGCCCGCATTTGACGCAAAGTTCGGTATCAATGCGATGGGTTTGTTTCGGACGGCCGATAATAGCCCGGGCAGGACAACTGCGCGCACAGAGTCCGCATTTGCGGCATTTGGCTTCGTCAATAACATACTGGAGAAAGGCTGTACAAACTCCGGCCGGACATCTGTGGTCTATAATATGTGCATCATATTCATCCCTGAAATAACGCAGCGTACTTAAAACAGGATTGGGAGCGGTTTGCCCCAGGCCGCAAAGAGATGCCGCCTTAATGGTTTTCGCCAATTTTTCCAGCATTTCAATATCGTCTTCCCGGCCCTGGTTGTTGCAGATTCTTTCCAGTATGTCCAGCATTCTCTTGGTTCCAATGCGGCAGGGGGGACATTTACCACAGGATTCTTCCACCGTAAACTCAAGGAAGAAGCGAGCTACGTCTACCATACAAGTATCTTCATCCATGACGATCAACCCGCCGGAACCCATCATGGAGCCTAATTCGATCAGGGTATCATATTCAATCGGCGTTTCAATATGTTTGGCCGGAATACATCCGCCGGAAGGCCCTCCGGTTTGAGCCGCTTTAAACTTTTTGCCTTTGGGAATTCCGCCGCCGAGCTTATAGATTACATCTTTCAAAGGAGTTCCCATAGGTATCTCAATGAGCCCCGTATTATTGATCTTGCCGCCAAGGGCAAAAACTTTGGTTCCTTTGCTGCGGTTTGTTCCCATTCCAGCAAACCAGTCAGCCCCAAGCAGGATGATCCTTGGAATATTGGCATAGGTTTCAACATTGTTCAGAATGGTGGGTTTTCCCCAAAGTCCTTTTACCGCGGGGAAAGGCGGTCTCGGTCTTGGCTCTCCGCGTTTCCCTTCAATGGAGATCATGAGTGCGGTTTCTTCCCCGCAGACAAAAGCACCGGCGCCCAAACGCAGTTCGAGGTCAAAATCAAACCCGGTTCCAAAAATATCTTTCCCCAACACACCTGCCTGGCGGGCCTGGTTAATAGCGATTTCCAATCTTTTTACAGCGACCGGGTATTCAGCCCGAATATAAATATATCCCATGTTGGAGCCAATCGCATAACCGGCAATGGCCATTGCTTCAATGACAGCATGCGGATCGCCTTCCAGAACACTCCTGTCCATAAAGGCGCCCGGGTCTCCTTCATCCGCGTTGCAGCAAACGTATTTTTCTCCTTCGCTTTTGGAAGCAAATTCCCATTTGAGTCCGGTCGGGAAACCGCCGCCCCCGCGGCCGCGCAGCCCGGACTTTTTAATTTCGTCAATAACCTGCTTTGGACTCATCTGCAATAAAGCCTTGGCAAGAGCTTTATATCCGTCCATCGCAATATATTCATCCAAGAGTTCCGGATTAATAATCCCGCAGTTGCGTAACGCAATCCTCTCTTGAGCCTCAAAATCGAGTGCTGCGGTATATTCCTGAATCACTTCGTCATTTCCCAAGTGACTGGCAATAATCCGTTTGGCTTTTTCCGGTGTAACCTTTACATAAGTGACTTTTTCCTGACCAGGTTGATAGACTTCCACGATCGGCTCTAACCGGCAGGTACCGATACATCCGGTTTGAGCTAAAGTTACACGGGCCAACCCTCTTTTAATTATTTCTTCCTGGAAGAGGTCATACACCGGCTTGGCACCTGCAGCAAGCCCGCAAGTAGCCATTCCGACAACGATTCTGGTTCCTTTTCTTTCATTTTCCAGATTTGCGGCAGCCAGGGTTTGTTCGCGTATTTCATCAAGCTTCTTCAGTGTCAGCATTCTTATCATCCCCCCAGACCAATTCTAAGTACTCATGCAAGATCTTCTCTACTTTATCAGCATCCAGTTCGCCAAACACCTTGTCATTGATGGTCATTACCGGTGCAAGACCGCATGCGCCGATACAACGGGTAGCATCAAGAGAAAACACTCCATCCGAGGTTGTCTCACCGACTTTAATGTGTAAAGTGTCTGCGATTTTATCCAGTACTGCTTGTGCTCCTTTTACATAACAAGCAGTTCCCAGACAAACGTTAATTTGATAGGTTCCTTTGGCTTGCAGTGTGAATTTTGAGTAGAAGGTTGCTACCCCATAGACATCGGCTAAAGGTACGTTCAACCCCTCAGCAATCGCCGCTTGAACATGAAACGGCAAATGTCCGAACAGGTCCTGAGCTTCATGCATAACAGGAATCAGCGCTCCGGGCCTGTTTTTGTGGGTTTCAATGATTTTTTCCAGTTGTTTGAATTTTTCTGATTGGCAAGTACAGGTATTCCCATCCATTTTTCTTCCCCCCATTTCTTAAAACTTTGTGAAATATTTAACTTATTTTTGATGACTTAACTAAAATTTTCCTCAGTTTCTTTCATTGTACAGTACTATTATATTACATACAATCATATTTTATGTTATTATCACTTTATCCGATGGTCAGACCAATTTGGTCTAAGAGTAGCTGCCAAATTATCATGAAATCATATAACTTGGCAGCTAAACCCCATATGCAACTGATAATGAATTAAAATTCAGGTCTATCGACTTGGATTATTTGGTTTTCAGGTACTCGTTGATGGAAGCAGCGGCTGTTTTCCCTGCACCCATAGCCAAGATAACGGTTGCTGCACCGGTGACAATATCTCCGCCGGCATAAACGCCAGGAATAGAGGTAGCCATGGTGTTTTCATCCGCAACAATGTTTCCATGCTTATTCAGAGCCAGTCCTTTCGTAGTGGTAGTTACTAAGGGGTTAGGACCCTGGCCGATGGATACGACTACGGTTTGAACAGGAAGTTCAAATTCGGAACCTTCGATAGCGATCGGCTTACGGCGTCCGCTGGCATCGGGTTCGCCCAGTTCATATTTCAGACAAGTCATGCTCTTGACGTTGCCGTTTTCATCTCCATTGATTTGAACAGGGTTGGTCAGAATCTTAAACTGAATTCCTTCTTCCTCAGCATGGTGAACTTCTTCAGCACGGGCAGGAAGTTCAGTCATGGAACGACGATATACGATGTAAACATCTTTTGCTCCGAGACGGAGAGCGGTTCTGGCTGCGTCCATGGCAACGTTGCCGCCGCCGAGAACGGCTACCTGTTCCCCAACTTTAATCGGAGTTGCATTAGCCGGGAAATTATAAGCTTTCATCAAATTGGATCTGGTCAAAAACTCATTGGCGGAATATACCCCATTTAAGTTTTCGCCAGGGATATTCATGAAGTAAGGAAGACCTGCTCCGGTCCCGATGAATACAGCATCATAACCGCTGTCCATCAGTTCTTGAACAGAAGTAACTTTTCCTACGACCTGGTTGACAAGAATCTCAACACCCATGTCTTTGAGGCTGTTGATTTCTTTTTGTACAATGGCTTTGGGAAGACGGAATTCAGGAATTCCGTACATCAACACGCCGCCGGCAACATGAAGCGCTTCGAATACTGTCACTGCATGGCCTTCACGCGCTAATTCTGCTGCACAGGTAAGTCCGGCAGGACCGGCTCCGATAATCGCAACTTTTTTGCCGCTGGGTGCAGGTTTTACAAACTTGCTGGTTCCATTCGCCATTTCATAGTCTGCAACAAAACGCTCCAGACGGCCGATAGCAACGGATTCCCCTTTGACTCCGAGCAGACATTTGGATTCACATTGGGTTTCCTGCGGGCATACACGGCCGCAAATGGCAGGAAGAGTATTTTTGCTTTTTAATATTTTAGCAGCTTCCAGAAATTGTCCCTCGGCTACTTTTTCAATAAATTGTGGAATATCTACGTTAACAGGACATCCTTCCACACATTTAGGTTTTTTACATTGAACACAGCGTTTAGCTTCTTCAATAGCAAACTCTGTGGGATAACCAAGGGCAACTTCACTGAAGTTTTTTCCTCTGGCAATAGCGTCTTGACAGGGCATTTCATGACGTGGTGCTTTAGAAGCCATCTTATTTGCCCTCCTTTTCACACTGGCATTTGAAATTATTATAAGCAACAGCTTCTTCATTGCGGAAGAAAGCAGAACGTTTCATAGCAAGATCAAAGTCAACTTTATGAGCGTCAAATTCCGGTCCGTCAACACAAGCGAATTTGGTTTCTCCGCCTACGTCTAAACGACAGGCTCCGCACATTCCGGTTCCGTCAACCATAACAGGGTTCATGCTGACAATGGTTTTGATTCCAAGCGGTCTGGTAAAGTTGGCAACGGATTTCATCATGATGACGGGACCAATCGCCCAGATCGCATCAATTTTGACACCTTTATCAAGAACGGATTGAATCCCGTGGGTGACAAAGCCTTTCATTCCATAGGATCCATCATCCGTTGTGATTACAACTTCATCACTTACAGCTCTCATTTCTTCTTCAAGGATCAACAAATCCTTGCATCTTGCACCGAGAACGGAAATAACTTTATTACCTGCCTCTTTTAAACCACGGGCAATAGGATGTACAGGAGCAATTCCTACACCGCCGCCGACGCAAAGAACTGTTCCGTAATTTTCAATTTCAGTGGCTTGTCCAAGAGGTCCTACAAAATCAATAAAAGCATCTCCCTCTTGCATTCTGGTGATGAGGGCAGACGAAAAACCGACTTCCTGAATAACAATCGTGATTGTTCCCTTTTCCGGGCTAAAATCCATAATTGTTAACGGAATTCTTTCAGACTCTTCATTCTGCCGGACGATAACAAATTCTCCTGGTTTGGCTTTCTTGGCAACAGCCGGTGCTTCGACTTCAAGCAAAACGATTGAGTCTGACAGCTGTCTTCTCTTTACTACGCTGTACACTTTCACTCCTCCTCAGAAATTACAAAATTATTGCAAAATTCGTCACGAATTTTTGCTCCAAATAATGTTAATTCGTGATAATAAAGCAATCCCCTTCTTAATATTACAAATTTATAAGAACCTCTGTCAAGTGAAAAAATTCATTAATTAAGTGAAAATTATGTATATGGCGTAAAAAGTCATATATTGTCATTTATTGAACAATGCATCCCGAGTTAACATGGATACTCCGATCGCATTATCGGAACTCCATTCCGGATTAGCCCAGAATAATTGAGAAAATGGGCTGAGTTTTCGGGTAAGTTCAGTCCTGATATATTGATTGGAGGATACCCCGCCTACGATCAAGATCTTTTCCATTCCTGTATCTTTTACAGCTTTTTCAAGGACTTTAGCCAGTGTCCTGATAATACATCCTTCAACCGCTCTTGCCAAATCTGCAGGTCTTTTTTTCTCAGTGATGAAGCGTTGAACTGCTGACTCTACACCTGAAAAACTCATTTCATACCCTTTAACCGAAGAAGGCAGCAAGGAAGCAGATCCCGGAGCAGCCTTCTGCGCAAGCCTCTCTAATTCCCTGCCTGCAGGGAAAGAAAGCCCTAAACTAACTCCTACACGGTCTATGAACTGGCCGGCGTGGAGATCACTTGTCTCTCCCAATATCTCAAGCTCAAATCTACCGGGCTCACTTTTTTTTGCTTTTAATAATTCTGTTGTCCCGCCGGAAAGATGTACAGCCAGAAATTCCTCTGCTGTAAAACCTTCAGCGGATCCGATTCCGGCAGCCAAATGACCTTCCTGATGACTGGTATGAAATAACTCGACCCCTAAAGCCGAAGCGATGGAGGAAGCGATTGCCATCCCGGCTGTAAAAACAGGCATATAGGATCCGGAAACCGGTCTGGGAGCAGTACTAACCCCTACTCCTTTCATCTTCGTCCACAGGTGGGACGGGACCATCCTGATGATCTCAGGAAGAACCTGAATATGTTGAAATAAAGCTTCCGACTGTGCCAGACCCCTTTCACCCGGGGGGACAACCAAAAGCCGGCGATATTCCCAGGTAACCTCTTTCCTGTCATCCACAATGGCTGCTGAAGAGGTATATGCACTGGTGTCGATCCCTAGAAACAACATTCTCCATTTCCCCTAGTTTTTCTACTTTTCAGAAGCATCCATCATTTTATCCAATATCCCGTTGATAAACCTTGCGGAGTCTTCTCCCCCGAACCTTTTGGCAATTTCAATCGCTTCGTTGAGAGTAACTTTTTGAGGTGTTTCCGGACAGTAGTTCATCTCGTAAATAGCCAGCCGCATGAGATTGCGATCTACGGTATTCATCCTATCCAAAGCCCATTCATGTGCGGTTTGGGAAATCTTTTCATCGATTTCCTTTTTTTTATCCAGAGTACCCTCAACCAATTTCCGGGTAAATTCTATGCTCTTTGTGGAAACATCAAATTCCGCAGCCCAATTTTGGATAATCCCCTGAACATCTCCGGTTTCACCGGTTATATCAATTTGGTAAAGAACCTGAAGTGCGGTTTCCCGCGCCAATCTTCTGCTCATCAATTGCCTCCGCAATGATTTTTCTTATGTTTATCATTTGCTCTTGAAATTAATTCTATGTAACAGTCTTGTAAGCCAAAGCGGGAATTCTCCTTCATCCCACCAACTCCCCACATAGTAACCGACGCAGGATAATCCGGCCAGAAGAATGGTCTGCCAGAATCCAAAAATAATAAAACACAGCGCCGTAAAAAAACCGATTAAAAAACCGATCAACTTCCCGGGATGTTTCTCCAGACACCAGAAAAAGAAGCTATTCAGTTTTTCCCCGATTCTCCCCCAGTTTTCGTTCATTTCTTTTTGGCTGCAAAGCCCAAATGGTGTGGACTGAACAGGACCTTCACCTCTTTAACCTTTATTCCGGAATACTGTTCGATATCCTGGCTGACTTTTTCCCGGATTTTTTCGGAAACAAGTGAACTATCATACCCGTCTGCAAATTGACAAAAGACCGATACTTCTATACCGTCTTCTTTTGTTTTTACTAAGCTGCTGGATTTACGCAAACCATCGAACCCTGATGTACTCCGCGCAACAATATCCTTCAGCGCGGTTTGGTTAATTCTTAATTCTCCTTTTTTAAACTTAAACAGAAACGGCTTATTAAAAGAAAAAGGCTGATTCCTTACAAGTAAAAATCCAACTAAAATAAGTCCTAATGAACTGAATATACTTTGTAACGGGTTGGCCCGAAGCCATTCCACCAGCTGAACCGTATATTCATAGGGTATCTTCCAGCCTGTAGCCAATAGGAAGATCCACCCTCCCAAGGCGATCAGAAATACGCCAAAAATAGTCCGAAACATGATCTACCTCTTTCAGAAAGCAAATCCGCAAAGCGTTAGTTTTCTTTAATCTCCTTGCCCTCAGCCGTATTTTTAAATGCAATCCCCTGAATATGAACATTGATTTCCAACACCGACAAGCCTGTCATTCCTTCGATAGCCTCTTTTACTACTTCCTGCACTTTTTGAGCCACATCCGGAATGGATACCCCGTAATCCACGGCAAGAAACAAATCAACGGTAGCTTCATTCTCACCGACTTCAACCTTGATCCCCTTGGAAACATTTTTGCCTCTGCCCAGCATATTGGCCAGGTCCCCAACAAATCCGCCGCTCATTTCCGCTACCCCTTCAACCTCAGAAGCAGCCATCCCGGCGATAACTTCTACTACTTCATCCGCTATTCTGACAGAACCGATCGAGCTTTCTATTCTACTATTTTCCATTGTCTATTACACCTCATCAGTTTTTTCCATCTATAACCTTATTTGTTATTATATCAGAAACCATACCTTCAGCAAGTACCCCGGCCTTTCATATCTTATGCTCTTGCCGTCACCTGTATATTATCTGCCGGAAAACCGGTGATATCTGTTGCAGTTCTTTTAATGATATATATTTCCTGCAGGGTCAGTTTTTGTGCCAGTACGGTAATAGAAGCCTTTTGAGAATTGACCTCCGATACTACATCCTTAAATCCCTTCATTTTAAGAACATTTTCGATTTCTCCTTCTTTGCTGATCTTACTGCTTAAATCCAGCCAGCGCTGCTGCGCTTGCTCCCGGGTTTGCCGAATATCCGATTCCAGCAGAAGCCGGAGCATGTCTTTGGTCTCCTGGCGGGACTGCTCTCTCTTAATCCTGTAATTTACGTAATAATTCTGCCCCGTATCATCGGTTAAATCGATGATCTCTGAGGAAAAACCAATCTGGATTTCATTTGGGGCCGTATCAATGACAATTTCTTTTTGTTCGCTTCTGCCGTTTGCCTTTGCGGGGATGACAGCTTCCTTATCTATACAGCTTATGGCGATAATACTTCCGCATCCTACCCCTAAAATAAGGCCTATACTTACAATCTTTTTTTTGCCCACTTATACCCCTCCCATGGGAGCGACACTAATTTTTGCCGGTTGAATATTTAAGAGCGTTTTTACCGCTTCAAAAATCTGTTCTTTAATCTTCGGATCACTTGCCCCCTGGGCAATAATCAGCACTCCTTCAACCTGAGGTTTTTGTTCTACCACTACCAGGGGATTGGTGTTCCCCGAAAGGACCAGACTGTCTGTTCTTGTATCCTCTACGGTTTCCCGGGTACCTCCTTCTTTATCCGTTTCCTTAGAAGATCTCTTGGTTATACTTTCATTCCGTGCATATTCTTTCCTCAGACCCGACGAATAGGTGACTAAAACTTTTACTTTGCCCACTCCTTTAATGCTTTCGAGACTTGCGGCAATCTTTTCTTCTAAATTTTTTTCTAAAGAGGAAATACCGGAATTATCTGCGGGAACGGCTGATACGGGATTTGCTTCCGATTTCAAGGAAAGTTTTGCGGAATTATCTTTAGCGGTAAAAATAAAAATCCCTGCCACTACGATTAATAATATCACTGATAACATGATTTTCTCCGTGAATCCTTCTTTAAAAAAATTCATGATTTCCCCTCCTTAAACTTCTAATATTTCTCCTGAACGGTGATCACTTCTTCCGGTATCTGCATCAGAGATGAAACCTGTTTTTTTATCTGCTGGGCTTTATCGGAATAGGACACACTATTCTTCTTATTGGAATCCCCCCCGATAATAACAGGGGCAACAGGAGTAATTGCGTTCGTCGCACCCGTTTTTAAACTATAGAGGATGTTTATTTTCAGAATCTTGGGATAGTCACTGAAACCTCCGGTATCCTTAGCCAAATCCACATTGATCTCAGAAGCGGCAACCCCGTCAACAGCGCCAACCAAGGCCTGAATCTGGTTCACCAGTATTTTTTTATACTGTTCCCTTACCGCTGATTTACCCGAGTCTGCCTGTTTACCGTCTGAAGCCAAAACGGGCAAATCAGTCGAAGATATTTCCGTCCAGGCAGGAATCTTATCGGTAAAATCCCAGCTCATAAAATCAGCCAGGGGATTTAAAACCGCTGCGATAACAAACAGCCCCATTACCAATTGCACAAGGCCTCTCATGGATTTACTGGGAAGAAGCATTTCTAAGAATGTTGCCAAAAGCAGGATAAAGGCCAGGTTTCGAATGAGCGTTTTTAATCCTTCCATTTCTTCACCCCGGGTAATTTTCTCAGTGCCGGTCTTTTTAGCGAAGCATAACCGTAAGATTTCCGGCGCCCACAATGATGGTGATCGCCATAAAAAACATAATGCCGACTGAGGCGACTGCCGTAAAAATATATAAAAGTCCTTTGGACATATCCTGCAAACTGTCCGCTAATTCCTTTTCCCCTAAAGGTTCGATCAGCGCCGCTGATAATTTAAAGGTAAACATCATGGCAATAATTTTGATAACCGGGGCAAACGTGATGACGGCGATAGCCAATAATGAAATGAGACCTAGAGCATTTTTCAGCAATAATCCGGAGCTTATCACCAATTCCACCGCATCCTTAAAGAATTTTCCTACAACGGGGATCAAATCCGCTGAATATTTGGCCGTTCTCAGGGTAACCCCGTCGGCGACCCCTCCGGTTACTCCCTGAACCGACATAATTCCTATGAACACCGTTAAAACAATGCCGATGCTCAATTTTCCGCCGAACTCAAGCAGGGATGCAAACTTGGAAAGTTTAAACTGGGTTGAAATGTTATTAAACAGTTTGAGAATAATGCTGAAAAAGAAAAGCGGCAGCACAACGGTTTTTATCACCGTAGATAAAAAAACCAAACTTCCCATTACAACCGGTTTAAACAACGCTGCACTTGTAAGATTGCCCATTGCCAGCAGCAAGGCGTACATAACCGGAAGAACGGCTTGCATAAAGGAAACCATGTTGTCAATGGCTTTCGTCCCTGTATCAAGGGCTATTCGGAAAGAGGTAATAGCCAGTCCCAAAAGGACAAGATACACGAGCATCTTGGCAATCTTGCTGACATTTCCGGTGAAAGCAGCCTGCAGCTGGTTTATGACAGCGCAGATCACTGCCAGAACAAGCAATTTGGCAACGAGCGGAGCGTTGGTCACAAATTCTTTAAGTATTGCCTTGCTGATACTTGTACCCAGGTTCTCGGGTTTCAAGCTTATTTTCCCGCTTTTCAGGTCTTCAAATATTCGGGACAGGGAAAAATCCGGCATAGCATCCTGCACATCCTGGTCAAGCTGCTTTAACATATCCTTCACCTTGGACAAATCGATCTCCTGAGTAATGTCGACGAATTCGGTTTTTGCCGAAGAACTATCCTGTGTTCCTTCTGCCTGGCAGGGAAACGGAAACATGATAATGGTCATGAAGATAAGAAATAGTATTGCTTTTATCCTTTTACCCAACCTTATCTCTCCTTACGCCAGCAGCTTCATCATAGACTCCATGATCGCAACGATAATCGGGATTGCCAGGACCACAACAAATATTTTTGCTGCCAGTTCCACTTTGGAAGCCAGCGCATTTTCCCCGGCATCTTTGCAGATCTGACAACCGAATTCTGCCAAATAGGCCACTCCTACAATTTTAAGAACAATAAATAGATAATAAGAGCTGACATTGGCCTGATCTGCCAATTTCTGCAGGAGTTCCACAACAAGCCTGATCTTGTCCATAACCAGGAGAAATATAGCTACTCCTGTGAAAATACTTAATTGCAGGGCCATTTCAGGTTTGATTTGCTTGATAACTGCCCCAATCACCGTAACAATGATGGCAAGGCCAATGACTTGCGCAATTTCCACTGGTTCATCCCCCTGGCACCTTATTTCAAGTTAACACGGTACTAGTAGAGTTTGAAGACACTTTTTACAAGGATAAAAAGCTCGGATATACTCTGGATTACCATATACAAAACGACTACGACCCCGGCGATGGTCACCATCTGCGCCTGCTCTTTCTTCCCGGCCTCACTCAGGATCATGGCAAAAATACCTACTAATAATCCAATCCCGGCAACTCTTAGAATCAGGTCAAAGCTCATACTATCTACCTTCTTTCCTTACATAATAAAAATAACAATCACCATTCCACCCAGGAAACCAAGGTAAGACCACATTTTGGCTTTACTGTCTGCCTGGAGCCTTGCTTTCTCGTCGGCATGAGCCAACTGTTTCTGCGCAAGTTCCAGGTTCTTATGCTGTTCACAGCGATCCGATCTTCCCAACCCCTTGCCGATTCCTCTAATGATTCCCCAATCTTCATCCAGTAAACAAGTTTTTTTCTGCTGTTCTTTGCATGCTTTTTCCCAGGATGTCCAGGCATTCTCCCCTCTTCTCAAATATTGTTCCAGTTTGCCGAAAAACTCTTTCCACGGCGATTCTGTCCACTCTTTCAAAACAGAGAAAGCCGCCGGAAGGGGTGTCGCCCCCCAGTATATTTCCGTGTCCAGAAGAACTAACGCTTGGACAAACTCCCGGATCTCCCGGGGACGTTTCCGTATACGCATCGCTTGTAATAACCCCAGGCTGCCAAACCCGATAATTAGTCCCAAATATCCTATTACCAGCATGAGAGTACCCCTTTTGCAATCTTAATGTATTTTTTACACCCGCCTGTTTAGTCCTGAAGATAACGTATTTCCCGTTACAAGATCGTAAACTCCTTCAATCGTTCCCGGTCCCCTGTCCCTGCTGAGAATAACCGCTCTTTCGAAAACCTGTTTTTCGAAGAGGTCTTGTAAAAAAGGCCTTCTCCGCAATTCTTCCAGACTTCCCGCATGAGCGGTTGCCAGGATTTTCACCCCGCAGCGTACCGCGTCGTTGAGGGCAAATACCTCATCCGGCCCGCCTAATTCGTCCACCGCTACAATGGAGGGTGACATGGATCGAATCAACATATTTAAACCCTGAACTTTTGGGCATCTGTCCAGAACATCCGTCCTGCACCCCAGGTCAAATGCCGGAGTCCCCTGCCACATTCCTGCAATTTCACTTCTTTCATCGACCACTCCGACGCTTTGTCCCTCAAGACCGAGTTCCGGCACCCCGTCGCTTAAGGATTTAACCAACAGCCTTAAGACTGTGGTCTTTCCTCCCCTCGGTGGTGAAACCAGCAGGGTATGACAAAGATTTTTATTTCTGTCCAAGAGCAAGGGTAAAAGATGAACTGCTTTGCTCCCGGGCTGCCTGGCAAGACGGAAATTCAGTGCTGAAATGTTTTTGATTGTCCTGATCATACCGTTTTCTACTACTGTTTCTCCGCTGATCCCTACCCGGTGTCCGCCGGACAGGGTAAAAAAACCCTGTCTTAATTCTTCTTCTGCCGCATATATCGAACTATGTGTCATCCTATCCAGAATCTCAATCAGATCTGCTTTGGTTACCGAGTAAGCTGTCTCTTTCGATCCCAGCAGACCGGAGGCCGTAATAAAATATTCTTTTCTTTCCGTGCGTATGATTAATGGCTGATTGACCCTCAACCTGATTTCCTCTATCTTTTCCGTTTGCCCCAGCTGCTTTACCGCAGCCTGGATGACCTTTCCGATCCTCTCATTGAGCCAGCGGATAACCCCTTCTTCCGGAGATTCCTTTTCTGTTGAAAGATCTTTGTTTCTCGCCAAAACGGGGGAGGATACCCTGGTTATCATCTCTCTAGACCTCCTCTGTAATAAGAAGGTATGTCCCAGAAAATGTTTTTAGAATTGTTTTTTTGATTAGGGAAAATAAAAAAAGATTGGATCACAATTATTGGATCACAATCTTTTTTATGGTTCAATCTTGTTGCGGAAGTGTGCCGGCTGCAATTCCCATGCAAAAAGAGGGCGTATTTACACCCTCTCATCAGGAAATCTATTTACTCTTTTTCTTAAACTATTTTAAAGCTTTCAACTACGCCCTCGATACATATGTTCCCGTTCTGGTATCAATAATCAGGACATCCCCTTCATTCACAAAGAAAGGAACCTGGACGTTTGCTCCGGTCTCCACAACCGCATTTTTGGAACCGCCGGTTGCTGTGTCGCCTTTGACGCCGGGTTCCGTTTCAATGACTTTCAGTTCTACTGAATTGGGAAGATCTACCCCAATCACTTCGTTATTATACAGAAGAACGCCGAGATTCATGTTTTCCTTGAGCCATTTGACCTGATCCCCGATTTGGTTTTCGGTCAGCATGATCTGTTCGAAACTTTCATTGTCCATCACCACAAATTGTTCGCCGTCTTTGTAGAGGTACTGCATCTCACGGCGGTCCAGGCGGGCGCGCTCCACTTTCTCACCGGCGTTAAATCTTTTTTCAACGACAGCACCGGTTTTGACGTTTTTAATTTTGGTGCGGACAAATGGAGAGCCTTTTCCCGGTTTAACATGTTGGAATTCAACTATCTGAAAAACATCCCCGTCAATTTCGATTGTAAGACCTGTCTTAAAATCATTTGAAGAAATCATTGAGTTGATCCTCCCGTAAATTTTAGTAATAGATTATCCGCTATATGCTTTTCCTAATCAATAATAATGAATTGTTTTGAGGCTTGTGTCAAGACTTCAGCGCCAAAATTTGTCACAAGAATCACATCTTCAATTCTGACTCCGCCCCAACCGGGCAAATAAATCCCCGGCTCCACCGTAAGAATCATTCCGGGCTCCAAAACTTTATTCTCTCTGGTATTTAACCTGGGTGTTTCATGAATTTCCAAACCCAGGGAATGCCCCAATCCATGGCCGAAAAAGTCCCCATACCCCGCTTTGCCAATCACGTCCCTGGCGACAGCGTCTGCTTCCTTTCCCGTCATTCCGGGCTTTAAGGCCTGAATCGCAGCTTCCTGCGCTTCCAGAACAATCCGGTAGAGTTCCCTGTACTTCGCTTCCGGTTGACCAATAAAAACCGTTCTGGTCATGTCTGAACAATACCATTGATATTTTGCCCCAAAATCCAGAGTTACCGCTTCTCCGGCAATAATTTTTTTGGAGGATGCTACTCCATGAGGAAGAGCAGACCGCCCTCCGGATGCGACGATATAATCAAAAGACCGCCCGCTCGCCCCTAACCTGCGGAGGGAAAATTCCAGTTCCAACGCAATCTCTTCTTCCTGAACCCCGGGTTTCAACCTGTCCAGGATCATGGCAAAGGCTTCATCCGTAATCCGGATGGCCTTTCGCAGGATCTCTATTTCGGCCGGGTCTTTCACCTCTCTTAACCTGTTAAAGATCTCTGAAGCATCAGCCAATCTGCAGTTCCCGGCGGCTTCTTTAAACCGGCGGTACTCTGCCCAGGAAAGGGTATTTTCTTCAATCCCGATTGATTGCAGCCCCTCGGAAAGTTTTCCAATCTCTACTGAAGGTTCACTATCAACCCGGATCACTTCAAAACCATTTGCTTCTTTTTCAGCTTGTTCTATGTATCTGAAGTCTGTCAGGAGATATTTCCTGTCCATTGTGATAAACAGTGTTCCGTTTGTTCCGGTAAACCCGCTGAAATAAAAAACATTAGGGGAAGAGGTAATAAGAACCGCAGGCAATTCATTTTCGGTCATAGCCTGACGAAGTTTATCTATCCTCAAGTTTTTCATCCCCTTTATTCTGACGGTATTTTTGGAATTCAACCGCATAGGCCAAAGCCAGTAAATAACTGTCTGTTCCCAAGCCGCTGATCTGCCCGATACAAGCCCCGGCAACTACGGAATGGGCTCGGAAGCTCTCCCGCGCATAAATATTCGAGAGATGTACTTCCAGCGCAGGTACATTAACCCCTTTAATGGCATCATGCAAAGCATAGCTGGTATGTGTCCAGGCGCCGGGGTTGAGGATCAAAAAATTAGATGGTTTCAGGCTTGTAATCCAGTCCACCATTTCCCCCTCGTGATTGGTTTGACGGCATTCCACTTGAATCCGGTTTTCACTGCCCATAGTCAGGAGCTTTTGGTTCAACTCGGCAAGGCTTGTCTTGCCATAGATCTCCGGCTCTCTCACCCCCAATAGATGGAGATTTACCCCATGTAAAACATAAATCTTGTTCATCGATTTCTCCTTTTTCAATATTTTTTGTTATCCATCATCTAAAAATAATTTACTCCCGGCATCCGTTACCCTATATCTATGTATCTGCCACTATTACCGGAATAGTGGCTCTCCTTGCATGGTTATAACAATATCATATTAATCCTAACATAAGATGAAGTTCCCTGCAAAACCAAGAAACATAATAAAATGAGGATACCAGGTTATCCTAATAATTTTGATTATAGTTTTGGCCGAAACTTACGCTGTAGTTCTGGTTGGAGTCTTGGTCAAAATTCTGGCTGAATTGACCCTGGCTTTGCTGAATTTGGCCAAAGCTTTCAATTTGCTTCTGACTTAAGCCTTGACTCTGCTCCGCTTTATCCCCGCCTTCACCCTCAAATCGCGGAGAATTCACAATATTGATATTGCTTATCATAATGGACGTTTCAACAAGCCCGTTCATAGGATGCTCCACTTTGTGAATCTCTGTCCGCGGGAGGATCAGGTGAAGCTCATGGGGTGTTGTTGGTTCGCCAATTCTTGTTACCCGAAACTTAACTCCTTCTACCTCAACAATTACGTCATCACATCTTCCGTCTATTCCCTGTCCAAGTAAATCGGCGCATCCTACAGATTGGGTCTTGGCTGCTTCCGGAGGAAGCATGATGATCTGTCCAACTTGAAGCGTGCAAGGATCAATTCCAGGGTTCGCAGCAGTAAAATCCTGCCAGCAGCAGCCCAGCTGCTGGGCAAGTTTATG
This sequence comes from Peptococcaceae bacterium, assembly GCA_012517475.1. Taxonomy (GTDB): domain Bacteria; phylum Bacillota; class Desulfitobacteriia; order Desulfitobacteriales; family Syntrophobotulaceae; genus Dichloromethanomonas. Next base: position 81,235 of record JAAYUV010000034.1, on the reverse strand, counting down.
AAAATTATCCCCGGATTTTATGCAATATTCCTGCATAAAGAAACCACCTCCCACTGATCAAGATATGGAAAGATGGTTTGTCACGTTCCAGAATTAACCATTTTGTTTGAGCCTGCGAGTAAGATCCGAGCCTGAATCTCGATCCTGCTGTCTTTTATATCAATTTCCTGAACCAAAAAAGGAAATCCGTTATTCTTTTGAGCTTCTGTCAAGACAGTGAACACTGCTGCTTTCTCCCCCGTTACGATAATCCTGATCCCGGTTTGGTGGAGGCTTACCTTCCCCGGATCACTCATAGGGGTTAAAAGAATTTCCTCAATCTGAAACCCGTTGGCCAGGAAGCGGTCTCTCAAATCACTGACAGCTGCAGGCAAATCTGCAGATTGGGGTATTAATTTTGATGTTTCCTTATGCTGAAATTCAAGTTCCCGGATTTGGGCGCGTAAAGAATTCCCTTCCATCAGCCGCTCTTCAGTCTGCAGTCCCAAAGGAATCATAAGCCCCGCAAAAAGAAACAGTGCTGTCAAAAGGACAGATAAACCACCCAAAACAATAATCCTTTCCAGGGAAAGATGATCCAATATCCGCCTGACATTTTCTGAAAACCCTTTCACCATAACATATCCTGCTTTATTTTTTAATACGTAAGCATACCGACGTTTTTTCAGCGGTATATTTATATTCCAAGAGTGAGGGGTCCTTCCAGCCTGCCGCCGTAAGATTCCCGATCAGGGACGTGACAGAAGCGTTATCCCTGCTCTCTATCCAGAGAACCAAAATACCTTGCTTATAATTCATTCGTGTTACATTCATTCCTTCACGGATAAAGGGAAGGATATTCCCGACGTTTTTCAAGTTTAAAGAGGAAACCCCCTGTTCCTTTTTCCACCCTTCCCAAATGACTGTTTCTTCGTTGCTTTTCAAGTGTTGTAATTGATCCTGAAGAACCTGGTTTTCATTCAGAACGCGGAAATAATTCTGAAAAGACGGAAACCAGATTACTGCCCCGAAAAATATCATTACTGTCAAGATCCCACCGAGAAAGCCGGCAGCCATTTTTGCCTTTATGGGACGCAAAAACGTCTTATAGAAATTATTATTCTTTCCGCTTTTTACCCTTTGCCGTTCTGCCCATAATACCTGGCGTTGAAATTCCCGATCATTGGCAAGTTCCAAATCATTTTGACTATAATCCATCAGCAAACGGGCTAACCTTTCCGCTTGGCGGCTCTGATCGGTTAAAATAAGGTCAATGGGAAGCTCTAATCCTTTCAAAGCAAGGTAGATGTGATATTTTGCCTGATCATATTGATTCAGCTCGATTTCCGTGACCGTCTGTGGAACACCGTTTTTGTATAAGATAAATTGAGCCCTGTTTTCCTTCAGTCCCTGTAAAAAAATAACTGTCCGTTTGGAGTTCACGGTTTCTCCAATGGCAGATAGAGCAAACTCTACCCCTTGCAGAAAATAACCGGCTTCTTTCATGATCCGGCCATAGGCAGAGATAATTTCCTTTCTGGCAGCGGCTAAGTGAATATGTAAAAATTCTTTGGTTTCGTCCTCCAAAATGGAATAATGATAGACAAAATCATCAAGCAATACCGGAATTTCGTTGCGGATATAATACTGAACCGCTTCATTCCTTTTTCTTTTATTGATCCAGGGTAACCGCATTTCCCGGATCAAACCGTTCTCAAAAGGAATGATCAGATAAGCGGGAACTAAACTTTTCCCGTAGTTTTTCTCACGAAAACACTGCAAAACATAGGTTAAATCTTCATTTTCTTCAGCGTTAGACTCTTTTATACGATAAGGCAGCCTTTCATACAGGAATGAAGTGTCAGATTTGCAGTTTTTCTTCTTAGTATATAAAAATCCGACTTCGTCCTGCCTTATCTCTATCCATACCTGCCTATCTGTCCAAACCATTTCTTCCTCAATACTAAAAATTAATCATATGATTAATCGTTTCCTGGAAAAATAACAGGAGTAAAGATCCGCCGGCTAAAAAAGGCCCAAAGGGAATAGGATCTTTCAGTTCTTTTTGGTATACAACCATACGGAGACCCCCGATAAAAATCCCCAACAAGCTGGCTAAAAAAACCGCAACAAAAATGTTTGGAAATCCTACATACAGCCCCAAGGCTGCCACAAATTTCACATCCCCCATGCCCATTCCTTCCGGATAAAAATAGGCAACCAGAAAGAAAATTCCTCCCATTCCGAGCGCTCCGATCAGACTGCGCCAAAGAACAGGATCTCCGGTGATAAACGTGTTGATGAGTCCAATTCCAGCCACAAGAATTACCAATACATCCGGGAGCCTGAATGTGTCCATATCAATAAAAGTCAAGGCAATAAGCAGCGCAACAAAGACAAGGTCAAAAATCAAACCCGGAGTAGTGCGGTTCGTCCTTGTCAAATAAGTAGCCACAAAAAGAAATCCTGTAAGCAATTCGATAGCCGGGTATCGCCAGGAAATGGTTGTGCCGCATTTTCCGCATCTCCCTCTGAGAAAGAGATAACTTAACACCGGAATAAGTTCCCAGGGACGAAGATAATGACCGCATTCCGGGCAATGGGATCCCGGCGATACAATGGATTCGCCTTTAGGCACCCTGAAAATAACGACATTCAAAAAGCTTCCGATCAGCAAACCAAAAACCCCATAAATAACTGCATACACCGTTGTCATGTTAACGCCTCACTTTACCTGTCAGATAGAAGACCAAAGTACTTTTGTCAGTGTCTGGTCATAAACCTTGACCTCCGCGGAAGAACCGTCAGTGGTCAGAAGAATCATAATCAAATGCCTTGATTCCGCATTTTCGGTTCCATTAGTCAAGTCAGCGATACCGAATCCCCTTTTCTCGACCGGCGGATTCTGTTGGGTAACCTGGGAATCCAATTTACGAATATAGCCGGGGATGAGTATGCTTCCTGTAATTGAACCATTGCTCTCCTGTAATTCTCCGATCCTCGGATAAATCCCATTCTCAACCTGATACCTGTCCAGCGCTGATTTAACCTCCCTGCCCGAAGTAATATCCGCTTTCTCCCTTGCTGTTTGGGAACTGGCGGCCAGCCTTGGCACGGCAACCGCTGCCAACATAGACAATATGACTACAACCAGCATGATTTCGAGCAGGGTAAATCCGGAATCATTTTTACGAGACATGACGAGACCTACTTTCTTTAGCATCCGCCTGATTATTGGATATGCATGCTCATATCAAAGATTGGCATAAGAACGCCGATTGCAACAATCCCAACCAATCCGGCCATCCCTAAAATTAATAGGGGCTCCACAAAACGGGAGTAACTCTCCAGGTTTTCCTGAAGCTCTCTCTTATTCATTTCGGCAACGTGTGCAAGCATCTCGCTTAATTTCCCCGATTCCTCCGCAACTCCCAGCAAGGCGGCCGCCTCAGCCGGAAAATACCCGTTCGCTTCAAGCACCGGAGATATCCTTTTGCCTTCACTTACGGCAAATTTCAATTCCCGGACCAGTTTGGCAAGCTGATCTTCTTTTACGATTTGTTCTAATAAGGATAAGGATTCCAGGAGAGGAAGACCGGCATCCATGAAGCGGTGAAGAGTGGAACAAAACTGCATTACCGACCTAAGTTTTTGGATCTTCCCCATTCCGGGTAATCCCCAGAATCTTCTTTTTTTAAGCCATTGAAAGCCGGCAGCTGTTACTCCGGCTAACCCGATTATCCACGGAAGATTGGAGCCAACCTTAAACAAGAGTCTTGAAATAAGCGGCAAGTCCGCATTAAGCCCGAGAAAAAGGTTCTCATACATAGGAAGCACCAGGATACTCAGGATATAAACCACTGTAACAGCGGTTATGAGAAGTAACACCGGATAAAACATTGCCGTTTTTATTCTTTTCTCAAAAAAATATTCTTCTTCCAATTCTCCGGCCGCTTCCAATAAGCAGGCGGCCAGTGTTCCGGTTTTTTCTCCCGTCATCATCATTAATTCCAAAAACTTTCCCGGTGATGGATAAAATCCTTTAAGGCCTGCAGAAAAGTCATTCCCGGTTTGAACTACAGCACTGACCTTTTTCCAAAGTCTTTTCCTGGCAGGATACACTTCTTTATCGGCCATGATTTCGAGAATGATCAGAAGAGAGACGCCTGTTTGCAATAAAGTACCGATTTTTCGGGCTGTCCTGGACCAGTAAAGTTTTCTGTTCCAAGCTCCTCTTCTGATCCATAACCAACCAAAAATCATTCTCCGAATATGCACAGGGTACAATTTTTCTTTCCACAAGCGGGACAAAATCAGATTTTCGTCTGCTTCTTCCCATATCCCCCTGTGAACACCTCTTTTTTCATCGACAGCTTCCCATTTCCAAACCGCCAACTGTCCAATCCCCAATTCTGTCAGGCCAAAAACGGTTAACCCTGGAGCCTTTCTCTGGCTAACTGCGGAGATATGAGCCCCCTTTTCACAAGTTCTTCCACAGCTTTTTCCATAGACTGCATCCCGATTTGCCCGCTGGTCTGAATAATATTTTTAATTTGATGCGTTTTGCTCTCCCTGATCATATTCCTGACCGCTGCAGTCGCGATGAGCACTTCGTAAGCAGCTACCCTTCCCCTTTTATTCAGGACGGGAAAAAGCTGCTGTGCAACGATTCCTTGAAGGACAGAAGCCAATTGGACTCTGATTTGAGTCTGCTGATGCGGGGGAAATACGTCAATGATCCTGTCTATTGCCTGGGACGTATCATTGGTATGCAGGGTACTAAAAACCAAGTGCCCCGTTTCAGCCGCTGTAACAGCCATGGCAATCGTCTCCAGATCCCTCATCTCTCCTACCAGAATCACATCAGGGTCCTGGCGGAGAGCCGCACGGAGCGCATTTGCAAAAGACTGGGTATCCTGCCCGATTTCTCGTTGATTCACCAAACACTTGCGGTGCTGGTGCAAATACTCAATGGGGTCTTCCACCGTGATGATATGAGCAGAACGGGTATTGTTGATCATGTTGATGAGAGAGGCAAGGGTAGTTGATTTTCCGCTCCCTGTTGGTCCTGTTACCAATACCAGACCGCGGTGAAGAGTGGCAAAGTTCACTATAGACTGCGGAAGTCCCAATTCCTCCGGAGTTTTAACGATAAATGGAACCAGCCTTATAACCAGGCCCGCACTTCCTCTTTGGCGGAAAGCATTGATCCTGTATCTTCCCAATCCAGGAATACCATACGAAAAGTCCAATTCTCCTCTTTCTTCAAAGAATCGCAGCTGATTCTCATTGGCCAGTGTTTTAATAAATGCGCTGATTTGTTCATGAGTTAATATTTCAGTCCCTAAAGCTTTTAATTCTCCGTCTAAACGAAATACGGGCGGACTGGTTACCGTAAGGTGAATGTCAGAAGCGCCAGCTTCTCCCGCTTTTTTCAGAAGTTCTTCGATCGTCCACATATTGACCTCCAGCTCCTATATTGTCATACTGTCGAATGATTCCGATTTATGGTTAGTATACCATAATTATTCTTTTCCGGAGCTTAAAGTCCTGCCGACAATCCTACGACTTCTTGAATAGAGGTCATTCCCTGTACAACTTTCTGTAAAGCATCCTGCCATAAAGTGAGCATCCCAGCCTGACATGCCGTTTTTTCAATGAAAGCTGCATTACTTTTCTGCATAACTAACTCTTTAATTGTTTGATCATACGGAAGGTATTCGTGAATCCCTACCCTTCCCGAATAACCGGTACCTCGGCATTTTATACACCCTTTTGGTTCAAATACACAGCTGACGTTTTCCCACCCGTAAGCTTTTTTCATTTCCGGAGATACCGGAACTTGCTGCCGGCAATCGGTACAAAGCTTGCGCACAAGGCGTTGAGCTATTACTCCGCTTACAGAAGCAGCAACCAAATACGGTTCAATTTCCATGTCCAACATCCTGGACACCGCTTCACCCGCCGTATTGGTATGTACGGTAGACAAAACCAGATGTCCCGTTAAAGCCGCGGCTGTGGCGATCCGAGCCGTCTCTTTATCCCTGATCTCACCCACCATAATGATATCGGGATCCTGACGTAGAACAGCCCTTAATCCTCCCGCAAAATCAAAACCAATCCGGGTATTGACCTGCGCCTGGTTAATCCCTGGAATCCTGTATTCCACCGGATCTTCAATCGAGACAATATTCCGGCTTTCAGAACTTAGTTCACGCAGCAGAGCATAAAGGGTGGTGGTCTTTCCGCTGCCTGTAGGACCAGATACGAGAATCAGTCCAAAAGGTTGCTGCAATAATTTACGGACACCTTCCTCCACTTCCTTCCGCATCCCCAATTCAGCTAAAGAGCGCTGCGCAGTCTGGTCATCCAAAATTCTGGTAACAGCTTTTTCACCGCAAACTGTGGGAAAACTGGATACCCGGATATCAATCTTCTTCCCGGGAAGATCCGGTATAATCCTTCCGTCTTGCGGAATCCTCCTCTCTGTTACATCCATTCCGCCCATTACTTTTAACCTTGCAATAATACTTCCGGCTATTCCCAGTGGTAACACCGTTTTAATTTCTAATCTCCCGTCAATACGAAAACGGACCTGGAAGTTTTCTTCTTTGGGTTCCCAGTGGATATCACTTGCTTCTTCAAGAATAGCCTGCCGGATCAAAGAATCAACCAACCTGATAACCGGAGCCTCCTGAGCATCTTCCGAACCTTCATCAACTTTCCATCTGTTAAAAGGTGTAGAATTTGAGCCTGAAAGTTCTGTTTCAGTTCTTCCGACCGTAAAACATTCCCGGATAGCAATTCTAATTTCTTCCTTATCGGCCAATACGGGTATTATCTGACAGCCTGAGAATAATTTTACATCTTCAAGCGCAGAACCATTGGTAGGATCTGCCATAGCTACACAAAGACGATCTCCCTGAATTGCCACAGGAATTAACATATGCTTTCTGGCCAATTCTTCCGATATTTTCAAGGCTGCCTTCATATCCACCTGCTGAACGGACAATCGGGCACGTTTAATTCCCAAATGGAAACTTTTCTGTTCCAGTATTTTTTCAGGAGACAGGTATAACGGCAGAATACTTTCCAAATCCTTCCCCCCGCGGATTAACTCCTGGATTTCAGCAATTTGCTCAATGGTTAGATATTGATGATTCTCCAGGTAAGCGAGAAACTCCCCTTGAAATAAATCCTGTCCGACTTTACTCTCTTTCGGCATTATTGATACAACTCCCCATACTCTGTAGGCAACAGACTATTATCTTCCCCTCTGAGGAACTTCCCGTACCTTACTTGAACGGAGTTCCCGATTTCTGCCCGTGCGGTTATGGTATATTCTTTTACAGTTCTGACAACTCCAATGGTAATACGCCCTCCGGCAAACTCTCTGATCCCTCCATTCCAAAACGGATCTTGTTTCAAAAGAGATTTGGCATATTCCAATCCGCTGTCTGCTGCGTAAGCAGCTTTAAGTTTCTGCGCCTCATACCGGGCTATCCTTTCATTGGAACTGGTTTTAGCAAAAACAGAAATTCCCTGCCAGGAAAGAAAAGCCAATACCAATATAATCAACAATGAGACAAAGCCATGTTCATAAAAGTATTTATTCATATCCTTTGACGTACTTTTCTCTCCCAACTAACCTCTTTCCCCTCTTGAACCGCCAGCAAGCTGATTCTCCATAATTTATCTGAGATCACCGAGCAATTAAATCCTTTTAACCCGCTGACAACAGGATTCGGCACCCCAAGATGCTCCCTGTAAAGATCCAGGATTCCGTCCCGGTCCTTATCCGCAAGATAAAAAGAATCAACAATTGTTTTACCTGATTGTTGGAAAGTAACAAAAAGTTTTTCACCTTTCCATTCAACGTGTATCCCTTCTTGAACTGCAGAAGTTAAAACCTGACCTGCACGTAATAAAGTAAAGTCAGTTTCCGCTTTACAGGCAATCTCTTTCGAAAGCCTGTATTGGTTCGTATATAAAGGCAAAATTATACTGACGATTATACCGGTGATGACCAGAGACAGGAGAACTTCCAACAATGTCATTCCGCAATCTTTTTTTTTATACATCTTACATATTCTTCCATATTTTGTATTTTCCTTCTTTTTTTGCAAATATATTTTCTAAATTTTTCCATTCTTCTAATTTTCTTTATAATAACCTAAATTGATTATTCAACCATTAACAAGCTCTCCAAACTATAGTTTCTGTGTTCACCCAGTTCAGTCCATTGAATCTCCACCGATATCCAGATGACATCCGGCGAATCCCATTTTGTTCTGATGGTTCTCCGGAACATTCCGGCTTGGTCGCATAACTCCCCGCTAAGATAAGAATAAGTGTTCAACCGGTCTTGCTTTATGTGATAAGTTATTTCTTCCGTTGTTGATCCTGCAAGATTAACCGCTTCCAAAAGATTATGAGCTTGTCCGTTAGCCAGAGCCACAGTTTGAATCAGACCCAGAATTACGGTGAAACCTAAGCCAAAAAGAAATAATCCCATCAGGATTTCCAGTAGGATATATCCTTTATTCCACGGTTTTTTCTTTACCATCCTGATCCTCTCTCCTATTCTCTTGCCTGGTACCATGTTAACCCTGAATCTTATATCCTGGCGGCATATTTCTTTTATTGCCGGTATTTTTCTTTTTAGCGGATTGCTATTTTCCCTTTGGTTGTTATTATATACTTTTTCTCCGCATCATACGGATAAACCGGAATTTCCCAGAGGTAGGGCCCCTGCCATTTTTCTTCTCCCTGGGGCCTTGTTGCCAGAGCTTCTATTCTTTCAGGATATTTCCCCATGTCCAGGTAATATAGTTGAACCGCCCTCTCTATCTGAAGCAGATTTGCTTGATGCGCCTCAGACTTTACACGATCTGCAGCAGGCAAAAAACTTGGGATGGCGAGAAATGCGATCATTCCGGAAAGGGCAAAAATAAGGATTACTTCCCAGAGGGAAAAACCCTGATTCCGTTTGTAAAATAATTTTATATTCCTGTTCAGATTCTTCACCTCAAAATAAAAATGGCAAAACATGCGTGTAGCATATTTTGCCATTTATAAACAATTTCCTTCTATTCCCAGTTTATTTTATTACTTTTTTCCAGGCTTTTACGATTTCCTCATCTTCACAATCTGTCGCGACAGAGGATTTTCCAATTCCAACAGGTAAAACGAGGATTTTGTTTCCTGCTTTGTTTTTTTTGTCCGCCGACATATGATTCAGCAAAATTTCCGGATCTCTGGCCTCGATCGATGTCGGCAAATCCAATTTCATCAAGAGATTAATGATTTTTTCCAACTGCGAATCAGTCATAAGACCTCTGGCGTGAGCCAAGCTGGATGCTGCTATAAGCCACGCCTGTGCGGGGAACATTTATCTATTCTTCAACTACTTCAAACATATCCGGCGGATACAAATAATCTTCCCCTTCTTCATCAATAATCCGATACCATTCTTTTTCGACAGAGATTACGTCATACACCTTGTCTTTAATTAAGTCAATTGAGTCATCATTCTCGCCAAGATACTTGATTTTCAATCGAACCGCCTCTCAATAGACTTTCTCGCCGCGTTTAAATGCTTCTTTTGCTTCGTTTAAGCTCATTTGGTTTGCTCCTCCTCGGTAATTAGGATCTTCGCGTTGAACACTATCATCTTCCCAACCACATACTGGACAAATTTCAAAGAAATCTTCTTCATCCAGTGTATTTTGGCCACAACATGCACATGGGTATTTTTCTTCAGGCATTAATACCACCGCCTTAATTTTTCTTGGAAAGATTTCATAATACCATTTATCCTTACTTTGTTCAATACTACTTTCCCTGATTTTTTTGACGTATAAAGGATCACCCCCGCCTGTGCGGGGAACATTTTCTGGCAAATCTGCAAATTTACTTAATCCAGGGATCACCCCCGCCTGTGCGGGGAACATACGATTCCAATAATCAAACGCTTCCTGATCTGAGGATCACCCCCGCCTGTGCGGGGAACATTCTTCTGTTCCATCCGACATAACAATACAACCAGGATCACCCCCGCCTGTGCGGGGAACATAGAAGTTGATAAAACAGACATTGAAAAATTTAAGGATCACCCCCGCCTGTGCGGGGAACATCTACTCGTCCATATGTCGGAATACCTCAGAATGGGATCACCCCCGCCTGTGCGGGGAACATTGGAAAACGCATCTTCACTGCTCTTACTAAAGGGGATCACCCCCGCCTGTGCGGGGAACATATTTATATGAGAGGAGAACTTATTTCCGTCACAGGATCACCCCCGCCTGTGCGGGGAACATTCCGCTTGCCATCTATCCACTTGAAAGCCCTTATGGATCACCCCCGCCTGTGCGGGGAACATGTTCTAATACTGACTTAATCATCTTAAAATCAAGGATCACCCCCGCCTGTGCGGGGAACATTGTGCTTTTACCCATACTATTTTTTTATCCCTGGGATCACCCCCGCCTGTGCGGGGAACATAAAATGGAGGATATAAACAGGGAACAGGATGGAGGATCACCCCCGCCTGTGCGGGGAACATACTAAAAATATCCCCTTTTTATGATACTTTTTACAAATCAAAAGTCGATAATTTTATTAGTTTCTCAAAAAGTTGATACGTTATTTCGCAATCAGCAAGGCTACGGTGTGTCTGCACAGGCTCAATTGCAAAATACGTTGCCAGGGTACTTAACTTGTAGTTAGTCACTTGTTTTATCTTTCTTCGGGAAAGCGCCAGTGTATCAATACTACGATTGCTGAACAGCGGCAAATTACAATCGGCGCAAGCTTTACGTAGAAAACTATAGTCAAAGTCCACGTTATGTGATACCACAGGAAAATCGTGTAAAAAAGCAATAAACTGCTGCATCGCCATGGAAATCTGTACGCCCTCTTCCTGCAGCAGGGCGTTGGAAATCCCGGTAATCTTTTCGATCATCGGTGTGATAGCAGTCTGTGGTCGCACAAGTACAGAAAATCGTTCCGTTATTTCGTGCTCCTTCACCAAAATTGCACCAAGCTCAATGATTTCATGCTCCTCTGGATGAAGTCCGCTTGTTTCGATGTCTATTACAACATAAGTATCGGGATAAGTACTTTCTCGCTTTTTCGCGGCGCGTTTTGCCATCTGCCTTTTGCTTGCCTTGCTGAAACCCAAACGCAACTCCCCTAATTGCTTAATACGCGAAGGGCTCGGCCGCAGCATCAGCTTAATTCCGTCAAAGTCAATGGGCTCCCACTCGCTGTTATGGACACGGAAATCCAGCCGCTGTTCGTTGTTTGTATTGAATACCATGGTTACCCTACCATTTTTTGTCGTTTCTTTGATGCGTTCCCATAATTGATCCCGTACCCGTGCACTGACTTGTCCAACAAATACTCCCGGGCTAATTTCCAGCAGCCATTTGGTCAGGTCACCTCGTAACCCAATAGGGCAGTCAGTCATTGTGAGAATAATCATGTATCATCCTCCAGCAGCGCACCATAGCCCTCAGTGAGCTCCGTCTCATCCGAGTCTAGTTCATCCAGTTCCTTCCCATAAGAGACGGCATTTTTCACAAAACCGTTTTTATCATCCCAGAGATGTACGGTATTGGTATAAATCTCCGGCACATCTTGCAGTGAGCCGTCTTCTGCGATTCCTAAAAGCAATTCACGGATATCCTTGACCATACGCTCTAAGATACTGCCGTCCGCAATAGCATCGCGCACAGCTCGCCGGGTTACCGCACCGATATCCTCCGGTTGTTGCGCTGCCACCTCAAAGGCAATCGGAATGCTAATATCCGCTTTATAAAGATCAGCGATATCATATACAAATGATCGCTCATGCCCTGTGTGAATAAAACCGAGACCAGGGGCACATCCCAGCGCCGTAATCACGCTGTGCGCCACACCATAGAGACAGGCATGCGCAGCGGAAAGCGCCATGTTTACCGGATCGCTCGCGGTAAAATCATTAGGATCATATTCCCGCCCGCTCCAGGAAACCCCGGTCTTCTTAGCGGCTTTACGATAGATGGAACGAACCCTTGCTCCCTCCCTGCCGCGCAGCTGTTGCATAGTCAGCTTGCTAACATCTTCATCCGTAAAACGCATAGCATACATACGGCGGGCAACTGCCAAGCGGCTGCGCGTATTGGAAACCAACGCCGCCTGGGCGGTTAACATGCGGGATGCATGAGTTAACGGACGTCCATGTGCGTAATACCGCACCCCATGCTCTCCAACCCAAATAACGCTGGCTCCGGTATCGCCGATAAGTTCCATTGCACGATGCGAAACATTGGTGCCCGGACCCAGTAAAATTACACTTAGTGCGGCAGCCGGTACATGTACCGTTCCGCGCAAATCAGTAACTGTAATTGCGTTATCCTGCCGGCTTATTAAACACCGCTCCAAGTATAAAAATGAAATCCGCTCCCTCATCGTAGGCAATGTCTGGAGTTCGGGCCGCTCCATCCCAGGAATTCCACTCATGACGGCACCCTGGCTATGGTCAGCAAGCCACAGCCATACGCCTTGGCCCGACCTATCCCACAGGTCAGTGCGCGAAGAAACAGCGTTGCATCCACAACTTCCAGAATACCCTCGAAAGTCGCTATACCCAGTGTCACCGGTTTGCGATGACGCAGGAACTGCCGTACTTCCTGCTGCACAACACGAAACGAACCTTCCTGAAGGTTAAAACCGTACTTTGCAGCACGTTCAAACAACCATTGTTCCTTTTGCTGCACGGTAACATGCGCATATACTTTGCCGCGCTTTGCGGGTTCATGTGTATGTAAGCCGCTAGTCTGCTTGACACTGTGAACCGGGTTCGCGCGTAGCCGAAACTGCCATCGTTGTCCTGCTTTAATCCGTTCCATCAACTGAACATAATTTTTCGTTTCTCATTTTTGTTCAGTGCCTGGCCAGCCAAATTGTTCCACAATATGTGAAAAATCTGGCTTTCGATTGCTAAGCACAAGGAGATACAGAGCACTACCCAGCCGGTCAATCCGCCAAAGATTACGGCCTTTCTCCGCTAAATCAGGCGGAAAACTGCTTTCCACTGCTGCATGCAGCTTCTGAGGCGAGGCGAGGGCTGTCATCGTGCTTTTCCTACGTGTATTCAAAGCGATTCTTGATAGATACATATCCATTAATCCCCCCATCCGGCCATTGCATCATGGCCTGTCGGCAACTCTCTCAGGTGTTGTGGCGCCCGGGTAGCTATTGCCTCAGCGATATCCCTCACCATCCGAAAGCCATATCGGCGGTGTCGCTGGTCAAAAGAAACCGGTAAATCCCGCCGTAAAAATGCTCCCTGCTCATTCGGCTGTGCATCGTAAACGATGGTTAGCCTGATCTGTTCCACATTCTTCTTTTGAAACCACTCACAGGCTTGCCAAGGCTCCTCCTCAAGGGCTTGCGGAAGATCCCGCTCCCGCAGCCCCAGTACCAGCCTACCCGCCGGCGGGCAAGAGCGCCGGCCTAAGTAAAGTGGAAAAACCGGATTCTCCAGCGCCTCTATAAGCTCTTGCAGAAAATCATCTTCGCCCTCCAGACCCACCAGAAACACTGCATCAGCCAGATAGTAACGAGTTGTAACAAACGGCGGATCTTGCTCGTTCAGCCGCGCAGTATGAAAATCCCGCAGAGATGTTCCCGGTTGATCTATTCTTACGCCGAAGCGGAGATCGTTCAAATCTTCCAATCCTTCGGTCCGGCTGCGTCCCAGTGCCGCAGCCAACAACCCGATCACTCCACTTTTGGTTGGCTCTCTGGCTGTGTCACGGGTATCGAATTTACTGGCAACACCCCAAGACTGTAAGGGGGCCGCCAAGCGCAGCAACAAAGTGCTCATGCCTGCACCCCATCCTCAAGCAAAAATCCGGCCACAACTTGCTCCGTCTTATTCAATAGTTCTGGTAACTCCAACGCATCGCCTAATCCGGTTAGTTCATTACCGATAGCGCTAAAAAATGCTTTTTCCGGTTCATTAAAGAAGTTGCGATAGACAATTTTCGCATAATCTGCCAGCGCTTTTGCTGACTTTCCCTGATAACCACCTTCTCCTGCCTTGACCGGAGTCTCGAATGCTCCCACCAAATTAACAGGCTGATCTCGGCGAAAAGCGACCATCACCGCATAAGGCGGAGTGCTATTGGCAAACGTGTTCAGTTTTCCGGTAGGCATGGAGCAGACAAAAGCACGGATAAATTCTTTGACGGCCTTTGCAACGGCATTGGCATCACCGAGGTTATTTTTCAAATCATGGGCTGCAACCGTAGCATATCGATAAAGAGTAGAAGAATTAAATTCAATGGTGCCGATCATCCCTGCACCTGCCTGATCCTCCGGCGTGCGGTCGTCAATCGCCGTATAATAATCGTATTCATTTTCCACCTTGTGGGTTGAAATCGCGTGGGCAACTTGAGCGGAGGCATCAGTATTCAAAGCTGGGTCATCAGCCACCATACGGCCAAATAAAGCAATATCAATACCCTTTCCCGCATTGAGTGCCGCCTGTACCTCTTTCTTACCTGGCAGAGGTTTCATGAGAGCCATGCGTGCCAGATTTTCGGCCTGCTTGCTGCTCATAAAGAAAAGTGCTTTTGCTTCTGAATCTTTAGTACTGACCCCTGCCTGATTGATAATTTTTTCAGCTGCTGTCATTGCATCTTCCTTACCGGTATTAAACAAAGTGCAAATCTGATCCGCAACCTTATCAACAATTTTCTTTGTACGTTCACTTAATTCACTCTCACTAAAATATTCTTTAAACATCTCCCGCATGGCATGTTTCCAAGATTGAGAGGAAACCCGCGCACGACGTACGCCACCGTATACAGCGGTCTTAGGGCTTCCGGTATCATCCCTGTTAACACAACTCGGCGGCAGTGACTGGATTACATGAATATCTACAAAAACACGATTCTTACGATTGCTCATTTCCAATCCCTCCATTTTCTTTCTCAGCATTCGGCTGTGCGTTGCGATAATAATCCTCGCCCCAACGCAGTCGTACCCGATTCCTCGTTTCATCAAACTGATACCAAAATAAATCCTCCGCAAAACGCGGATAATCAAGTGCAATATCCCCCGCCCTGAGCAGTCGGATCAGGCCGCGGGCGTGATGCGCAAACTCGGTAAACTCATTCGCTGTGGCCACGGCATCAAAACGCCGCTTAATAGCAGGCTCACGATCTCTGTCTTGTTTCACTAAATATCCTACAGCAGTTCCCAAAGAATTGCCTGTATTTTTATTCTCTGTTTTTCCACTTATACTTATAGGGTGGTCTTTACCCTGCTGATGCAAAGCAAACAGCGTTAACGCTGTATAAATTGCCCATTCTGAGTAACTTGGCTCATCACCTTTACCATATAGTTCTTCCGGCATATCACTTAGTAAAATTTCAAACAGTTCCGGCAGTTCCCCCGGCTGCTTACCAATTCCCCTGCGCAGCTTAGCCAGCATGGCACGACTCCAGGGGCTTTCCTCTAAAAGGCGTTCGACTTTTTCCTGCGTTAGTTTTTTGATTTGATAGGCATACTTTCCTCGTTCACTCATATTCTCAACCTCCTTTCTCTATAGTACGTATAATCTTTGAACGAAATTTTGCCAACGCGGCCGGTGCAGTATAAAGCCTTCCCTTCACCCAGCGGCCTATAATGGCTTTTTCACCTGATTGGTGCGTCATCTCTTCCCCAAGCTGCAAGAGAATCCCTCTAACAATATTTTTCCATTCCTGCTCCGCCTTAGCTATATCGGTTTGCATAGGATCGATATTAGCGAGCCATTTTCGAAATGGCATGTCCAGCCGGAAGTAGGCCTCGGCTTTAGCAGCGCTGCCATTACCCGCTCCGGCCGTATGATGCAAACTATCACTGTCTCCGGAGGCTTTAGCCAAATCGGCAGCGAGGACGGACAACAGCTTGACACAATCCTCGGTGATGGAAAGAAGCCTTATGATCTGTGTAACCCATCCTTGCCCGAGCTGAGATACCATATTTGCGTTGATGGTAAGGGAATCTTGAAATACATCCGTGACAAAGAAATCTTTGTCACCATATTTCACACCTGCTATCTGTAAGGTTACCATATGATTGATGTGACCTTGATCTTTTATTATTGATAACCAACGGACTATCCCGGGTTTTCTGAGACCTTCTCCGTCCGCAAGGAAAGCAGATAAATCTCTCCACAATTGTCTGGAGGGATCATGACGTTTAGGAAGATATACATCTTCCCTCGAATCTTTTCTCCAGAGCGTCATTTGCTCTGTAAATGCGTTTTCTTTTAGAAAGAAGTCACCACCCAACAATCTGTAACCTACAACGTAGCTCCCCTCCCTCTGTAGGAGCAGGCGGCGCGACTGCAGTGTAAGTATTGTGAGCCAATCCTGGGGAAGTACAATTTCTACCCGTTCATCCGTTCTCGGCTCATCAAGCTCCCATACCGCATGACCATTGCT
Source organism: Peptococcaceae bacterium (assembly GCA_012517475.1). Lineage (GTDB taxonomy): Bacteria > Bacillota > Desulfitobacteriia > Desulfitobacteriales > Syntrophobotulaceae > Dichloromethanomonas. Next base: position 64,772 of record JAAYUV010000034.1, on the reverse strand, counting down.
CCAGGGCTCGCCATTATCATTAATCAATACAAAATTCAACATAAGTGTTTCAAAAAGATTGGTACCATTTGCGTAAATTATGCCAAGCTTTCCAAGCCACCCTGCACCGGGAGAAAGCATTTTCTGTCCGCGAACCGAAGGTTTACTGGATGTATCGTCAAAAGCATTTAAATACAGCAGCCACCTTGCAGCCTCCGCATAAGATATGAAGTGCTTTGCATCTCCGGTTCTAACCGGAAACAGCCTGACTTTATTGCCACTCTCAGAAAGATTTCCCAACAGCTTCGCGGCAGTATAATTTGTTCCCCTATCCAGCCCCGCTACCTGATAAAACGGCCGCTCCGGGTGAAAGAGAAAAAAGCGTTCTTCATAATGACACAAGCGTGTTTTGATTGGTTCAAGAGGAAAACGCTTAAGCTCCCATAAGCTTTTCCATCGCTCCAATGCTTCCGGTGAATTATTGATGGGTTTTCGGTTCCCCTGCCCATCCGCTCTGGTGAAAGTCGCATACAGCGTTGCCAGTATCAGCCGCAGAACTGCCACGTCCTGAGTTGGCAGTTCGCCGGCAAGGCAGCGGAATTCATGGGCACGTTCCAAGACTGTCAGCAACGAGACCTCTTCTGTTTCTCCTTCCAAGTTCAGCACCATAATCCACGGCTCATACAATAAATTAAATGCCTTCTCCCGCATTCACATCCCCCTCTTCTATTTTCTTTGCAAGCATCCCATAGCGTTGATCATACTGCAGATGATACCCGCATAGTTCTGTGCTAAGCTTCTCATCGAGCACCAAAAATAATTCTCCTTTGAGCCAGGGTGATTGCTGCCACGCCCATAACGCCTGCAGAGAAATTTTCTCCAGTTCCCTGATGGTGTCGTCCAATTTCCAACACAGCTCGCGGGGAAGCTGTATGCTGCATTCTGCCATCGCCCGGGCAAGTTCCGTTTCCGGAGGCATATTCGAAGGGATTTTTCGACCTTTGAATTTGGCAAGCCAAGGCAGCATATAGTACTCTTTGCCGCGCCGCTGTACAACTAAAACTTCAAGTGAATCTTCCGTATCGCGCACTGCCGCCTCGCCACGTTTACCGGATGGGTCTTCTGTAATACTTGTATCCAGCCAGCCGACCAGATCACCCATTCCCTTATACGGATCACATATTTGAAAATCATGCGCTTTTGCTATTTTTTTTGCTATTTTCTGTTCTTGTTTCTCTTTTGCGGCCTCATACTCCGGCTGTAATTCCGGCGGCATCGGCAATCCCTCCGGCCGATAGGTCTCCTGCACCAGCTGGGGAATGTCGTCGGGCAATCTTATAGATGATGGAAGCAATGCCCGTGTGTTCATTAAAAGATATTTACCATAAACAAGTTCGGCGCCGCGGTCAAAACCGGCATCATTCATACCGGTAATAAAGCACCGGGCCTCAAGCAGCTTGGGCAGGCGGCTGCGCCGGTGCCGGTGCAGCCGGCCAAGGCGCTGAATAAGCAAATCCATGGGGCAGATATCCGAAATTAAAACGTCAAAATCAAGATCACAGCTTTGCTCGAAGATCTGAGTACCAACCACAATACAGCGCTTCGGGCGTCTGTTTTCTCTTTCACTGTCAGCACCCAATTTCTCGAAAAGGTCCTTTTCCTTTTGCGCCCGGTCCATGGCAAGAAAGCGGGAATGCAACAGCTGGACGCAATCTTCGTCAAAGAATTCGTTAAGTTTACAAGCAACCTTTTGAGCGCGTTTTACGGTGTTGACAATAATTCCGGCACAGCCGCCCTCGGAAAGCAAGTCTGCCAGAACCAACGCGATTTGTTCATCATCCGGCAAAACTTTAAGCGCAACTTCAAGCGGACGCCGTTCGCCGCTGATCTTTTCCTGATGTATATCGCAGTCATCGGTGAAAGTAATGATCGGATAATCACAGGTAGTTGCCCACGGAGGCAATGGCGGAGCTTCAGGTTTTTCCTTATCAAATACCGGATCATATTCCCTTACAGGCGCGCTTTCCCGGTTCAAATAGGCGTCAATCAGCTGTTTGCGTTTATCTCCCGGCAGCGTTGCGGAAAGAACAACCACCGGTGCGCCGTATGCGCCCAACCAGTTTAGAACTTTATAGAGATATTGGCTCATATAAGCGTCATAAGCGTGGCATTCATCCAGAATTACAACCTTATTGGCAAGTCCCAGGTGCCGCAAAGCCAGATGTTTTTGCTTCAATCCAGCCATAAGTACCTGGTCAATGGTACCGATGACAAAGTCTGCAAGAATGCCTTTTTTACGTCCGGAAAACCATTCATGGACGATGATGGCATCATCACCGGTTTCCTCGCTTTCTTCTCCGCCCACCCAAAAACCGCCCATTTCCTTTGTAGACGTTTGGATTTTGTTATACAGCTCGTTAAGATCGGCCTTGCCATGGGCAAGTTGTACGGCGTGGTCAACTCCATCCTCCAGCCGTTCAATCCAACTGCAGATCCGCAAAAACAAACCGTTGGCAGTTGCTTGTGTCGGCAAAGCGAAAAATACACCGCTCCGTTTCGTCATATTTGCCAAAAGCTCTGCCGCCGCCAGAGAAGCTTCGGTTTTTCCTTCGCCCATTGGCGCTTCGAGTATCACTATTCCCGGGCGTGACACATTCCCAAGCAAGTTCAGGATGGCGGTTTGCACCGGGCGCGGCTTTTTAAGCTCAAAACGTTTTTCGTAAAACTTTTCACCCATCCAGTCCCAGGCATTATCCGGGCTCCAGCACTCAGGCAGATCGATTTCCTTCCATGCGGCCATAGCTCGCTTATTTGACAAGCTTGCACTACCGGATAAATCTATATACGGGAAATATATTTCATTGCTGACAATCCAGTCCACCATAATAACCAGCCCACTGAGCAGTACCTGAGCTGTAATGTCCGGCTGCCAGGACTGCGCTTCCTGCTCCGAAACACCGGCAAGCATGAGCGCATATGCCAATAATTCCTGCTGCAGCTTACTCCAGGCTTCTTGCCCTTGCTCCCATCCCAAGTCCGTCTGATAAGCCGTTCCAAGCTCATCCAACTGTTTATAACTTGGAGGTTGTCCATGATGTCCGCCGGGAATCACCGCCAGCTTCCGAGAGAATCCAAACCGTCTCAAAATAAGCTGGGATGCCCAAAAATGCCGCACTTGACGGAAATGAATGTTATTTGGAATCGACAGGCCTGCGTCAATTAGTTGCTTGCGCAGCTGCTCGTCAAATTCTGAATTACTAAGCTTCCCCTGAAAAGCAGGTATTGCCTTGCCCAAATCATGTCCTGCTGCAAGGAAAACAAAACATGGCAGCGCCGCATCCTCAAAATCGGCAGCACCTTCTTGGGTCACGAAAATACTGCGGGTAATCTTTCGCTTAGTACAAGAAGAAAGCCAATGATGCCAAACCAATTTTGCGATTTCTGCGGCATCTGACATATGTATCACAAGCGGAAGCCATTGCTTTTCTTGGTTGCCTTTAGCTTTTTTTGCCCAGAGTACCTTCGCCGTCCAACCTTCCAAGTTCATTATTTCCTTCCTCCCCAACAATCCGTCACTTTTACATCCGCCGGACAAAACTCATACTATCCCATTTCTCCGCCCTTACCCATGGATATTCCCTCAATAAAGATCTCCGCTGGCTCATCAAGATCCAGAAAAACCTTTATCATTATCATCATTACCTTAGCTAAAAATTAAAACTCATAGTCAGTACTGAGATAATAGTTTGTCCAATCAGCTCCTTCTGGTGTCTAAAGAACTATTTTAAAGCTGATGCATTTTTAATTCCACATTTTCCCTCAATTACCTTTAAAATACTTAATAATCAAAATAAAAATAGCAAAACATGCGTGTAGCATATTTTGCCATTTATAAACAATTTCCTTCTATTCCCAGTTTATTTTATTACTTTTTTCCAGGCTTTTACGATTTCCTCATCTTCACAATCTGTCGCGACAGAGGATTTTCCAATTCCAACGGGTAAAACGAGGATTTTGTTTCCTGCTTTGTTTTTTTTGTCCGCCGACATATGATTCAGCAAGATCTCTGGATCCCTGGATTCAATCGATGTTGGCAAATCCAACTTCGTCAGCAGGTTAATGATTCTGTCCAACTGCGAATCGGTCATAAGCCCCCTGGCGTGAGCCAGACTGGATGCAGCTGCAAGACCGATACTGACGCCTTGCCCATGGGTAACCCCTTTATAGGCTTCATCCGTTTCCAGCGCATGGCCAAAACTGTGTCCAAGGTTTAAAAGAATCCTTTGTCCTTTCTCTTTTTCGTCTTCCGATACAATCTTAACCTTGACGGCCAATGATCTCATCGCCAATTCCTTCATTACTTTAAAATCTGCACATTTTATTTCCTCAGTATGGCTTTCAATAAAGTCAAACAAATTCGGATCGGATACCAGCGCATGTTTAATTGTTTCGGCAAGCCCGTTCTGAATCTCTTTCCAGGGAAGAGTATCCAATGTCGAAAAGTCTGTCCAAACTGCCTGCGGCGGATAAAAAGATCCCAATAAATTTTTTCCGGAAGGATGATTTACCGCAACTTTACCCCCAATGCTGGAGTCGATTTGAGCCAGTAAGGTGGTGGGAATATGAATATATCTTATTCCTCTCATAAAAATACTGGCAAAAAAACCAGCCAGGTCTCCTATGACCCCTCCTCCAAGAGCTAAAACCATGGTATCCCGGTCCGCCCTGCAGCGCAAGGCTTGTTCCGTAAGCTTACTGATCCGGTTCAGGGATTTTTCCTCTTCACTGTCCGGTACTGCAATCAGCTCGGTACGAAATTGTTTTAAACCATTCATTAGCTTATCGGCGTATAAATCCGCAACCAGGGTATTGGTAATAATCAGATAGTGCCCTCTGGCGCCGTATCGTTCCTCCAGGTAGCCCCCCAGTTCTTCTATAGGGACCCCTAAAAATAATGGATAACCATGACTTCCGCCAACATCAATTCTCTGTCGCATGCTGTTAACCGCCTTTCACAATCGCCAGAATTTCTTCTGCTATCTCTTCAATGCTCCTTGCAGATGTATCTATCGTAATCGGAATCTGATTATAGATTACAAGTCTTTCCTGCCAGAGCTTTTGAATCTCGCTCAGACTTTTATTGAAAAGGGGCCTGTCCTGACGCCTTTTTACCCTTTGCAGAGCTACGTCCACCGGCACATAGAGATGTACCATCATCCCCAGTTCTTCGAGCAGTCTCCTGTTTTCTTCGAACAAGATGGAGCCTCCACCCGTTGCAATTACGGTATAAGTAATATCTTTCAATTTTTTAATAACCAAATTTTCTTCCGAACGGAATCTGACTTCACCATATTTCCGAAACATATCCGGGATCTTCATTCCGGTCACTTTTTCTATCTCGCTATCCGTATCCAGAAAGTCCCAGCCAAGTTCTCTGGCTAAGGTCCTTCCTACGCTGCTTTTGCCTGCAGCCATAAAACCGACAAGAATAATATTCTTCAGATTGCCATGTTGTGCATTTGTCAAAGTCATTACCTCTCTATCTCGATCCTCATCCTGCCCATGACAGGCGCTATGATTACTTTTCTTTCCCGGTCCCCGGTTCTTAAGGTCACCGTCATTCCGGTTGAAGGAACTCCGGAAGGTAAAAAAATAAGCTCGGGAGGGGTGTTGCCAAAAACCACCCCCGGGTAAAGACGAACGGAACGTAAGAATTCTCCCGCTTTAAAGATCATATACTCATTTGTTTGGGAGTAAAATTTCACCCGGTACCAAATGTTTCCGGACATTGATGCTTGCTGTACTTCCCTTAAATCCTGCAGCAACCTTGAAGCGGAAATTTCAATGCTGTTTTCCTGAATATCATGAGGTATTTGAATGAGCAAAAAGAAACCTCCTCCTGCTAAAAGCACCAATACAAGCAGGATTTCCAGCAACGTATATCCGGTATCATTTGTTCTCACTCTCACCTTGGTCCAAGCTCCTTATTTTTTCTGTCAGAGCCCTGTGCATGACGGATACAGGCGCTTCCACATTCAGCCAAAACTTCCAGGCAAGAATCCCCTGGTATAATAACATTCCCAACCCGTTCATTGTTCTGCATCCATTTTCTTCAGCATCTGCAAGGAAACGAGTTTTCTCAGGATAATAAATGATATCCACAACTAAGGAAGAAGGATTAATTCCTTTGAGCTGAAAAGGGTATCTCTCACTCTTCATTCCGACAGGGGTTGTTTGTATTAAAAGGTCTACGCTGTGCAGCCAATCACCGGCTCCAAAGCATCCCCAAGCAGCATTCCCTCCGAGCTTGCATACCTGTTCGGCTAGTTCCTGTGCTTTCTCTTTATTGCGGTTTAAAATCAGGATCTGCATCCCCTTTTGAGCTAAAGAAACGGCAATGGCTTTGGCCGCTCCCCCTGCCCCCAGAATCACTGCTATTTTTCCGTTTAATTCAAATCCTTTAGCCGGCAGTGATTGAACAAAACCTTCTCCGTCAGTATTGTGACCGATCAGCCGACCATCGACTCTTTTAACTGTATTGACCGCCCCGATATGCAAGGCATCCGGTGAGACCTGATCTAAGAAAGGAAGAATGGCTTCCTTTAACGGATAGGTTACATTCCACCCATCGTAGTGATTGTCCAACAGGTACCGGACTCCCTGCCCGATTCCGGATATAGTAACAGGAATGCGGTGATATACCGCATTCAAACCCAAGGCTCTATATCCTGCGTCATGCATTTCAGGGGAAAGGGAATGGTCGACCGGATTCCCGATAATTGCAAATTTCATCCTTTACAGTACCTCGTTATGTTTAAGCCTTTCGAATATTCCTTGTAAACCTGGCCTTTCTGCCAACGATTCTTTCCATAAAACGCAAAACCTTAGTCCCGGCAAACTCCTTTTCGTCAATTGGCGAAACAAGGATTGTCTTCATCCCCAGCCTGTTGCCACCGAAGACATCCGTAAATAATTGATCCCCAATCACAGCCACTTCAGTACTTTGCAGTCCCAAAGTATCAAGCCCCGAATAAAACGCTTTCTTCCTGGGTTTGGAAGCCTTATAGACATAAAAGATGCCAAGAACATCGGCTACCGCGGAAACCCTGTCCGGACGCTGATTATTGGAAACAATGCAGGCCCTGATGCCTGCCTTTTTAATTTTTTCAAACCAATCGATTACTTCTCTCGTGAGCGACTTATCATTCCAGGGAGCAACCGTATTATCAAGGTCCAACAGCAGTCCCCTGATCCCTTTCGCCAGAAGATCCTCGACCGGAATATCTTGCAAAGATTCATACTGCAGATATGGCCGCAAAATTCCGATCATCCTGTCCTATCCTCTGCTTTCAAAATTCTATTCCAAACTATTATATATCAGCCGAATATTCCAGAGCAACACTTCTCTTCATCAGGATGGTTTATGTTCTTTCATTTCTTCCGTCAGTTTTTGCACCGCTTTCTTTTCGATACGGGAAACATAGGACCGGGAAATCCCCAACATCTTGGCAATTTCCCGTTGGGTCTTCTTGGGTCCGTTCATTAACCCGAAACGCAATTGAATGACCATTCGTTCTCTCTTGGATAAACACTTTAATTTATCGATAACCACCCGCTGTTCGAATTCACTTTCTACCTGGTCGGAAATGGCGTCTGGGTCGGTTCCTAAAACATCGATCAGATTAATCGTATTCCCCTCTTTATCTGTCCCAATCGGGTCATACATGGATACTTCTCCCCTGGATTTTTTCAGGGACCTTAAATACATCAGGATTTCGTTTTCAATACAGCGGGCCGCATAAGTTGCCAGGCGGGTTCCTTTATCCGCATTATAGGTATTGATCCCTTTAATTAAACCGATGGTGCCAATGGAAATAAGATCATCGCTGTCCTCTCCTGTCCCATCATATTTCTTTACCAGATGAGCGACAAGTCTTAAATTATGCTCTATCAGCTTATTTCTTGCATTTTCTACAATGAGTTCATTGGGAGATTCTTTGGACTTATCCTTGAAATCAGCCAGGACCTTAAGATATTCAGATTCTTCCTGTTCATTAAGAGGCTGTGGAAATGCATTATTATTGATATAAGATACGAAAAGGGTTACCCCTTTAATCACAGACAAAGCGAGTCCGACTAAAAAAACTTCCGTAATCATACTCCGTCACTCCTTTAGCATGCTCTTATAAATTACTATGCTTAGGAGCAAGGAATACTGCTTATCCGGATTAATGAAATTTTTCAGTGCGACTTCATTGAATCAGAAAATGAAAAGAGCAGGTTTGGTCCTGCCCTTCCAAAATTCAATAATTCTGGTATGTCGAAAACAGATTATGGCTTATAGGCATATGCCACAATCCGCATATTCGCAGTCGATCCGTCTTTATTTGAAGTAAAACTGATGCTGTCCAAAGCAAAAATATATTTATTTCCTTTCAAAAATTGATCCACCAAGGTATAAATATTCTCTGCCGGTCCGGTACAGGAAAAATTCATCCCCATCGTCAGGTACTGCCCTTCATCTTTAATGGGTTCATAAGTAAGACTCTTGGGACTGAGGCCGTTATTTTTGGCCAAATTATATATCGTAAGCATGATATCCGGTTTATCCAGTTTCTTGGGGACTTTCTTATCCAAGACCGAAACCTGGGCTTTCAGGCTTGAAGACTGTTGCTTCAGCGCAGAAAAATCTTTATAGCTGTTTTCCATCCGGGTAAGATAGGCCTGACGCTCAGAGACCTGGGCAGTCTTTTGTTTTAAGACACCCCATTCCGGAATAAATAAATACTGGACATAGGCATAAAGGATGCCTAAAACGATAACCGCAGCCAAGAATAGGATCTGGTTTTTTTGCTTATTCATAGGCCTCTAATTCCCCTACTTTAACTTTAATGTAAGACTCAGATGTTGAACTTCATCCGTTAGAGACACCGTTTTCATGTCAAAATCCGTAAAAAGCCCCGAATCCCTGAAATTCATCCAGAACTTGGCCAAATCAACCGGCCCTGGTACATCGACATTGATTTGAACCGAATTATCCGCCTGGAGAGAAAAAGAAGTCACAGTTGTACCCGTCGGAAGTAACTTGTTGATTTGTGTTAGAACCTCCCGTGGTTTTTTGGACTTTCCCTGAGAAATCGCCAGAAAGCTGTTCATTCTGGCAATCTCACCTTTCAGCCGGTCTACATCCTCCATGGTAACCGCCACATCATGATACGCCGTAATGCTTTGTTCAATTTTATCCAGTTGATAGTTCAGAATAAACTGCCAAACCCAAGGGGAGGCCAAAAGCGCAACAACTAAAAAACTTATCAGCGTGAAGGCGAAAATGCTTTTCTTCCTTTTTTGGGTAAGGCGTTTATTTCCGCTTTGTTCTATTCTCCAGCGTTGGGCATAGTTAAACTGCGCTCGTTCCTTCATCTAATCCTCCCTCAGGGCAAGACCGTATAAACTCCCATACTTTTGCCACTCTCCGGCCAGAGCTTTACTATTTCCTTCAAACCTGGGCTTCCAGCCGTTCGGAAAACCGATCACCGTATTGACACCAAGATTTTCCCGGAAAATATCTTCCAGATAAGGCAAATTACAAAACTCCCCGGTTAGATATACAGAATGGACAGTCTGTCCAAAGTGACGGGCCGCAAAAAAGCTTAAAAGTTCGGAAAGGGTCGATAAAACCGGACTAAGGTTATCTTCCAGCTCATCTTTGGGATCCCGGTCCATGAGGCGGGCTTCAATTTTCTCCAAACCTCCCGCTCCCATATTTAAGTCCAGGTTATCAAAAATGCTTTTTTCTTCAATACCAATAGGGATGGTGATGGGAGGCACCGTTTTGAGTTCGTTTTGCAGAGAACGATCCAGGTCAATCAATTCTTCCCGTTTTTCCGATCCTTGAGAAGTACTTTCTTCGTGAATTACAGCGTTTGAACCTAATTGCTCCATTTCTTCCGGAGATATCTCCGGAAGACCTTCCAATGGCAGCTCAGGTAAACTTTCCAACTGTAACTCGGGAATATCTTCCAACGTGAACTCCGGAAAATCCTGCAGTAAAGAATACAGGCCGTCTTCTTCCGAATCTTCCGGTAGGTCTTCCTGTTTAGCCATCTGCTGGTTGGTTAAGGTAATGGCTAACTCTTCATCCAAGTTTTCCAGGGGAACAAAAAGATCTTCCAGGACAAACTCTTCTTGCTCTTCTTTTTTGTGGTTGATCAACAAAGCAGCTTGCTTAAAGTCATCTTTCTCTTCGTCAAGCAAAAGCAGATTGTCTTCTACGAAATTCTCCTCAAAATTGTCCCCGGGAACATCATGGCTGCTTACCGGAACTTCCTCAACAGACTCCATCTCCAGCAAAGGGATACCCGTTTGCTGATCCTGTTGATTCTGAACAATAGAAAAATCCAACTGGGGCAGGGCTTTGGCCAAGTCCATAAAAACATCTTCATCGACAATGTGTAAAAATTCTTCGTTTGATGTTGGTTGGCTTGCTTTTACTTCTTCTATCTCTTCAGCAAAGAAATTTTCATTTTCCGTCTCATCTACAACAGATTCAACAGAATAAGTATTGCTGTCCTTTATTTCTTTCCAAGGTTCTTGAGAAAATCCCAACTCATTCAAAGAAAAATATGAATTATCCGCTTTGGGATCAATATCAAAATTTGTAATTTTTTTATCACTTGTAAAAAAATCCTCATCATCATCCTCATAAAAATCCTCCAGGCGGAAATCGAAATCATCATCTTCCTTGTTCCCAGCGAAGTCATGATCCTCCCTGCCGCGCTCCTGATCTTCTAATCCGATCAGCTGATTCAAAAGCCGTTCCCGCACCTCCCGGACGGTGAAATCAAGGGGTACAGAAACATCCCCCGGCGCGATCTCCTGCATATCCTCAAAACCTATACCTGTCATTGACAAGGCTTTATCTTCAGATTTTTCTCCTACCTCAATATTGTCTTGCAAGAGATTAGTGGTATCATCCTGGGAAGACAATAATTTCACATCATCGGTATAAGAAGACAAATTAAGGGTAATTTTCTCTGATCCCGCAGCAAATAAATTTCCCTCAAAGGTCGCTTGTACTCTTGGCTGAAGAAGAAGTTCACCCGATTGAGGCAAAGGAACTTCTTCCTTTTCCAATCGGAGAAAAGGGACTTTATCTTCTTCTAATTTTGTCGTTAAATGAACTTGTTCCGAGATTTTCTGATTGATATCTGCAGAAACTGTTCTTAGATCTAATTCCATATCCGAGTATAAGAAAAAGACCCCGTTTTCCAAAAGAACGAATTCCACTTTGTCTCCATTCAAAGAGACAATCGCCATATCTCCGGGGATCGTTCCCGGTTCACTGTCGGGTGAACGGGTCCCTTGTACTTTTTCCGCAAGGTTGGAATAAAGCCTGGCCAAACAATCCGCTGTCAGATCCACGACCATCGGTTCAAAGCCCAGATACTGGCATAACGACCACACATTCTCCATTCTCTCCCGGGGGAAGGCCGCCATTAAAACATTAATCATTGGTTTTTCATTTTCCCAATACTTGTTAAGGACTCTGTAATCAATAATGTAATTTTGGACATTAAAAGTAAAATATTGGTCAATATGATCGGTAATGAGTTTTTCGAGATCATTATTGGTCATTTTGGGAAGGGCAATGACCCTGGTAATCAGGCCAAAACTTGATACGGCCAGTTTCAGCTGTTTCAGCGGAACCCGCTGTCTTTGGAGCCAGTTCTTTATGCCCCCAAAATCCAGGTCAAACGATTCCCCCGTCTCGGTATGTCCCGTTCCTTCAGAATTATACTCCGAAAGGAACATTACTTTCATTTCATGATTTCTTCCGGCAGCGACTCTGGCGATACTGAGGTTATGATCGCGGATTACGGCCAGCCAATGTTTTTTCATGGATGAAGTCTCCTACTGAACAATTTCTTTTTCATAGATAAGGTTTTCTTTTTTAAGCGGTGGTTGGACCGGAGGAGGAGTCCCATAGTTGTACTGGTTACTCGAAACCGATTTCTGATACCATTTATTGTTCCCTTGTTCAATTTCACCTTGGATAAGGAAATAGCCCCTGGCGTTTTGTGGATACACAACATTATCTACCCGAATATAGGTCTGATCATCTTTCTTTCCATCTTTGAGAATGTGAATCTGACTTGAATTGATTGCCACAGTAACACCGGGCCTGGTTAAATCATAATACGTAATTGTAATATTCCTTACGTCATTATCCTTCCAGTTTTCCCCGTTGTTAATGACGTAAATATAAACTGTATGAGGAACATTGGGGGTTTTATCCAGAATAGTGCATTCGGCTTTTTTCCCGGGGTAAGGATACTGGTCTGCAAAAACAAAAGTTCGGGGAGCATTATCATCATCACTGTGATAATTTGTATCGTTTTCATTAACCTCTCCCGGGCTGCCCTCGCTGCAACCGGCAGATAATAATAGAAGAAGTGTGAGCAGCAGAACTCCGATGAGCTTCCGGACTTTAAACATCCCTTTTCCTCCCCTCCAAGAAATGATTATTCCATCAAAAAGTTGGCTTCTAATTTCCGGGTGACTCCTTGGTACTGACCTGTGCTCCTTACCAGTACCGTGGTCCCGTTATCGATCCATGAAACCGTAAAACTGCCCCCATAACTTGATCCAAAAGGATTTTCCTGTGTAACCGGGGCATCCGGTATATCCGAAAGTTGATAGGCATGGGCGATTCCAAACTGGATTCCTGCCTCCGCTAAGTAGTAAGCCTTTAGTCCCTTCTCTTCCGATGTCTCCATCCTTGCCCGGCTCGCTGAAAGGGAATAGAACGTTCCTGCAATTAAAGCTAAAACGATAATGGCAATAACGGATGTTAATAATGCCGCGCCCCTGTCTTTCATTATATTCCCCCTAGTAAAGCCTTCCCCAGGTTACCAGTTCAAAAGATGAATCCGATGCCGGCTCACCCGCCACTACCCTGATCCTGGCTAAATGGGCGGTAACCCCTTGAATTTCAAGGGTAGTAATATGATCAGTCACCAAGTAGGTCCTTGCATGAGCCAGATCGTTATACCACAGCTCATCTTTGTCAGGCAAGTAATACAACTCCGCAAGGCTTTGATTGGCAGATGAAGGGTTTAAATTAACCAGACACTTGGTACCCTCCGGATCCTGCGAATAAAATCCATCATCATTTCCGCCGTCCCCAATATAAGTGACATATCCGTATAACCGTATTTCATCCAAAACGTGATTTAATGCGGTTCTGGCTTTTTGTTCGTTTTGATTGGTATTATTTTCGGAATTAAACAAGCCTATTTCAGCCCTCATCATCTGGGCAATGGAAAACATAAGAATGGAGAAAAGTCCTACCGCAATCATAACTTCTAAAAGGGTAAACCCGTTTTCTTTATCTCTTCTCATTGCGTTTTCACCCTGTAGGAATAAATTGAAACTGGATCCGGATTAGTGGGAGAGTCCTTTTTGTACACCTGGATCTGAATAATCTCGAGGTAGGGATTAGAAGTAGGCTGAGGGGGAAATCTTGTTACTTCATACTTGTCAAAAGGGGGAGAGGTATATTCTACGTTCTGTCCTTCCAGGTAAGCTTCCATTTCTCCGGCGGCGTAGAAAATCATTTGTTGTCTTTCCTGACGCTGCTCGCGGAATGCATAGTATGCCTTGTTGCTCATGAGCATAAAGCCAACACCAATAATCAGTATGGCAAAAGCGATAACCACTTCCAAGGTCGTCATTCCATTGTCTTTTTGCTTCATAAAGGCGCACTCCCCGTAGGTCAACTGATTAACTGCCAAACACTGGCGGCACCGGGCTGTTCGTTTTGTGTGTACCATTTCGCCCTGTAGCGATGTCCGTTATACATCACTTCATCACCAGCATTATAGACATTGAAATTTCTCCATTGGTCCGTTATTTCCTGCCAAGGACTGCTGATCAAACCAGGCTGTTGATTTTTAGAATAGCTAATCCTATTTTTAAACCGAGCTCCGTTATAATAAACAAGATCATTTAGATTATAGACATTAAAATCCCGCCATTGGTCCGTTAATTCCTGCCAGGGACTGCTCTGCAATCCTGGCTGCTGGTTGTAAGAATAATTTTCCCTGAGCTTAAACTGTTTGGAATTATATTTCACAACAGTATTAATCACGGTATACTCATTGAAATCCCGCCACTCATCCGTCAGCTCATTCCAAGGATTACCTACAATACCCGGCTGTTGGTTATAGGAATAATATCTTGCCTGGAACTGTCGGTTATTGTAGCATACTTTATTCCCGGTATCATATACATTAAAATTTCTCCATTGTTTCGTCACTTCTTGCCATGGAGCACCCAGATTTCCGGGAATATCGGAGGCACTGGCATAATACCTGTTATAGAACGCCCGGCCGTTATAAATGACATAGGTTGTAGACGGATACGCCTGAGCAACCCAGGCCGGATAATTGGGAAGAGGTCCATCCCCTTGCTCGCAATAGCTTAAGGGCGGGGGATTCTCATTGCCGCCACTATTGTTTTCCTCACACTTATCAATGTCAATTCGGCCTGTCCCCTCTCCGATGAGGATACAGACCTTCTTGCCGCTCAAAGACTGCAAACGAATTGTTCCGCTTTGTGCAGGGTCTTTCAAGAAACCTCTGAAATCGTAACTTACCCCATAACCCAGAAGCAGTGAATTTGAATCACTTGGGTTTTGATGGATGGGATAAAGCCAGTTATTATCCGCTGAAGAGGCAGTGAAAGTAACCCCGCCCTCATACGGTAAAGCGGGACCGGTTAACTCCAAGGTACCGCCGTTATTTCTATACACCCCTACTTGAGTTTGCTGGAATACAATATAGATGGTTTCCCTTTTATCCATGGCCATTTGCCTACCGTATTGCAATTGGGAAACTGCTTTTTGCGCTCCATTTTCCAGCCGATAATTCTCTTTCACTGCTGAATAGCTTGGGACTGCCACAATTGCCAAAATACCGATGATGGCAACCACAAACATCAGCTCCAATAAGGTAAAACCGAAATTATTTATGGATTTATGCCAAGATGGCTTACCCATTGATGCATCCTCCACAGATCAGAATATTCTTTTTCACCGGAAAAATTAATTTATCCACCATTTTTTCGCTGAGGAAAAACAAATTCCTTTAAATATGTAAAGAAAAATATAAAACAAATATTATTATTTAATACCCTGGGACATATTGAAAATCGGCAGCGCAACGGAAATGACCATGAGTCCCGCAAAAATACCGATAATAATGGTAAAGACCGGCTCCACCAAAGCGACCATCTTCCCGATTCCGATCTCAACCTGCTTATCGTAGTATTTTGCGATTTCCTCCATTAAATCATCCAGTTGGCCCGTTTCTTCCCCGATGGTCATCATTTGGATCACCATCTCGTCAAAAAATTTCTCTTCCCCGAAAGATGCCGCCAGCCCTTTTCCTTTAATGATCTTTTCTTTGGCTTGAACCACAGCCATCCGGGAGACCTCGTTCCCCACGATTTTCTCCATAGAATCCAGGATGGGAACAATAGGAATGGATGCTTTCAGGAAAAGCGCCATGGTCCTGCAAAAGCGGGCTGTAATGACGTTTTTGATATTCTTGCCCAGCAAAGGGATTTTTAGCTTGATCCCGTCAATTTGGAGCTTATACTTGGGAATGCTGTGCAATTTGAAATACCCAGCCACCAGACCAATAATCAAAACAATCAGTAACAAGAAATTTCTCGTGAGGAAGCCGGCTGAATTGATCATGATCTGGGTAATAAGGGGCAGCTGCCCTCCCGAATCATTCAAAAGTCCGGTAATTTCCGGCAGGATAAAATTGATGAAAAAGATAACCAAAATCACCAAAACCGAAGTCAGAATGGCCGGATATACCGAAGCACTGGCAATCTTCTTGCGGATAAAGTTCTCCCGGTCATAATACTCGGCCATATTGTTTAAAACCGTATCCAGATTCCCGCTCTGCTCCCCTACCGCTACCAGGTTCACCAGTAGTTCGGGCAAGGCTCGCCCGCAGGTCCTCATAGCCGCGGACAGGGAGCTTCCCCTGCTCACCTCGGTAATCAAGGTCGTGATTACCCGCTGCAGGTTTTTGTCTTTGGACTGGGCCTTTAATATTTCCAGGCCCTTGACCAGATTGGCCCCTGTCCGGATCATCATCGCCATCTGGGTACAAAAGGAAGAGATGGATTCATAGCTGAGCTTGGACTCCACCGCTTTGTTCAGGATATCGAGCAGTTGGTTTCCTTCCTGCAGCTCGATAATCTGCCATTTGTTCTCCAGCATCATCCTTTTGGCTGCTTCCCGGTCAGCTGCTTGCAATGTTCCTTTTTTTATCGTTTTTGTTTCATCGATGACTTTATAGTTGAACTGCATGAAATAACCTACCTATTCGTTGACAAATGTGACTCTGAGCAGTTCCTCGATCGTAGTGACTCCTTTTAGGACAAGCTTGGCGGCGGATTCTTTCAGGGTCGTCATGCCCATGGACAAGGAGTATTCCCGCAATTCGTCGGCTGTTGACCGGCTGTCGATCAGGCTCCTGTGTCCCGGGGTAATCTGCATAATTTCAAAGATCCCTCTCCGGCCTTTATACCCGCTGAAGTGGCAGTAATTACACCCTTTTCCCCTGCGGAGCATCACCCTTTGCCCGGTGGTCACCCCTAAAAGGTTTAGTTCGTGGTAACTCGCTTCATATTCCTCCGCACAGTTCGGGCATATCGTACGTACCAGTCTTTGCGAGATAATCCCGACCAGGGATGCGGAAATCAGGAAAGGTTCAATATCCATATCGATCAGCCTGGTAACAGCACTGGCCGCGTCATTGGTATGAATGGTGGACAGGACCAGGTGACCGGTTAAAGCGGATCGAACCGCAATTTCACTCGTTTCATTGTCACGCATCTCCCCGACCATAATGATATCGGGGTCCTGTCTGAGGATGGCCCTAAGGCCTGCGGCAAAGGTAAGTCCGGCCTTGGCGTTCACCTGAATCTGGTTAATTCCTTTGAAATTGAATTCCACCGGATCTTCCAACGTTATGATATTCTTGTCTTCAGAATTAAGCTGGTTCAGCATGGTGTAAAGGGTCGTTGTCTTACCGCTTCCGGTAGGACCGGTAACAAGGACAATCCCGTATGGCTTGCGGATTAGTTCATCAAATTGTTCCTGGTCCCGTTCCGTAAGACCAAGCTTTTCTTTATCCAGAATCACACTGGCCCTGTCCAGAATACGCAAAACCACCTTTTCCCCAAACATGGTAGGGATCACCGAAACACGAAGATCAATATTCCGGTCAGGGGCCTGGTAGGAGATGCGGCCGTCCTGCGGTAGTCTTCTTTCGGCGATATTCAAATCGGACATGATTTTCACACGGCTGACGACCGGTCCGGCCATGGAGATCGGGGTACGCAGGACTTCGCGCATCACACCGTCCACCCGGTAACGGACCCTCAGCTCTTCCTCAATAGGCTCAATATGAATGTCACTTGCGTAGTTATTCACAGCATTTTCAATAATGGTATTCAGGAAACGGATAACGGGAGTGTCCTCATCATCTGCCCCGGGAGGAGCTGCACTCATGAGTTCTACCGCTGCCGCCACAGGGGATACCCCGGCTTGTTTGGCGTATTCCCGGGCCGCTTTCTCCGCTTCGCTCCGCCCGTAATGGCGGTCAATGGCCTTCAGGATATCGTTTTTCCTGGCCAATACCGGCCGGATAAGCATTCCGACAGCCAGGCGGATGTCATCAAGAGCGAAATAGTTTGTCGGGTCATTCATGGCCACGATCAGACGGTTGTTACTGATATCCACAGGAACCACTTCATACTTGCGGGCCACGGATTCAGGCAAAAGCTTCAATACCTGATCCGCGACAACAATCCGGTTAATGTCTATAATCGGAATGTTTAACTGCTGCTTCATGGTAAGAAGGATATCATCTTCTTTGACATACCCTAAATGAATAAGGGCTTCCCCCAGCTTCATCCCGAGACCCTTCTGTCTGGCTAGTGCCTCTTCCAGCTGTCTCTCATTAATGACCCCGCCATCGAGAAGAATTTCGCCCAGTCTCTTTCTTTTGATTGCCATGGGAATCCCTCCCTTCCTACTCTAATTGCAATTATAACAAAAAAGAAACGAGTTTAGAATATAAAGAAAAGGGTGTTTAAAGAAACACCCTTTATAATATCATTTTTTTACAACAGCTAAATTTATGGTTTAACTACAACTGTTTTTTCACTTAGAACTTTTCCATCTTGGTCATAAGCGTAAAGATGAACCGCTTCAATTGGAACTGTGCCAACAGCACCATCTGAATTTTCAATAACAACCAGAATAGCTCCTGCTAAATAAGAATTATTAACTGCAATGGTATCTGGCGCATCATCAGGTACATTAACAATATAAATTGAATAATCTCCAGCGACAGTTGGTAAAGCAGCTGCTGAAGTAGCACTGGTAGATTTGGAAGTATAAGGATTAACTGCTTTCTTAGTATCGTCAGTACTTGTAAAAGAATCCCGAATCTCCGTTGCAACATTTAGAGTTGTTGTAGATTTTGATATCCACTTATCAATCTTACTTTCACAATACCCTTGTACCAGTCTAATATTTGTATCTAGTCCGGCCGTTTTTGATTGTGTTTTCACTGTCCCAACCTTCGGTACCAACACAATCGCCAAAATACCAATAACTGCAATGACGATCATGAGTTCAATAAGGGTGAACCCTGAGTCTTTTCTTCTCTTCATCTCTACATCTTCCTCTCTTTTTCCTTATTATTGTTTTGGGGATTTAAATATGTATGGACAAAGGTAATCACCTTTGCCTAACATTTCTTATTCTTCATAATACATGCACCGAGTCCTATTCGTCAATCACAAAAATGCTATTTTTTAGAAATAATAACATTAATTTTACAAATAGATTATCTTCAAGGGCAGTTTCGACAAGAGTTTTTCTAATTCCGGCCAGCAAAACCTGGTGGTCTGAATAACGACCTCCCCGGTCATCCGGTCGGTGGTGGTGACGACTCCAAGATGGCCCATCCCTTCCACATATTTGGCTAAAAGCTGGATTTCTGACCGGGCGACCTTGGCCTTAACCAGCAAGTCACTGTCACTTCCGAAGCTATCCTTTTTATTTTGCAGCTTAAATTCCACTTAACTCTTCCTTCCGATTCCACTGAAATAATACCATTCAACTAAATTTTTTATTTGAAATCTTTTTAAAATCCCTCCAGATGACGCGATAGGACTTTTGAACTATTATGATCCTATTTTCTTAATGCTTTTTGATAGATTTTTTTGATAAACGTCCGGTTTGGTCTTTCATAAGCGTCTTGATCCAATCTTCGATTATTCAGATTATTTTCAAGAATCTCCTTATTTTTGAGGTTTACGCAGGATGCTGAAGGGTTCCAGGGGAACCGGGGGCGTAATTTTCAATTTTTGCTGGGGGTGTCTGGCCACTTCAACCGCTTGTCCCTCCAGATCCCAAAGTCCCTCCGCCCGGAAAGTCCAGGGTTCTCCCTCTGGAGAAAGAACTTCCAGCTCATCCCCTGCCCGGAAATTGTTGCGCTGTTCGATCCAGAAACCGTACTCCTTCTTGCCTAATTCCTGACACTCTTTTTCTTCAAGAACCCTGCCGACAAAGCTATACTCCCGGATATAGTTGGAAGTTTCAATATTATGAGCTTCAGCTCCCGGCTTGCCGAAAAGGAATCCTGTGGAATAATCCCGGTGGCTGACCTTGTCCATTTCAGCAAGCCACAGGGGGAGCCGCTTCCGGAATTCATCTTCTCCCTGTTCCCAAAGCACGTCTACCGCTTCCCGGTACACCTTCACCGTACTGGCAACATAATAAGCGCTTTTCATTCTGCCTTCAATCTTATAGCTATCCAGGTTGATTTTCTTAAGCAACGGAAGATGAGGAAGAAGACAAAGATCATGGGAATTAAATATGTAGCTTCCCCTGACATCCTCTTCGAGAGGAAAATATTGACCGGGTCTTTTTTCCTCCACCAGGGCATATCCCCAGCGGCAGGGATGGGTACATTCTCCCCTGTTGGCGTCCCTGCCTGTCAAATAATTGCTTAACAGGCAGCGACCGGAGTAGGACATGCACATGGCGCCGTGGATGAAGATCTCCAGCTCCCCCTCAACCTTGGGACGAATATTGGTTACTTCTTCGAGGGTGAGTTCCCTCGCCAGAACGATTCTCCTTACTCCTTGATCAAACCAAAAATTTGCGCTGGAAGAATTGGTGCAATTGGCCTGGGTACTGAGATGAATCCCTAATTCGGGGGTCTCTTTCCTGGCAATAGCCATTATCCCAGGATCGGAAACGATAATTCCGTCCACCCCGGTCTCCCTGAGGAAATGCAGGTAATCTTTGAGGAACCTGAAATCCTCTTCATGGGCAAAAATATTCACCGTGATATATAATTTGCGGTTTAATTGATGAGCGTATTCCGCCCCCAGCCGCATCTCTTCTTCATTCAGGTTTCCGGCATAAGCCCTGAGCCCAAAAGCGCTTCCTCCGGCATAAACGGCATCTGCCCCATAGGCTAAAGCAAAACGAAGTTTTTCCAGATCCCCGGCTGGAGCAAGAATTTCCGGCTTATTCATTGGTGTTCCTCCTGATGCCTGAAAAATACTTATTTTAGCATTCTTATTCTATTATTATAAGCGTAATCAGGGAAAAGGTAAAATTATCATTTTCCCCTTGACCGCCATAGCTGTTGTATAGTAAAAATACTATACTGGTGAAATTACTACAGTGAATTTACGAAGAACAAAAAAATTGGATATGAAAATGGAGGAATTCTGATGACAACACAAAAAGGCTATTTTGGCGAATATGGGGGTAGTTTTGTTCCCCCCGATCTTCTGGAAGTTCTGGACAACCTGGCAAACACCTTTGAAAAGTTTAAAAACGATCCCGAATTCAATAAAGAACTTGATTATTACCTGAAACAGTATGTCGGCCGTCCCAATCCTTTATATTTTGCGGAAAAACTCACGGCAAAACTAGGGGGAGCCAAGATCTACCTGAAACGCGAAGACCTGAATCACACCGGAGCACACAAGATCAACAATACGATCGGCCAGGTGCTTTTGGCAAAACGAATGGGCCTAAAGAGAGTGATCGCCGAAACCGGAGCAGGTCAGCACGGGGTAGCCACAGCTACTGCCTGCGCCCTTTTCGATATGGAATGCATCATCTACATGGGTGAAGAGGACACCCGCAGACAGGCCTTAAACGTATTCCGGATGGAACTCCTGGGAGCAAAAGTGGTAGCGGTAACCCGCGGAACCCGTACCCTGAAAGATGCGGTTGACGCTGCTCTGGAAGACCTCATTATGAATTACAAGAATACTTTTTATATGCTGGGATCTGCTGTCGGCCCCCATCCCTATCCCACCATGGTGAAACACTTCCAATCCATTATCAGTCGGGAAGCCAAAGCTCAAATCCTTGAGGCGGAAGGAAAGCTGCCGGATGCCGTGATCGCTTCCGTCGGAGGCGGCAGCAATGCAATCGGGATCTTTGCTGATTTTATTCCGGATCAGGGGGTAAGGCTTATTGGTGTCGAACCCGCCGGCCATGGTCTGGAAACCGGCAAGCATGCAGCCCCGATCGCAGCAGGGAAACCGGGTATTATCCACGGGTTCAAATGCTACGTCATGGCAGATGAACAGGGAGAACCCCTCCCCACCCACTCCATCTCAGCGGGACTAGATTACCCCGGCGTTGGCCCGGAACATTCCTACCTCAATGATATAGGACGGGCTCAATATGTTACTATCTCCGATCAGGAAGCCCTGGAAGCCTTCCATACCCTATCCAAGACCGAGGGGATTATTCCTGCCCTGGAAAGCGCCCACGCTGTTGCTCACGCCCTGAAGATCGCCCCCGGCATGTCCAAAGACAGTATTCTTATCGTTAACCTCTCCGGACGTGGAGATAAAGATGTTCAGCAGATCTTTGATATGATGCAGGAATAATTATTACAAAAAAATAGCGCATACCTGTACGATTTCAGGTATGCGCTTATCTTTTCTATAGTAGAAACTCGACAAAAACTCATTTATTGATTTGCTGTATTTCATATGCTATCACTTTTTCGAATTCCTTTAAATCTTTGTTGCAAATATTCCATATGATTTCCGGGTCCAGACCATGATAACCATGGGCTGTTCTATTACGCAAACCAACAATACTCACCCATGGAATATCTGGATATTTTGTGGTCAAGGCTGCTGGCAATTCTTTGGACAGCTCACCAATATTAAGCAATGACATTGATACTGCTTTTTTTATCATAGAGCTAGTCAAGAATTCCTCTTTGGAAATGTTTTGGAGAAAAAGCTCAATATCCTGCAAATCTTCCATGATGTGCAGAAGAATTATTTTAACTTTTTGCTCTTTCATATACCGGTCTCGCTTTTCCTAGGATATCGTACCCAAATTTTTCTTCAATATCATGAGCTTGTTTTATTGTAATAACATCAACTGCTGTACCGGCAGCCTCTTCAATGTCCTGTATCATGGATATAAATTGGAGTCCCATAGAATCGTTCAATTCCACCAATACGTCTAAATCGCTTTCAGTTGTTTGTACGCCTTCTGCGAAAGAACCAAAAATAAATGCGCGATTAACCTGGGGGTACTTATTTTCAATAGCGTCTCGGACAACCATCGCTGCTTCCCCAAAGGTTCTAACCATGGCTCTGATACACTCCCTTAATTCAGATATTCATCTCTTTTCCTGCATCATACCCCATAAAAAGTGGGGTGTCAATTTCGTTAAATCCAGTAATTCCGAGCTTTTTTGCAATGGTAAAAGGGCAGATCCTCTTCTCGGTTTAATGAGAATGAATCTACCCCTTTACCTCTTGGTGGATTTCCAATACGGACATCCTCCTTTTTTTCACCCTGTCCCCAGCCAACCCTGCCATCCCATTTGAAACAAATCTTGCGATCCGGTTTCAAGTTCATTAATCTTACTACAGACCCAAGGGTCCAACTTTTTGTTTTTCTCCCGTACCATTGTTCAAATCTCTCGATTCTCCCTGATGGACTTCGGAATAACATCAGTTACGAGTATTATTAATGAAGATTCAGGATTAAGGTTATCAGAGTGTCTCCCCGAAACCCCTTCTTTCGAAAGTAATGTTTAACGGGGGGTGATTTTTATTCTAAAACACTTCGTGACCTATGTCAATATATTTTTCAGAATAATCTGATAAAATTCTTTTATCGGATTCTGTAAGAATGAAACCTATTGATACTTACTCACATTCCTTAAATGTTCATTATACGTCACCGCAAAGGCATGAGAACCGTCATTTTTAGCTACAAAATAAAAATAATCAGTCTTAGAGGGATTAAGCGCCGCATGTAACGAAGCATGACCGGGATTGGCGATAGGACCGGGCGGAAGCCCTGGGTTCTTGTACGTATTATACGGAGAATCGATCTCAATATCTGCCAGACTCAAAACCGGTTTCACTTCCCCCAGTATGTACTGGACGGTCGCACAGGATTGCAGGGGCATCCCCGTCCGCAGGCGATTCTCAAACACTCCGGCAATTAACGGCCGTTCCTCTTCTTTCGCCGCTTCTTTCTCCACCAACGAAGCTTTAATTACCCAGGTAAAGACCGACATATTTAGTTCCTGCAGACGCGATTTGGTCTCTGCGGTAAGCTCCTTATTAAAACGGTCTAAAAAGCGTTCAATTACGTCTTTAGGCTTAGATTTTTTGTCAAAGAAATAGGTATCGGGAAAGAGAAAACCTTCCAAGCGTTTATTCCCGGAGGGAATCCCTTCTAAGAAATCATAATTTTTGGCTGAAAAGTTTTGCATTACTTTATAGAATTCATCTTCTGTCCCGAGACCGTTTTTAACCAGGGTACTGACGATTTCAGCAACGGTATACCCTTCCGGAATGGTTATCCGTATGATATCAGGCTGCGGGCCTTTTAATAAAATATCCAGGATCTGCTGGGAACTGAGGGTAGGAGAAAGATAGTACATCCCTGCCACCAACTTGGAATCTGCTTTGTTCATCCGGCATAATTGGCGGAATACTTCTGCACTGCGGATAATCTTTTTGTCCTCCAGCTCCTGGGCAATCTGGGATGCGGTCATTCCTGTTTTCAGAACAAAAACTTGTTCCTGCCCTGAATCGGACACGGGTTTTAAATTGCCCGACCACCATAAGGCGCCTGCAAAAAGCGGAATCAGTAAGGCAATAAAGACCGTTAGATATTTCCTGGCCTTGCTTCCGGCAAAAACGCTGCTGCGTTTTCTTTTCACTCTTCTTCTCTTCTTTCTTAAGTAGGGTTAGTCTCTAAACTAAACTTTAATTATTATACTATTTTTTTTAATAATACGAAACTCACGAATTGAATCGTGAGTTTCGGTGATTTCAGAGCGTAGTTTTATGGAGGACTAATTTTACCTTAATGAATTCTTTTATTTTACTCTTCTTCGAATTCTTCTTCCATCTCTTCCCAAGCGTCGGCAACTTTTTCCCATTCTTCATCGTCTTCAATGTCCATCAGCATGTCTTCGCCGTTTTCATCTTTTCCGACCTTGAGAATAATTGCTTCAGCCTCTTCATCTTCATCTTCTGTTTCTTCAACAGGGAGAAGAACAAAATAGGTATTGCCTTCAACTTCGACAGTGGCAAGGTGCATGAATTCATGTTCATTGCCTTCATCATCATTTAATACAACGATATCAAAAGCCTCATCCATTTCTTCCTGGTTATTGATCTCATCACTCATTATTTTTCACCTCATCCAAAAGATATTGTAATTGTAACCTTATAGGTAAAGATTGTCAAACATACCAAGTTAAGAATACGTTAATATTATATTCTACGGCTGTCCAAATATCCCTGAAGGATAAAAACGGCAGCCATTTTGTCAATGACCTTCTTTCTTTTAGCCCTGGATAGGTCAGCCTCCAGTAAAGCCCTTTGTGCACCTACCGTACTCAGCCTCTCATCCCATAATTTCACAGGCAAGGAAAACCTGGTCTGAAGAATTTGGGAAAACTCCTCCGACAGTCTCGCCCTATCTCCCAAAGTACCATTCATATTACGCGGATATCCTAAAACAATTTCTTCAACTTCATACTCCCGGATGAGGCTATTCAGCTCCTCCATTTCCCGGCCGGACCTCCTGATGACAACCAAAGCCTGAGCGGTTATCTTCAGGGGATCACTCATAGCCACCCCGATTGTTTTTTCCCCAAGATCAAGACCCATTATCCTCAATATTCCACCCCCCACCGTACATTATGCACGAATCAAACAATCTTCAAACAGAAATGCGGACATACCCGCCCGCAATAGCCGCAGAGGATACATTCCTTTGTTCCGAGTGATGCTTGTCCTTCCCTTATCACCAAAGCTTTTTGGGAGCAGGCCTCAACACAAGCCCCGCATCCCTGGCACCAATCCGCAATATATAATTTCCGTTCCCGGTGCGCGACCGCATTTTTGAGTTGTTCCGGAACTTCTTCTCCTGCCAGCAAAGCCAGGTTATAATCGACTTCCTGCAGTGAGGACATCCCCAAAGCCATAGCCTGAACTCCCCTTATATCCCGCACAAAGCGAAGTGCTTTCTCCGGCTCCTTCGTTAAATGTCCCCCTCCGAATACTTTCATGGCATAGATCCCAATCCCTAAATCAGCTGCGAAGGCAATAGCCTGTAACATATCTTCCAAAGAACCGTCGATAATCCCTAAGCCTTGATAATTAATAATGGGATGAAGGATATCCAGTCCGGGCTGCAGTGCCCCGGCCCTTACTCCCTGAACCGCGTGAGTGGAAATTCCGAGATATCCCACAAGTCCTTTGGCTTTAGCTTCAAGTAATGCTTCCCAGGCTCCCGCATGACCTTTCAGGGTAAGATGACTTTCTTGTTCATGAAGCAAAAAAATATCGATAAAGTCTCTTCCCAGTTCCTTTCGGGCCTTCTCCAAGCTCGCAAACAAGTCTTCCGCCGTTACGGCATAGGACTTGGTGACGATTCTCAGCCCGGGACATTGGGCGAGAACAGGCTTTAATTGAGAGTAGTTATCATATATTTCTGCGGTATCAACCCAATCAATACCCCTGCTGTAAGCATACGTCAATATTTCTCTGCCCTGATCCACTGAAACCCTGCCCTGAAGAGGGGAAATAGCCAGACTTCCGAAACAGACCTCCGAAACCTCCGGTCCCTTGAGACCCAATCTTACTTGATGCAAATCTCTCCCCCCTGGGCGTTTGTAGACAAAGGATGAACGAAGGGGCTGTTGCAAAGTCGTTTTGCAACAACCCCTTAATATTTCTATCCGCCGGAATAGGATATCACCTCAAAAATGGACATTACGATTAAGCATTATCGCCAAGTGAAGTCCCCTTCAGAATACCGATAATGCTGTCATACAAAATCATGAGAGTAAGCCGGTGCATCTTACTTAAGGTCATGTAAATAGTGACCCACCAGTTCCTCCAGTAACTCATACCTTTCCAGCTTGCGAATCTTGGTTCTCGCCTGATTATGACTGGTAATATAAACAGGATCTCCGGACATCAGATAACCGACCAACTGGTTAATCGGATCATATCCTTTCTCCTGTAGTGCAGCATAAACCTGTTGCAATATTTCCCTTGCGGAATTATCCCCGGCCAGGGATTTAAACATCATTGTATCTTCCATCTTACTCAAGGTTTATACCTCCTTTCTTTTTACCAGTTTTGATAATAAATATTCTCCATCAAGATGAAAATTACCTGTCTCCTGATAAAAATATACCAAAGTTTTCTATTTTATTTTATCCCAAAAACTGAGAAATTATTGAAGGAACTTTATCGAGGGCTTCGCCCAGCTTGGAAGGGTCTTTTCCGCCGGCCTGAGCCATATCGGGACGACCTCCCCCGCCGCCGCCGGTAATCGCTGCAACTTCCTTAATAATCTTTCCGGCATGCAGTCCGCTTAAACCTGCAGGGTGAACCATGGTAACCAGATTTACCTTCCCGTCGGCAATTGCACCAAGAACAATAACCCCCTCTGCCATCTTATCCCGAAGCATATCTGCAGTTTGTCTTAGTGTCTCTATGTCGGCAGCCTGAACACGTGCCGCAAGAACCTTAACCCCCCGGACGTCCAGTACTTTACCCAGGATACTGTCGGCCTCGAATTTGGATAATTTCGCTGTCAGCTGTTGGACTTCTTTCTCCAAATCTTTCGTTTGCAACGAAAGGGCTTGAACTTTCTTCACCGTTTCCTGAGGTTGGGCTTTCAACAGGATATTGATTTCATTCAGCTGGTTTTCCAGATCCCTTAAATAGGAAAGCGCTTCTTTCCCGGCTACTGCTTCGATCCGTCTTAAACCGGCGCCGATCCCGCCTTCGGAAACGATTTTGAACAGTCCGATTTCCCCTGTACTCCTTACATGGGTCCCGCCGCAGAGTTCAATACTGCGATCACCCATTTCTACGACCCGGACAATCTCCCCGTATTTCTCACCGAACAAAGCGATTGCTCCCTTGGCCCGGGCTTGGCTGATATTCATCTCTTCGGCGCTAACTCCAAGATTTGACAATATGAGATCATTGACAACATCTTCAACCGCCAGGATTTCCTCCCTGGTTAATGCGGAAAAGTGAGAGAAATCAAACCGTAAGCGGTCTGCGGTAACCAGTGAACCCGCCTGCTGAACGTGCTCTCCAATGACTTTGCGCAAGGCATGGTGCAATAGATGAGTCGAACTGTGATGGATGGCGACGGCTTTTCTAACTTCAGCATTCACTATAGCATGGGCTTTGTCTCCTTTTTTAAGGACCCCGCTCTTAACCAAAATTTTATGACTAACCGCTCCGCTGGGAAGCTTTCTTAATTCCAGCACCTGAGCTGAGGCTTTATCTGTCTCCAGAATACCTTCGTCCGAAACCTGGCCGCCGCTTTCCGCATAGAAAGGAGTATTGCTCAGAAGACAAAGAACTTCTTCTCCTTCCCCTACACTCTCCGTTTCGCCTTCGTCCGTAAACAAGGCCTCAACGACGCAATCCGCTGTTAATTCCTGATACCCGACAAAACGGGTAGGCCCCAGGGCCTTGGCTTTTTCCAAAAGCGCCGCATTTTCTACGGCAGCTTTCATTTGTCTTGATTGCTCCTTAGCCAGGCGGCGATGTTCATCCGATGCTTTCCTGAAGGACTCCATATCCACGGAGATGCCTTCTTCCAGAAGCATTTCTTCGGTTAATTCCACCGGAAAACCGTAGGTTTCGTATAAATGGAAAGCATCTTCGCCGCTGAGTTCCTTTTTCCCGCTTTCCAAAAGGAGTTTGACTTTCTCCTGCAGAAGCAGGGTTCCCTGTTCCAGGGTAGACTGAAAATTCTTTTCTTCCAATCGCAAATGATTCAGGATAAAATTTTCATTTTCTTTGAGTTCCGTGTACCACTGGCCATAGTGTTCCTGAATGACCAAAAAGACCTGCTCTAAGAACGGTTTCTCTATTCCGAGAAGACGGGCATAGCGGACAGCCCTGCGCAGGATACGTCTCAGGACATAACCCCTGCCGTCGCTGCTGGGACGGATGCCGTCAGCCAGCATAAAGGAAACTGCCCGGGTGTGGTCAGCAACCACTTTGAGCGCAATATCTGTCTTAGGATCCTTTTTATAGGTTACACCGGCAATCTGAGCGGTTTTATTAATAATCGGCATAAATAAATCCGTATCAAAATTGGAACCCACCCCTTGCATAACGGAAGCGATCCTCTCCAGTCCCATCCCGGTATCGATATTTTGCTTTGGCAAGGGAGTAAGGGTACCGGCCTCATCCCTGTTATATTGCATAAATACCAGGTTCCAGATCTCCAGGAAACGGTCGCAGTCGCAGCCGATGGCACAGTCCTCTTTACCGCATCCGCGGGTATCTCCGAGGTCTACATAGATTTCCGAACAAGGACCGCACGGACCTACCGGGCCTGCTGCCCAAAAGTTTTCCGGATCAGGAACGATCCGGTCAGGATTAACACCAGCCTCCTGAATCCAAAAGTTCCTGGCCTCTTCATCTTCGGGGTGAATGGTTACCCATAATTTTTCTATCGGGAGTTTTAAGACTTCTGTTACATATTCCCAAGCCCAGCGGATAGCTTCTTTTTTAAAATAATCTCCGAAAGAAAAGTTGCCAAGCATCTCAAAAAAAGTGTGGTGACGGGCTGTCTTTCCCACCGATTCCAAATCGGGAGTACGGACACATTTCTGCGATGTGGTGGCTCTGGGAAAAGGAGGTTCAACCTGCCGCATAAAATAGGGCTTAAACGGCACCATCCCCGCAACCGTGAGAAGCAGGGTCGGATCATCTTTCGGTATCAAAGAGGCGCTCGGTTGAATCGAGTGTCCCTTTTGTTCAAAGAATTTTAAAAACATTTCCCTTAATTGGTTTCCGCTATACATCTTCTTCCTCCTTATATGGAAGGCTCAAAAGAGCTTTTCATTAATCGATCAATTTAGTATAGCCAATTCAGAAGATTTCTGTCAACAGGACTCATTCTTTGCTGGATTTAAGTACCTTGGGCGATACCAGATAATAATATATTTCCCGGAATATGATTTTCAGAATAGCTGCCAGGGGAATAGCCACAAGCATCCCCATAATCCCGTCGAGTTCCCCTCCGGCCAGAAGAGCAAACACTACCCAAAGCGGATGCAATCCCACTTTATTGCTCATCAGGCGGGGGTTAATGATATTTCCGTCGATCTGTTGCACGATAAAAATGACCAGAGCGACCTTCATCGCCATCATCGGGCTTTTGCTCAGGGCAAGGAGAACGGATGGGATACCACCCAGGATAGGACCAAAATAAGGGATAAGATTGGTAATCCCGCAAATTACCCCTATGAGGAGCGCATATTCCATTCCTATGAGTTTCACACCAAAGCCGATAATAAACCCGACCAGTGCGGCATCGATAATATTTCCCTGGATATAACGCTGAATAATAAAATCTACTTCCTGTAAGAGCCTGTACCATTCTCCTCGCATCTTCCCCGGAACGAGTTGGATAACCCCCTCGGTGATCTTCTTCCAATCCAACAGAAAATAAATGGCCAGGATGGGCGACAGGATCATCAGCCCTATGTAGGAAAGTAATCCCGGCAAATCTTCAACAACGTTTTTTAGCCAATTGATCAGAAACGATTGTCCCTGAACCAGTTTATCGTCAATTAATTTGCTTACTTCTCCGGGCAAACCGGTCTGCCCGTAATATTCCTTGGCATTTTGTCCATAATCATAAATAACCTGAAATCTCTCCGGCAAAACTACCGCCAGTTTTCCTAATTCGGTATATAGTTTAGGCAAAAGCAAAAACATCAGCAAAGTGAATAATACTGTAATCCAAATAAAGATGACAGCAACAGAACTTCGGCGGCTGAGGCCTTTTTTCTCCAGAGAAGTAACAAGCGGGCTTAAGAGATAGGCCAGAACCACACCCACAACAAAAGGGGAAATAATGTCTTTTACACTGAAAAGAAAAAAACCGCTGAGCAAAACCAATAATGCAATAAAAATCCATCGGATTTGAGAACGTTTCATTTTTAACCCCCGTCTTAAGAAATAAAAGGCCGGTCTTTTCATATATTTGAAAATCCCAACCTCCTATTTTTCTTAAGTAGCCGCTCTTTGCCGTCCATGGCACCAGTCGCCTTACGCCATCCATGGCTTCGGCGACACTAGGCCTTCCATGGCCGTCGCGGCATTAGTCCATCCATGGACGTCAATCAGTTAAGGACTGTCTGAGCTACTCTGCAGCAGCCTGCATTACTTCCTGACTTTCCAGATAAAAGTCTTCCCAGGCTACGAGTGTTCCATCCTCTTCAAGGTCATAAACCACGACCTTGTCCGTATGACTGTTAAATTCTACGCAACAATCCCAGCAATAGTACTGTTCTACACCAACCTTGCCAATTTGTCGCCCTCCGCAAACAGGGCAAATCATGATTATGAACCTCCTTCAATAACGATAACATCCTGGCTTTCGGCAAGAATATTTTCTTCAAAAATTGCTTCTCTGCCTTTGAATATATCTGCAAACAATCCGTCAGAAATCTCATAACCCAGCACATTTTCAACCAAGTTATCAACGAAAATATCCCCAACGGTCCCCTTAATCTCTCCATCCCCGTTGTAAACCTTACTCCCTACTTTTTCCGACCAGCAAGTACCGGTGCATCTTTTTCTGGAGAGTTTATCAGCCATGAGAGATTCTTTGCCAAAGGAGAGGATATCTGCTCTAACAACCCTTCTTTGCTGGGGTTTAATAAGCGAGTCTTTTTCCAATATAATTCCTGTGACAAGATTGCTTTTTTCATCAAACAGAATATCTTTTACCCAGCCGAGTTTTTGGCCGGTATTTTGGCAGATGACCGGGAGCCTGACAAGATCTCTCATCCTCCGCATAAATCCCTCATCACGTATTTATTATAACACCTAATACTTTTGCCATAATTAACAATTTATATTCATTTATAACATTTTTGTTACGGGTTGTCCGTAAAGTAAGAAGCGGCCATGGAACTGTCCACGCCGCCACTTATCCATACACTGCTTTTGAAATCATTTTCAGGCTATTCTTACACCTTCGTTTTTTTATCCAAATAATCTTTAATCGCAGCGTGTACTGCATCAGCAGCCAGATTGGAACAATGCATTTTGGTCTGGGGCAGGCCTCCAAGCGCTTCAGCAACGGTGGCATTGGAAATCTCCATTGCTTCCTCCAGCGTTTTCCCTTTCACCATTTCCGTAACCATACTGCTGGTAGCTACTGCAGCTCCACAGCCAAAAGTTTTAAATTTAACGTCCTTAATAATATTATCTTCGATATCCAGGGTTATCCGCATAATATCGCCGCATTTGGCATTACCGACTTGCCCGATACCATTAGCATTTTCAATTTCACCAACATTACGGGGGTTTGTAAAATGATCAATTACTTTTTCTGAATACATTCTTTTTCACTCCTATGTGCTCAATGCTTGGTATTTCTCCCAACCTGCTAATTCGCCTTATGATAGAGGGGCGACATTTCCCTCAACCTGTCAACGATCTTGGGAAGTTCCTGCAGGACGTAATCAATATCCTCTTCCGTATTATGCCTTCCCAGGGACAGCCTTAAGGATCCGTGAGCCACTTCGTGGCTAAGCCCCATAGCCAGAAGAACGTGGGACGGGTCAAGTGATCCGGAAGTACACGCCGAGCCGCTGGAAGCAGCAATTCCCAACATATCAAGACTTAACAGCAGGGATTCGCCTTCAACAAAATTGATACTTACGTTGACATTGTTGGGCAGGCGCTTATCCCCTAACGGGCCGTTGATTTTTACTTTATCAATCCTGGAGATAATTCCATCCATTAACTTATCTCTCAGCCTGACCAGTTCTTTATTTTCTTCTTCCATTCTTTGACCGGCTAATTCACAGGCTTTGCCGAATCCAATAATCCCGGGAGCATTTTCTGTTCCGGAACGCAATTTGCGCTCCTGTGATCCTCCAAAAACAAGCGGAGAAATTTTTACGCCCTTGCGGACATATAAGGCTCCTACCCCTTTCGGCCCGTAAATCTTATGGCTGGAAACAGTCAGCAAGTCCACATTCATCGCTTTAACATCTATAGGAAGCTTGCCTAAAGATTGAACAGCATCAACGTGGAAGAGAATGTCTTTTTCCCTGGCAATCTTGCCTATCTCTTCAACAGGCTGAATGGAACCCACTTCATTATTGGCATGCATGACACTGATCAGGATGGTATCAGGCCGAATGGCTTTTTTCAGTTCCTCTACGCTTATGATCCCTTCTTCATCAACAGGAAGAATGGTCAGTTCATAACCGTTCTTTGCCAGAAATTCCATGGTATCCAGGACCGCATGATGCTCTATGGCCGTAGTAATCAGGTGTTTTCCTTTTTTGCTTCTGGCCCTGGCAGCGCCCTGAATGGCCAGATTATCCGCTTCCGTACCACCACTGGTAAAGGTAATTTCAGCGGGGTTCGCATTAATCAAAGAAGCAACCTGGGATCTAGCCTCTTCCAGCGCTTTTCTGACCTGGCGTCCGAAAAAATGAACACTGGATGGGTTGCCGTAATATTCAAGAAAATAAGTCATCATCAGTTCGGCTACCTGCGGGTCTACCGGTGTAGTTGCACTGTGATCAAGATAGATGCGTCTCATATAAATCCTCCGTTTCGCTGAAAAGGTACATTATGCTTCATCTTCAAAGAGGTTTACTTTTTCTCCCTCTCCGTTATCTGCATCTTTGATTAAATCGGCCAGAGAAATGGAATCGACCAGATCGTTAATGGAATCTCTGACTTTAACCCATACCTCACGGGTAACACAAAAACTGGTTTTTTCGCAGCAGTCTTTTCCTGTTTGATTGTTGCATTCCACCGGAGCGATGGGGCCTTCCAAGACCCTGATCACATCTCCGATATAAATATCTTCCGGTTTCTTAGCCAACACATATCCGCCCTGAGCGCCTCTGATACTTTTGACCAATCCTGCTTTTCTTAACTCAGGGACCAGTTGCTCCAAATAATGCTCAGAAAGTTTTTGCCTGTCGGCAACACTTTTTAAAGAAATGGGCCCCTCCTCGGAATGTCTGGCCAGATCAACCATGATCTGAACACCGTATCTACCCCTAGTAGAAAATCTCACCGATTTCACCTCTCGCCTCGCCAAAAAATTTTAAACAGGCGGCAAGTACATTTATATCCTACTAAACCAATCGGAATTTGTCAATAATCTTCTCAGTTAAAAATGAAGATTATTCCTGATATAATAGTTTTAAATTCGGAAAGGAAAAAAATTGCTATGAACCTATTTTCGTCTGCTTTTGACCAGAATACAGTTGCACCTTTAGCAGAAAGAATGCGGCCCTCCACATTGGAAGATTTCATAGGTCAGCAAGATATACTGGGGCCGGGCAAGCTTTTACGCCGCGCTATCGAAGCCGACAGGGTCAGTTCCCTTATTTTATTCGGACCACCGGGAACCGGGAAAACTTCCCTGGCTCAGGTGATTGCCAATGCAACGACATCTTTTTTTATCCGGATTAATGCCGTATCTTCCGGAGTCAAGGAAATCCGGGAAATCATCGAGAAATCCGAGGAAAGGCTCCATCTCTATCATCAGAAAACTCTGGTCTTCTGCGATGAAGTCCACCGTTTTAATAAAGGCCAGCAGGATGTCCTTCTTCCGGCTGTCGAAAAAGGAATTATTACTTTTATCGGCGCAACCACGGAAAACCCTTACTTTGAAATTAACTCCGCCCTCCTCAGCCGTTCCACCATTTTCAGGTTGAATTTGCTCTCAGATGAAGAGGTACGAATGGGACTAGAGAAAGCACTTCGGGACGAAGTGCGGGGACTGGGAAACTATCGCACAGACATTACCCCGGAAGCATTTCAGCATTGGATTGATTTTGCAGGGGGAGACTTGCGCCGGGCGTTAAATGCCATGGAACTTGCAGTCCTGACGACAGTACCTGAAGACGGTGTGAGAAAAATCGATTTGGAGATTGCCACGGAATCTGTCCAGCAAAGACATTTCCGCTTTGATAAATCCGGAGATAATCATTATGATATGATATCCGCCATGATCAAGAGTATGCGGGGATCAGACCCCGATGCAGCTCTTTATTGGTTTGCGGTCCTGTTGGAATCCGGGGAGGATCCCCGCTTTATCATGCGCAGAATCCTCGTCCACGCTTCCGAAGATGTGGGTCTTGCCGATCCCATGGCGATGCTTCAGGCCCATGCCGCAGCCAACGCCCTGGAGTGGATTGGAATGCCTGAAGCCAGAATTCCAATGGCTCAGGCAGTGCTTGCTATCGCCACGGCACCCAAGAGCAATTCCATAGTTACGTCTATCTCCAATGCCGTAGAATATGTAAAGCAGCATCAAGCCGGACAAGTTCCCGCTCATTTGCGGGATGCTCATTACCCAGGGGCAAAAACTCTTGGTCACGGTACGGATTATCTTTATCCTCATGCTTATCCGGGAAACTGGGTGGAACAAGATTATCTGCCGGAGGAAGCGAAGGATGTTCAATTCTTTGAACCTTCCGGGAAAGGAATGGATAAGAATCGCGGCAAACCGGTATCAGATAAATAAATGCTAAAAATTTAACCCTTTGTTCTCCGCTTTTTTGATCGCTTCCGCTATAACACCTTCTACATCTGTCCCTATCACATCAAGCTTTTCTGCCGCTATGGTGGTAAAATCCGTTATCCCCAGAAATCCGAAAAGGACCCTTAAGTATTTATCGCCCATTTCAAATGCTGCAGCAGGCCCTTCTGAGTATACTCCTCCCCGGGTAACAATATGAACCGCTTTTTTCCCCTGGCATAATCCAACCGGACCATTTTCAGTATACTGAAACGTAATTCCGACAGCCATAATATAATCCAGATAACATTTGAGAATAGCAGGAAAGCTCAAATTCCACATAGGCGCCGCGATGACAATCTTATCCGAAGTTTTGAATTCATAGGCATACTTGTAGATAGGATGCTGACGGACACTTTCATCTTTTGGTGTGTACCGTGTTTGCAGTTGCTCCGCGGTGATCGGCCGGATATTTTCAGCATATAAGTCATGAGTAATCATTTGATCTCCCGGATTTGCTTTGCGGTATGCATTGATAAAAGCTTCGGAAATTCGAAAAGTTCTTGATTCCTGATCCGATTTGGGGTTTGCTTTTACATAAAGCAGTGTGGCCATTTCATATACCTCCTGAAGTTGATTTGTTTTGAGCAAACTGAAAAGGAGTCTTCCGATAGACATCCTTATTATTTACAAAATTCAATAAATCATTTACCGCTTCTTGATCGTCCTGTTTTGGTTGATTGCTTGCTTTCTGAGCGTTTTGTTTTAGGCAGGTTTTCCTGAAGGTTTTCCAGAGCATCCTTAACGGAAGGCTCCAAAGCATCTTCAATCGTAGGATTATCTAAATCAGCCATACTGGCCAAACTATCCACATAAGAATCCCTCAGCCCCTGGTTAATTTCTACAAGCTGGTATTCTTCTTTTATTCCGGATAAAAGCCCATCCCGTTTACTTAACAATGTCTCTTTGGAGTTTTCCGCACTGCGTAAAGGGTTGTTTGGTTTAGAGGTTTTGGGCTTAACCTTTTTGGGTAATTCCTGTTCTGCGCTTTTGCTTAAATCCATATTCTCCGTCACTAAGGCTGCTTCCAAAAGCGATAACTCCTCCATAATCTTAGCTATCCACGCCTGAACAACCTCTGGTTTTTGGGTCACTACAAAAACTTCCTGGATTGCACCGCCGTTTTTCATAAAAAGCTTGCATCCTGTGGGAGTTTCATATTGATAGAAAATGCCCCGTTCCCTGGAATTGGTGATATCGATCACCCCGGGAATAATGTCCGTTACTTCCCTCTTCTTGCTCAACTCTTCGAGCCAGTCCAACCCCCCGTTGATAATGCTGTGCTCCCTTTTGATTTTGTTTTGTCTAAATTTCATACGATAATCTCCACATCTTAAAAGAACAAATGCTGAACATCAAATACCCCATCTTCAATGGTCATCATTCCTAAGGAGTAATGCGGCTGTCCTCTTCTCTCGGTAGGTGATCCGGGGTTAAAAAGAAGAATCCCATGATGAAAACTTTTATACGGGATATGGCTGTGACCAAAGACGATCAAATCCACATGATCTTCTGAAAATGTATTGTAGGCCCTTTCCGGAGTATTGCTTCCTTTTCCCAAATAACCGTGGGTAATTCCAATTCTGAAAGGACCTAAATCCGTAATGATCTTATCAGGTAAATCTTTTACCCACCAGTCACAATTTCCTCCCACAGCAATAACAGGTGCTATGAGTGCCAGTTCTTCCAGGACATTTTCATTGACGATATCTCCGGCATGCAGAATCTTGTCTACTCCCAACAAAGATTCCCAGACAAAGCGCGGAAGGGTCCTGTCTTTACGAATATGTGTATCCGATAGTATGCCTACTTTCATTTTTCATTTCTCCTGAGAATGCATATACTAACACAAATTCAGCGGAGACATTCCTTCCTTTAAAGGAATATGCAAAATTGAGAAGGGGTGTCACCTTACCTCTTATACTGATATAATAAATGAGTTCCGCACTTTTTGCCAGCAAGCTTTCTACATATTAAGCACTATTTTAGGAAAAATAAACAGGGATTGATTATATCCCTGTTGTTATATTTACCGGTATTGATATCGTATGGATTTACGGATTTCGTTGGCAACCCTCCACGTTTCCTGGAGATGCGGGGTTAAGAGCTCTACTTTGCCGCTGATCCTGTCAACGAGGAGGTCCGGAGAAGGATCCATTTCAATGTCTTTATTGGAATGCCGGATATCAATCGCTATCTTATTGTCGTCATACACCGGAGGTACGAAATAATTAAGAACCTCTTCGGTCGCTTCAATTAATTCTTTAACTTGATCATCGGGATATCCTTCGCGTAAAAGGATTTCTTTTACCTGAGACAGCGAATGATCAAGAGTAAGCAGCATTTGGGCCCTTCGCACCAGCTCAGGATTAAAATCCATTCTTCCACCTCTTTTCTCTATAACAATTCAATTCTATTTTCCCCTTAACAAAATCAACAAATACTACAATATTTTTAACTGTCTTGGTGTTCTTGCCCATATATTTTTCTTTTGGTTTTTTTAATATATTCAACATTTTACAGGAGGTACGCATGCTCAAATATCTTTCAATTCCCGCGGTAATGGCCGCCTTATCCGGTGCGGCTATGGCTTTGCAAGGAACTCTGAATTCCCAGTTGACGCAAAAAACATCCTTGCTTTCCTCCACATTGATGGTTCATATCCTGGGAACGTTAACTGCGGTAATTGCCCTATTTATTTGGAAAGAACCGGCATTACGGTATAAATGGTTACAAATTCCCTGGTATTTGTATCTTGGCGGGGCCTTAAGCGTAGCCATCGTCGCTCTGGTAGCCTTATCCATTTCCAAAATCGGAGTTTGCAATGCCACAACAGCCATTATTGTCGGTCAGGTTGGCGTTGCCGTGATTATCGACCATTTCGGTATCCTCGGAGTACAGAGAATCGCCTGGAATCCGTGGCAGGTATTAGGTCTTGCCTTATTTGCCCTGGGGGCTAAACTTCTTTTCCGTTAGATTTTTCCTGATCGCGTATTAATTTTACTCATATTCAATAAAATGGCATATACTTCATCACTGACAACATACTTTTGAATCTTGCCGTTAGCCGCCAGCAATACCGTATTCTTCACCTCGGCTTTTCTGTCCCCGTCAATTAATTTGAGAACAAAAGCATAACTTTCCGTTGACAGTGCCAGCTGAGAGAATTCATTTTCCATAACGAAAAGAGCCCAATAGCCATCCGATATTTCACTATTACCTGAGTAGATAGAATTATAAACATTGGGTAAGGAATATTGACTGCTTGTATCCGATAAGTTGATATTGGAAGAAGGCAAAGTAATTTCTCCTATGCTTTCCGTTTCCCCCGAAGTGAGTGTCAACCGGTTATAAACACTATGAAAAAAATCCGGGAAAAGCAGATAACCCACAATTCCTACGATAAAGACCCATAAAGCAAGGGCCTGGATATCACTCCACAAGTCGTTTTTGGGCGGTCGTCCCCACTCCGTGCGCATAATATCACCTCATAAAAATATACGTAAAAATAGGTTCGAATATGATACCATGTTGCATCTTGGGAGCATACCCTCTACAATTTATAGAGGGGTGAGATACGAATGGATCTGCTCAAAAAGAAGCTGCAATTATTACCGGACAAGCCCGGTGTTTATATGATGAAAAATGCGGCAGGCACAATTATCTACGTTGGGAAGGCTAAAATTCTGAAAAACCGGGTCCGTTCCTATTTTACCGGTTCGCATGATCAAAAAACCCAAAAACTGGTCAGTGAAATTTATGATTTTGAATATATCCTGACAGCATCCGAGGTTGAAGCCCTATTGCTGGAATGCAACCTGATTAAAAAATACAACCCGCATTACAACATTATGCTGAGGGATGATAAAACTTACCCCTATATCCTGATTACATCCGAAAAACACCCCCGGATCCTGGTAACCAGAAAGATAAATAAAAAAGCCGGCAAATTCTTCGGGCCTTATCCGAATGCAACAGCCGCAAGGGAAACTTCACGGCTGCTTAACCGGCTTTTCCCTTTCCGCAAGTGTAATCAGATCCCTGCCAAGCCTTGCCTTTATTTTCATCTTGGTCAGTGTCTCGGACCTTGTATTCAGGAAGTTTCCCCTGATGCCTATAAAGAAGTTTTGGAAAAAGCGAGCTTGTTTTTACGGGGCAACCAAAAAAGTATTATCGGCTGGTTAGCGGAGAAAATGCGGGAAGCCGCCGCCTCATTACAGTTTGAAGCGGCTCGGGAATACCGCGATTTAATAAACGATCTGCAAAAAGTCAGTGAAAAACAGAACATTACTCTCAATGACTTTAAGAACCGCGATATTGCTGCATATTTTGCTAATGAGGAGCTGATCAGCATCCAGGTCTTCTGTTTCCGTCAGGGAAACCTCATTACGCGCGATGGCTTTATTTTTCCATATTACTCGGAACCGGAAGAGGCTTTTATTTCTTTTCTTGTTCAATATTATTCGAATACTGCGGCTCTGCCGGATGAAATCTGTGTCTCCGAAATCTCCGAAACTTCTGTGATGGACCTGTATCCCCTTGTTGTTCCCAAACGGGGAAAAACCCGTGAATTAATTGGTCTGGCCGAATCCAATGCCAAAACTGTTTTGGAAGAAAAAATTAATCTGGAAAATGTAAAAAGCGAGGAACTGAATAGGACTTTAGACAGCCTTACGAAAGTCCTAAGAATTCCCGAAGCAAATGTGATTGAAGCTTTTGATATTTCCGGATTATCGGGAACGAATGTTGTTGGCGGGATGATTCAGTTTGTTGATGGGAAACCCTGCCGCTCCAACTACAGAAAATACAATATCCTGCCCCTGACGAATAATAACGACGATACTGCATATCTTAAACATGTTGTTTTCCGCAGATATTCCCGGTTAATAAAGGAAGGCGCCCAACTCCCGGACCTGATCCTGGTAGACGGCGGCAAAGGACAGGTTAAGGCGGCTCTTTCCGTCTTACGGGAACTCGGTGAAAGTATCCCTGTAGCCGGAATGGTGAAAGACGACCGCCATGAAACGCGAAGTTTGATTGACAGCACAGGTAAGGAAATATCCCTCGGTTCAGTTCCGGAAGTCTTTCATTTTATCCAGCGAATTCAAGACGAAGTCCACCGCTTCGCGATCACTTTCCATAGACAGCAGAGAATAAAAAAAATGACCTCTTCTGAACTGGATGGAATCCCCGGAATCGGCCCCAAGCGTAAAAGACAGCTTTTCCGCACATTTCTTTCCATAGAGGGAATAAAAAGTGCTTCGGTAGAAGAATTAAAAAACTCCGGGCTGACATTGCCAATTGCCCAAGAAGTCTATAAATTCTTTCATAATGAAGATTCTTAGTATATATTGTCGGTATTTCTGTCAATTCTTGTTATTGACAATAGGACGAAAGGTGTATATCCTAAAAATGGGTTTATTGTAATTAAATTTCCTTTGAAAAAGTATCTTATCTTTTTTTGTCTCTTTTTACTATCTTTTCAGGAGTGATAGCTTGAAAAATAAATATTCGATTATCATCATTCCCCCTGAACATGAAAAAGCACCGAATCAAATTCAATTTTCTATAAAAGCAAAAAAAATCATCGTAATCAGTTCAGCCGCTTTTGGGTTATTATTTTCCGGCATGTGCATTCATGATATTTACCAGTCGTACTACATAAAAAGTTACCAACAAAAAATTGCTTATGTCGATCAGCTGGAACTGGAATTGCAGGCCAAAAATTTAGAAATAGCCCGTCTTAATGAAAAATCCGCCGAGATTAATGATAATCTCCTGGCAATTGCTTCCATGGAAAAGAAAATCGCCAGCATTTTAAAAATAGACCAGGAAACCAGCGAAACTGAACCAAGCCGCGGGAATTTTTCACTTCAGTCCTATTCCGAACCTGCCAGTTTGGATCAAGCCTCTGCTCTATTGGAAAATCAAAAGCAAAAATTTGAAGAATATTACGATGTTACCGTTAAGCAAGAAGACAAAGTAAACCATACTCCAAGCATTCTGCCGGTCAATGGTCCTATCTCTTCCGACTTTGGGTACAGAAGAAATCCTTTTGGCAGATGGACAAGTGAATTCCATACCGGAATTGACATCGCCTGCCCTGTTGGCACTCCCGTGATGGCCGTCGCTGACGGGATCGTTACATTTGCGGGCTGGGACGGTTATTGGGGAAGAAAAGTACAGATTAATCATGGTTTTGGAGTCGTCACGTTTTATGCCCATAACTCCAAGCTGGTTGTAAACGTCGGAGATCAGGTTAAAAAAGGTCAAGTTGTTGCCTATAGCGGCAATTCCGGAAGAAGTACCGGCAGCCACTCTCACTATTCTGCCTATGTGAATGGTGAATTAGTGGATCCGTTAATTTTTACAACTTTAACTAAGGAGCAGTGAAAAAGATGTTTGGTAAAAAAGAAGCTGAGGTTAAACCCGTAACCAGAATCGTCAGTACCAACTCCAATGTTACCTATCTCGCTGAAGACTGTGAGGTCAAAGGTTCTTTTGTTTCCAAGGGCAATGCCAGAATAGACGGCAATATCGAAGGCACAATTAATGTAAGCGGCGATTTGTTCATCGGCCAATCCGCGATACTAAAAGCCAATATCGAGGCGCAGACAATTAGTATTGCAGGAGAAGTCCGCGGCAACGTTAAGGCTAAAGATTTGCTGGAATTAAGCTCAACTGCCCGTCTGTATGGTGATATCAATACCAGACAGCTAAAAATCGATCAAGGCGCACGCTTTATCGGCACAAGCTCCTATGAAGAAACCAGCAATGGCGATAACGCCATCTATGCTTCTTCATTAACAGACAATGCGGATGAGAAGAAGTAAACAATTTGGTTCTGTATTAATTGTTTGAGCTAAACCCAAATAAGGAATAAACAGTCATGATGTAGTCGCTAACGGTTTGTTAGCGACTTTCTTTTTTTGGGACCTGCCTAAATTTTTTATATCTATATACAGAAAATTCTAAATATTTAGGCTGTTATTAGGCGTTATAAATCTGGCACAATAGTCGCCTAATAGCTGCCTAATTGCTTTTATAAATAATGTCCTGTATGCAATAAAGTGTTCAACAAAAGCAATTCCCAATATAAATCAAATAATCTGATAATTGGCATCACTCTTGCTATAAAGTCTGGTTAGAAAATAGATAAACTTCAGAAAGGAAAATGATAGATGGCCAAATACAAAATTGGAATTCTAAACGGAGATGATATTGGTTTGGAGATTGTTCCC
This sequence comes from Peptococcaceae bacterium, assembly GCA_012517475.1. Taxonomy (GTDB): domain Bacteria; phylum Bacillota; class Desulfitobacteriia; order Desulfitobacteriales; family Syntrophobotulaceae; genus Dichloromethanomonas. Next base: position 22,307 of record JAAYUV010000034.1, on the reverse strand, counting down.
GTTGCTGTTGACGTCCTGCAATGTGCAGTAAAAAGGTATCAGGATGTGCAAATAGACTGGGTTCCGCTGCCGGTGGGATATGTTTCTTACCAGCAAACGGGCGAAACGTTGCCCCAAATCACATTGGATACTTTGTATGAGCTGGACGGCTGGATTCTCGGCCCTATTGGACATATGAATTACCCCAAAGACGATCCCAAAGCCGTTAACCCTCATCCTATATTGCGCCGGCAATTCGATCTGGTCAGCAATGTTCGACCGACAAAGTCTTATTGCAACCTGCCAAGCTTACATAAGAATGTTGATGTCGTGATTATCAGGGAAAATAATGAAGGATTTCAGCCGGACCGGAATATGTACAAAGGAGTCGGCGAGTTTATGCCAACTCCGGATATGGCTCTCTCTGCGCGAGTAATCACCAGACGGAACTCCGAAATGGTAGCCAGGACGGCGATGGAAGTTGCACAGCAGCGCAATAAGCTCCGAAGAGTGACGGCCATTCATAAAAATACTGTCTGGAAAATGAGCTGCGGTCTATTTGTAGATACATGCAGGGAAGTTGCCAAAGAGTATCCGGACATAACCTTTGACACAATGGTCGTAGACACCTTTGCCATGAATCTGGTGATGCGGCCGCAAAAGTTTGACGTTGTAGTAACGACAAATATGTTCGGCGATATTTTAACAGATGAAGCGGCCGGACTTGTCGGAGGATTAGGAATGGCCCCGGGTCTTTGCGTAGGTAATAAATACGTCATGGCCCAGGCTACCCACGGGTCCGCTCCGGATATTGCCGGTAAGCATATCGCTAATCCATATGCCATGATCATGTCGGCACAAATGATGCTTTCCTGGCTCGGAAACAAAAAACAAGATCAGGGGGCGATTCAAGCTGCGCGCGATATTGAACTCGCCATAGACAAAGTACTGGATGATTTACAACTGGTAACGCCGGATTTAGGAGGAGACGCTTCTACTGAACAAATGGGTGCATCGATCTGTGAAACAATTCAAAAGCTGCAGTAATTGGACAGGGGGATTATAACTTGGGCCTGACAGTAACGGAAAAAATCCTATCGTATAAAACCAATCGAAAAGATATTACTCCGGGCCAAATCATTGAAGTTCCAGTAGATGTAGCCTTTATTCACGATAATAACGGTCCAATTGCTATTCAGCAATTTTCTAAGCTGCCACTGGCTAAAGTATGGGATTCCGATAAGGTCTACTTTGTTCTTGATCATCATTCACCATCATCAACGATCCGGGCTGCTCAACACCATCGGAATATCAGGGATTTCGCCGGACAATATGGGTGTCATCTGATTGAAGTCGGCAGGGGGATTTCTCACCCTGTCATGGCAGAAGAAGGGATTCCCCGTCCGGGCAACATTGTTGTAGGGTCCGACTCTCATACCGTTGGCTTAGGAACATTCGGCTGCTTAGCAACCGGAATTGGTTCAACCGAAATGGCCGCAGTCTTAGCAACAGGAAAAATATGGATGAAAGTTCCGGAAACCATTAAGATTGTACTGAATGGCAAACTATCGCCGGGAATATGCTCTAAAGACGTAGCCCTGTTGATACTGAAGCATTTTGGGCCCTCCTTCCTTAATTATATGGCGGTAGAGTTTGAAGGTTCCCTAATCGATAAACTGACTCTCGATGAAAGAATGGTCATTACAGTGATGAGTTTGGAGATGGGTGTGAAAAATGCACTCATGCCTGTTGATAGTCGGCTGCTTGCTAAAATTGGGGCAGGTTCTGCCCAGGAGGAGATCATTTCTGCCGATCCGGATGCGAGATATGTGGCTGTTATCCATTTTGATGTCTCCAGCCTCGAGCCTATGGTGGCGACTCCCCCGCTCCCTACCAGCGGGGGAGTCGTGACGGATGTCGCAGGAACTGAGATTCACCAGGCAGCCTTGGGTTCATGTTCCGGTGCTTTTTATCACGACCTGGAGCAGGCTGCCAAGATTCTTAAAGGGAGAAAAATAGCCCCCGGTGTGCGTTTTGTGATTGTTCCCAATACCTCACATGTTATGGCAGCGGCAGTGCGGTCAGGGATTATTGATACATTGTTGAAAGCGGGAGCTATCATCAGTTCGCCTTCGTGCGGCGTCTGCGGCGGATATGAAGTAGGCTGCCTTGCTCCGGGAGAGGTATGTATCTCCACTACTACCCGCAATATGGAAGGACGCATGGGGGTTGGAGGTAAGATCTACCTTGCCAGCGCCCTGACAGTTGCAGCCAGTGCCGTAACAGGCTGTATTACCGATCCAAGAAACTTGCTGGGGGATGTATGAAATGGTTGCTGACAAATTGATTTACTCAGGGCGATTGTGGAAATTTGGAGATAACATAAGTACCGATCATATTTTGCCCTCCCGCTTTATGACTGAAGTGGAACCTCATGAATTGGCCGCAAACTGTATGGCAGGCTGTGACCCCAAATTTGCAGCGCAGGTCCGCTTTGGAGATATCTTTGCTGCCGGTGAGAACCTGGGTTACGGTTCCAGCCGCGAGCAGGCGCCTCAGGCTCTGAAATATGCCGGGATCAGGGTAGTCATTGCCAAGTCTTTTGCCAGAATATTTTACCGCAATTGTTTTAATATTGGGATACCTGCGCTTATTTGTCCTCAGCTGGTCGAAGAGACTTCGGAGGGAGACCGGGTGGAAGTAGATCTGGAAAAAGGCGTGATTACAAATCATGCCCTCGGCAGAAATTATGAGTTTACCAAGCCGCCGGAATTTATGCTTGAGTACATTCAGTTAGGCGGACTTATCCCCTACCTTGAAAACCAGATGGGTAAGTAAAGAAGGAAATAGTAAGTTCAGGAAAGGGTGATTGCCAATGAGTGTCATTAATACCGAAAAATGTAACGGATGTAAAGCATGTCAGACCTATTGCACGGTGGATGCGATTATTTATGATGTAACGATAAAAAAATGCCGCATAGACCAGAACCGCTGTACGGAGTGTTATGTTTGTCTACGACAACGGGTTTGCAAACATGAAGCCATTGAACCCGTCGAGTTGGATAACTTTTATAAGCTGTTCCAGCATGTCATTAGTGATCCGGTCGAAAATCATGGTGTGACCGGAGTTACAGGCAGGGGGACGGAAGAAGTAAAAACAAATGATGTCTCAGGGAGAATCAAAAAAGGTGAAGTTGGTATCTGTATCGATATGGGCAGGCCGGGAATGGGAGTCTATCTCAGGGATGCCTCAAAAGTAGCCATGGCCTTAGCCGCAGCTGGTGCAGAACTCCAATCGGCAGAGCATACCCCTCTGGCTGCCTTAATGAAGGACCTCAAGACCGGTGAATTAGTGGAGGAATGCCTCCATTATCACTTGCTTTCTGTAATCGTCGAGGCCAAATGCCCGGAAACCCTGCTGAGCAACGTGCTAAAAGCATTACAAAAGGTCGAGCGGGAAATCGATACCGTTTTCTCGTTAGGCTTGATTCTTCGGGTTAATGAAGACGGTGAGACGAATGTACTCGACTGTCTGAATGAACTATCCATTCCTCAGCCCCACCGGGGCAAGGTAAATGTCGGACTTGGACGTCCTCTATGCTTGGATTAGGAGGGATTAATATGACTCATTCCCTGCACCGGTCAGGAGAAATTGAATCGCAAAAGAGAGACTTCGTCTGGTTTATGTACCAGACCAAAGGAGTAAATGATAAGGACATTAAACCAAAGGCCCTTGAGTTCATTGCTGCGGCAGAAGCCTGTGGCTCTGAAAACTGGGGTGATGTCAAAACCGGGCCTATCACCAGCTGCAGTGTCGAAGAAATTAAGGATAAACTTTCGGATAAGTCCCGTCTGAGGGGAGTCTTTACGAAAAGCGAGCAAGTTGTTGAGTTTCTTAAACTGGTCAAAGCAAAAGAAACAGGTATGTCGGTAGTGATTGCCGGGATTCTTTCAGAAGTCATTCCAGCCTGTAAAGAGGCCGGTGTAACACCCCATTCCATTAATTATTCCTTGGGGATATGGGGCAAGAAAGAAAATTTGCCCGATGATGTGACTTTGTCTGTGACTACGATGTGCGGACACCACATGATCCCTCCCAAATTTGTACAACATGTACGGGAACAGGTCGTGAAAGGACGTCTTACCGCCGAAGAAGGGGCGATTAAACTGGCCAATTTCTGCTATTGCGGCATCTTTAACCCCGTGCGGTGCGTGGAAATATTGGAGAAAAACAAAAGCTCTTCTGAAGCCAACTAAAGGTTTAGCTCGTTTTCCATCTGAATGGGTTATTTATTAAAAATTTATAAGAACTTTTCTTTTTTCATTGAACTGAATTCTATAGATGAGGGAGTGATAACCAGCAGCCAAAAAGATCTATTGCTTATTTCCAATTAGTAAGGGTAAAAATGAAAAGGAGGATTAACGAATGAGGAAAATTTCGACTCTTGTGATCAGTATTCTGTTGGTATTGGTATTAGTTGCAGGTTGTGCCAATCAGCCTGCGGCTGCCCCTGCCAAAGAAAAATTCCCGAATAAAGCTATTTCCTTAGTCGCTCACACTGCACCGGGCGGCGGCGGCGATGTTTTCGCCCGTCAACTGGGGAAAGCTATTCAGACCGCAACAGGTAACACCGTCGTAATTGACAACAGGAGCGGCGGTTCCGGCGCAGTTGCCCTGCAGTATGTCGCCGAGTCCAAACCCGATGGCTATACCCTGCTTGGGATAACCGATACTATGATCATTACCCCAATCAACAATAATATTCCAAAGGATTTAAGTTCTTTTAAGCCGGTTGCACGGGTTGTGCTTGACCCCAATGTTTTGTATGTCCGTGCCGACAGTAAATGGACTGCAGATTCTATGCTGGAAGCAATCTTTAAAGGTAAACAAAATATCAAGTGGGCCGCTTCTCAGGCCGGAACTCCCGAAACCGCGGTAATTGATACCCTGATTAAAAAACATAATGCCAAAATATCTTCCGTTCTCATGGGAGATGGATCCAAAGCCTTGACCGCTGTACTCGGCGGAGATGTTGAGGCGAGTGTCGCCGAAATCGCGGAAATTAAACCCCAGCTTGATGCCAAACAGGTAAAAATTCTTATGTCCTTTAACTCACAGCGCAATCCGGCATCGCCAGACATCCCTACTTTTGCCGAAAAGGGCTATCCGGACCTTTCTATTGATAAATTCCGCGGAATCGCCGCACCTAAAGATACGCCGGATGAGATTGTGAAAATTTTAGAAGATGCTATCAAAAAAGCGCTGGAAGACCCTGAGTACAAGAAAACATATACTGCCAACATGCAAATTCCAGCCTTCCAGGGTTCTGCTGAATTCCAAAAAACCATTACCGCCAAAACAGAATTATACAAAAAAGCATTTGCAAAATAATATTGGTCTTCAGGGGGGAGGCAGTTCTTAGAACTGCCCCCCTGCTGCCGCAAAAGGAGGTGCATGTTGCTTGGGCCATGACCGTAAATCAGCCGTGGTATTAATCTGCTTGGCGCTTTTTGTTTTTGTCAATGCATGGAGGATACCCCGCGCAGCATTACAATATGAAATCGGCGCCGGTATTTTTCCAATGTTTCTTGCTACTATCCTTGGATTTTTGTCCATCCTGCTCTTTATCACCGCCGGCAAGAAAAGCAAATCGCTGGAGGATGCCCCGGAAGAAGCTGCCTCAGTACAAAGCGATGTTGAAAAAATTCAAGAGCCTATAGCCAATCGTGTAAAGAGAATTGTAAAAGGTCTGGTTGTTTTAGGCGTCTATTTGGTGTTACTGCCCTACCTGGGTTTTATCATTGATACCATCCTGTTTGGTATTGGATACCTCATGCTTTTATACGGGTTCAGGTTCCTAAAAACGCTTGTCCCGGCTGTTGCGATGGCTGTTTTAGGATTTCTTATTTTTGAAATAGCCTTACGCATTCCGCTGCCTATGTTTATGGAAACTTTCAGATAAGAGGAGGCCTAGAGAATGGACGGATTAGAGCAACTATTCTACGGATTTAGTATCGCCTTAACTCCAATGAACCTTCTTTGGGCTTTGATTGGTGTTACGGTGGGGACAATCATTGGCGTTCTGCCGGGTGTGGGGCCGGTAACAGGGATTGCTGTTCTTTTGCCGCTCACCTTTGGACGGGACCCTGCCAGTGCCCTTATTTTACTGGCAGGTATTTATTATGGCGCAATGTATGGCGGATCCACCACCTCAATACTCGCCAATATTCCGGGTGAGTCTTCTTCCGTCATGACGGCGGTAGAAGGATATGAACTGGCCAAAAAGGGGCGCGGCGGAGCCGCGCTGGGAATTGCAGCTTTCGGATCCTTCATTGCGGGCACCGTAGGACTTGTCCTGTTAGGATTCTTAGCTCCTACCATGGCCAAACTTGCCATTAAGTTCGGACCGCCGGAATACTTTACATTGATGACCCTTTCTTTCACCTTAGTAGCCGCTTTATCTACCAACAACATCATTAAAGGGCTGATTTCCACGGTGATTGGTCTTATGGTCTCCACAATCGGCATTGACCGCTTGACCGGTGAGGCCAGGTTTACATTTGGCGTTATCGGGTTAATGGATGGAATCGAGTTTGTCGTCGTTGCCATCGGACTTTTTGCAGTAGCTGAAATACTATGCAACCTTGAAGTGATGCAAATTCCTATTACCCAATTGAAAAAATTTAAGGTTAGAGAATTATTGCCTTCAAAATCTGACTGGAAAGAAAGTATTTTCCCTATCTTACGCGGTTCCCTCGTCGGATTTGGGATTGGATGTCTGCCTGGCGGCGGAGCAACCATCGGTACATTTATTACCTATGGTATTGAAAAAGCTATTTCCAAAACCAAAGAGAAATTTGGCACCGGACATATGCCTGCGGTTGCTGCCGTGGAATCATCCAACAACGGTTCTGCGGCAGGCGGGTTTATTCCTTTGCTTACTCTTGGTATTCCGGCCGGGGGTTCTACCGCAGTCTTGCTCGGCGGTTTTATGCTCCTCGGTATCAGTCCCGGACCAACGTTATTTCAACTCCATCCCGATGTAGTATGGGGCTTGATCGCCAGTATGTATATCGGCAATGTGATGCTGCTTATCTTAAATCTGCCGCTCATATCCTTATTTATGCAAATCCTGCGCCTTCCCTATGCGGTGATGTCTCTCTTTATCTGCGTACTCTCGGTACTGGGAATCTACAGTCTGTCCAATAGTCTGTTTAGTCTGTGGATTATGCTGCTGTTTGGTGTTCTGGGCTATGTCATGCGTAAACTTGATTTCCCATTGCCTCCCCTCCTCTTAGGCACAATTCTCGGAGGAATGATGGAGGAAGCTCTTCGGCAATCCCTCTCCCTTTCGGAAGGCAGCTGGCTCATTTTCTTCCAACGCCCGATTTCCCTGACTCTTTCTGCTATCTTCTGCATTGTCACCGCTTTCCAGGTCTATCACATCATTAAGCATGGGGCCTATAAGGAAAGGGAATCTGATGAAGCCTAAATAAGATGAAACAAGAAATTTTTTGCTGTATTTGAAAAAGTGCGAAAAAAAAAGAGGTTTTCTTCCTGACTGCGGAGAATCTAAAACTCATTTGGATATTTGTGGAAATACAGTGAGGGGGAATTATGAAAAAAATTGTTTGCTATATTGGAAACAGTGAATCAACCTGTAATTTTATTGCTAAACAGTTAATGAAATTCTTGGGCGCTTATATTGAGGTAAAAGTATGGTGTCTTCAGCATGAAGACATCTTGCCTTATCCGACCTGTGATATCTACGTAGCAGCAAGTTCAACTATCCTTCAAGTCGTTAAGAGCCAGCTTCCTCCCCATAAACATTATTTAGTTGCTGAGCGCATCATCAACAGCGAACATCTTGACAAACTGTTGGAACTCGCCCCGGGAACGAGAGCTATTGTTGTTGGGATCTGGGAAGAAGCTGCCCTTTCTACCATTAATATTATTAAAAAACTGGGCTTCAGCTTTCTTGATCTCATACCGTATTATCCAGGCTGTGAAATGGAGCAGAGGGGACTACTTCCTGAGGATATTGCATGTGCAATTACGCCGGGAGTAGACTATCTCGTGCCCCGCAGAATTAAGAAAGTCATTGATATTGGCGCAAGGAGCATTGATATTTCAACCTTCGCCCAGCTTATTCAACTTCTTAAGCTACCGATGACACTAATTAATGAAATCTCCCATTACTATATTCAAGCGATTCTTAACCTCAGCATCAATCAATATAAAATGGCTGCCCAGAATAATGAATTGAAGCACAAGATGGAAGTCATTTTAAACACGGTCGATGAGGCCATTGTAGCTGTTAATGAAAAGAATAAAATCATTGTCTTCAATCCGGTAGCGCAAAAACTTCTGGAAATTAATTGGATTCAGGCCTTTGATCGCGACGCAACCGAAGTGATTCCACAGGTTGATTTTTTAGCTTGCATTCATACTGAGGAAGGAATTGCCAACGAGATTAAGAGAATTAACGGGAGTTATTACATTGTCAGTACCAATCCTTTCCGGGACGAATCAGGATTTGCCAAAGGCGCAGTCGCGACTTTCCGGCCGGTTGTCCAGGTTAAAGACTTGGAAGCCAAAGTTAGGCGGGAACTAAAAAACAACTGCAATGTGGCAAAAGCAACTTTCAGTCACATTGTTGGTCATTCCGGCATTTTGATTTCAGCATTAACACAAGCTAAAAAATTTGCAAGGACAGATCTGACAATACTCCTTCAAGGAGAGAGCGGAACCGGAAAAGAACTGTTTGCTGAAGCTATACACAATTATTCTGAGAGAAAAGAAGGACCTTTTGTTGCCATCAACTTTGCAGCATTACCGCAAAATCTGGTAGAGAGTGAATTGTTTGGCTATGATGACGGAGCATTTACCGGGGCAAAAAAAGGCGGAAAAGCGGGCCTGTTTGAGGAAGCCCATCTGGGAACAATTTTTTTGGATGAGATTGGCGATGCCTCATTAGAGGTTCAAAAAAGACTTTTGAGGGTCTTGGAGGAAAAAAAGGTACGCCGTGTTGGAAGCAATATGCTGACACCGGTGGATGTAAGAGTGATCGCTGCTACTAACCAGAATCTTGAGTTGCTGATTAGTGAGGGGAAATTCCGGGAAGACTTATTTTATCGTTTATGTGCCCTGCCCATTACAATTCCACCCCTTAGTGCCCGCGGAGAAGACGTTTTTGTGCTCATCAATTATTTCACACAAAAAGCATATAACCGTGAACTGGTTTTTGAGCCCCCATTGAAAAATTTTCTCTTAGACTACCGCTGGCCAGGAAATATTCGCGAATTGCAGAATGTGGCTAAATACCTTTGCAGCATCATTGGACCGGATGAGACTGCAACGATCAGACATATCCCACCCTATATGATTAGGAATATGGAAAAAAGACCTGTGCGGGAAAAAATCTCCCCCATTTGTGAGACTAACAATGAACAAATCATGATACAATTGCAGAAACAGGAACTGCTTAAACCCGTTGTTTTCATCCTTACCGAAGTCTCTAAGGTCTCTTTTCTCAATAAAGGCATCGGACGACAGTCTCTTCAACGTGCACTTCACAACTGCGGCGAAGATTTCGCGGATCATAAAGTACGTCAATTGCTGAAGATTCTTGAAGAAATGGGTTACGTCCAAGCGGGAAAGACAAGACAAGGGAGCAAGATCACCAGGGAAGGTGAGTTGTTTCTATCATATATAAAAGAGAACGAATTGGCAGGCAAATAATGACCAAAATAAAAAAGCGAAGCAAATGATTTTACTTCGCAAAGTTTCCCTATTAAATACATGATGATTTACGATGGAAGTAAAAGTCTTTTGGACCTTAGGATATTAAAAAGTAAATGTTGCGGCTTAGGTCAAGTAGGTTTTCCCACCGGGATCCCCAGGGTTTCCCCTAAGGCGGTTTCCCCTTCCTCCAGGTCTGAAGTGTTGCCACTTTCAGAACTTGATCACCACTTAGTCCGCACTTCAATCCTTTTTAATAAAAACGCTCTAGAAGTTTTCCTTTACACTCCCGGACGTCCTAGCCTCTTTTGCAGAAAAGAATTTCTGGCAGATAAATTCGTGTTTGCCAACACCAATTTACCATCTCACGCCTTCCCAACTTCCCCACCTCAAGGCAGGCTACACTGCACTAAGTTCCTTCCTAATGCAGGTTCATCCCCAAGTCATAGCTTAAAATCAAGCCACGAACATGGGCCTCCACGGACAAAGGGTAGCGCCCACATGCCATTGCAGATCCCCCTAAGTCCTTAACTCCCAGCAGCAGCCCATGACTGGGCGTCCCAAGCCACCACCAGGAACTTCATCGGTATGCCCTTAGCGGATTCTTAGGCCCGCCCTCGAACGCCCGTTTTGTGCACTAGAATAACGTTCCATAGCCCAAAAGAAACTTACTTGTTCTTGAATAAACATGCAGTTTGCATATTTAATCGTTCAACAATATTTTATACATATTCCGTTTTTTTTGCAAACCGCAAAGGAACCATACAACATTAGCATAATGATACTATACAAAAAGAAGCTTAATTAACTATTCTATTTACTTCAAAACAATCTTTTTTTGTCTGAAATCAGCCTAAAACCGCTTTTATTTTATTCAGAAAAAAGCAACTGTTCAAAGGCTCGAATCGTTGGTGTGCTGACATTCTTACCATACCGCACCATAAGCATGTTGGCAGGATGGGAAGAAATTTCCTCGTCATCAGTATCTTTAACTACCAAATGGACATGTTCCATGAGACGCCGCATCATTTCACGATATTCCCAAATATGCATTCCGGTTCCTTCAAGATCCCAATGCCAATAGTACTCTGTTGCCAAAACAATATAGTCTTCCATAACAGGATCTTCGAAAGCAACTTCAAGCATATTCCTGGCAATTCCGTATTTTCTTACGACCGGAGAAACTTCAATGGCTCCAAGTTCCAGTACTTTTTTGGGTCCTTGAGACCATCTTTCGAATTCATCCGGGGGATGAAATGTGATGTACCCGACAAGATCCCCATTCAGCTGTGCCGTGACTACTTTGCCATCTGTCAGTTCGCTAATTTCCATCAGGGCGGCTTTTTGCCTTTTGGCGGGACGAAATGATTTCAGCTGAAGATCCATGTTCAACATTGACAACGTTTGCGGAGAAGTAGTTCCACTAATTAACAAATTACCTTCCGGCGTATGGATTGTTCGAGTTACGTTCGTCCAATCCTTTGTCACAAGAAAAGCCTCCTCAGTAAACATCTTTATCTCCTATTGGCTTAATTATACACAGTTTTTTTATTAATGAAATATAAAGAAGTCAAAGGGGCTGTTGCAAAACTCCTAAGAAGGTTTCCATAATGTATAGCCGCTCTCGGCAGATTGCGCCATCCGTGGCGCAAACAGCCGCGCACCGCATCGCGTTACGCATGCGTAACGCGCTTGACGCTGTCTATACATTACGGAAACTAGTCGTTTTGCAACAGCCCTATTTTTTTCGGTAAACACTTACCCTATTCTATTCTTTGGAAGCTTTTTCTTTACTGCGGGCAATAAGTTTTTGAGCAATCCGGTCGAAATATTCAGAACTGTATTCTTCGATATTCCCGGCATCGGATAATTCTGCAAGCTTTGGATCAATGGGCAGTTCTCCTAAGAAAGGAATTTCATTAAATTCCGCTTCTTTTTCCCCACGGGGTTTGCCGAAAATCTCTATGCGTTTATGACAGTCAGGACATTCAACATATGCCATATTTTCAACAAGTCCATAAAAATTAGCTTCATACATATTTGCCATTTTTATTGCTTTTCTAACAACCATATTGGCAAGCTGCTGAGGACTTGAAACAATAACAACCCCGTCAACGGGAATGGATTGGAAAACAGAAATCGGAACATCACCGGTTCCCGGCGGCAGGTCGATCAGCAGATAATCCAGTTCTTCCCAAATTACATCCGTCCAAAACTGCTTAACCAGCTGAGAAATTATCGGACCTCTCCAAATGACCGGATCATCCTCATTGGGTATCATCAGATTCAAGGAAATAATTTTAATGCCTTTTGGGGTTACCGCCGGCACAATACCGATTTCATTGGCATCGGCTTTATCCTTTATCCCAAATATTTTGGGAATACTGGGACCTGTCACATCTGCATCAAGGATCCCGACTTTATAACCCTGACGCATTAAACTGACTGCAAGCATTCCGGTGACAGAGGATTTCCCAACGCCACCCTTGCCGCTCATGATTGCAATGACATTTTTTACATTACTTATTTTTTGGGCCTCCGTGAGTTCCGGAACGGAAGGACAGCTGCCGGAACAGGAGGAAGCTGAAGAACAACTGCTGCATGAACTAGCCACTCTTATTTACCTCCATATTTCTGATCTCTCTCTTATTCTAACAACTATAGTAACAACAAAATACTTATTTCGCAAATATTTGACAGTTATTTTTTAAGAAGATCCTCCAATTCGTCCAACAGTTCCGTAAAGACTGTCAGTGCCTGTTGAACCGGCTCCGGTTTTTCCATGTCAACCCCTGCTTTACGCAAAAGTTCTATCGGGTAATCCGAACCGCCGCTTCCTAAGAATTCAAGGTACTTCTTCACTGCCGGCTGTCCGTTTTCAATAATTTGATGGGCAAAAGAGGTCGCTGCAGAAAAACCAGTGGCATATTTATATACGTAAAACGCATTATAAAAATGGGGAATCCTTGCCCATTCGATGTTGATTTCCTCGTCCAGAACCATGTTTTCCCCAAAATACTTGAGATTTAGATCCCTGTAAATCTTGGATAAGTATTCCGCCGTGAGTGACTCGTTCCTCTCCACGGCTGCATGAATGTCCCTTTCAAATTCTGCAAACATGGTTTGCCGGAAAACAGTCCCTCTAAACTGCTCCAGATAGTGATTCAGAAGGTATGCCTTCATCTGCCGGTCCGTTGTGGTATGGATCAGGTGTCTCATGACCAGCGATTCATTGAGTGTGGAGGCCACTTCAGCCACAAAAATCTTATAACCGGCGTAAAGATGAATCTGGTTCTTGTTGGAAAAATAACTATGCAAAGCATGCCCCATTTCATGCGCTAACGTAAAGAGAGAGTCAAACGTATTTTGATGATTGAGCAAGACGAACGGATGGGAACTGTAAGTCCCCCAGGAATATGCGCCGCTTGTCTTGCCGGCATTTTCATAAATATCGATCCACCCGGATTGGTAACCCTCATCCAGCACCTTCAGGTATTCCTCCCCTAATGGTTCAAGGCCCTTTCTCACCGTAGTTTTTGCTTCTTCATAAGGAATATGCACGTTCATTTCCGGAACGAGAGGAACGTAAATATCGTACATATGCAGTTCTTCTACCCCGAGAACCTCTTTCCGCAATCGAATGTAACGCTGAAACTGGGGAAGAAAGTCATGTACGGTTTGAATAAGGGAATCATAGACGGCAATGGGTACCTTATCATCATCCAGGGCCCCTTCTATTGCGGAATTATATTTTCTTACTCTGGCAAAGAAAACATCCCCTTTAACACTGGCATTGAGCATGGCCGCCCAGGAGTTGATTTGTTTACGATAAGCGGCATAAAGCGTCGTAAAAGCATCCTGCCTTACCCTTCGCTCTTTGCTCTCCATATATTTGATAAAATTCCCTTTGGTCAGTTCAACCTCATGCCCATCTTCATTCCGGATATGACCCAGCTTTAGATCGGCATCATTGGCCATGCTGAAAATGGTGCTCGGTGCGGCCGCCAGTTCACTGGCCTCGGCAAGAAGTTTTTCTTCCGCTAAAGATAAGACGTGTTCTTTCTGCCTCAGAATATTTTCCAGATAATGATCATAGATATCCATTTTTGGGTTCTTCTGCATCTCTTTAAAGCGGTCTTCCGGTATTGACAAGATCTCGGGAACAATAAACGATAAAGCGCTTCCGGCCTGAACAGAAAGCATACTTGCTCTGTCCGTCATGGATTGGTAGCGGGAAATCCGGTTGTCTTCATCTCTTCTCATCCGCGCATACGTAAATAAGTCTTCCATATTGAGGCCCAAATGATCTGCCCATTCGAGACATTCTACAAACAAGTCTGCGCTTTCTGCCAGCTTGCCCTGATATTTGCCGGAAAGTCCAATAAGTTTTTCCGTCTCTTTATAACGTTCTTCCCATGCTTCATCCGTCGCAAAAATATCTTCGAGGTTCCATTTATCTTCTTGCGGAATTTCCTCTCTGGAACGTAAAATTTCAGACAAAATAAATCCCTCCTGCCATGGTTACTCTTGATTATTATACACAGTCGGAGGGAAAATTACTAATTTTAGGTACAAAAGAATTTGTATTACCGATCAGATAAAAATCTCTTACCCTAAAACCATTGGGAAAATGGTGTTTTACCAAGGTTCAGGTTGGAATAGCGGGAATCAAAGGTGATTTCTTTGCCGGTATTCACCCAATCAGGGAACTCTACAGGATAATTTGGACTTGGAAGCTCAATATCCACTGTAATCAGCCCTTGATTTTCACCCTCATAAACATCAATCTCCCAGGTCAATCCCTGTTCATCGGGAATTTTATACCTGACCTTAACAATTGGGGGACAAACTGCGAGCTCCCGCAGTTTGTCCATCTCTTCGCTGGTGATTTCCTTTGCGGGTGTTTCCAGTTCAAAACGCCTGTCTCCGGAAAAATACTCCTTGATCGTAATCACCATGGTCTTTCCGGTGATCCTAAATCTGATGGAGGGCTTCTCGGAAAGGTATCCCTGGATCAATCTTTCCCCACCTTTTAATACAGGCAGGAGATGATGATGGACCAGAAACTTTCGTTCTATTTCAATTCCCATATAACAAACCTCTTTTCCGGTTTTGCTTATTCCCTGAATAGGGAAACTTGATGTTTTTGCACCCCTATTATATCATGTACAGCAATAAAAAAATGCAGCGGCCGCCTTGATAAGACGGGCTGCATTTTTTCCATTGTCTATGAAATTAACTCCTGCTCAATTTTTGCAAAGCCTCAACCGCAGACGAATCGGCGAGTGTGGTTGTATCGCCTATAGCACGCCCTTCAGCAATATCCCTTAGAATTCTGCGGATGATTTTCCCGCTTCGGGTTTTGGGCAATTCCTCTGTCAGATAAAGATCATCCGGCCGGGCAATCGCTCCAATCTTAACAGCAATATATTTTTTGAGTTCATCTACCAACTCATCACTGGAGGCGACGCCTTCCCGCAAGGTAACAAAAGCTGCAATAGCCTGGCCCTTTAGCTCATGGGTTTTGCCGATACAAGCTGCTTCAGCGACAGCAGGGTGTTCTACCAGCACACTTTCGACTTCTGCCGTTCCGATCCTGTGTCCTGAGACATTGATTACATCATCAACTCTGCCGATGATCCAGAAATATCCGTCCTCATCGACTTTTGCCCCGTCTCCCGCAAAGTACTTCTCTGGCCAATTGCTCCAGTAGGCATCCTTAAACCGGTTATCATCCTGATAAACAGTCCGGAGCATGGCCGGCCACGGTTCGGTAATGGCTACAAAACCAACCTCCCCGTTTTGAACCGGCTGGCCTGCCTTATTCAGGATTTCAACTTTCACGCCCGGGAATGGTACGGTACAGGAACCGGGTTTGAGATTCGTTACCCCCGGTAAAGGAGCAATCATAATCATTCCCGTCTCCGTCTGCCACCAGGTATCAACGATCGGACATCTCTCTTTGCCGATATGTTTGAAAAACCACATCCAAGCTTCAGGATTGATAGGTTCTCCAACCGTCCCCAACAGTCTTAAACTGGAAAGATCCCTTTTGTCCGGGTACCCGGCTCCCCATTTCATGAAAGTCCGGATAGCTGTCGGGGCAGTATACAGAATGGTCACTTTATACTTTTCTACGATCTCCCAGAATCTGTCCTTTTCCGGGTAATCCGGTGTGCCTTCAAAAAGAACAATGGTTGAACCATTGGTCAGCGGGCCGTATACCAGATAGCTGTGTCCGGTGATCCAGCCGATATCAGCGGTGCACCAGTAAATATCATCTTCTTTGATATCAAAAATATACTGATGGGTTGTGGATACCCCGGTAAGATAACCTCCCGTGGTATGGACTACCCCTTTGGGTTTGCCTGTAGTTCCGCTGGTATATAGAATAAACAGGATATCCTCTGCCTCCATTTGTTCTGCAGGACAATCCGGGGAGGCATCCTTCATCAAATCATGATAGAAAACATCCCGGTTAGGAATGATCTCAATATCAATTCCGGTTCGGTTAACAATAATTACTTTCTCGATACCCTGAACACCTTTCAGGGCTGCACAAACATTTTGCTTGATAGGCAGTGTTTTTCCCCTTCGGAACGCGCCGTCCGAGGTAATTAAAACCTTTGATCCGGCATCGTTGATCCGATCCCGGAGAGCTTCGGCGCTAAAGCCGCCGAAAACCACGCTATGAGGTGCTCCAATCCTGGCACAGGCGAGCATGGCGATTACGGCTTCGGGTACCATAGGCATATAGATCGTAACGACCTCACCCTTTTTTACACCCATGGATTTTAAAACATTGGCGAATTTGCATACTTCGCGGTGAAGCTCGGCATACGTCAAAACAAGGGAATCCCCCGGCTCACCCTCAAATATGATTGCAGGTTTTTCTCTTCGGGGACCTTCCAAGTGCCTGTCAAGGCAGTTATAAGAAGCATTGATCTTACCCCCGTCAAACCACCTGGCATGCGGCGGATTCCACTGCAATACGGAATCCCATTTTTTAAACCAGCTGAGATCTGCGGCCCGTTCTTCCCAAAAAGCCAATCTGTCCTCAGCTTTTGCGTAAATCTCCGGATCAGCAATCAACGCCTTTTTCCGGAAATCTTCTGAAGGCTGGAAGATACGGTTTTCTTCCAACCCTTTAAAAACCCCTTCGGTCATCTACTTTTCCCCCATTCTAACCCCTAAAATATTATATCTATCTATTGCATCATCATATCATACGGATAATACCTTGCAACCACTCAGGATTGAACTGCACCAATAAGCGGTTAAAAAGCAAAATACCGGCCTTTACCGGTATTCGCCGCTCCTTGCCCTCCATGGCACCGCGGCATTAGTCCATCCATGGACGTCATATAGTGAAACAGGCAGCGTACGTTCCACTGCCTGTTTCAACCACCTCGTCCACCTATCTCCCAGGAAGGTTCCCCATCCTTCCAATTAATAATTTTACTTGATGATTTTTTTAAATGCAAGTGCCCAGTGAGAATTCGCGAATCAAGTATTCATTAATTTCATCCGGATTGCACCGGGTTACTCTCTGAGCGGCCTTTTGCGACAGAGACTTAAGACCTATTGGTATTTCCCAGCCAGTTCTTTCACTTAAGCTGTATAAAGCCTCCCAGGGGTCACTCTCGTTCCCCGTATCCCCATTGAGGGCATTTAACACATGATGCGCAAATTTAAAAGGACTGGCGGTAGAAGTAACTACTGTATACGTTTCATCACCGTTTTTCTTCCGATAGTCCGCATAGACTTTCATCCCCACAGCGGTATGAGGATCAAGAAGATAATCAAACTCTTCATAGACTTGACGAATGGTCTCTGCTACCCCTTCTTCCGAGGCCCATCCCGCTATCATATTATGACGGCATTCCTGAAGGGTTTGCCCATCTGCTTCAAATTTCCCCTTAGTCGTTAAGTCCGCAAACCATGACCGGATTTTCTCGTCATCTCTCCCGGACATTTCATACAGGAAACGCTCAAAATTGCTGGAAATCAGAATGTCCATGGAAGGAGAAGATGTCAGGAAGAATGGGCGTTTGCTGTCGTAAACACCGTTACGGAAGAAATCTGTCAAAACATTGTTTTTATTGGAAGCACAAATTAAATAGGCAAGAGGCAGCCCCATTCTTTTGGCGTAGTATGCGGCAAGAATATTGCCGAAGTTTCCGGTTGGTACAACGATATTGATTTGTTCCCCCGGCTTGATTTTCCCGCCTTCTGCTGCTTGCAGGTAGGCCCAGAAATAATACACAATTTGGGGCATCAGCCTTCCCCAATTGATTGAATTAGCAGAAGAAAAAACCAGATTCTTTTGAGCCAGTTTTTGCTTTAGCACAGGTGACGAAAAAATATTTTTAACGGCAGTCTGGCATTCGTCAAAGTTGCCTTTCACGGCAGCTACATAGGTGTTTGAACCGCCGGTGGTGATCATTTGGCGCTCCTGAACCGGGCTTACCCCTCCATCCGGATAAAAGACTGCAATCTTTGTCCCCGGAACATCTTTAAAACCTTCAAGAGCAGCTTTACCTGTATCCCCCGAGGTTGCAGTAAGGATCAAGACTTCAGACTGAAGTCCGATTGTTTTGATACTGGAAGCAAGCAAATAGGGCAAAACTTGCAAAGCCATATCTTTAAAAGCAGCCGTCGGACCATGCCACAGTTCAAGTATTCCACAATTCCCCACATCCGTTAAAGGCACCGGATTGGTCGTGTCGAAGCGCCCGTCACCATAAACTTTCACGGCTTCGTCCAAAACTTCCGGCGGCAGATCATCAAGAAACAAGTTCATGATTTTTAAAGCAAGTCCAGCGTAATTTTTACCTTTGAGTTCCTGCCAATCAACATGGGGAATGGTTTCCGGTACAAATAACCCTCCCTGAGGGACCATTCCCAAGGCAATGGCCTGTGCAGCAGTTTGTTTTTCAATGTTGCCCCGGGTACTAATATACAAACTCTTCCCCTCCCTAATAATTACCACAAGAATAAGATCATCAAATTTAATAACAATAAAATAATATTATACAATAACAATAAGATAAATATAGTAATGTTTATTTTAAATGAAATCGTTAGGTCGTTCAAGTTAGAACGAAATCTTTTCCCGAGGGTTGAACAAGTAACCCATTTTTCTTTATAATTGGATAATAGAGTAAAAAAACTATACTCAATTTGATCCGTAAAGAAGATATTTAAGAAGACCGGATGAAATGGAAGGTGATGGCGAATGTCCGAAAATTATATAAGAAAATACAGGCAGACCTTGCAGTTAGGATTAATTAAGGTCGTCCAGGAACTTTTTCCTGAAGAGAGACTAAAAATTCCTTACTCCATCTTAGATGGAATTTACTGCGAATTTACCGGTTCCCTTGTTTCCGCGAGAGAAGTGAAGTTAATTGAATCCAAACTAAGAGATTGGGTCAGGGAAAACAGCAAGATCTGCTTGCTCGGCAAAGAAGGGAACCAATTCAAGTATGAACTTGGAAATACCGTAATCCATTCCATCTACCGTGCTTTCCTTGATACCTCTTCCATTAGAGACTTTAATATTATTCATTTTCCTCCCGGTTTTATCCTTCATTTTGATGATACCGATGGTTCCCAAGAGTTTGTTCTCCCGGAAAAACTATCTGCAACGTATTCGGAAACCCAAAGGTGGCTGGAAAATCTAAACCTGGATCAGGTTAAAGATGTCAATTCCTATATCCAAAACGGCCGTTCCCTTGACCTGATTGGCATTGCCGAAGCACTTCAGGAAAAGAAAATTGCCGATATCGCCGACAGAATCCTCCAGGAGAAAAAAACAGTCCGGATGATTCTCATTTCAGGTCCTTCGTCTTCAGGGAAAACAACTTTTGCGCAGCGACTTTCCACCCAGCTCCGCGTTAATGGTTTAAAACCGGTCCCGTTATCTTTGGATAATTATTTTGTGAATCGCGATATGACCCCAAAAGATGCTTCCGGCCAGCTTGATTTTGATGCCCTGGAAGCGCTGGATCTTCCTTACCTGAATGAACAGATGGAACAACTCATTCATGGTGAGACCGTAGAAACCCCGGTTTTTGACTTTCTTACAGGCAACCGGGCAGCCCGGGGCGAATGTCTCCGCCTCGGGCCTGACGATATTCTGGTTGTAGAAGGAATTCATGCCCTGAATCCCAATTTGCTGACGACTATTAACCGGAATTATTTCTTTAGGATTTATATCAGTGCCCTTTTCCAGCTCAATATTGATAACTATAACAGAGTCCCGACAACAGATGCAAGACTGATCAGACGAATTGTGCGGGATGACAAGTTCAGGGGCTTTGATCCGGAACGGACACTGAAACAATGGGCAAGTGTGCGCAGGGGCGAAAACACCAATGTCTTCAGGTATCAGGAGGAATCCGATGTGATGTTTAACTCCAGTCTGATCTATGAACTCAATGCCCTGCGGTCGTTCGCAGAACCCTTATTAGAAAAGGTTTCTGCCCAAAGCCCTTACCATGATGCCGTATCGCGTTTATTAAACCTTTTATCCTTTTTTGAACCGATGGACACCAGTAAAGTTCCTTTCAATTCCATCATACGAGAATTTATTGGCGGAAGCCTTTATACCGGTGAATAACAACTTTACCCCGCATAAAGCGGGGTAAACTCTATTTACATTCTTGAACTTTGTCATGGATATAACGTATTAAAATATCGGCAGTGCTTCTGTTTGTCGCAACCGGAATATTATGGACATCGCAGATTCTCAAGAGCGCAGAAATGTCCGGTTCGTGCGGCTGAGCCGAAAGCGGATCACGAAGGAAGATCACAACATCAACTCTCTGACAGGATATCCTGCTCCCGATCTGCTGATCTCCCCCAAGTGGTCCGGATAAGACTTTTTCAACTTGAATACCGGTATGTTCTTCGATGAGAGAACCTGTCGTCCCCGTAGCCGTAATTTTACACTTGGCAAGGATATTTTTATTCTGGAGTGCGAATTTGATCATTTCCGGTTTCATTTGGTCATGGGCAATAAGCGCTACACTTAACAATACTCGTTCCTCCTTTAAAAGATTATCTAGTAGAATAAAAAGAATTACTTCATTATAACGTATTATACAAATTATTGTAAAAGGAAGAAGCTAAATGTGTAAACAACATGTTAATTCCATTCTTCAAATCTTAGAAGAGACCTTTCCCCATGCTTATTGTGAACTCCATTTCAGTAATCCTTTTGAATTATTGATTGCGACCATTCTCAGTGCCCAGACAACGGATCAAAAAGTAAACGAGGTTACTGCTGAACTTTTTGCCCAGTATCCTACACCGGAAAAAATGCTGGAACTAACCCCTTCCCAACTCGAGGGCAAAATCAAGAAGATCGGTCTTTTCAGAACAAAAGCTCAGCATATTCTGGAAACCTGCAGAATACTGGTTGATAAATACCAGGGTAACGTCCCGCAGGATTTGCACAAATTGATTGAACTGCCCGGGGTTGGAAGAAAAACAGCCGGGGTCGTTTTAGCAAATGCTTTTGGAATTCCGGCTTTCCCCGTTGATACCCATGTTTTAAGGGTATCCAAACGGCTTGGACTATCTGCACATGAAGACCCTTTTAAAGTAGAAAAAGACCTTACTTCGGTCATTTCTCCGGATCTTTGGATAGACACCCATCACCGGATGATATTTTTAGGGAGAAGGATTTGCAGTGCCAAAAAGCCCAGATGCAAAGATTGTCCGCTGGCTAGTCTCTGCCCTAATCACGGAGACGGTTCTTTTTGATTCTTTTCCAAAACGAATAGCCCTTAAACACATAATTACCTAAGCTTGCGGCAGCAGTCAAAGCCCTGGGCGACTCATCCAGTGCAACAATGCTTTGGCTTAGCTGGTTTTCTGCGCTCTCCCTAATGATCTTTTCACCTCAATTATTTGACGACGTGGGCGGTTAACTGCATTAACGTATTCCGGGATTTTACTGCAGACAGAGAATCGGCCGTAATTTTATCTCCTGCTTTCAATAACCCTCCGTTATCCAACTGAACATCTTTATCTAAAATTTTCCCTAACAAAAATTGAAGCTGGCGCTGTTCAAAGACATTAAAATCCTGGGGGAATGAGATAACCGGGCTGCTTTCCGTCTTCTTTGGCAAATTATCGCTTTTCCCGAATTCTTCAATCTTTTTCTTAAGCAGTTCTTTTTCACTGGAGAGGGGTACGTTTTGAGCTTGATTCGCGGCTTTTCGTTCGGGTGCGTTCTGCTTGGGAGGAGAAGGATTATCATCGATCAAAATAATTTCTTTGCCATAGGTAATAACTCGATCACACTTTACTTGATTGATGTTTCCCTGAGGATTCGTGATTTGACAGGCCGAGATCCTGCCGGTTTCCTCTTCGATCATAAATTCGGTAACCTGACCGATTAAACACCCTTTGGTTGTGAGTACCTGAGACCCAATTATTTTGACATCTTTCTGAAGCAGCTCAATAGCCAGGGGGTTATGAGCCACATCTTGAATAACGCCGCTGTCGGAAATAATTAAAGCATAGTCGCCAAGCCCAAGGATATCCTCAAAGGCAATAAGTCTGGCGCCTAAGTAGT
>JAAYUV010000080.1 GCA_012517475.1 Peptococcaceae bacterium | reverse complement strand
ACGGCTTTAAAATCCCTTCTTCATCGTAATAGCGTAATGCTTTAATTGTAAGATGGGTAATTTTCGAGAATTCACTGATTTTATACACGGCCTCACCTCCTCAAAAAGAGTATAAACCCTCCATCGCGGGGGAAAGTCAATAGATAATTTAATCCATGATATTATTTAAAAATCAAAATCGTTGCTGTCTGTTAATATGGCCCAGATACTCTTCTCCGTAGGAATCTAGTGGAATCCACAGGTATCCTCGGACCCCGGAAAGCCTGATGGAATGGGCGTTTCCAGCACTTCATTCCCTAAAACTCCCGCCACTCCAAGGCTTGGGCAAAAAGAGATTTTATGCTGAAATCTTGAACATCGGAGGGATATTGGAAGGATACGGAGGGGCGCTCCGACAATCCGGCATCACCACGAATCACTTACGAGTATCTTTTAATACCTATCAATGAAACAATCATCCCTACCATTGACAATAATTTTAGGAGTGATGACTGTGAAAAATCAGAAGTATTATGAACAGCTTTTCGCTTCATATCCTGATGTGGTTACATTTGATGAATTCAGAGCAATGTTGGGCGGCATCGCAAGCAGCACGGCGCGAAAACTTTTGCGGTGAGAACCAAGTAAAGCATTTTATTATCCGCAATGCTTATATGATCCCTAAGATATGGGTTAACCCGCCGGGGTGCACGGATGCTGATTGCGTGCACGGAGGAAATTTATAAGGGCATTTTCCTGCGGCCCTTATACTCTCTAATATCCTCCCAGCGTGAAAGAAACACGTTAAAGTAGCGAACGGGCGTCTAACCCACTCGTTTATACCAAATGAAAATGCTAAACGGAGATAACCTAACCCAGGATGCCTGAAAAGGCTATAAGCATTGGCTTTGAATACCTGGTATGGTTACGGAGCCCTCGTAGTAGTCCGAGGACGGGAAAGCCGCCTACATGGCGAAGGAGGGCAGGTTGTTCAATTGACAAGTTATGGAGGTATGCGTAATGCAAAAAGCCGAAGTAGTATTGTCGATGCTAGGTCAACGGTCAATTCAGAGCAGCGACTTTATATTCGACAGGCTGTACAGAAATCTGTTTAATCCTGATTTCTACAAACTAGCTTATAGCAACATTCACACAGCGGAAGGAAATATGACTCCTGGGACTGATGGAAACACCATAGATGGCTTCAATATCGGAATGATTGACAAAATTATATCCCAGATGAAACAAGAAACATACTACCCGAAACCAGTCCGCAGAGTGTATATCCCAAAGAAAAACGGAAAACTTCGTCCGCTGGGAATCCCTTCCTTCCAAGACAAGCTAGTTCAAGAAGTGCTGCGTCTAATCTTGCAAGCGATATATGAGCCAAACTTTATGGACAGTTCACATGGGTTCAGACCTAAAAAGAGCTGTCATACTGCCTTATTGCAGATTAAATCAACCTGCAAGGGAACAAACTGGGTAATTGAAGGGGACATCAAAGGTTTTTTTTGACAACATAGACCTGACGGATTCCTTGGGCTATCAGGAGCCGGACAATCTTCCCGTTTCCTTGGCCAGCATACTGACAAAAATCATGCTGGAGGAACCGTATGAAACTGATGAAGGAATCCTTCATCATGCGGAAGGCGTTGACCTTATGCCGGGCAACATCGAATTGTCCGCTATTGAAGTGTCACTGGTCAACACCATGAGCCGGGAAACGGTGCTTTGCTCCTATATCAACGGTGTCAAAGACAATTACGACTATGTGCTGATTGACTGCATGCCGAGTTTAGGCATGATGACCATCAACGCCCTTGCCGCCGCCGACAGCGTGATTATTCCCGTCCAGGCTCACTACCTGCCGGCCAAAGGGATGGCACAGCTTTTACAGACGATCGCCAGAGTCAGGCGGCAAATCAATCCCAAGCTGATTATCGACGGCGTTCTGCTAACCATGGTGGATAACCGCACCAACTTTGCCAAAGATATTTCCTTTATCCTGCGGCGGGATTACGGCGACAAGCTGCGCGTGTTCAAATCGGAAATTCCCCTCTCCATCCGGGCAGCCGAAACAAGCGCCCAGGGAAAAAGCATCTACGCCTATGACCCGCGCGGAATCGCCGCCAAAGCCTATGAAGCCTTTGCAAAGGAGGTGGACTCCGGTTTGAATAAATATGCCGGCAATGAGTGGGTTTACCAGCTGGAAATTGAAAGCATCGACGCCGCCGAGGAACCGCCCCGGCTGACACTGAAAGGGAATCTCAAAACCCGCAGCGTTTTCAGCTTCCTGACCGGCGAACGGTCCCTACACCGTCACAGCCAAAACAGACCGGGGAGCTGTCCTCACCGTCACGGTCAACGTGGTGTTTCAGGTAAAAGCCGTTTATGATGTGCGCTACCGGACGATTGGCCTCAATGTCCACGAAATCTATCAAGACGACAAACTGCTGAAGACCTTCCCTTTCCCTCAGCGCCTCGACCTTGTCAACGCCAATACCGTCGCCGAACAAGAACAGGATAAAATCTCCGGCTGGATCGGCAAACGCGACGGCCAAACCTATACGCTGAAAGGCAGCCTTGTCGTCAACGTCTATAGCGCTTCCACGGGCCAAACCTGCGGAATCTATGACACGGAAAAAGATTTTACTCCTTTGACCGGCAGTTTCGGCTGGACGCCCCAAACCCTGACTGCCTTTGAAACCATGCGCAACGCGGAAATCACCTATCAGGCCCCGGTAAAACCTGACATTAATGCAACCTGGTGCAGTGAAGACAAGCAAATAGTGTACGGAAAACTTTCAGCCTGGGACAAAGGTGCGCCGGAGCTGCTTTTCCCCTATCAGACCACCTCCGTCGCTTTTTCCAAAGACGACATCCTCCTGTCCCGCAATTTCACCTATTGCGGCCTGGAATGGGATTACACGCCGGAAAGCGCCGAATATGCCGACGGAGAAAGCAAGACGCAGACCTCCGTTACGCAGCCAATCAATTATCAAACTCCCGCCGCAGCTTTCTATTTTCAATTCAAGGCCTGTGACGGGAACGACCTGTCGGTCGCCATCCGCGCTCCCGCCACGGTGTACCGGGGCGACAGCTATTCCTTCATCGCGGTCTATACGAACAACGGAGAAAACCCCGCCTATGACGTTCCCCTTCAAGGCGCGGTTGATCACGTTCCAATCATAGAAATCCCTGCCGTCCAGGATTTTTTCCCCAATGAAAGCAAGACCTACACCATCGTGCGCCAGGCCGACACCTCCGCCGACGTAATCCACTTGCGGGCCGACATCGGCGTCCCGCAAGGCTTTCTTGACACCAATCCGGCCAACAACACGGCCGCCGCGGACATCCTGGTGCTGGAACGCCCTTATGACCTGGACGTGCAGAGAATCACGCCAGATAAATACAAAGAAAATCAAGCGGTCATCACTACGGTCAAGGTTTCCAACAAAGGCAGCCTCGACTTTATGCCGGGGCAAAACGTCACGGTGCTGTTCCAAATCCCCGAATTGTCCTTGTCAAGGCGCATTGACGCAGTCGTCATGGAAAAAGACACCTGGAACGTGGTTTCGCTTCGCTGGGATACCCCAAACGTACAGGCCGATAAGAACATCACCCTAATTGCAATTATCAACCCCGAACAGTCTTTAGACAATGAAAGCAGCTCCATCAAAACACCTTTACCCAAAAGGCCGTCATCCTGAACGTGACCTATGAGCAGCCGGAGGAAAGCCGCGTCCTGCCCGCTCCGCCGGAAAGAAATGACCAGCCCAGGGTGACATGGTGGGAGCAGCGCTATGAGAACGGCCGGTTTGTCTGGCGGCAATTCTATGCCGAGCTGAAAGTCAGCGCCGCCCTGGATTACGCCACCAAAGCCAAGGGCTGTCTCAAATCGGGCTACGGCTACGCCATCCGGGTCTCGGCCAGCGTGAACACCGACTATGACAGGCCGGAGCTGATTACCGCTCCGCAGACGGCGGAAGTCTATTTGCCGGAATACCGTTATGAGACCGCCATCCCATTAATAAAGGAAAACGGTCAATTCACCTTCAGAGAAAATCCCGCGTCCCCCTTCCGCTAAAAAAAGCAGTATATCCCGGTGTGGTTCCCCGACAACACAGACTACATCGCCCAGCTCCTGGTCACCGATGCGCACACCCCCGGAAGAACGCTGTCGAAGTGGATTACCGGAGGCGAGCTTCAAATCCATGTGGCGGACAACATGTATTCCGATGATGTCACCACGGGTAACTGAAGATGACGCTGCTGCTTTGCTCCGTCCCCATTCTTTGGGCGGCAGTCACGGATTACAGAAAGCGGATCATCCCCGATTGGACCTGGATAACCATTCTCGCGATCGGCGGCGTTTCCGCTTTCCTGCTTCCTTCCCCCACCCCGCTTGAGCGGATTCTGGGATTTTTGCTTCCGGGCTTAAGCCTCTTTATCCTTGCCCTCAAATACGGCGGTGTCGGAGGCGGCGACATCAAGCTCTCGGCGGCGATGGGATTCTGCTTCGGGCTCCACGCGCTTGCGGCCATCCTCTTTTTGGCCCTGCTTCCCGCCTGCGTCTATGCCAAGGCGACAAGACAAGAAAGTGTGCCCTTGGCTGTTTTTTTAGCCATTGGCTTCGGAGGGTATGCCGGCGCTCTTATTCTGGGCGGGCTGATACGATGACGATTGGAGTGAAAATCAAATGGATAAGGAAAAACGGATGGCGGATGCCTATGAGGTCAAGCATGCCATCCATGTCGGCGATAAAGAAATTCTTTTTATGACGGACGATAAAAATCCCTCCTGCCCGTATATTGTCTGCAACTGCACCTGGGATAACCCGTTAGGCGTTGACCAATACGGAGATGCGGCGGGAAGCGCGGACTACCTGGAAATGATGAGCGAATTTGCCGCCCGCTTAACGGCCCAGCTGGAAACGGTATGGAGCAGCAGCGCAAGGAAAGCAAGGAATTTCTCGACGATCTGACCACCCGCGACCAACGGATGATGTTCGCCGTCCTGACTTTGGTCCATGTTGCGGACAGCAAGGAGCAACTGGACAGCGACACGGAAACCCTGCTGACCACGGCCCGGAAGCACCTCTGCCAGTTCTCCGCCCTGACCTACCAGCAAATGGACGGCCTGAACACTTTCGCCAAACCGACCAACGTAGACGTCAACAACCGCCTGATCTGCTACGACATCCTCGACCTCGGCAAACAGCTTCTTCCCATCGGCATGCTGGTGGTGCTGAACAGCATCTTAAACCGCATCACCCGGAACCGGGCCAAGGGAAAAAACACCTTTATCATCATTGACGAGATTTATCTGCTGTTCCAGCACGAATACAGCGCCAACTTCCTGTTCACGCTCTGGAAGCGCGTCCGGAAGTACGGCGCTTTTTGCACGGGCATTACGTAGAACGTGGACGACCTTTTGCAGAGCCACACGGCAAGAACCATGCTGGCCAACTCCGAATTCATCGTCATGCTCAACCAGGCCAGCACCGACCGTCTGAAGTTAGCCGGGCTCTATTTTTTCTGCTCATTTGAACAAAACGGCACCTTATCTATAATAAAAAGGAAATATTCAAAAAGAATGGAGTCAAACGCACAACGGTGGGAGCAGCCAATAGCAAATTATCGAGATAAGGGAATGACAATGTTCAAACCTATGACATTAAGGATACTATCATCTACTACTGGAAAAGAAGATTAAAACAAAGAACACGGATGAAAAACAGAAAAACGATGGAGCCGGCATTTCTTTTAGGAATCAAACCTATGGAACCTTTAGCTCAGCAATTGCATTAATAGTTCATAATTTTACACTAGAAGTAGTTCCCATAAGTTGAGCCCAAATAACTTAACAGTATTTAATAGATTTTACGTTAGGGGGAGTCCTTTTATTATTTTTTCTAAACCGTTTGTTCACTCGTCTTTTCTGTTGGTTTTAAGTAATCATTTTGAGGAGGGGTATCGAACAACGAATCATGCCCCAATTTAGCAGCGGCGAAAGTGGTAAGCATTCCGTACACAATGTTACTAAAAACATAGGACAGATTGCTTGTTGCATCTTTAGGTTTAACACGATTCTTGGGAACAACATTCGGAATGACCGTAGCGATTGCGCCTATAGCAATCCCGGACATTATTCCTTTGGGGAGAAGCTTATCACGACCATTTTGTGACAGACGTTTAATGATGTAATTTGCTCCTAGGATGCTCACGGCAGAGTTCATAATTAATCCAAGAGCCTGTCCTTTAAAACTTATTGCTTCATTTTTTGATACGTACATTCCAGCCGCAGCTTCCCGGTATGATCTTTTGGAGATGCTAAATTCTCGGGAGATTCCATCGGCAAAAGTCATTCCTGCCAGTCCAATAAGACCTGAGACAATTGAAAGAGTATCCCTATCCTTTATTTTAAGCAAAATAATCATCCTCCTTTATTAAATATTTTTTGATTAAACAGGATAAATTACTCATGGAAAATAAATTATCTATTGAAGATTAATACCAATACTAATAAAAAGGAGATAAAACCTCATGTGCATTGCCTTTACGGCGTAGACGGCCAGGATGTCCCGCCAGTTGCCGACCATGGCGCTGCTTCCGTTATTGGACAGGTCCAGCGTGTCATGAGGATTTTCCTCCTGGATCTGTTCAAGTTTGGCTGCGAATTCTTGGTTGAGCCGGCTGACGACTTCCGTCATGACCGGCGCGTTTTGGCCGGATTTTTCATTGGAAAAGAATATCCCGAAGGGGGAACCCAGTAAAAGTCCCGCAAGGCAGATGACAAGAATAACAACAACCGCCGCCCAGCCGCCCGCTGCAAGCAGCGAGATCAATCCCTTAACAGCAGCGATGGCCGCCTTAAGGGCGGCCGCCGCTTTCGTCGCTGTCTTTGTGGAAACGGCAGCCGCTCTCGCGGCTGCCCGCGCTGCCTGCGCCGCCTTTTGGGAGGTATGAGCGGATTTGACGGCGGATTTTGCCGCCCTTTGCGAGGTTTTAATCGCAGGCTTGGCGGTGCGTTTTAGGCTTTTCACCGATCTGCCCGCTGTTTTGACCGTACCTTTCCTATTGCCCCGTTGGACAAGTTTTATGTACTCAAGTTTTTGTGGGCAATTCAAAATCTATGGTCGGTCGCCTCTGGAAAGAACCAGATCGGCAGCATCTTTTTGGGCCTTGGCAGCTTGATCACTTGCTTCACTTATTATTAGCCTTAATTTAGGATCAATAATCTCAGTTTGAATTAATGAATAGGCTATAACAGCCATTCTTGCATCCTTTTCATAATCTTGGAGCATATCCATATCAGAAAATTTCACTAGTTACTCACTCCTTGGTCATACTTTCATAATATTCCTGTAGTAAATTTTTTGCTTTTTTTAATTTTTCGGCTTGGTTATTAAAAAACTTGGCAATTTCTTGGTCAGTGCAATTTCCGGAATAGAAATCACATTTACGGGCAGTTACTTCGGTTTCACTTATTACCTTGACTAAATAGGCGCCTTCTTTAATTCTTTGAATTGTTGTCGGATCAAATTCTCTAAGTTTCGGTTTATTCTGATTTAGATACTTAAATAAATAACGCATAAGTTTACCACCTCAATAAGGGATTACTTTTTTTATATTATGTCAAGTTTTAGAAAACTTAATACGTTTTTCTTTTACAAACAGTAAAGGTTTATGTAACAACATTATAGGGTGTATTCATTATGCTACCAGATATGGTGTCATTACTGCAAAGAAGAAAGCGAAACTAATTTACAGAGATTCAGCAAAGCAGAAATACACAGGATTTATGATTGGGGCAGGACGGATGAATTCGGCAATAGAATGAACTGCATATTGAGAAGGCCTTAGATGTTATCCGCATTGATAATAACCAGTCGAAAGCTTCCTGATATTACAAAACAGAATATATAAACGGAAACATGTTTAGAGAAGGACCACAAATTAAGGAATTTCAGTCTATGAAATTCTTTCTGCCGGAGAGCTCAGACAACAAACAGATTTACGGAGTTTTCAAGTTATCATGAACCTGCACGGAAATGGAAAGATTTATTATAACGAAGGCCAGATGGATTTATTTCCGGCCATCACAGTGTTGATACCGGCTTCACTGGGCAATATCAGCTTAACGGCATATTTCTTCAACTCGTCAACATAAGTTATTCTGAGGTCTTCAATACCCACGATTTCTCCGGATAATCAGGGTCAGGCTCCAAAGTTGGATATTTGTCGATGAGCCAATTGCTTCCGCCGTCTTCGCTTACCGATTTCTTAAGATGGAAAAATCCTCTCCTTTCTTCCAACCGTGAAAGCACCTTGCATTTATATAGTGTCGATGCAGGGTTAAAAGCATAATTACCGGATAGGCCAGTCCTTAGCCGTGAGAATAGAATTTACGGATAACAAGACAACTATCTCCCTGAAAGTGTTGTTCCTGGTTTTTAACTTTGTTTCAAAATGATTCATTCCTTACCATCCTCGAATTTATGGTTTTGTAGCAGAATCCGCGACAGTATCTATAGCTCTGAAAGAAGGTGGCCGCCGACCCGGAAAACGGCATGGATGTCGCCTCCCTTAACGACGCCAAGGTGAATATTCTGCGGGGCATCTTTTGGGAAATGAACCAGATCGACTATTGGACTGAGACAATTGAGCATGAGGAAGGCACAGCCGAGACTATTTTGCATATCCAGGTGGAATCAAAATCATGCTCCGACATGATTGCCCCATACAGGTTCAATACGCGGCAAGTCGGCTTGTTAAATGAACTGACGCAAGAACAATACCGGCAGCTGTTTATGCGGCTGACCGGCAGTTATATGGATATTACCCTGTCCCCTCAAGAAATCGCGGCTATCATACAAAACCTGCCCGCCAACTTGGACGAACAACGTAAAAATGTGGTATTGGCCGCTTATTCTCTCGTGGGCAAAGTAAATTACTTCTGGGGAGGCAAATCCACCGTCATCGGGTGGGACAGCCGCTGGGGAACACCTGCCAAAGTTACCGGCGAAGGCAGCTCCACCACCGGAACAATACGTCCCTTCGGCCTGGACTGGCTCCGGCTATGTGGCCTGGGTATTTGCCAATGCGGCCGGAAGGGCAGATATTGCGGACAGAATCGGATACGGCACTTCCAGCCAGTACGCCGCCTGCGCTCCGGTGAGCTGGAATCAGGCACAGCCGGGAGATCTGGCGTTCTATTCCGATTTAAGCCATGTGGGAATTGTTGAAGGAATCAAAAACGGTTCATAACTAAAATCAGCCTTTTTATAATCATGATATCTGTCGATTAAATACTTTACATAATTCTTCATATATGTATTGCTGCCGATGGTGTCAGGAATAGGCTCTCTTTTACTATAAAATTTTTATATGTATTGATTGTTATCTTATTGCCAATGACAGAATTCTTTATATTATTTGCCTCAATCATAACATTACCGTCTTCCCCAATCCCCTTTGAAAGCTGTGGATAATGTCGTTCGAATGCTTTTTTATCAGAAATAATAAGTCCGATAATATCCTCCCAAAAGATAATATCGACTGCAAATAAACCTTTTTCATTATGTCGGAAATTTAATATATTTACTTGTTCCTGTATTCCTGCATTTCTGCTGGTAGATACGGCAATAATGTAATGCTTTAATGCAGGCTTAAAATTTTTCGCTTTTTCTATTTCTTTTTCAATCTCTAAATGGTTCTTGAACTTCGATATCACTAATTTTCATCAATTCCGCAAATAACTTTTCCAGTTCATATCCGCGTTTCTGCGGGGGAAAGCATTTTATTTCATTAAATTTGTGCTGCAGTTTCAATATTTTTTTATCGTAGCTCTCTTCTTGTGCCTTGGTTACCCTTGCTTTAAGTATTTCTCTTTTTTCAGCTTCTCTCTGTACGCTTTGGCGCCTTTGTGTGTTTTAATTTGGTAAAACTCGAAACCAGTTTGGCTGTGTACTTCAATATCACATACATAGTCAAATACCATAGCGAAATCCGAATAATTATATATATCCAGCATTTTGCTTATTCCCCATAACAATTCGAGCCGGAAACGGTTTTTGCTCCTGCTGCCGGATAAATCATATGGTAGTGACATATATAGATCCTGTCTCGCCATAAATCATTCCTCTTTACCTATATAAACAAAATATTCCTGCCATATGGCAGGACATTAAAATCAAGGCTATTTATGACTGCCATTCTACAATATGGGACTAAGTAAGGGCAATATCTTTTCTTTTAAAACCGTTTGGTTCTTCCTTAACAGTTCACATTCCCAAATTCGGACAACCGTCCATCCGAGCTTTTCAAGACGCCTCGTAACTTCCTCATCACGCGCCATATTGCAGGATATTTTTCTTTGCCAATAATCCTCGTTTTGCTTTGGATGTGTATTCCGACAATTATGTCCATGCCAAAAACAGCCGTCTAAAAAAACAGCAACTTTTTGCTTATGAAAAACAAAGTCAGGCTTACCAAAGACCTTATAATTCCTGCGCCAGCCAGTAATACCTTCCTCGCGAAAAAAAGTAATCATCTTTTCCTCAGTCGATTTATTACCGGAGCTTTTCACCTGGCGCATAATATCCGAGCGTTTTTGTTTATCAAACACATCAACATATACTCTTAACTCAAATTAACTCGCAGGCTGGGATCGGTTTCATAATTTTCAATGAGCTGGTTATATATGCCGATTAAATTTTCAATCGTATCCTTCTGCCGTGTAGAATCAAAATGGCTCCATTCATAAAGATTAGTTGCGATAAATTGCGCCGACAAGATGCTGTAAAACCGCGCCGGCATACATCGTTCCCGGATTCTCTTTTTGCCGTTTTTCTGCTTGTTCCGCGCTTTACCAATTCATTATGGAGAGCAATATCATTTTGACCATTTGCAGAAGAAACCAGCCCTTCCACATTTTCCGCTGTAAGAATAGCCGGCATATATTTCATTTCGTCCATAATACGAAGCCATTGCCAGACGAGTCCGCTTCGATCTCCATGTATGCCCTGGCCATAGCCGGCGAGCGAGAGATCCTGGCAGGGAAAACTTGCCCATGATAGATCAGCAGCCGGAAGTTTGTTTCCGTCAATTTGTTTAATATCACCTAAATGGAAATGCTCATGTCCATGATTATGAATGTAAACATCCGCCTTTTGAGCGCTGATATCATTAGCCCAAACCACATTAAAATACGGTTTAAGGGAGAGCGTTACCAAACCGCTGCCAGCAAAAAAGTCTAGCGCGGTAAGCTTGCTGTTTCTTTTTTTAGATGCGTTTTGCAAGCTTATCCCTCCATAAAGATATTTGTTTTATTGTAACATAACTATTTTGTAGATACTACGTAAAAACATGATTCCCCAAGGCTTTGATTATAATTGCTTGCTCTAAAGGCGCTCTCAAAAATGATTGGCGCTCTTAATAAATACTATTAACCCCCCTAGGGCAACTTATTTTCCAACCGATCATAATGGAGCAGAAGTTCTTCTTGCTCCATCACATTTTGTAATTTAATTCTTTCGATCACATCCGGAAAGATTACCGATAACTCCGGGTCATCTAAATTGTGATGATTTGAGGCGACATAGTCCCCTTTTGCCAAATCCAGTTCACTGGCTCCCATCAGAACCGGATAAGCATTAACATTATATTTCCGTACTTTTTTATAATATCTAATGTTAACCCCAGCCCGTCTGAATCTAAATCGCTCCATATGTATACGGGGATCGGCTTAGATTCAAGAATTTTATTTAGCAGCCGTATTTTAGGAGAAGATAAGTAACCGGCGCCCCACAAAAGCAACACATCGGGCCTTTCCTGATATTTTCGAGCAAAAACTTCCTGAAACACCGCGAAATTTTCAATAATTGATATCCTTTATAGATATAAGTTACATCTCCATGAACAAAAGTCACTTCAGGCATACTCGTTAAGTTTAATTGATTAAGGGATTTACCTGCAACACGTGCAATATCTTTTTTATACCGGTCAAGGATCTTGCTCTTACCCCAGATTCTTTCGGACAGGACTCGTAACGGTTCTCTTTTATCTTCATCTAATAAAGCGATTGCATAGGCTAAAGTTAAGGCTATTGATTGGAATTTAACCCATGCGTCGGTTCCGGAAACTCTTTCTCCATTCGGACTTGTTAAGACTTTTTCATTAATACATTGAGATCATGGAATTCTCCATCGAATAAATAATAGTCTCTGGCCCAGGAGCTCTGCTCATTTTTAAAAATCCTGCAACAGGCGGTTACTTCGTCCTCAAATTTCCGGACTCCTTCAAACGGACGAACTCCATTCACCGGCTCGTTATGAAAGGCGACTCTAACCACCGCCCAGTTGCTTTTTCTATGGACGTAAAATGAGAATGTTCTTTTACTTTCAAAATGGCTTGCCCCCAACATCAGCCGAAGCCCGTCCCATATGGTTGTCTTCCCGTGACCGGACGGGCCGATAAAAGCATTGACTTTCTCATGAACTTTATAGGGTTCTTTGGTAGGCGGGAGGTATCCCCAATATACGGTTGAGAAATCTTTAATCATTGATATCTTCCTCGCTCTCAGGCGTTTCCTCTTCATCAATTTTTTGGATTGCGTTTAAGTTAGCCGTTAATCCCTGAATGACATAATCGCATATGTCCATCAGCATATCGCTGTGGAGCATATACATCGCCGGCCCGACAGTTATTTTTGATTTACCTTTTTCAAAAAGGATATAATGATATTTTTTTAATGGCGCGAGCAAGGTTTCAATCGTTTTGCGCGGGCTCTGTTTTCCTTGTTGAAACTTCGCCCCATAGTTATAAACAAGCTCATCGACCGTCAGACTCAATTCATTATCAGGGTCGACATGACGAAGCTCCTTTGGAAGAACGAGCTTGGCGTAAATAATTGTCAGAAGGGCCATATGCCTCCGATCTATCCCTTTTACCCTTTTCAGGAAATAATCAAATGAAGCAGAATCGTATTCTTTTTTTAAGCGTATAACATACCATTCGGTGCCGGGAGGATTCAGCAATTCATAGCCCATTAGGGAAAGATACGTTTGCACATCCCGAAACAGCTTAAGATCACGTTCAATTGGACCTGTTTCCTTTTTGGAAATCCAGCCGTAATGGAACATAGAACATATTTTCTGCGCTTCGGGATTAATGGTGATTTCTTTGATCTGATCCATTGATACCTCTCCTTATTAAGATGTTTTTCAATGTTTCTGACCATAACAATATCTTTATGCGATAGATCATGGTGCTCTTCATCTGTCTCGGCTGGAAGTATTTGCATTAGATAGAGAATCTTTAACTTTTGGTTTATTGATCTGGGCATTCTATTCCCCCGCTGGTTACATGTTTGATTTTGTTATCATTCATTTTCTTAATAAGAACTTCTCCTTCGCGCCCCTGTCCGATAAGGCTGGCTTTTTCTCTGTTGTTCCTCATACTCGGCGTCAGCTTTTGCAATGTCTTCTTTATATTTATTAATCCCGCCATCCTTAACCCACTGAATTAAGTCATCCCTGGGTATCCGAATCTTACTGCCCATTCGGACGGCGGGAAAGAACTTGCCATGCCACCGGCGCTCCATTTCCCGCACTAATGACTCGCCAACATTTAAAAATTCAAAGAATAAATTATTAACGCCAAGGGCAAACCTGTTGAAAAACAGGGACTCAAAGCTTCGAGTCTAAGTGCTTACGCATAAGATAGTCGGGCCGCCATATGAGTCTTCTCTTGTCTAAACCTGCCCTTAAAGCGGCAGGCTTTTTTATTTTAGAAGCGATAGGAAATTTCATTTTATACCAGTTAAACTGGCATGCCTTAACAGGAGCTGTATGCCGCGATCAACAGTTTGCCTGAAAAACAGGCAAAGCGTGTTTACGCCCATTCTACATGCCATTACAGATTCAATGAGGTAAGGTACGAGCGATCAATATCCGTGCAATAACTGAATGCCGGCCGCATTTAAGACGATGAACCCATACGGAGGGATAATGATACTTCCGTCCAGCCACAGCCCCGCTTAAGCGGGACCACGCAATGGGGGCGGCTCGCAGAGAACCTGAGAGAGGTGGAATTCCTATGAGAACGGTTGGCCGCCGTTTGCCGGATAGAACAATAATATCATCGCCATGCCTCTTCTCCTTCTTTATGATCTTCCGCAGCATTTCTTGTATTTTTTCCCGCTTCCGCAGGGGCATGGATCATTGCGCCCTACCTTCGGTTCGGAGCGCCTGTAAGGTTGCTGCAGCAGTTCGCAACCTTCCTCATCTTCATCGTCAAACCTTTCGGGACACAGCTTTTTGTATTTCTTGTACTTCTTGTTATAAGTGTCAAACAGATGCTGCTCTTTTTTGGGATTGAGGACGCTGTCAAAAAACTCCTTTTTCATATTATACAATTCAGGATAGGAGTTTTTCAGCCGCAATACGTCTTTTCTCAAGGATTCAATCTCAACGATGATATCCATCTCACAGAAGAATTGCGTGATTTTGCAGTCAAGGCAATCTTTTTGGCCACACATATGCAGCTCGCAATCAAGCATTTCCGCCAAACGGCTGTCAACGGCAGAATCTTTTTTCAGTTTCTTGATCTCCATAAGAAGGCTGTATTGGGTGTCTACCTCTTTTTTGATGCTTTGGATTTTTTCATCGTCCGGTTGCAAGGCAAAAGCGGTATTTATTGCTGCCGCCGCTTCTTCCTCTAACCCTATACTGTGGATCATTTTGGCAAGAGCGGCTAAAAACCAGGCGGCATTGGCTCTTTCTTCCTCCTTTTCAATTGCCTTGTTTTTCATCTCCTCCAGGCGCTTCCTCATGCTGATAAGATCATGGGATAAAATGTCGATCTGGATGATGTGGTAATAAAGTTCCAGGTTGTCCCAGCCTTTTCTATTGCTGACTTCAAGGCCTTCCCGGACCGTTTCTTTGGCTTTTTGAAAATCTTTGGCTTGCAGATAACAATCGGTCAGCCCCAGCCAGAGGGATATATTGTCTTCGTCAAGCGACAAGGCCCGGCGAAACTGTATGATCGCTTTCTTATGCCAGCCCCGCAGAGCATAGGCTTCGGCAAGGCGGCGTACGAAACCGGCATTGTTTTGTTCCTGGGCCGCCAGTTTCTCGAAAATGCGAATGGCTTTAACACTGTTTTCGTTTTTTAAATAAGCTTCCCCCAACAGGCTGTTGACAACGGAAAAGTGCGGATAGAATTTGATGACCTCTTCCAAAAGCCGGATGGCTTTTTCGGCATCACCCTCGTCCAGCGCTTTTCGTCCTTCCTTGAAATACAATTTAACAATGTCAGGCATGGAATCCACCAAATCATACTGCCGGCGCGTATTTTCATCCACTAAGACCTCATAAGCCTCCCGGATCTTTCTGAATTCTTCAGGGTGCCGGTCAGGCGGATATGCCCTGACAAGGGTAAAATAGGCCTTTTTTATCTCCGCAACCGTTGCGTTTCTGGTGATGTTAAGGGTGCTGTAATAGTCCTTCATAGATTTTTAATCTCATTCCTTTTAAAAAATATCCTTTTTGAATAGCCTTTCTTTCCATTTGAGCAGCTTGTAGCTCAGGCGTTTCTCCATATCTTCCAAGTACAGCCCGGCGTCGGGATCGGCTTTGTCAAGAGCCAAGACTGTTGTCCAGCATTTCACAGCTTCGTTCATCTTGCCGTCAAGGACCTGTAAAACACCCAGGAAATTGAGCAGCCCGGTGGCTAAATCAAACCTGGTGCAGATTTCTTTGCTCAAGATCCCAGCAGCCTGCCCGTATTTTTCCTGCCGGCAAAGAGAGGCAACCTGGGAGAAACAGGGGGCGGTTTCTTCCAGGGCTTTTCTTAAATCCGCAAGATATCCGCAGGCAGCGTTTTCTTCTTGGCGTTTATTCACACTCTGCGTCCAGCAGTATTCCGCCGTTTTGTACTTGCCCAGCCGGTAACAGCAAAGGCCCGCCAGGTTCCAGGCCTCAATGTTATCGCTGTGATAGCAGACAGCTTTGGCCAGGCTCTGTACGGCCGGGCCAATCTGATCTTCTCTCGCCATGCGCAGCCCTTGGTTATAGTAAGAACGGGAGAGATTTTCAAACATCCGTTTCCTCCGTCAGTTCATAGATAATCTCATGAAGTTCTTCTTTAAGCACGTCAAGGTTTTCCAATTTCTCGCCCTGCACCAGACCTGTCTTGATCTTCCTGATCAGGCTTTCCATTTCCAGGGCATAATACTGCGCTTTTCCATTTTCCACCATCCGGCCGGCTTTACTGATGATCGCCTTGTATTTCCGGGCATTAGGCGCCTTTTCCCATCCTTCCGGGTCGATTTCTTGAACCATTTCCACCCCGGTTGTCTCTATTGTCAGATTGGCCTTTTTCCCCGAGCTTACAATTTTCCCTTCTACCTGCAGGATGCCGTTGACATCGTAGGAAAAGGAAACGCTGATTTTTTCCTGAAAAGCGGGGGCCGGAGGAATACCTTTCAGCAGAAATTTTCCAAGAAAATTATTGTGAGAGGCCTTTTTGAATTCTCCCTGGTAGACATTAATCTCAACTTGAGTTTGATTGTCGGCAACTGTCCCGTATATTTTCTCTTTAACCACCGGAATGGTGACATTTCTCGGGATAATGACATCGTAAGCGTCAGTGACCGGAAACCCGCCGACAAAATCAAGTACGGATATCCCCAGGGTGTAGGGGCAAACATCGGTGATTACGATGTCCTTCTCAGCAGACAGCTGGTCGCCCAGAATACCCGCCTGCACAGCCGCGCCTCTTACCACTGCCAGGTCCGGATCGAGCAGGGACTGCGGCGGTTTGCCCAGAGTTTTCTCAATGAAGCGGTGGACATAAGGGATGCGGGTCGACCCGCCGACAAGCAGGATAAGGTCAAGCTCGGAAGCGCTGAGGCGCGCATCGGCCAGGGCAATACTGATCTGTTTTGCCGTGGAATCAATCAGCTCTTTGATCAGACCTTCAAATGTCTCCCTGCTCACAGTCTCCTCAAGGGAAACCGGATTCCCCTCCACATTGGCAAAGAAGGGAATGAGCAAGCAGTATTCCTCTTGGTCGCTAAGGGCCAGCTTGCATTTTTCCACCCCTTCTTTTAAGCGCATCAACGCTCTTTTGTCTTCTGAAACATCCACGTTATATCGAGCGGCAAACCTGTTTAAAAGGTAATCCATGAGCCGCCGGTCAAAGTCTTTTCCGCCGAGCTGATTGTTGCCGCTGCTTGCTTTGACGTCAAGAACGCCTTCGAACATTTCCAGAACTGTTACATCGAGAGTTCCTCCACCAAGATCATAGATCAGGATGTGCAGGCATTCCTTCATGTGTTCGATGCCGTAGTCAAGGGCCGCGGCGGTGGGTTCATTTATAATACGCTCTACTTTGATTCCGGCGAGTTTTCCCGCTTCTACGGTTGCGCGTCTCTGGGTATCGGAAAAATAGGCGGGCACAGTTATGACCGCTCTGTCAATTTCTTCGTCTAAATACTTGCGGGCGCAATCTACAAGATAGGACAAAATAAAAGAGGAAATCTGCTGCGGAGTGTATTCTTTTCCTCCCATGGAAACCGTTGCGCCGCTTCCCATTAATCTTTT
This sequence comes from Peptococcaceae bacterium, assembly GCA_012517475.1. Taxonomy (GTDB): domain Bacteria; phylum Bacillota; class Desulfitobacteriia; order Desulfitobacteriales; family Syntrophobotulaceae; genus Dichloromethanomonas. The sequence continues at coordinate 4,615 of JAAYUV010000080.1, read as the reverse complement.
AACCTCAATGACCGTATCCTCCGGTTTCAGCAGAAGCTGGTCCCGGGCCTCTTTGCCGACAACAATCCTTCCGTCATCGGAGATCCCTACCACCGAAGGAGTTATGTATTCTCCCAGGTGGTTGGGGATGACAAAGGGGTTTCCTTCTTTGAAGACAGCGATTTCCGATGTTGAGGTGCCTAGATCAATACCCACGATTCTGCTCATTGTTCTCATAGCCTCCGTTAGTTTTATTTACTACAACCTGAGCTTTTCTTAACAAGCGCGACCTGTACATATAGCCAGAACGCAACACTTCGAGAATCACGCCGTTGGGAAAATTATTGTCCTCTTTTACCTGTACTGCGGAATGGATCCGCGAATCGAAGAGAGTGTTTTCACCCTCAATACGAGTAATTCCCTGCAGCAACAGGTTGGCTGAAGTATTTCTCCATAAAAGCTGTATTTGCTCCGACCAACTGCCGCATTCGTTTTTCAATGAATACCTGTATAAATCCTCAAGCTGGTCAAGGGTAGCCACCAATCCCCGGACAAGGGACAACTTTTCTTCCTCATAAGCAGTTATAGCCTTTTTCATCTCTGCTATATACTTGTCCTTCTCCTTTTCTTCCATATATTGGGACAAAACTTCCTCAAGCTGAATGTTTGTATTGTTCAGTTCCTTACCGATGCGCTTGAGAGTTGAATTGAAAACCTCGATAACCTGTATTGCCTCGTTATAACACCCGACAAATTCAGCGTCAACCGTAACAAAATCGAATTTTGCCAGCTCTTTTCGGAAATCAATCATTCTGCTCTGCTTCTCCTTTATTCGGCATATGGCATTTCCTCTTTATTAATTTGAATCAAAAATCTGCAATGCTGTGTGCAAGCAATGACACACGGCCTCTTTGTGGTTATAATTCTTTAAGAAAACGACAATTCCTTTTAAATAACAACAAAAATAGAGAAAAAGAATGAACGCTCAATGAATTTTACACATTTTCACCCCTACAGGATTTTAGTGTGGTTAACCCATCCCTTACAGAACACAACTAGTCTGATACTGTAACTAGTGAAATTGAGGTTTAAGGGATATTTTGCAAACATGGTTCCAGATTCATCTGATCGATCGCCGTATTGATAATCCTGACCATGTGTTTCTCCGGTATCAGGCTTTCCAGGATTTTTTGTACATACTTATTTTATCTATTTTTTACCCCATAAATGCTGAAAAACCGCCTAAAACTCAACGTTTTAAGTGGTTTTCCCTGGGTGTGTTTTCACACAGCCTCCTTATGCATCATATTAAGAATTACCGGTTCCTAAGATACGAACAATAACTCCACAATTCCCTCTTACTACTGCGCGCCTGAAGGAATATAATAAATTGAGCCGTCCTTGGAACCAATATTATAGGTAAATATTACTGAATCACCGCTGCTGTTTTTTCCTGAATAGCCCATCATATCATTATCGGCAACACTTCTTCCATCTTCGGTATAACCTAGATCAATAAGTTTTTCTTCATAAGCCTTGGCTTCCTCCAGGCTCATTTCCGAATAGGTCACGGATCCTCCTTCTCCCTGAGCATTTGATACACCGCTTATCTTGGCCTTGGGCTCAGGTATGTTTCCCATTGCCTCCTTTGACCACTTCAGATCATCTCCCGTTTGATAACTGACTCCGTCTTTCTCAGCCTTTAGCCCGTCTTTGGTAATATCAACACTGCCTCCAATTGCATCTCCGGCAATTTTTTCTCCGACTTTTTCCGAAACCTTATCCTGAACAGTTCCACAGCCGGTCAGGGATAAAATAACGATCATTATTACAATACAAATATTTATATAAGTTTTTTTCAAAACGGCACCCCCAACTTTTTTACTCCCTTCACATATCATGGTTAACCTTCAGTAAGGTAAATTTACCTATCAGCGGCAAAGGCTCCGTTTTTCCGCCTGCTGCTTTGATAATCCCCATTATGACCAAACCTAATATTCCAAGATTGCCCAGAGGCAATATAATAAACCAGCCTATTACAGGAATTATTGACCCTGCAATATTAATAATCAGTGCCGCTAAAAACAGGGTTAACCCCTGGTTGGCATGATACATCGCAAACTTGGACTGCCTGGCGGCTAAAATAGGTATGAAGAACAGAATGTAAGCAAGTATCCCCATCACTTTGTTCTCTTCGGCATCTGAAAAATTCTCTTTAACTTGATTTTCATCCACAATTTCTCATTCCTTTCTATTGGCATAAATACCCATTATTGCAGAAAAAACTTGTAAAATATTTCGCAAAATGGTTTAATTCTTTCCGGCGGTAGCAGGGACGAGAGGAACAACTCTAATTTCCTCTTTCGGAACTCGTTCTATTTTGCCGGTAAAAGTTCCGAACATATCGGTTTTCAATTTTATACTGTCATTATGCTGCATCAGCGTGCAGTTTAAGCTGAAATCAAGCTTGCCTCCCTCACCAAAAGGAACCCCTTTTGCTGTACCGAAGGTGGTAGCGGGATTATCCCCTTTTACCGGCATAAGAAACTCAGCTTTGGCTACGTCTGTAAGCAACGGATTAATGTTTTCGTCCCGTGTCAGTGATTTGACATCACTTGGAACAAGTTTGAACCGGAAATTCTCGGCTATATGCTTTGATTCGCGTACATTAAATTCGACATCCGGATGGTCATAAAATTCTTTTTCAAGATTGGTTATGCTAACAATTGATGCAGCTCCTTGAAATTCACCTTCATAAGGAGATTCATTGTCATTATAGACTTCAAAATGCATGGTGTTCTCGCAAGGGATTTCCCCAGTGCCCATTAGGGTATATTTATTTTTTTGATCAATGGTAATGCGCCAACGCATTTTTTCAGCCGCCATTTCCTGCTCTTTTTCATTTTCATTGTTCATACCGTTGGCGTTATCGGCATTGTTGCCCGGTTGTGCGGCAGGCGCCGCTGGGCTTGAATTGGCTCCGCAGCCTGGCAGCGTAAAAGTTAAGAGGATTAACGCCAGCCACATACAAAGTAATTTTCTCATTTGAATCCCCCTTCTTTAGTTAAATGTCGTTATTATAGAGAGAATTTTAATGGATCTTCTTACTCATCCTCATATACTTGATTGATGGCATTGACGACATTGGACGGAATAGCGCCTTCCCCGCCCAACAGACGGTAAGCTTTTGTTGAGTCCTTGTTTTTCTCCAAATATTGTTTGACTGATAGTGCCAGCGGGTCATTAACGTAGAGGATAGGGCTGTTGTATTTGGCGGCAAGGGCTGAACCTGATAAGGCATCGGCGAAGGCCTTGCCGGTGGCAAAAAAGATTTTGCCCGCATCTGCTCCGAACTTTTCAGCAACGACCGTCGCCGTCTCATAATAGTCACTGCCGTTATACCGTTTGGCATTGGTTAGGGCTGCCAGAACACTGTCGTCCACAGCATCACTCTTGCCGACAACAATGGTCTCGGTAGGGTCAATCGTTTCCAGCGCTTTTAGCGTAAAGTCCGGAAGTTTATTTTTGGCGGCCAAGAGCATTGGCATTCCTTTGTAGGCCGCGAGCGGGGCGGCTACCAAGGCATCGTGGAAATCTTCCCCCGTGGCGATGACCACTTTGCCTTTATAACCCAACTCTGCCGCGATTTTTGCCGCGGTGTCATAGCGGTCAACTCCCCCGATGCGCTGCACTTGATAGTTTGCTTTAAGACCATTTTCAATCTCCTGAGACACAGCGCCGGCCCCGCCTAAAATCACTATCTTATTCGGTTTGAGACGTGTAATTTCGGCTGCTGTTGCCGGAGTAAGGGTCCGGGTGTTGGTAAACAGAAGAGGGGCGTCTAATTTCTTGGAAAGAGGAGTTCCGGTTAAAGCATCGGGATAATTATCATCTCTGGTAAGAATGATTGTTTCCGCTCCAGTGGGCCAACCTTCCTGGGCGATGGCAACAGCGGTCTCAATGCGGCTTTGTCCGCTTAATCTTCCTGTATCCAGCTCAGTAAAATAGGAGCCTGAACCAAGAGTAAAAGTATTTGAGTCCGGCGAACGAAGCTCAGCAAAATTACCGTTGTCAGCCACATACGAATAAACAAAACGCATACGGTAAGAGTAGGTATGATTCTTGATATCAATGGTATTGAGGCCGCCTTCATCGCGAGGCGTATCAAGTAACTCCCCGTATTGATTATTTATCGTCATCCACTCCAAGCCTTGAAACCCTGCCGAAGACCATTCTCCGTTATCTATTTTGCGGTCAAATTCAATATACATAGCACCTTCATTGGGCCTTTCACTGTCAATATCAAGTATGCTTCGAGGAATTTTGCAGGTCATGAAGAAATACGGTTCTCCCGAATCAAGATGCTTCAGTTCTACAGTCAAATCGCTCGGGGCTTCCAAAGTTGCCGGAACGGCCCCCAGGACTGCTGCGGGAAAAAGCAGAAGAAGACTTAAAATAGAAACCAGGATTTTCTTTTTCATCTTTTATACCTCCATTCGTGCGCACGTTGTGCGCTTCATATATATTTCGCAGAAATCATCGCTCCTGCGATGCGATGTAAGACAACCGACTAACCTCATGCGAAAGCCTCTGGGGGACAATAGCATGTCGGTAAAGTCAGGATTAGACAGCAATT